>JAQCQR010000024.1 GCA_027687465.1 Coriobacteriaceae bacterium AF08-21
AACGACCTATTTGCTCAATGTGTTCGGCTGAGATCGGAAATCAACCGGATGCTAAACGTGTCCCGCTCTTATACGAGGCTCAAAACGATATAGAGCACGATGCCCGAAACACAGCACCACAACATCGACTTTGTCCTGATTGCCACCACCACGACGCCGGCAGCCGCAATCCAGGGAACCAAGGCAGGCCAGAGTCCCGCGTCGAACGCCCCGGGGCTCACCAAGTCGTTGGCGACCAGCGCGGCAAAGGCAGCGGGCGGGATATAACCCAGGGCCTCGGTAATGCGGGGCGACAGCGTTCTCCCGCGCAAGGCAAACGCCGGCGCGATGCGAAAGAACGCGATAGCAGCCCACGACGACAGCCACAGAACCAAGAACTCGTTAACGGGCATCGCGGGCACCTCTTCCGTCTAATACAGCATCGCACGCCAGCGCAATGGCAATGCCGACCACGACGCTTGCCGGCACGGCAATATTCGTGAGGCCCAAGAACTTGCATACGGCGACGGACACCGCGCCCGAAACCGCCGCGACAACGTTGCCGCGCGACAGCCGCTGCGAAAAGAGTAGACAGATAAAGAGCGACGTGCAGACGAAACTCGCAATAGCGGTGGGAACATCGACAACGGCACCGACGATGGCACCCATCGTGCACGAAGCGCCCCATGTCGCGATGAGGATCACGTTGAGCACGAAGGATTCGCGCGGGCCCCAATCCTCCCCCTCAACCAGCTTGGCAAGCGAGATGCCGTATGCCTCCTCGGTGAGCGTCGCGGCAACAGCCAGCGTCTGACGCTTCGAGGCGCCCGCCAGATGGGGTGCGATCGATGCCGAGTAAAGAGCGAAGCGCGAGGAGATGGCGGCGACGCTCGCGATAATCGAAGGTGCCGGTACGCCCGCCAGCCAAAGATTGCAGATCATAAACTGGCCGCTGCCCGTCACAAACGTGCTGCTCAGAGCAAAGACCATCCAGGGCTCCATTCCCGTCTGCCCCATGATCATTCCGCACGGCGCGCCTATTGCAACATAGGTAAGCATCACTGGCCAGACGATTTTAAAGATCCTAAGGACCATGCCACTCCCATTCTGGTAAGTCGTCTGCAGCGCGCCTTGCAACGCAGCAGAAATATCAACCGGTGGCAATAAAGTTCACCTACAATTGCCACCGGATCGAAAGACACAACTTTTTAGGAAGTCATTATGACAGCTATCGATCGAGACCGGGCGCGCGCGGCCTTCAAAAGCTACACCGATGCCTACGACGCCACCAACCCACGCATCGCGCTCAAAATCGAGCATACGTACCACGTGGCCGAGGCATGCGATGCCGTAGCGCGCGAGCAGGGCTGGTCGTCAGAAGATATTGACCTGGCATGGCTTTGCGGCCTGCTGCACGATATGGGCCGCTTTGAGCAGCTGCGACGCTGGGACACCTTTAAGGACGCCGAGAGCATGAGCCATGCAGTGCTGGGCATCGAGGTCCTCTTTGGCGAGAATCCCGCCGATGCACCCGCCGTAATGAGCATCCGCGACTTTATCGATGACCCGGCAGAAGATGAGCTCATCCGAGCGAGCATCGCCTATCACAGCGATTTCCGTCTACCCGCACAGCTCGACGAGCGCACGCGGAGCTTCTGCGACATCGTGCGCGATGGCGACAAGATCGACATTATGCGCACCATCGCCGACAGCACCGTCGACACCGTCCTCAAGGTGGATGAGGACACGTTTCTCGCCAGCCACTTCTCGACACCGGCGCTTACCGCCTTTGACGAGCACCGCTGCGTCGCGCGCGATGAGCGCGATGAGCCCGCCGACTTCTTGGTGGGGCTTATCTGCTTTATGTTTGAGCTCGTCTATCCGGCAAGCCGCGCGCTGGCGCGCGAGCAAGGCGATATCTACCGCCTGCTCGACGCGCCCTTTGGCATTACGCGGCCCTTTACCGACCCCGCCACGCAGGCAACCTGGAGCCGCCTAAAGGACGAGATGCGCGACTGGCTGGCGCGTGCCTAGCGCTCAAACTGGGCCAGCAGCTCCTCGACGACCTCGACGGCATCACCGACAACCTTGTACTGGGCAGCACCAAAGATGGGGGCATCCGGGTCCTCGTTGATGGCGATAATGCACTCCGCCCCACCGATGCCGGCAAGATGCTGGATGGCGCCCGAAACACCGATACTCACGAGAAGCTTGGGCGAGACCGATACACCCGTCTGGCCAATTTGGTGGCGATACTCCAACCAGCCTGCCTCCACAATGGGACGCGTGCAACCAAGCTCGGCACCCAGGGCATCGGCGAGCTTTCGCATCAGGGGCAGATTCTTCTTGGAGCCGATGCCGCGGCCCACCACGACCAGACGCTCGGCATCGGCAATTGAGGCCTGCTGTCCCCACTCCTCGGCGGGAATCGAGATCTCGACGCGGGCCTTAACGTCATCCGCAAGCACTACCTGGGTAATCGTGCCGGAGCGGCTATAGTCAAACTCGGGCGCCTTAAAGATGCCGGGGCGCACCGTTGCCATCTGAGGACGGTGGTTGGGGCAGATAATGGTGGCCATCAGGTTGCCGCCAAACGCCGGGCGCGTCTGCTGCAGCAGACCCGTCTCCGTATCCATAGAAAGCACCGTGCAATCGGCCGTAAGACCCGTCTGCAAGCGCACGGCCACACCGGGCGCCAGCTCGCGACCAAAGGCGGTCGCGCCGTACAGAATGGCCTCGGGCTTGCGCTCGGCTACCAAATCGCAGATCAAGCGAGCGTAGACCTCCGCGTCGTTCTGACGCAGGCGCTCGTCACGACAGACCAGAACTTCGTCCGCACCGGCGCAAATCAGATGCTCCAGGTCCCCGAGTGAGCCCTCGGGGCTCATGCCGACCAGTGCCACCAGACGGCAGCCGCGGGCATCGGCAAGCTCGCGCCCCTTGCCCATGAGCTCGAAGGCCACGGATGCAACGGCATCGTGCTCGTCAGTCTGCACGAAGATCCAGATGTCTCGATATGCGTCAAGGTCTGCCGCGCCGGCGGCCTCGTCGCGCTCAATCGAGATGGCGTTGACGGGGCAGGCGTCGACGCACCCACCGCACAGGATACAGCCGTCGGTTACGCGGGCACAGCGATTGGGGCGCTCACCCTCCACCACAATGCCGCCCGAGGCGCAGGCGCGAACGCAGCGACCGCAGCCGATACAGGCTTCGCTATCGATAATCAGCCCGCTCATCTATGCCATCCCCTCAATAATCTTGGCAAGTTTTACCGCCTGCTCGGACGCCGTTCCCTCAACGGCCTCGCACGTTTGGTCACGGTCGGGCACAAACGAGCGCACGACCTGCGTCGGTGATCCGGCAAGGCCGCAACGCGAGGGATCGGCGTTTACGTCGGCAGCGCTGGCCACACGCACGTCTGCATCCTCGGCCGCGCGAATACCGGCAATACTCGGCATGCGCAGCTGGCCAATCTCCTTGGCGGTCGTCATCGCACACGGCATCTCCAGGTACACCGTCTCCTCGCCGGCATCGCAGCCGTGAACGAGCGCCAGCGAGCCACACGTCGTAAATCCCGCGCTCTGCACACAGCTCACGTCGGTCACGCAGGGGACCCCAAAGGCGCCGGCCAGCTCGGGGCCGATCTGGGCCGTATCGCCGTCCACTGCCATCTTGCCGCAGATGAGCAGGTCAAAGTCCTCATCGAGTGCCTCGATGCCGCATTTGAGGGCATAGGTGGTGGCTAGGGTATCGGCGCCCGCAAAGGCGCGATCGGTCAGCAGCAGCGCGTCGTCGGCACCGCGGGCGATGCAGTCGCGCAGCAGCGATTCGGTCGCGGGGATGCCCATCGACACCACCGTCACACGCACGTCCATGCCAAAGCCGATAAAGTCGTCCTTCAGCGCTAGCGCACATTCGAGAGCACTTGCATCGAAGGGATTAACGACCGCCTGCTTGCCATCACGCACGATAGTATTGGTCTTGGGGTCCATCTTGACCTCGGTGCTTCCGGGCACCGCCTTGACGCACACCACCATATGAAAATCACTCATCTTCACGCGCCCCCTTTCTGGACGAGCTCATCCAAGAGCTTCTCCGTAAACAGGTTGCCGCGACCCAGCTGGCCGGCAGGATCGAGCTGGAGTTTGAGATGCGCCGACTCGACCATGGCCTCGTGGCCGTACATCGTCTCCAAGAAGCCCGCCTTGATCTTGCCGACGCCGTGCTCAGCAGAAACGGCACCGCCCATGGCCGTGACCTCGGAAGCCCACTGGGCAAAGAGTTCTCCACCACGACGGTAGTCTTGCGCATCGCGCGGCAGGATGTTCACATGCAGATGGTTGTTCCCGATGTGTCCCCAGGCAGCAGACTCAAGCCCGCTTTCGGCCAGCGTGCGGCGATAGAGGACCACGACATCGGCAAGGCGTGCATTGGGCACCGACATATCCGATCCCAGCTTGGTAATGGTGGGGTCGGTGCGGCGACGCTCGTCAACGAGCATGTTGACACTCTCGGGGACCGCGTGGCGGAAAAACCGCTGGCATTCGCGATCGACTTCGGTGCGCGCGACCCATGTCGCATCGTCGCGGCCGCCCGCAAGCTCCAAAACCCATCCCAGGTGGTACAGCTCCTCGGTCGCCTGCGCCTCGTCGTCGCAGTCAAGCTCCACGTAGACACAGACCTTTGCCTCGTCGTCGAGCGCCGGCAGCGAGACAAACGCCGTCGACTGCTCGCGCTGGCGACGTAGAATATCCAGGGCGCCAGCATCGAAGTACTCGATGGCAGCCGCATGGGACAGGACAGGGCGCACGGAATCGGTAAAGGACACCGCCTTGTCCTCGCTATCGAAAAAGCAACTCACACCCCATACGACCGAAGGTGCCGCCTGCAGGGCGATCTCGAGCTCGGTGACAACGCCGAGCGTGCCGCACGCGCCGATAAAGAGGTCGATGGCGTCCATATCGTCCGCAACGAAATAGCCTGAGGCATTTTTTGTCTCGGGCATGGTATAGCCGGGAAGATCGAGTTCGAGCGTACGGCCCGCTGCCGTCACGAGCGACAGGTGGCGGTCCTGGGCAAAAGCCTCGCCGCGCTGAAGCTCAAGCAAATCGCCATCAGCCAGCGCGACGTGGAGTCCCGTGATATGCGGGCGCATGGGACCGTAAGCGTAGCTGCGGGCGCCGGAGGCGTTGCATGCCGCCATGCCGCCCAGACAGGCAGATGCCTCGGTGGGATCGGTGGGAAAGAACTGCTCGGGGGACTCTTGGAACTCCTCGTAGGCCTCAAGCGATGCCTGGTCCCAACCGGCGGTCGGCAGTACCTTCTTGCTCAGCTGCTTGCGCAGCTCCGAGAGCACAACGCCCGGCTCCACGCGCAGCAGAAATTGGCCTTGTTCATCGCGGCGAAGGCCCAAGTAGCGATTCATACGGGAAGTATTGAGGATATGCCCACCGTGGGGCACGGCACCGGCGGCAAGGCCGGTTCGGGCGCCCTGAACCGTTACCGGGACACGCTCGGCATGGAGCGTTTCCAAAATGGCACGGACCTCGTCTTCCGTTGTCGGAAACGAGATGCTCGATGCTTCACCCGATGCACGAGATTCATCGCGGCCATACTCTTCGAACTCATCGGTGAAGGGTTTAATGGTTGCAGACACGCGAACTCCCCCTTTAGCTAACTACAGTGTTTGCAGGGAGATGTTACCGCATCGTTTCGTCGACGTGTTCGAGACCGTCTCCATAATTGGCGATTTTTACGTTTGTGCAATTCGGCGAACGGCAAGGCTTCCTCGGCAGACGATGCTTTTGACACATATCGCCCCGCCGTCGCCGACCGCTCGATTGTCGCTCGAAAAAAGTTGAAGTAATTTTTCCACCTTTTACCTGCGGAGATGTCAATCCGTCAAGCATTTGGTCAGAAATTGGTCAAGTAGCGGCTGATACGGTCGGCGTCGACAGCCAAAACCGATAGAAGTTTTGGCCCCAGAAGCAGGGAGGTTCCCATGGCATATTACTGGCCCCAGTACGGCGTCGCCATCGAGGTCGACGACGATCCCTATCTCCTGCCTTTCGACGAAGAGGCGTTCCCCGATACGGCGGTCTACCACGTCACCACCGATGTTATCTGCGACCCCGAGTCGTTCTCGGCGCTCGCCCACCACATCGCGCGTATCCACGACATCGAGCTCCCTCACGACTTTGACGAGCTCATCTACTCGCGCCGCCTGATGCTTCACATGCTCTTTGGAGCGGACCCGTCCACGTTCGCACGTGTCTACACCACCAAGGACGCCGCATGAGTGCGAAGAAGCCGCCCCGCCTCGCAGGACTGGGGCGTCGCAAGAAACTCGTCGTTGTCTGCCTGGCTATCGCCTGCGCCCTCATCGCCGTAGGGCTATACGCCTGGCAGTCGCAGCCCGTGCCCGAAGCGGGCGCCTCAGTCACGACGGCAGAGGGTAAATCGCGACAAGAAATCCAAGATGAGCTCGATGCCATCGTCCGCGACAACATGATGACGATTTCGGTCGCGCCGGTCGTTCAGCTACAGGAGGACGGCAAGCTGCGCGTCAACGTGCAAAACGTCCAAGACAATAAATTTCCCCAGCGATTCCGCGTCATCCAAAACGACGAGACCATGTACGAATCCGGTGTGGTCGAGACCGGCAAGACAATCGAGACGTGCCCCGCCGGCGACATCAAAGAAGGAGAGGCATACATCGAGATCCAGGCACTCGATGCCAAGACCCTCGACAGCCACGGCAATCCGACACGTGTCAAGGTACGGGTTGAGCAAGCCGAGAACTAGCTTTTTCGGCCGACGCGACACCGCACGCAATTCACCAGCATTCGTCCAATCATCGCGGGGACGGCCCGCGGCGAATAGAAAGGAACGACCATGGACATCACCAGGAACATGAACGGAGCCAGAGCGCTCGTCGTGGGCGCAGGGCTCGCGCTCGCGCTCGCAATGGGCGCCGCCCCGACGCCAGCTCTGGCAGCCGGGCGCGTTGGAACCACGAAAGTAATGGTCAGGACCGAGATCGACAACGTAGAGTTCAAAGTTCCGACGGTTATTCCCTTCGTCGCCAAGGCCGACGGCACGCTTCAGGGCCCCTCAGAAGACGCGACCACCATCGACAATCATTCGGCCTACGGCATCCATGTCACCAACATGAAGATCGACGCCATGAACACCTGGACCATTGCCGCCGACGCCAAGGCCGGAACCGCGCAGAATTCCATCGACTTTAAGGTCGGCCCCGACGGCGCACTCCAGAACGCCAGCGCCGCAATGCAGGAGACGGGCCTCGATCTTTCCAAGAATGCAGCCTTCGACATGGGCTACCAGGGCATTGCCGGCGGCACGGACAAAATTAAGCTCAAGACAAGCGGAAACGTCGCCCGCGTCACGCGCGACATCTTCCGCGTAACCGGCGAAGGCGATCAGGTTGCAACGATCACCTGGACGGTCGAGCCCGGTGCGCACACGGCATAAGGCCGTCGCCCTGGCCGCCGTCAGTATCCTAGCGTTTGGGCCAGCCATGGCCTTTGCCCAGCAAGAACAGGCGCAGGCCGCCACGCAAGTGACGGTCGACCTCTCGGAGCTCGACCGCGGCAACTGCAAGGAACCGTTGGCACAGACAGACGACAGACGATGGCTCTTGGCAGCAGGCGCCACGGCAGCAGGTGCGGGAACCGCCGGCCTCGGTCTGCACATCAAACGCAGCCAGAAACGAAACACGGACAGGCCGCACTAAATTAGCTAAGGAGACCCCATGGCATCGAAGAACCTTTTGCCCGTCGTCGCACTCTGCGGCGCGCTCGCAACCGGAACGCCTGTCGCCGCTTGGGCGACTCCCGTCATGGCAGACTCCTTACCAGCAGCCCTAAGCTCCGCACCAAATCCGTCGAGCGCCATTGCGTGCAAGCGTTTTTCGTTCGCACAGGCCGCAATCTCAACCTCGGGATGCCTTCGTCGTAATACGGACGGCTCGATAGTCGTGGATATCAATCGTTCGAACAAGGCAAACGGCTCCCAGGCGGGGTGCGCCGTCTGCACATGGCGCTCGATTGTGCTCGATGCAGATGGCGATCCGTGCGATTTGGGGTTGCGCATCGATATCGCTTCGGTCGATGACTCGGCGAACGGAGCGAAGGTCGCCTTCGACGGTGCGTTTTTCGAGAAAGGAGGCGGTATATGTCTGGGCTGCGCCGCCGCGAATGCAGACGATGTGCAGCCCACCCTCTCATTCACGGCATCGCTGCGGCTGACCAAGGCGGGCACCGATGCCATCGCGGCGGGAGAAGCATCCCTGCTGTTCTACGCCGTCAGCACCAAAGACACAGACGCTCATTTCGAGAAGTCAGCCGGATCACTCAGCCTTACACGAGGGATAGAGGCAGGCCCTATTGAAATCGATGCCCACGCGCAAAGCAGGCAACGCATTCTTGCCGACCCGGCGCTTCTCGAAATGGAGTGGAACGGATCCGGAGCCATCGGGATTGTCCCCTCCGCGCTTGACGCCAAGACGCTCCCCTCAAACGACGAACCCATCAACGCAACCATACAAGAAGAGAGCACGGACAAAGAAGCAGGTGCGGGCGACACGCCGTCGCCGACAAACAGCGTCCCAGCTTCTTTCGAAGCACCGAATGAGCCCGCTACCGGTCCAAACGATCCCGAGCTCGCGGACAGTCTGGGACTTGCTGATCCTCAGGAGATCGATGAAGGTAACTGCTGCGTGCTTGCCGCCCTCGACCACACAGAGGTCATCGATGCTGCAAACATCGAAGTTGCCGCCGCCAATCAGCCCGTCCGCAAGTCGGCCATCATCGCATTTCCCGAATCCATCGAAGTCGTCTTTTTGCCATCAGGCGAGGTCGTGGCCCCAACACTGCTCACCTTGTTGGGCGCCAAGAATACTCGAAACGAAATTAAAAAGGTCACGGTTGTCGACCCTGCAACCACCGCTAAACTGCGTTTATACGCCGTTGCCCCAGACGGAGGCAAGACCTTGGAATTCGATGGCGACACACTTCTAGCCTGGCGACGTCTGGACATTATGCAAGACGTCTCGTATCAGATCGAACTCGAAGGGTTTGATCGTGCCCGCGATGCCAATATCATCGCCGCGGCTATTGAATCCCCACAGCGGCTTATGACACTGCGCTTTGACTACTATCCCTATGTCCCGACAACCACCTGAGGCTTAAATGCTGCGCATCATTCCTAATACCACTTATATAACGTATTAGATGAGTCGCGATGTGCCTCGCATTTCGTTCTGCTACGATTGCCACGTTGGCATCAATACAGGAGGGCTCATGCCGGGCTTGGGAACAATCATCAACGTTGCGCTTTTAGTTGCGGGCGGTCTTTTGGGATTAGCGGGCGGCCGCTTCATTACACCGCGCATCCAAGACACGCTCATGAAAGCATCGGGGCTGTGCGTCCTGTTTATCGGCCTGGGCGGCACCATGCAAAAGATGCTCATCATCGATGGAAAGGCGCTAGCGACCACCGGTACCACCATGCTCATCGTCTCATTTGCGCTCGGTTCGCTCATCGGCGAGGCCATCAACTTGGAGGCCGCCATCGAGAACCTTGGCGAATGGCTCAAGCGCAAGACTGGCAGTGAGGGCGATAACGAGTTCACCAACGCTTTTGTCTCGACTTCACTCACCGTGTGCATCGGCGCCATGGCCATTGTGGGATCGATCCAGGACGGCCTGCTCGGCGACTGGTCAACGCTTGCCCTCAAGGGCGCACTGGACTGCATCATCGTCTGCACCATGACGGCCTCGCTTGGCCGCGGCTGCATCTTCTCCGCCCTGCCCGTTGCCGTGTTCCAGGGGACGATCACGTTGTTTGCCGGCGCGCTCTCCCCCATCATGACCACAGCAGCCCTCAACAGCCTTTCGCTCGTAGGCTCCATGCTCATCTTCTGCGTCGGCGTCAACCTCATCCGTCCTCAGACCTTCCGCACGGCCAATATGCTTCCCTCCGTCGTCATCGCCGTCATATACGCCCTCCTGTTCTAAATCTATCAACGCAGCGGTATCTCGAACATCTGTTTGATGCTGTGCTATGATATGAGGTCACCGTAGCTGCGTTCGAGAGGAGGAGCGGTGGCCGACCAGGACATCAAGATGCTCATCGAGCGCATTATGGCCGAGGCCCGGACCCATCAGTCCGCCCGCTTCTCAAACGAAACCTACGCAGACGAGCCGATTCTCAAAACCGGCCGACAGATGCAGAATTTCCTCCCCGACCAGTACCGTAAAATGCGCGAGATATCGCGCTGGCAGGATGACCCCAAGGGCGGTGCGGGCCGCTGGCTTTCGGAAGCCGAGCTTTTTTACCGCCAGGGCCTGCTGATGGCCGACTTTGAGGACGACTGTCCCTACAACGGCACCTTTAAGTCGTACTTTCCCACCTACAACGCCATGAGCGACCGGCAACTGCGCGGCTACTTTACCTGGCGTGCCCAAGTGCGCCGCGGAACCGTCGAGGAAACGTCTACGTCCTTTGCCTTTCTGTATCTCTATGAGCTGATCTACGGCATTGGCGTAGATAATCCACTCGATGGTTTTAACAAGATCAAGGCTTTTTGGGATGTCTATCGCGCCTTCGAGCCCGGCATCGACCGGTTTGCGCGCGTGTGGCTGCAAGATTACGCCGTGTTCCACGGGCTCGACCCCAAGCTGCTTCGCGACTCTAAAACCGTCATGTTCGATAACGCCCTTATCGAACTGCGGCGCGCGGCACGAGACCTTGTACCGGCACCGTCCGGCCAGACCCCTAAGCGTCGCAAAACCTCCGAGCCCACGCTCCCCCTTCCGCCCGATGAGGTGCGCGAGGAGCGACTCACGGCCGCCATCAACGCCCTCTCCACGTACAACCTAAGTAGCTCGCGGCTCGACCGCAGCCATCACCGCGATCTGCGCCACGTGGCGTGCGCCGTGTATGTCCGCATGGCGCGCTACTATGACACGCACCGAAAGACCGGCATCGTGGCAAGTTTATTTGGGGAGGAGACGGCCATGCCCTACACCATGTTTGCCTCGGCCGTATTCTTTGCGCCCGAGCGCCACGAGGACTGCGAATACCGTCTGGACCCCATCCATATCTACCGTTGCCAAAACGGTTTTTGGGAATGCATACGCATCCACGGCAGCAGACAAAAGAGCAGCAAGCTTGGCGAGATGATGCGCGCCTGCGACCAACGCCTGCGCCTGGCCCTGGACCCCGCCCATCCTCTAAAGGAAGAGAAGGTCCCCAAATATATGGCCAAGATCATCGATGACGAGATCGTGGCATGGCTTTCGTGGGATGCCGCGCACCAGCCCGTCAAGATCGATATCGACCTGAGCCAGCTGGGGCACATTCGGAGCGCCGCCGCGCAAACGCGCGAAGCGCTTTTGATCGACGAGGAACGCGAGGACGGCACGCTTGCGGATGCCGAGGTGGCAGTTGCCGAACGACGGGAAGCCGAGCCCGTGGCCGACACGATCGCCGAACCAGTCGCGACGACTATGCAGCAGGACGAGGCTAGCGTGCCGACCATCTCCACCGAGCAGTTTGGCGTCGTAGCCCCGCTCCTCGCGCCAACGCCCGCGCCCGCCGACACCGCGTCCGCACTCGATCCCGCCGCAGACGCCTATCTTCGAGCACTACTCGAGCAAAACGCAGCACAGACGGCATCGGCGGTGGAACAGTCGGGCAAGAGTGAGGACATGCTTGTCGATACCATCAACGAGGCGCTCTTTGACCTGGTGGGAGACACCGTTATCGAATTCGGCGCGGCAGGGCCGCAGATTATCGAGGACTACGAAGCAGACGTGAGAGGATACCTAGACCATGAGTGATACCGCATCCGCAGCACCCCGCGTGCCCAAGCGCGTCGCTGCCGTCATTCTCAACTCGCTCAAGGGCGGCGTGGTCCCGCGCATCGGCCTTCCTTACATCACCGTAGGGCGCGAGGTCGAGATCCGCGCCCTGCTCACCGATCTGAGTCTCATCGCCGACGGTGGCGCAAGCTTCCGCTTTCTGGTCGGTCGTTACGGCGCCGGCAAGAGCTTTTTGCTCCAGACCATCCGCACGCACGCCATGGGCGAGGGATTCGTCGTCGCTGATGCCGACCTGTCGCCCGAGCGCCGCCTGCAGGGCGGTCAGGGACAGGGCCTTGCCACCTACCGCGAGCTCATCCGCAATATATCGACCAAGACGCGCCCCGAGGGCGGTTCGCTCAACCTTATCCTGGATCGCTGGGTCGCCTCGTGTGCCGATGCCGACGAGCCTGCCGTCAATGCCCAACTGGCGCCGCTCGAGGAAATGGTCCACGGCTTTGACTTCACCCGCATGCTCCGCCGCTACCGCGCGGCCGTATCCGAGGGCGACGAAGAAGCTATGAGCCGCGTGACCAAATGGATCCGCGGCGAATACCGCACCAAGAGCGAGGCTCGCGCCGAACTGGGGTCCTCAACCATCATCAGCGACGATGACTGGTACGACTACGTCAAACTCATCGCGCGCTTTTTGGTCTGCAGCGGCTACAAGGGCATGCTGGTGCTCATCGACGAGCTCGTGAATCTGTATAAGATTCCCAACGCCATCACACGCCAATACAACTACGAGAAGATCCTGACCATGTACAACGACACGCTCCAGGGCAAGGCGCAGTACTTGGGCATGATCATGGGCGGCACGCCAACCTCCATCGAAGACCGCCGCCGTGGCGTGTTCTCCTACGAGGCCCTGCGCAGCCGACTCGCTCAAGGCCGCTTTGCACGCGAGGATCTTAAGGACATGCTCGCGCCCATCATCCGCCTGCAGCCACTCACCTACGAGGAGTTGCTGGTGCTGATCGAAAAACTCATGCAGATCCATGCTGGCTACTTTGGCTGGACGCCCACGCTTACCGAGAACGACTTGGTAGACTTCCTCAAGATCGAGTTCGGTCGTGTGGGAGCAGACACGCATCTGACGCCGCGTGAGGTCATCCGTGACTTTATCGAGCTGCTCGATATCCTGTGCCAGAATCCCGATGCAAACGTGGCTGAGTTGCTGCAAAGCGTCGGCGGCGTCACGCTGGCGCCGCCAGCTGCAACAGGCGACACCGGCACCGCAGACGGCAACCGCAACTTCGCCGAATTCACCATCTAACCTGCCAAAAAGGGACAGGTTTATTTTGGTAGGTTTTATCTGGGCAAACGCCGATGTTGCAAGATATCGAGCCGTTGCCCGTTGCGTTGATCAGCCCGTTGTTGAGAGGAGGTCCCATGAACGCCTTTGACCGATATGCCCCGTTTATCCAAGACTTCATCTACTCCCACGATTGGGAGAGTCTGCGCTCTATCCAGGTTGCGGCGGCAGACGCCATCTTCAACACGCAAGACAATGTGCTCCTGACGGCATCCACGGCATCTGGCAAAACTGAGGCGGCCTTCTTTCCCATCCTGACCGAGTTTTGGGAGAACCCGCCCGCGAGCGTGGGCGCCCTCTACATCGGCCCCCTCAAAGCGCTCATCAACGATCAGTTCGTCCGTCTCAACGACCTCTGCGAAGAGGCCGATATCCCTGTCTGGCACTGGCATGGCGATGTCTCGCAGTCGCACAAGGCTAAGCTCATCAAAAAACCAAGCGGCATCTTGCAGATTACGCCCGAGTCACTCGAGGCGCTCTTAATCCATAAGCACATGGCGATCCCGCGCATGTTTTGCGACCTGCGCTACGTGGTCATCGATGAGGTCCACTCGCTCATGCGCGGCGACCGTGGCGGGCAAACACTCTGCCTTATCGAGCGACTCTCGCGCATGGCCGGCGTGCAGCCTCGCCGCATTGGCCTTTCCGCTACCATCGGCGACCCCGAGCGCACGGGCGCTTTTCTCTCACAGGGAACGGGGCGCGACTGCGTTATCCCCCGCTTTGAAGAACCGCGCCGCGTGTGGCGCATCTCCATGGAGCACTTCTACAACTCGGGCCCCCAGGCACAGCAGCGGGGATTCGTAGGCACAGGTCCGCAGGAAGCCGAAGTGCTCGCATGCGAGCGCATCGAGGCGGTGGCGCCCACGGCACTGCCGGCCGACACCAAAGACATGCGCCGCAGCGGACAGCTCACACAGGAGGAGCGCCGTCAACGTCGCGAACGGGCACAGGATAAGGCTACCTCCGGGAACCGCCGCACTTCTTCGGCCCCCGAGGGCGAAGTCGATATCCCTCGGGCCGCTGAGCAGGCGCTCCTCAACCCCACCGACACCGCGCCCGAAAACGCCGATCCCGGCATGGGCTATATCTTCGAACACACCCGCGGGCGCAAGTGCTTGGTCTTTGCCAATTCGCGCGAGGAGGCAGAGGCCGTGTGCTCCATGCTGCGCAGCTACTGCGAGAGCCGGCACGAGCCCGACCGCTTTCTCATCCACCATGGCAATCTTTCGGCATCGCTGCGCGAGACGGCCGAGGAACTCATGCGCGATGAGGAGCAGGCGCAGACAACCGTCACCACCTCCACGCTGGAACTCGGCATCGATATCGGCCGTCTGGAACGTGCGTTTCAGATCGATGCGCCGTTTACCGTCAGCTCCTTTTTGCAGCGTATGGGGCGCACGGGCCGCCGCGATCTTCCGCCCGAGATGTGGTTTGTCATGCGCGAGGAGGAGCCCGAGCCGCGCACGATGATGCCCGAAACGATACCTTGGAAGCTCCTGCAGGGCATCGCGCTCGTACAACTCTATCGCGAAGAAAAGTGGGTCGAGCCACCCGAGCTCGATCGACTCCCCTACAGTTTGCTCTATCACCAGACCATGTCGACGCTCGCCAGCACCGGCGAGCTCACACCGGCCGAGCTTGCTCAGCGCGTGCTCACGCTGAGCTATTTCCACCGCGTCTCGGCCGATGACTATCGCGTACTGCTGCGCCACCTCATCAAGATCGACCACATCCAGGTCACCGAGGGCGGTGGGCTCATCGTGGGTCTCGCGGGCGAGCGCATCATCAACAACTTTAAGTTCTACGCCGTGTTCCAGGAAAACGAGGAGTTCACCGTTCGCAGCGAGTCGGCCGAGCTGGGCACGATCGTCAATCCGCCACCGCCTGGTGAGCGCATCGCCATCGCCGGACACTGCTGGATTGTCGAGGAAGTGGACTGGAAGCGCCATACCGTCTTTGCCACGCAGGTCAAGGGACGTGTGCCGGCCTACTTTGGCGACTGCCCCGGCGATATCAATACACACGTACTCGAGCGCATGCGCAAAGCGCTCAACGAGCATGCGGCATATCCGTACCTCATGGGCAACGCGCGGGCACGCCTTGCACGGGCTCGTCATACCGCCGAGATTTCGGGTACGGGAACCAAGCCGCTCATCAACCTGGGCGGAGACACCTGGGTGCTCTTCCCCTGGCTGGGCAGCTACGCATTCCTGGCGCTCGAGCGCATGCTCAAGATTAAATGTGCAGCCGAACTGGGCCTTCGAGGGCTCGATCCGTCGCGCCCGTACTTTATGCAGTTTAAGATGAAGGCCGACGAGGAGACGTTCTTTGAGGTGCTCGCCTCCGAGGCTGAGAAGGACTTCGACCCCATCGAGCTCGTCTATCCCGGCGAGGTGCCTTATTTTGATCGCTACGACGAGTACGTTCCCGAGGAGCTCGTGCGCAAAGGCTTCGCCGAAGGCGTGCTCGACATCGAGGGTATGAAGCAGCGCGTCCTCAGCTGGCGCAACCACGCCTAAGACGGGACTGACTACTCCCAATAGGCTAGTCGTGGAGAGCGGTGCCAAGGAAGTCGGCGTCGAAGGGCACGGCTTCGGCAAAGGCGTAGTCGCCGTCACTGGCGATGAGCAGGTAGTTTTCCTCGCCGCCAAACTCCGCATCGCCACATGGGACCACCCAGGCGTGGGCGAATACCTCGAGTGCCGTGGCAGCGCAGTCGCGCAGGAACGTCACGTCGCTCCCCTCGTTTGCGCTCACGATATTGGCAACGTAGATACCCCCGGGGTTCAGGCTGCCTCGCACCAAACGCAACGCCTCAACCGTCGCCAGCTCGCGTACGGGCTCGGCACCGCCAAAGCAATCGCTCACGACCACATCGTAGCGACGATGCCCCACGCTCGTAATGCCCAAATATGAACGAGCCTCGGCGGTTATCACCCGCAGGCGATCGCCCGCCGTGCGCTCCAGCTCGTCTAGGTAGAACCAGCGGCGGGCCAGACGCGTAATCTCTCCGTCATACTCGATGACGTCCATGCGCAAACCCTCGTGCGACATCAGTGCAAACTTGGGATAGGCAAACCCGCCGCCACCCAGCATGAGCATACGGCTGATACCGTGACCATAAACGTCGCGCATCGCATCCTCGGCCTCAAACACGTCGTCAAACGCACGATAGTACGCAAAGGCGGGCTCAGCCCAACGCTCGCCAACGTAACTCGCGCTTTGGTAGACGCCGCCTTGCACCAATACGCGGACTTCGTCGCCGCCCTCGTCGTGCACGCGCTTCACACGCGCCAACCCATTGCGGGTTCGCGCAACCTGCAGACAGGCAGCACGAACAGCGACAGCGGCCGCACCAAGCGCCGCGGCTCCCAGAGCAACGCCGGCAACGACGCCGGCAGAAACACTCGGCTTGTTCATCTAGAGCTCCTTTTGCAGATAAAGGCCATGGTCATAAAAACCAAGATGGCGATAGTACTCGCGCGTACCGATCGCGCTGATCACGTTGATGCGCGCATAGCCGGCATCCCGGGCAATCTCGCACGCACGCTCTACGAGCAAACGCCCCAACCCGTGATGCTGCGCCGCCTGGCCCTGGTCGCCCACGCGTGCCGCCATGCCATACACGTGCACCTCGCGAATCATCGCCTCGTCCGGCGTCGTCGGCAACTCGTCCGCATGCGCGGCAACAAACGAATGGTCGGGCAGCGACAACCGCAAAAAGCCCGCGATCTTGCCCCGCGGCGTCACCCACTGCAAAAAGCGCTCGTAAGTCACCGGCGTCTCGTACGCCACTTCCTCATCAAGAGAAAGCTCATCCAAGTCGGCACCCGCGGTACTGATCTCGCGATAGCGAATCTCGCGCACCACTGCGCCTTCTCCACGAGCCGCCAAGCGATTCTCGACGAGCTGACGCAGGTTGGGCTTCTTGTTGCCCACCATAATGTCGTCGGAACTAAAGTCGCGGATCATGCGACTGATGCGGCAGAACGCCGGCGTCACCACGATGTCGTCGGCAAGCACATCGAGCAGCTCTTCCTCGGTATAGGGACGCCACTCGCCGCGCTCATAGCAGCCCACCAGACGCGAGCCCTCGATGAGCGCACACGGGTAGACCTTGACCTCGTCGGGCATAAAGGCCCCCTCGGTCATAAAGCGCTCGTAGTCGCGCTTGTCCCCCTCGGGTGTGGCGCCCAGCAAGTTGAGCATAAAATGCGCATGGATCTTAAAGCCAAACAGGCGCGCAAGCGAAAACGCCCGCTCGATCTGCGCCACCGAAATGCGACGCTCGTTGATATCGAGCAGGTGCTGGTCGAGGCTCTGGATACCCATCTGAATCTTGGTGCAGCCCAGGCGGCGGATGAGCGTGAGGGCCTGCGGCGTTACGGCATCGGGGCGCGTCTCGATAACGAGTCCCACCACGCGATGCTTCGCCGTCTCGTTGATGCGTTGCCGCTGCTCAAGCTCCTCCATCGTTGCCGTCTGCCACTCGGTGACCTCGCCCCACGGCGTGCCGGGGCCGTACAGACGACGTACCGCACGGTTATAGCATCCCACGGCAGCATCCACACGCTCCTGTTCGCCGGCAACGCCGGCAGCGAGCTTGGCCTCGTCTGTCGCAATGCCGGCAACTCGATAGCGCTCGCGGCGCCCTGTTACCACCGGCGGCAGGGCATCGGCGGGAGCGTCATCGAGCAGGCGCCCCGCCTCGGCACGGTTGATGCCCGGACGCGCCAACATGGGGTTAGCCGCCACACCAGCCACGGCATCGTCATTGAGCGCGCGGAAGAGCTCCGACATAAACCACGTCTGATACCCTCGCGGATAATCGCTCCAGGTACCGCCGAGCACGATAAGCTCAATCTTATCGGTCGCATGCCCCATCTGCGAAAGCGCCGTCAAACGGGCACTCACCTGCAGATACGGGTCGAAGCAGTTTTGCTCCGCACGGGCACACGCCGGCTCAGCGTGCAGATAGCTCTTGGGCATGCGCAGGTCGTTGGGGCAAAACAGGCAATCGCCCGAGCACGGCCACGGCTTGGTAATGACAGTAATGGTCGCCACGCCCGAGGCCGTTCGGCGCGGCTTCATACGCAGCACCTGCAGCAGTTGACGCTCCAGCTCGGCATCGACATTCCACCCAGCCCACCGAGCCGGCTCCTCGCGCTTCACCCGCTGGTAGAACGGCAGCAGACGGCGCTTGGCCAGGTCGCGTTTGTCGGCACCCTCGCGGCGCGCCTCGGCATGTATCAGTTTGACGAGTGCCTTGTCGTCTACGGTCTCGCCGCGACGCAGAGCCTCGAGTATGTTCAAGATAATCTGTTCCATGCCCCCATTGTAAAGGCAAAGGCGCCGGAGCCGATCTCGGCTTCGGCGCCTTCATCAAACAGCACGTCTAAGCATCTATGCTTGCGGACCAGCCCGCAGCCATCACTCCGGATCAAACGACATGTCGCCCGAACCGACCTCAAAACGATACGTGGCAGACTTGTCACCGTTATCGAATTCAAGATTCAAAATGGTCTCGCCGTCATAGCCAAGCGGAAGGAAATCGCTCTCGAAGTCGCCGCTGCCCAAGGTGAGGCTCGCCTTAAAGCCCGTCGAGTTCGGAACCGTCATTTCCACATCGCCCGAGCCCACACTCACGTCCATCGACTTCGCGGGGGCCTGGTAAAGCTCGAACGTCACATCACCCGAACCGACCTCAGCGCTGAGCGCATCAGTCACGCTGCCCGTAAACTCTACATCTCCCGCACCCAGGAAAAGATCGAAACCATCACAGATGACACCGGCAATCTGCAGATCGCCCGAGCCCACGTGCGCGTTGACTCCCTTCAGATGTTCGGCAACACGGCGCGGCAGCTCGACCGTAACTGAGCGATCGATTGCTTTACCGTCATCACTTCCAAACTGGGAAACCTTGAGCGTCGAGTCCTCGACGGATGCGATGTTTTGCGTCGCGGCCTTGGAGGCATCCATACCCTCGGCAACGCGCCCCCGCTCGATAACGCGAGTCTTGTTGCCATCAACAACCTTGACGTCCACCGAAGCCGCATTGATATCGAAATCGAGGTAGCGGAACTCATCGGCATCAAAAGTCGTGCTCGAAAGCTGCTGAGGCCGAGCGGAATAGTTGCCGCCATCCAAAAGATCGTCGTCGTCAAGCGCATCGTCCATACCAGACAAGCCGGATACAACATCGTCGAGATTCCACGGACCATCAAAATGAATCAATGTCCGCGAAATGCCAAAGACAAGCCCAATGATGAGCACAAACGCTCCGATGCCAACGCCCAAGCGTACCTTGGATTCATGTGAAAGCTTCATCATTCATCACCCTCTTTGGCAATCGGCTCAGCGGTAGTCGCGGTAGCCACGTCAGCATCAACCGAAGCGGAAACATTCTGAGCCCTAGCTGTCACCGGCGCCGGACCAACCTGGATATCCCCACGCGCCCAATCGCCATCGAGCGCACGTGCCAGCCAGTGATAGATGGGGATCGTAAAGAAAATCAGCGCGGCAAAGGGGCCGGCACCAAACGGGAACATCAGCAAAAAGAACAGCAGCCAACACACAGCCCAATACGGGAACGACTGGAACGGGCCCTTCACCGGAGTCGAGCCAACCGCACCGCCACTCGTCGCCTGCGCCGTAGCGGCATTGGCGGCCTGCGCGCTCCAACTTGCCGCTTGCGCCGCCTTGGCCGCAGCGTCACTTGCCTGCGTTGCCGCCTCGGTAGCGCGTGCCGCCGCCTCGTGGGTGCGGGCACGCTCTGCCGCCTCGGCTTCGCGCTGACGGGCGCGGTCCTCGTTCTCAAACTCGATATCGTCTTCGATCTCATCGCTCGGATTGAGCAGCTCATCCAGACTCACACCATAGAGCTTGGCGAGCGAAATCAGGTTCTCGGTATCGGGCGAGCTCTCCGCACGCTCCCATTTACTGACCGCTTGGCGTGACAGTCCCAGCTTTCGCGCCAATCCTTCTTGGCTAAAGCCCTTGCTGCGGCGAAGGTCGGCGAGCCGCTGAGCAGTTTCTACATTCATGGTTCCTCCTATGCTTTTGCCAGCCGTGCCGCCGGACCGTTTTTGTTCTTAAGGCGCCTTGCACAGTTAAAAATCTATCCGCCACCGCCAAAATCATGCCACCTATTCTAGTGAGATTTTTGACAACCGGCGGTTGCGGGCACATATGAGCTGCGGAAATGTGTCCAAACAAAGCAATGACCCACAGCTCGGTTGTCCCCGTTGCGGCGTTAACGGTAGTATGGTCGTACTGTTTATTCCGCACCGCCATCGGAGGGAGTTCCGCGCCGTGAACCGCGATTTCGCCTCATCGCTCATCCAGCTCAACAACACGTTCTATCGCGAACACTCCGCCTCCTTTTCCGATACGCGGCAGGCCCCGTGGCCCGGCTGGGTGCGCACCATGGACATCGCGCTCGGGCAGCTCGAAGTCGCCACGATCGAGCATCCCGTCCGCGTCTTCGATCTTGCCTGCGGCAATATGCGATTCGAGAACTTTGCCGCCGGCGGCGCACTTGCCGCCAAGGGCGTCGATGGCGCAAACCCCTCGGCAGACGCCAGCTGCCCGTTTGAGTTCTATGGTGTTGACTCGTGTCAGGATTTGGCTATCGATGCGCACGGTCACGCCCTGCGCATTCCCAACCTGCACTTCCAGGAACTCGACGTGCTCGATGCCCTTATGAAGCTCAACCCCGCCGAGACACCCGACGTGCTTTTCGACGCCCCGCTCGCCGACATCTCGGTCTGCTTTGGATTTATGCACCACGTGCCGTCGTGCGAGTACCGCGTACGCGTGCTCGACGCTCTGGTGCGCCAGACGCGCCCAGGCGGCATCATCGCCATCAGCTTTTGGGAGTTTATGAACGACGAGCGCATGGCGCGCAAAGCCGTTCGCGCCGAGGCCCGCGCCGAGCTCACCCCGCCGTTTGAGGGTTACGATTCCGCGCAGTTTGAAGCCGGTGACCACCTCATTGGCTGGCAAAACGACCGCCACGCCT
Source organism: Coriobacteriaceae bacterium AF08-21 (assembly GCA_027687465.1). Classification (GTDB taxonomy): domain Bacteria; phylum Actinomycetota; class Coriobacteriia; order Coriobacteriales; family Coriobacteriaceae; genus Collinsella. The sequence goes on from JAQCQR010000024.1 coordinate 21,206, forward strand.
ACCGCTATTGCCATCACTTTGACGATCAGCAGATCACCGACCTGGTGCGCGGTGTCCGCACGTTCTACAAGAGCGGCGAGGTCCCCGTGCGCGAGCTTGAGCGTTTCCATGCCGACGGTCGCAGCGGCGAGCTCAACCGCTATGTGATTCTCAAGCGCCTGTAGGTATCGGCGACTCGCCGCCGAGCCGCACCGCATCTTTCGGGCAAACCATGCCCACCCTTTTTCAACCCATTGACGGAACGCGCCTGCAATGTGTTCCATACGTATGACCAAGGAGCCTCATGGGAGCCGTCCACGTTCGCACACCTAAGAACTTTGTGCTCGAGGAGCGCCTGGAGCGCTACGCCAATGCGATTGAGACGAACCCCGAGTCTTATGCCGGGAATTGGCGCGAAGCCTGCGCGCCAGCCGGCGGCGCACCCTTCACCCGCCTTCATCTGGATCTGGGCTGCGGCAAAGGCACCTATCTGGTTGAGCAAGCTCGCCGCGAGCCAAACACGCTCTTTATCGGCATGGACCAGGAGCCCATCTGCATCGCCTATGCCGCACAGAAAATCTGCGAGCAGGGGCTGTCCAACGCACTCGTCCTGCCCCGAGGTGCCGCATCGCTGCCGCAGCTATTTGCCGCAGGCGAGCTCGATGCCATCACCATCAACTTTCCCACGCCGCAGCCCAAGGCCAAGTACGCCAAAAAGCGACTCGTCCATGTCGACCACCTAATGCTGTACCGTCCGCTCTTTTCAGCCGGTGCCACCGTCACACTGCGAACCGACAGTAAGCCATTGCGCGACTACGCCTTGGGGCAGTTTGCCGCGGCCGGCTACGATACACTTTGGGTAAGTGACGACGTTCGCCGCGACCATCCCGAGCATCCCGAGACCGAGTACGAGTGCCGCACGCGCGAAATGGGTGCCGTCGTCTATGGCATTTGCGCCACACCCGGCGCGCAGCCCACCGACGAACAGCTCACAGCGGGTCGCATGCAGGAGCAAAGTCTTGCCTGCTACCTGCCCGATAACCTCGATGAGCTCACCTATGTGCCTCTGGGCATGGAAGAAGCCGTCGAGAACTTTAGAAACCGCGCCCGCAAGGGCAAGAAGCGCTTACCGCAGGAGTCCTAGGGGCTTCTGATGGTCGCGGCATCGGCAGACAAGCGCAAATAAGCGCCAGCGAACGATCCTCAGACCTAAGTGAGTAGACTTTTTAGCAATAGCCAAGCACAACCCGCATAGCGAAAACTAAAACCGCAGGTAGAGCCCTTACGCAAAAGCCATGTGCTCGCAATATCGCAAATAGTCTACTCACTTGGCTAGCGACTACACTAAACGGCTGGGCAGAACGCCCATTTCCTGCATTTTCTTGCCTGCGAACGCATCGATGCGACGCTACGCCATAATAGTTGGCGGACAATCGCGAGAGAAAGCAACCACATGGCACAGACTACGACAGATACCGTCGCCAGCACCGTCTCCGGCGCCGGGGCCGCCAGCTCATTCTCGGGCGGCACGGGAACCGAGGCAGAGTTCGGTTCGCTCGGCGCGCTCTCCCCCACCTGGTGGGAGCCCGAAGACGGCAGCGAGCCCGAACCATGGCTCACGCCCGACCAGGCCTTCGAGCGCTTCTTTGAATGGACGAGCAATCGCGGTATTGAGCTGTGGGACCACCAGGAAGAGGCCCTCATGGACCTGGCTGCCGGCGATCACGTCATTTTGGGCACACCGACCGGATCGGGCAAATCGCTCGTCGCGCTGGGAATGCTCTTTATGGGCATGGCGCAGGGCAAGCGCTGCTATTACACGGCCCCCATCAAGGCCTTGGTCAGCGAAAAGTTCTTCGACCTGGTACAGGTACTCGGCCGCGATAACGTCGGTATGATCACCGGCGATACGCATATCAATACCAAAGCGCCCGTCATCTGCTGCACGGCAGAGATCCTTGCTAACGACGCGCTGCGCGAGGGCGAAGATGCCGATGTGGGCTGCGTCGCCATGGACGAGTTCCACTACTTTGCCGACCCCGATCGCGGTTGGGCCTGGCAGGTACCGCTGCTCACCCTGCCTCACACACAATTCATGCTCATGAGCGCCACGCTCGGCGATGTCACCGCGATCGCCGCCTCACTCGAGGAGCACACCGGCGCCGCGTGCGATCTGGTCGTCGATGCCCCACGCCCCGTGCCGCTGAGCTACGACTACGTGACGACCTCGCTCGAGGGCACCGTCGAGCTCGCTATGCGCCGCGGCGAGGCCCCGCTCTACATCGTTCACTTTAGCCAGGACGCCGCACTTGCGACGGCGCAATCCCTCGCCAACTTTGGTATTGCCAGCAAGGAGCAGCGCGAGGCCATCAAGGAGGCGGCCAAGGGCACGAGCTTCTCGACGGCCTTTGGCAAGATCCTCAAGCGCTTGCTCGGCTGCGGCGTCGGCGTGCACCACGCCGGCATGCTGCCACGCTATCGCCTACTGGTCGAGCGCCTGGCACAGCAGGGCCTACTGCCCGTCATCTGTGGCACCGATACGCTCGGCGTCGGCATCAACGTACCCATCCACACCGTGGTGCTCACCGCACTCACCAAGTTCGACGGCTATAAGATGCGTCGTCTGCGCGCCCGCGAGTTCCATCAGATTGCCGGTCGCGCCGGCCGCTCGGGCTTTGATACCGAGGGCATGGTCATCGCCGAGGCACCCGAGCACGAAATCGAGAATGCCAAGCTTATGGCCAAGGCGGGCGACGACCCCAAAAAGCTCCGTAAGATTAAAAAGAAAAAGGCCCCCGAGGGCTTTGTCACCTGGAACAAGCAGACCTTTGAGCGCCTAATCGAGACGCAGCCCGAAACGCTTAAGCCGCGCCTACGCATCACGCACTCCATGGTGATTAGCGTGGTCGAGCAGGGCGGCGATGCCCGAGCCCGCGTACACGACCTCATCGAGACGAGCCTGCAGACTCCCGAGGAAAAAGCTAAGCTCGAGATTCGCGCCGACGAAATCTTCGCCACGCTCATCGATTCCGGCGTCGTCGTTCGCACCGAGGTGCCGCCCGTACCCGACGCCCCGACTGACGCCGCACCAGACATCGACTATGCGCTGACGGTCGATCTGCCCGAGGACTTCGCACTCGATCAGCCGCTCTCGCCGTTCTTGCTTGCCGCGTTGGAGCTGCTCGATCCCGAGAGCGAGACCTATACCCTGGATCTGATTTCGATGGTCGAGGCAACGCTCGAGGATCCCAAGCAGGTATTGCGCGCACAGGAGCGCGCCGCGCGCGACCGCGCGATGGCCGAAATGAAGGCTGACGGCGTCGAATATGAGGAACGCCTGGAGCGCATTCAGGATGTCACCTATGAAAAGCCGCTCGAGGATCTGCTCGACGCCGCCTTTGACAAGTACTGCCAGGAAGTGCCCTGGGCCAACGACTACCAGCTCTCTCCCAAGAGCGTCCTGCGCGATATGCTGGAAAGCGCGAGCGATTTTAAGGGCTATATCCAAAAGCTCGGCATCGCCCGCTCCGAGGGCATTTTGCTGCGCTACCTGGCAGAGGCCTACCGTTCACTCGACCGCACCGTGCCCATCGAGAAGCGCGACGAGCGCCTGCGCGACATTATCTCGTGGCTGGGCTTTGTGGTGCGCTCGGTGGACTCGAGCCTGGTGGACGAGTGGGAGAACGCCGGCAACCCCGCTGCACTCGATGCTGCGCCGCCGCAGGGCATCGACGAGGTCGTGGCGGACCGTCGCGGCTGCACGCTGTTGGTGCGCAACGCGCTCTTCCGTCGCGTGACCCTTGCCGCCCGCGAGCACGTTCGCGACCTGGGCGAGCTCGACGACGACTGGGGCATGAGCGAGATCCGCTGGCAAAAAGCACTCGACGCTTACCACGAGCAGCACGAGGAAATCCTCACCGACGGAGATGCCCGCAGCGCCGCGATGTTTTCCATCGACGAGTCCGACGAGAAGACCGCGCACGTCTGGCACGTGCACCAGATCTTTGCCGACGAGGATGGCGACCACGACTTTGGCATCATGGGCGATGTCGATCTGGACGCCACGCAAGACGGCGGCGAGGTCATTTTCAAAAACTACCGCGTCGGCTTTATCGAGGACCTGCTCGAGGACTAGCCGGGCGCAATGGAACGAAACGAAGCGGGGCCGCTGGCAACATCGCCAGCGGCCCCGCTTTTTGCGCGATACGTTATACCTTACTCAGCATCCTCGACCTCATACGAATCCGCCTCGGCGGGCTCATCGTTTGTCTCTGGCGCAGCCCCGCGCGCCTCGTCAAAGGCGGCCTTCATGGTCTTGTTGCCCCACGTGAGCTTGCGAATGGTAAGATCGTCGGCTTTCTTGTTGGCCAGGCGCAGATTGTTCTCGGAGGACAGCAACGCCTCCTTGGTTTTTTGCAGATGGCTAATCGTCTTGTCAATCTCATCGATCGCCGTCTGGAACTTGCGGCTCGCGATCTCGTAGTTACGACCGAAATCATTCTTGAACTTTTCCATCTTGGCTTCGAAGTTCGTGACATCGATATTCTGCTGTTTGTACTCCGCTAGCTCCTGCTTATAGCGCAGCGAACCCATGGCGGCGTTGCGCAGCAGCGTAATCATGGGAATGAAGAACTGCGGGCGGATCACGTACATCTTCTCATAGCGGTAACTCACGTCGACGATACCCGCGTTATAGAGCTCGCTCTCAGGCTCCAGCAGGGTGCAGAGCACCGCATACTCGCAGCCTTTCTGGCGACGATCGTGATCGAGTTTCTTAAAGAAGTCCTCGTTTTTATGCTTGGTCGCGGTCTCATCGTTCTCGTTTTTCATCTCGAACATAATCGAGATGATCTCGTTGCCGCTCGCATCGCACTCACGGAAAATGAAGTCTCCCTTGGTGCCCTCGGACGCATCGTTATCCTTCTCGAAATACGCATTGGGAAACGCCGTCATGCGCAGACGGTTAAACTCGGTCTCGCAATGCTGCTCGAGCGACTCGCCCACCATCTTGGTAGACAGGCGAACCTTCATGTCCTTAAGGCGCTCGATCTCTTCATCCTTGTAACGAATCAGGTCATCGCTCGCGCGCTTGGCCTGCGCAAGCTCGAGCTCGTGTGCTGCTCTGGCCTGTTCCTCGCGCGAATCGCGCACCGCCAGCTCGCTCGTGAGCTTTGCGCGGGCCTCATCGCGCTCTCGCTCCGCCGCGGCGACCGCCTCCGATAGGTTCATTTTTGCCATCAGTTCCTGCTCGCGCAGCTGGGCGCGCAGGCCCTCGGCCTCCTGCTCAGACTGAGCCTTTGCGGCGGAAAGCTTCTCCTGCACCTTCGCGCGGTAGTCTGTGAGTGTGCGTTCGGCCTCGCTGCGAGCGACATCGAGCTCACGCTGAGACTCGGCCGCGGCAGCGGCAAGCGCCATCTCCTGGGCCTTGTCCGCCGCGGCAAGCTTGGCCTGCAACTCGGCAATCTGGGCATCTCGTGCAGCTACATCGTTTTGAGCAGCATTGCGCGCCGCCGACTCGGCAAGCTTGGCTTCGTCATCCTTGCGCCCCAGCTGCGCACGCAAGTTGTCGATTTCGCGCTGGAGCTCGGCGTTCTCCTTTTGAGCGTCGGCACGGGCCTCAACCGCCGCGCGCTGGCTTGCGCTCTCGCGCTCTGCGGCAGCGCCCTCGAGCTTGGCGTGCAGCTCGGCAAGCTCCGCATCGCGCTTGGCGAGCTCTTGCGCCAGCTGTTGAGCTGCGGCGTTCTTCTGCTCGACAAGCTGAGCATCGCGCTGAGACTCTGCCCTTTGCAAAGCAGCCGTCGAGCGTGAGCGTTCAAGCTCCAACGCCTGCTCGCCCTCGCGCTGGACTGCCTTCACACGCTCGTCCAGGTCGCGCGAGAACTCGGCATCGCGCACCTGCTTGACGATATCCGCATAACCGGACGCATCGACCTTAAAAACTTCGCCGCAATGCGGGCACTTGATCTCGTTCATGGCAGCTCCTCGATGGACGCAAATTTCAACCGCCTACACTCTACCGCGCCGCACGGACAAAAAAGGCGCCGCCGCCATAATGGCAACGGCGCCAGATCCACCGCAAAGGGGACAGGCACCTTTGTGGTGGTTTGTGTGGTGGTTCGAGAATTACAGCCCAAAGAAGTCAAGGATTTGATCACGGCTTACGGGCCTGTAATCGTTGGCATCGAGACCGACATCATAGCGAAAGATAGGGCGCTCGCGATCGCGGTTGCGCGCGTTGGTGCGGTCTCCCCTGCTGTGGATATGCCCGTGCAGCATGATGGCGCCGCGCGCCTTGCCATTCCAGCTGAGCATGGGGTAATGGCTCATAACTAGACGATGGCCCTTCGCGTAACCGGGAGCGATCTCCAGATAATCTCGCACCTCATCCCAAATGTGCGGCGCGTCCGGATCTTCCCAATCGCCGTCATGGTTGCCACGGATGAGCGTTATGTTCTGGCATTCGATTCGTTTACGCAGGCGCACCGCTTCCGCCATGGGCAATCGATACGTAAAGTCCCCCAGGATATAGAGGAGGTCGTTCGCAGCCACGCACTCGTTGATGACATCGATGACCTTGCGATTCATCTCCTCGACCGAGTCAAAAGGTCGATCCATGTCGTGCAAGATATTCGTATCGCCCAGGTGCAGGTCGGCGGTAAACCACATCATCGTCTATGCCCTCATTTCGCAACGCGTCTAACACGTGCCTAGTATACAGACGCAGCGATGCGACAGTTACCCAAAGAGCCCGCCGAACAGACCTCGGCGGCGCTTGTCCTTTTTATTCGAACCTTTATCCTGGGTGTTCTTATCCTTTTGCTTTTTGCGATCCTGCTCCAGCTCATCGTCATCGAGCAGCATATCCCACTCAAACGGATCGTCCGTCAAATCGAACAGGTCGTCGTCAAACATGGCAGCCTCCATTGCCGACTAGCGAGCATCCACCACATAGAGCCCAACGCGCACCTGATGCCACGGGCTGCGCTCGGGGGCAACCTGTTGCACACGGGCCTCAAATACGTCCTCGTGGCCGTAATACATCATCAAGGACAGTGGGCCGACCTCGTTTCCTGGAACGTAGCCAAGTTTGGTCTTGCCATAGTAGATCGCAACTGCCTCGGGGTCATGAGGATTATCGCGCTCGGCACACAGCGTCAGTTTATCGCCCGCTTTAAGATCGCCTAGGACCAAAGCGCCGTCGGCATATTGAAATCCTGCGATGTGAAACGACAGAAGAACACGTGAAGGCTCGTACATAGCAACTCCCCTAACGGCCGGATAAACCAGCGTTTGACCTTATCGAGAAGTCTACGGGCCCGTGCGGACATAAATTCATCCTTATCTGATTCTAATGCACAAACATGCGCACGAACTTGTGCTTCCAGCTTGCGTAAGGGGCATAGCGAAACGGCACGTCCAGCCACGTTGCCTTGTTCACGATGCTCTTCTTGTGGCTAAACGTATCGAAGCTCTCGCGTCCATGGTACTGTCCCATACCGCTCGCCCCCATGCCGCCAAAGCCCATATGGCTCGTGGCCAAATGCATAATGGTGTCATTAACACAGCCACCACCAAAGGACACGTAACGCACAAAGCGCTGCTGAACCTCACGGTCTTGGCTAAAGATATACAGGGCCAGCGGCGTCGGACGATCCGTAATAAACGTCTCGGCCTCGTCTAGGCTCTCAAACGACAGCACCGGCAAGATGGGGCCGAAAATCTCCTCTTGCATCACGGCGTCATCGGGGGTCACGCCGTCCAAAATCGTCGGCTCGATCTTGAGCGACGACTCGCGCGCCGTGCCTCCAAGCACAACCTTATCGGGGTCAATCAGCCCACGTACGCGCGCAAAATGCTTGGCGTTGACGATATGCCCGTAGTCCTCATTGTCGAGCGGATGCTCGCCAAACATGCGGCGGACCTCCTCCTTGATGAGGCCCAGCAGCTCGTCGCGCACGCTCGTATCGACCAGCAGGTAGTCGGGTGCCACGCAGGTCTGCCCCACGTTGAGCCATTTACCAAAGGCGATACGCCGTGCCGCAACCTTCAAGTTTGCCGTCGCATCCACGATGCAGGGACTCTTTCCGCCCAACTCAAGCGTCACGGGCGTAAGGTTTTTACTTGCGCGCTCCATGACGAGCTTGCCGACCGGAACGCTACCGGTAAAGAAGATCTTGTCCCAGCACTCGTCGAGCAGTGCTTCGTTCTCGGCGCGACCGCCCTCGACAACCGTCACCAGGCACGGATCAAATGCCTCTTCACAGATTTGCTTGAGCACCGCGCTCGATGCCAGAGCATATGCGCTCGGCTTGATGACCACGGTATTGCCCGCGGCAAGGGCGCCGGCGAGTGGCTCGAGCGTCAGCAAAAACGGGTAGTTCCACGGAGCCATGATGAGTGTGACGCCATAGGGCACGGCCTGCGTCTTGCACACACTCACGGCGTTGGCGAGGTCACACGGACGCAGACGCGGGCGACTCCATCGAGCCACATGCGCAATCTGATGTCGAATCTCGGAAAGCGAGGTGCCGATCTCGCACATATACGCCTCGTCATGTGACTTTCCCAAATCGGTCTTGAGCGCATGGGCAATATCGGCCTCGTGGGCCCGTACCGCATCGCGTAAACTCACGAGCGCACGACGCCGAGCATCGACATCAAACGTGGCGTGCGTCTTAAAGTAGGCGCGCTGGTCGCCGACGATGCGCGCAATTTCCTCGGTGTTCATGGACCCTCCTAGTTCTCGTCCTCAAACATACCACCCGCAACGACCTCGTACATACGCTCGAGCTCCAAACGGTCCATCAAAAGTGGAACGGGGTATAGCGGATTGGCCTCGGCATCGGCATGGGCCGCCATTTGCGGAATATCGGAGCGGCGAATACCCGAGACATATTTGGGGATTCCCAGGGCCTCGTTCATGCGGTCAACCCAATCGATAAAGGCCTCGGCCGCCAGGCTGTCCTGCGCGGTAGCCGGCGCAATGCCCGCCATGCGAGCAAGATCGGCAAGCTTGGGGGCGGCGGCGTCACCATAAGCGCGAAGCATGTGCGGCAGGATGATCGCGTTGGCCAAACCGTGCGGAATTCCGTATCGGCCGCCCAGACTGTGCGCGATGGCATGCACATATCCGACATAGGAGCGGGTAAACGCAACGCCCGCCTTATACGCCGCCGAAAGCATATTGCGACGAGCGCGCATGTCGTCACCATGCTCATAGGCCTCGAGCAAATTGTCATGGATGAGCTGCACCGCCTGTCGCGCCATCTTGCGCGTATAGGGCGTAGTGCTTCGCCCGATAAAGGCCTCGACGGCATGCGTCAGGGCATCCATACCCGTCTGCCCCGTAATGGAGGCGGGCAGGCCGCGCGTAAACTCGGGGTCGTGCACCGCAAAGCGCGGGATAAGCACAAAGTCGTTAATGGGGTACTTGTAGTGCGTCTCGTCATCGGTAATTACCGCCGCGAGCGTGACTTCGCTTCCCGTGCCTGCCGTGGTGGGAACGGCGATGAGAAGCGGCAGGCGACGATGAATCCGCAGCAGGCCGCGCATCTTGTTGATGGGCTTGCTTGGCTGCGCAATGCGTGCGCCCACGCCCTTGGCGCAGTCCATGGCCGAGCCACCGCCAAAGCCGATAATAGCCTGGCAGGCGCTCTCTCGATACAGGGACGCCGCTTCCTCCACGTTTGAGACCGTGGGGTTCATACGCGTTTCGGCATAGACCGTAACGCCAATCCCCTGAGCCGTAAGCGCACGCTCGAGTGATGCCGTGAGCCCCAAACGTGCAATACCAGGGTCCGTTACGATAAGGACCTTCTGGATCGAGCGCTTTTGAAGCACCGCGGGCACATCCTCGGCATGCTCCAAAATGCGCGGCTCGGTATAGGGCAGGATCGGCAATGTAATGCGAAAAACCGTTTGATACGTTCGGCACCAGGCGCGGCGGGCTAGATGCATAAAGGAAACTCCCTCATTTGTTGATAGGTCAACATTTGCTCGACCGATTGTACTCATCGGAGGTCGCACGAGGTCTAGCAATCGTTAATCAATCAACATCTTCACATGCCCAAAATTGTTTTATTAAAAATCATTCCTAATAGGCTTCACATTTGGTCGCATTTATGGATAATAGAACTCGTCAAGACGCACGTCCGGAGAGGGCCCTTACGGGACCGGACGAGCGCGCCATCGCCATCGATCGAAAGGATCGAATTATGAAGTTTGTTTGCCCCGTTTGCGGTTATGTGGAAGAGTTCGACGGCGACCAGCTGCCCGAGGATTTCAAGTGCCCCCAGTGCGGCGTTCCCGGCTCTCGCTTCCTGAAGCAGGAGGAGGGTCAGCTCGAGTGGGCTGCCGAGCACGTCGTGGGCGTCGCCAAGATGGAGGGCGTCTCCGAGGACATCGTTGCTGACCTGCGCGCCAACTTTGAGGGCGAGTGCTCTGAGGTCGGTATGTACCTGGCCATGGCTCGCGTCGCTCATCGCGAGGGCTATCCCGAGATCGGCCTGTACTGGGAGAAGGCTGCCCACGAGGAGGCCGAGCACGCCGCCAAGTTCGCCGAGCTCCTGGGCGAGGTCGTGACCGACTCCACCAAGAAGAACCTCGAGATGCGCGTTGAGGCCGAAAACGGCGCCACCGCCGGCAAGACCGATCTTGCCAAGCGCGCCAAGGCCGCTGGCCTTGATGCCATTCACGACACCGTGCACGAGATGGCTCGCGACGAGGCCCGCCACGGCAAGGCTTTCGCCGGCCTGCTCAAGCGCTACTTTGGCTAAGCCAACCGCTTGAGACATAACCTCTAGCTCGATGAGGCCCGGACCGTATTGGTTCGGGCCTTTTTCGTGCCTCACGAACTTGTTAACGCCCTGAAATAGGACCGCCTTCGGCATCGGCTTCTCGTCAAAAACTAAGTGAGTAGACTTTTTTGAACTTGCCGAGCAGGCCATCCATATCACTTTATAAAGCCGCAGGTAAATGCCTTGTTACAAAACGGCCTGGTCACCAAAGTGCCAAAAGCCTACTCACTTAGAACCGCAGCCGTCCACGATCGAGCTGTTTTGTGTCTAACGGGCATCTTTCCGTCAATTACTCCCAATTTTGTCCAGTCAACGAACAGTTCAGACCGGAGTAATGTCTCAGCCCTTTGCTCATCTGAGCTTTTATCACGATATTCAGCATCGAGCATCCTGCATACGGCCTTAACGATCGCGTGGAATCTACCCTCATCGGATATCTGTCTGTGCGTCAGGAGAAGTACATCGTAGCCCATGGCCTGAAGGGCCGTCATGCGGTCAGCGTCACGCAAGCCATCCCCTGTGCGTCCGTGCGAGGCCTTTCCCTGACATTCAATGGCCACCTGTCGCCTGCCGTCCGGCGAAGAAAGAAGTAGGTCGATATATACACGGGACTTTCCCACAATCGCTCGAGCACTTGTGCTTAGCATCACTTCAACATTAAGCTCTATGCCGCAAAATCCTTCGCCTCCCAGGGATCGCGGCAGTGCAAGTAGCAAATACGCCTCGACCTCAAAAGGCGACGCGGCACCCAATGGAACGAGTTGCGATACCGCTATAAATCTATTGCCGTAACGCATCCCGCAAACATCTGAACAAAAACGGTCAAGGTCTCCGCCCAAAACCAAAGCGTCTCGACGCCATAAATTTGAGGCGGTGCCGTCCTCGGACGGGCAGCGCACCCAACCGAACGTTGTCGAAATCGCGCCCGAATCAATTGCACGCGAAAGCTCCGCCTCAAGTGCCGCCGGCAGGGCGCACACCGCAAACAAGCCACACACCTCCGCCAATACCAAAAGAAGCTGAAGATCCGTCAGATGCCGCAACATGATGAATGCCGTCAGTAGAGGAGACGTAATCAAAAACCCATGCTCCGTTTCCAGCACGGATTCCCTGGGAAGCTCACCAAGAAACAGCCGCTGCCTAATGCTGGCAGGACAAGTCCGTTTGTTTCTCGTCCGAACCAATGTATACAACGGAAAACCGAGCGCGACCGCAGCCGTCGGGTTGCGGGCGAGATCATATCGCTGCCGGTCTTCTTCCGGTCGTGGAAGAGGCGGACACAAAGCGCGGACTTGAGGAGGCAAACGCCAGTACCTAAAAGCCGATATGTCACAAAGTAGATGGTAGCGCACAGAGATGTGGTGTAAGAGGCGGGGCATGCCCCGCC
>JAQCQR010000025.1 GCA_027687465.1 Coriobacteriaceae bacterium AF08-21
ATCCGGTCCGACCGGGCCGCGCGGCAAGGAGATATATTGCCAGACCGCGAAGCCCTGTGGGACGTCAATTCCACTCTTCACAAGTCCTACACAACATATTGCTTTCTATAGGTAATAGAAAGACTGGTGCGGATCTTCCGCACGTATCAGATGATGACCCTTTGGTTCAGGAATATATAGAGATCGGTCACCTATAAGTGTTTATCTACCCGAGCTTTTAGCAATGTAAACCGCGCTTCAGATAAAAAGAGGGAGCGCCGCGCACAACGCGACACTCCCCTAGCGATTCAAGAGAATCTATTAGGCCTCGAGAGCCTTCTTGGCGATGGTAGCCAGCTCGTTGAAGGACTCGATGTCCTCGTAAGCCATCTGAGCCAGGACCTTGCGGTCGAGCTCGATGCCGGCAACCTTCAGGCCATGCATGAACTGAGAGTAAGAGATGTCGTTCAGGCGAGCAGCAGCGTTGATACGGGTAATCCAGAGAGAACGGATCTCGCGCTTCTTGTTGCGGCGATCACGATACTGATACTGCAGGGAGTGCTGGACCTGCTCTTTAGCATGCTTGTAAGTACGCGAAGCGGCACCGTAGTAACCCTTCGCACGGTGCATAACGGTACGGCGCTTCTTCTTGGCGGCAACAGCGCGCTTAATACGTGCCATGTTCTATCAACTCCTAGACGGTAAAACGAAAAACGGGAACGCGAACTTAGGCGAGACGCGACTTGATGACCTTGCGGTCGGCAGCGGCGATCTCGGTCTCCTGACGGAAGCCACGCTTACGCTTGGTGGACTTCTTGCTCAGGATGTGGCTCTTGAAAGCCTTGGCGCGCATAAGCTTGCCGGTACCAGTCTTGCGGAAACGCTTCTTGGTGCCGCTGTGGGACTTCATCTTAGGCATGAAATACTCCTTAATCGGTTACAGAACACTAGTTACTTGCTATCGCTTGCCGCTTTATCCTCATCGAAGGCGCCCTTAATCGGGGCGAGCAGCATAAGCATGTTACGGCCTTCCATCTTAGGCTTGGACTCGACCGTAGCGTATGACTTGAGATCCTCGGCGAGACGCTCGAGAACGTTAAGGCCCTGCTCCGGGTGAGCCATCTCACGGCCGCGGAACATGATGGTGATCTTAACGCGTGCGCCCTTCTTGAGGAAACGCAGAACGTGGCCCTTCTTGGTCTCGTAGTCGCCAACGTCGATCTTGGGTCGGAACTTCATTTCCTTGACCTCGACCTTGGACTGGTTCTTACGAGCAGCCTTGGCCTTCATGGCCTGCTGGTACTTGAACTTACCGTAGTCCATGACCTTGCAGACCGGCGGCTCCGCGTTGGGAGCGATCTCGACCAGGTCGAGACCCTGATCGTCGGCGACGCGCTGGGCATCGCGGATGGCGAACAGGCCGAGCTGAGAGCCATCGACGCCAATCAAACGACACGAAGATGCAGTGATCTCGTCGTTGATGCGGGTGTCATCAGACTTAGCTATTTTCCCTACCTCCATTCATAAAAAAATAACCCGGCGCTTCTCAGCAACCAGGTCGTACACATAGACTTCCTCGATTTGAGGAAGGGAATCTAAGTTGTATGACCAGTCAGCTGCTCATTGGCGCCAAAAGGTGGGAACCCTCAGGTTCCTCTTCAGGGCATTGCGGGAACAACGCCTTGCGAATAATAACACGTACAGCGCGTTATCACATTACGTACACGAAAAAGGGGCCTTGACCCCCTTGAACACTCGCTTGTATGTATGGTGCCCGAGGCGAGACTCGAAGGGCCTTCGCTTCGCGAAGCCCCGGGCTTCGGGCGCGTGGCGCCCTCGCCACGCTCCGCTACAAACAGGCCACAAGCCTGTTTGCTTAACGCTTCGCGCGCTCACGCGAGTTCGGCACGAAAAAGGGGGCCGCAACCCCCTTGAACGCTCGCTTGCATGAATGGTGCCCGAGGCGAGACTCGAACTCGCACGTTGTTGCCAACGGTGGATTTTGAGTCCACTGCGTCTGCCAATTCCGCCACTCGGGCACACAATGCGTGAGTTAGTTTATCACAGCTTTCTACCGATTAGTCCGAAAATGGAACTTCGAGCATTTCGATGAGTTCGACCGTGCGGAGCATCTCGCGCCGACGGCATCCGCGACCGTCAACCGAAGCCTCACCCATCTGGTTATCGTAAGGGTCCTCGCGCATGCCGTCGAAAGAGGGCTCAAACTCTGCCTGGAATCGATTGTTGGCCACCATACGCCACGGGTCGAGATTGCCAAAGTAGTGACGGCGGCGCCACTCCTCCCCCATCCTGCGAGCAGAAGATCCAAATGACACGTCGGCGTTGAGCCAACCGGTCTGCGGCGTATAGAACTCTGCCCAGTCGTGCGACCCCACCGAATCGGGCGCAACATACAGGCCGCTCTGCCAACGGGCAGGCACGCCCGCGATACGGCACATGGTGATAAACGTGAGCGCCATAACGCCGCAATCGCCGCGGAGCGAATGCGCGCAGTCATCGGCAATAGATCCCAAAAGCAAGTACGGCGGCTGATAGCGATAGTCGATATACTGCGTCAGGTAATCATAGATAGCACGGGCGCGATCGAGCGGATCCTCGAGCCCGTCAATGACACGGGCCGTCAGCTGCTGCAGATACGGCGTGAATGCAATGTGCGGACGGTCCTCGGAAATATCCTCGGGCAGAGGCGCATCCATAAGCGGGTGAACCGGAAGTGTGCCACCGTAGACATCACAATAAGCAGCATCGATGTGATAACGATAGGTCACCGAAAATAAGTGCTCGCTCGAGGAAGACCACGAGACGGTACGCGCCGAAGCATTCGCGGGAGCAACAGCACCCTCCGGCGTCATGTCGAGAATCTCGACCCGAGACTGCTGACGGCAGGCAGCCGCGACGGGAAGCCAAGCGCAAACGGCCTCCCCTTCCAGAGCGCCGGGGACAGACACGGACGCTTTAAGCGTAATGACGCGAGCCAATCCGTTTTGTGACTCCATCTCCTTGAGCATCTCGTTGCGCAGTGCTATTCCGTCCGTAGAATCGGGCCGCATGCCGGGAACCTCTTTGGGATATACGCGAAGCGAATCGAGGAAGTTGTCGAGAACGAACAGCTCACCATCGATAAAGCGCCAGTCAATACGCTTACGATTAATCAGGTCATCAAACTGCTCTTCGGTAAACTCTGGCCACTCCTCGCGAATCATCGCAATAGCCTGATCGCGCGGCACCGAAAAATGAAGCGGCGTCTCGAGCATGCGATACCGCTCGGCACGAACACAAGCAGCCAGCGAAGGCTCGGGGTTCTGCTCCAGAAGGCGATCGCAGGCAGCAACAGCCTGCATCAAATACCCGGCATCCTTAAGACGAAGAATCTCAGGCGGTAGCCCAATATCGAGATGGCGAAAATCATCACTGCAAACATCAACAGAGCAGCCAACAGGACCCTCGTCAATAACCTTCCCATCCGAAGGCAGTACATTAATAACAGCCATACCAAAACTCCAAGTCACTAGAACGCTTGAAGCCCATTGTAGCGAGATAAAAAGAAAGCCCCAACAAGGGAGCCATCAACACCGCTGAACGGTAACCATATAACTAAAATCAGACCAGTAACCCTGTAGCAAGTTAACAAAGGAGGCCCCGTTTCCCCGGAGCTGTTTCCGTCGCACGACTTCTGGCAAAGCCAGTAGCCATCTTAATTCAGACTCGTAACCCTGCGGCGTTAAACGAAGGAAGCCCCGTCCCCCGGAGCTGTTTTCTTGGCGCGACTTCTGGCAAAGCCAGGTGAGCGCAAAGGAAACAGTGTAGGGGGACGGGGCTTCCGGCGGGAAGTTTAGCGACGCTTACGCCTTGTTGACGGAGCCAAACTCCTCCATGAGCTCCTTGGTGCGGGCAACGATGTTGTCGCGACCAGGCTTGAGGAGCTTGCGGGGGTCAAAGCCCTTGCCCTGCTGATCCTTGCCAGCCTCGATGTACTCGCGAACGCCCTTGGCGAAGACGAGCTGCAGGTCGGTGTTGACGTTGATCTTGGAGATGCCCAGGGAAATGGCCTTCTTGATCTGATCCTCGGGGATGCCGGTGCCACCGTGCAGGACGAGGGGCAGATCGCCGGTCTGGGCCTTGATCTCGCCCAGACGCTCGAAGGAAAGACCGGCCCAGTCGGCAGGGTACACGCCGTGGATGTTGCCGATGCCGCAGGCGAGGAAATCGACGCCCAGGTCAGCGATCTGCTTGCACTCAGCAGGATCAGCGAGCTCGCCGCTGGAGGTCACGCCGTCCTCGGTGCCGCCGATGCCGCCGACCTCGGCCTCGATGGACATGCCCTTGGAGTGGGCAAGCTCAACGAGCTCCTTGGTGCGGTCGAGGTTAAGCTGGAAGGTCTCCTCGTGAGAGCCGTCATACATGATGGACGTGAAGCCGGCCTCGATGCACTTGAAGCAGTCCTCGTAAGAACCGTGATCGAGGTGAAGGGCGACGGGAACGGTAACACCCGTGGCCTCGACGGCAGCCTTGACCATGTCGGCGCAGACCTTGAAACCGCCCATCCACTTAGCGGCACCAGCGGTGCACTGAAGGATCAGCGGAGACTTGGCCTCCTCGGCGGCCTGGAGAATAGCCAGGGTCCACTCGAGGTTGTTGGTGTTGAAGGCACCGAGACCGTACTTGCCGGCCTCGGCCTTCTTGAGCATGTCTGCTGCGTTGACGAGCATAAAAGAAACCTCCTGTAAGGTTGCTCCGATAACACCTGTGATTTTACCACGGCGTATCCGAGCATAAACGTTCGTTTGTTCACGAATATCGTCCAAACAGACTTTTTTTGACCGTTTGCCCTACAGAATCGACCCGTTGGGGAAAATATCTTGACGTTTGGACGCTTCTCGTGCTTCAGAAGCTGACTACAAAGCTACATCTGCATGAAAGGGTTCCGCATAAGCTCGCGTGCCACAGTGGTCGAATCGCCATGGCCGGTTAAGCAAACGGTATCGGGCGGGAGAAGCCGGGCGAGCTTGGAGAGCGAGCGCAGAATCGCCGCCTCGTCTCCGCCAGAAAGGTCGGTACGGCCGTGGCTGCCGGGAAAGAGCGTGTCTCCCACGAAAGCGATATTTCCCTGCTCTGTTGCGGCAAATAGAACGATGCCGCCCGGCGTATGCCCGGGCGCCTCGATAACCTGCAGGCAAATGTCGCCCAGTTCAATGGTATCGCCCTCGGCAAGCAGCCGCGTCGGCTCGCCCGGATCGGGAGTCTCGATGCCCCACATCGCTCGCTGCTCCTCGATATTCATATGCGGCACAGCTACGTCCTTGCCGCACAGCTCGTACAGGGCGTCAGCGCCAACGGCGGCGCGAACTCCAGCGACACCACCAACATGATCGGCGTGACCGTGCGTACAAACGGAACCGAGCACATGCACGCCAGGATGTTCGACTCGGATATGCGCAACGAGGCCCTCACCTTCCCAAGCGGGATCGATAATCAAGCATTCGCCACTCGAAATAACGGCGTAGCTGTTGGTCTGGATGGGGCCGTTTACAAGCGCCTCAATCGAAGCCATACCCCGAGGGGTTAAATCCAAAGCCGTAGCGTCCATGCGTACGCCCTCCTTCTATAAACGTCGGGGCATCAAACGATGCCCCGAACGTAGCAAATATCATTACTGTCGCGCGCTCGTCACGCCTATACACGACGCTTGAGCTGAGCCCCACCCTCGCCAGGCATCAGGCGGCGTGCATCGTAGACCGAGTCGACGCCGCTAATCGATGCCAGCAGCGGATCCAGACCACTCGCGTCCGAAATCTCGACCATAAAGCGCAGGGTTGCAATACCCTCGCGGTTGGTCGACGTGGCAGCAGAAAGGATATTGCCGCCCGCATCGCCAATGGCAATGGTGACATCCTTGAGCAGGCCCATGCGGTCCAGGCACTCGACCACGATCTCGACCTGGAAGAGGGTGTCGGCAGCGCCGTCCCACTCCACGTCAATCATGCGCTCGGGGTGCTCCATAAGGCCTTTGACGTTGGGGCAGTTGGCGCGATGCACCGAGACGCCTCGGCCGCGCGTGATGAAGCCGACGATATCGTCGCCCGTCACCGGATTGCAGCAATGGGCCAGACGGACCAGCAGGCCGCTGTTGCTCTCGCCCTTGACGATAATGCCGTTGCTGGCGCTCTTGCCACGCTTTTGCGGCTTGCGGTTGGAGCCACGGGCAGGCTGCTTGACGACCTCGGCGATAGCCTCGGCCTTGGTGACCTGTTCCTCGGGCTTGGGGTCCAAGATTTGCTCGACCTTGTTGCCCACGGCACGTGGGGCGACTTTGCCCGCGCCAACGGCTGCGAACAGGTCCTCGAGCTGCTTGTAGTTAAACTGCTCCGCCACGGCGTTGAGCGCACGCGTGGATCGCGGCGTAGAGATGCCATACCCGCGCTTGCGCAGGTCCTTGGCCAGTATATCGCGGCCGGCGGCAGCGTCGTCGTCCTTGGTCGCGGCAGCAAAATAGCGGCGGATCTTTGACTTGGCGGAAGGTGTCTTAACGATCTTGAGCCAATCACGCGACGGCTTGGAACTCTTGTTGGTCAGGATTTCAACGCGGTCGCCCGTCTTGATTTCGTGCGTGAGCGGCGCCACCGCACCGTTGATCTTAGCGCCGACGCAGTGGTTGCCGACCTCGGTATGAACGGCGTAGGCAAAGTCGAGCGGTGTTGAGCCGGCGCGAAGCGCCATGACCTCGCCCTTGGGCGTAAAGACAAAAATCTCCTGGTCAAACAAGTCGACCTTCAGCGAATGCAGGTATTCCTTGGCGTCGGTGATCTCATCAGACGCAGCCCAATCGAGCGAATGTTTGAGCCAGTTAATCTGGTCGTCCAGACGCTGCGCGTCGTTGGTCTTGGAGGCAGACGATCCGCCCGACTTCTTGTACAGCCAGTGGGCGGCGATGCCGTACTCTGCCTGCTCGTGCATCTCGTAAGTTCGAATCTGAATCTCGAGCGGACGGGCCGTGGGGCCGATAACCGTCGTGTGAAGCGATTGGTAGTTATTGACCTTGGGCATGGCGATATAGTCTTTAAAACGACCGGGCATGGGATGCCACAAGGTATGCACGGCACCAAGCGTGGAATAGCAATCGCGCACCGAATGAGTGATGACGCGCAGCGCCACCAGGTCGTAAATCTCGGAGAACTCCTTGCCCTTGCGCTTCATCTTTTGATAGATGGACCAATAGTGCTTGGAACGACCGTTGATCTGAAAGCCCTCAAGACCAATGCGATTGAGCTCGTCGGTGAGCGTCTTGATGGTCTCGGCCAGATAACGCTCGCGAACCTCGCGCGACTCGGCTACCATGCGCGCGATGCGCTGGTAGGCATCGGGCTCCAAGTAGAAGAAGGACAGGTCCTCGAGCTCCCACTTGATAGAGCTCATGCCCAGGCGGTCGGCAAGAGGCGCGTATACGTCCATGGTCTCGCGTGCCTTAAACAGACGGCGGTCCTCACGAAGGGCCGCCAACGTGCGCATGTTATGCAGGCGGTCGGCGAGCTTGACGATGATGACGCGAATGTCCTTGGACATGGCAAGGAACATCTTGCGCAGCGTGAGGGCCTGCTTCTCGTCCATGCTGTCGACTTCGATGTTGGTGAGCTTGGTCACGCCGTCGACGAGTTCTGCCACGGTTTCGCCAAACAGGCCGGAAACATCGGTAAGCGAGGTCTCGGTATCCTCGACGGTATCGTGCAGCAGCGCGGCGCACACCACATCGCAGTCCATCTTAAGATCGGCCAAAATGATGGCAACCTCGACGGGATGGTTAATGTACATCTCGCCCGAGCGGCGCTTTTGGTTGCAGTGCTTCTCGGCGGCAAAGCAGTAGGCCTGCTCCACCTTGGAGAAGTCATCCTCATTCATATATTTGAGGCACAGGCGCTCCAGCTTGTCGTAGCTGTCCGCCATAATCTCGGGCGGCAGCTCATCGGCATGCTTATAGTGCTCCATCTCAGAAAAAGGTTGGAGGGCGGAATCATGGGCGGTACGGGCTACGGCATCCATCGAGGTCCCCTTCCCCTAGGCCCGCGGTACGATCGGGCGGTTAACTTTGGCTAGCATATCAGAAGCGCACGAATCGAGCGCCCAACTCCGGAAAGCCGAGAACTCCATGCGCGAGCGCAAGCCCTCCAAATAGCGAATTGACCTGCTTAATTGCACGCGGCCGGGGTTTTCTGCCATCGCGATGCGACGCGTATCGTCAAACCCCGAAACGCGGCAGAAACCGAGTTCTTCGAAGATTCCCAAGCCGCTTGCCACCGAGCGCTCATCGACCGGCGTGCGCGCGTCGATTGCAAGGCACATCTGCGCAATGTCGATATCGCTTGCGCAGAATGAATCATCCCCGGTCTTACCGCGGTTGGAGCGCCACATGGTCTGCAGCGCACGATAGAGTGTGACGAGTTCGTCGCGCTCGGGTGCGTAGCAGTCGAGCAGGCGCTCGTTGATGCGGGCGTCGCGCGACGAATAGAGCAGGTGGATCACGGCGGGCTGTCCGTCACGACCGGCACGCCCGCTCATCTGGTTGAACTCAATGGCGCCAAACGGCATGTGGTACAGCACGACATGGCGGATATCGGGCAGATTGACACCCTCGCCAAAGGCAGAGGTCGAGACGATGCAGCTGAGGCTTCCGTCTCGGAATGCTTCCTCCACGCGGCGGCGATCGGAGCGCGCAAGCCCCGCGTTATAGAACGCGATATGGGTTGCGCAATCGGGCACACGCTTGCGCAACGTCTTGGCGAGCGCCACGGACTGGTCGCGCGAATTGACGTAAATGACGGTCTTCTCCCCCGTCGCCACGATCGACACCAAACGGTTCTCGCGGCTCGCAAGGTCGCGGTCGTCCTCGAGCTGCAGGTTCTCGCGCACCGTCTCGTCGACCACCGTGCGAGTAATCGGCAGCATGCGGGCAAGCTCGGCCACGACCGGAGCCGTCGCGGTGGCCGTCGCAGCCATAACAACCGGGTCGCCCAGGGCTTTGAGGATATCGGGCATGTCGAGATAGGCGCTGCGGTCGCCGCCCTTGGCAAGGCCGGCGTGGTGCGCCTCATCGATAACGACAAAGCCGATGCGGCCCGAACGCGCGAAGCGGTCACGGTGGATAGATAGGAACTCGGGCGTCGTGAGCACGATACCGGTGCGGCCCGAAGCTAGGCCGGCGAACACATCATCGCGTGCGGCCTCCACGGTCTCGCCGGTCAGCACGCCAACGCCAATGCCAAGCGCTGCCATCGTCGACGAGAGGTGATAGGCCTGGTCGGCAACAAGCGCACGCAGCGGATAGACAAAGATGCTCGCACGTCCGCGAAGGACAGCCTCGCGCGCAGCATGTACATGGAAGATGAGAGACTTGCCGCGGCCCGTTCCCATAACGGCCAAGACGCTCTGGTGGTCGGCCAAGGCATCGAGCGCCTCAACCTGCGCGCGGTGCGGCTGGTTCGATCCGATAAAGCTATGGATAAGCGAGCGCGTGAGCTCGGTATAGGAAAGCTGGGCGAGCGTCTCGCGCTTACGCGACTCCAGGCGCAGGCCGGAATCCGCCGGCTGCACGCCACGACGAAGCTCGCATGCCGGATCGTCGACGCTGGGCAGCGCGGTATCGCGGACCAGAACATCCTTGATCATGAGCTTGGGCTTCACACGCCCCTGCCAATGCTCGGCAACGGCCTCGAACACCAAGTCGACAGCGCTATCGCAGTTGATGAGCTTATCGATTTGCGGCACGCGGAACATAATGGCCGGCACACTCGCGGCGCCATCGGTCGCCACAAAGCGCATGTGCTCGCCGGTTTTGCCCACCACGGCGCGGTCGCACATCGTCACGCCCTCGGCAGCCAGCAGCGGCACCTTGTTGCCCTGGCCAAACGGCTCAAGACGGGAGATCTGCTCGATGGTCTCGATATTCAGCTCGGAAAGGTCGACGGTGGCGGCGACCTCGTCGGTGTCTTCAAAGTCCTCGGCGGGAAGCTCCGATAGCACGGCGGAAAGGCGGCGGCGGAACTCATCGAGCTTGGATGCCTCGATGGTCACACCCACCGCACCGGCATGTCCGCCGCGACGAATCAGCAGGTCGGAACAACGCTCGACGGCGTCGAACAGGTTGACCTTGCCCACCGAGCGACCCGATCCGCGCGCAACGCCGTCCTCAATCGAGAAGAGCAGCGCCGGCACGTGATAACGGTTGGTCAGGCGGCTCGCTACGATACCCTTGACGCCCTCGTGCCAGCCCTCGCCACCCACGACGATTGCGCGACCGCCGTCATAGGTCTCCTCGACCTTTGCCATGGCGTCGCGTGTGAGCTCCGCCTCGATCTCGCGGCGCTGACGGTTGATTTCCTCGAGCTCGGCTGCCAGTGCACTTGCCTCGATAGGATCGCGGGCAAGCAGCAGGTCGAGCGCCAGCTTGGGATCAGCCATGCGGCCGGCAGCATTCAGACGAGGGATGAGCGAAAACGACAGGCCGTCGGCCGTAATGGTAGAAAGGTCGGCCTTGGCAAGTGCGGCAAGCGCGATATAGCCGGGACGGGCCGTCACGCGCATCTGTTGGATGCCCTCGGCGACCAGTGCGCGATTCTCGGGCGTGAGCGGCATCATGTCGGACACGGTGCCCAGCGCCGCGACCTCGATCAGCGAACGCCAATACGACGGCTTGCCCAAACGCTCGCCCAGGACCTGCACCAGCTTGAGCGCCACACCGGCACCGGCAAGCTCGCGCGAGGGACCCTCGTCCTCGAGCTTGGGGTCGGTCAGGGGCACGCCCTGCGGCACCTGGTCGGACGGCTCGTGATGGTCCGTGACCACCAAATCGATCCCCAGGCTCTCCAGATAGGAGACCTCCTCCTTGGCGGCAATGCCGTTATCGACGGTCACGATCAGGTTGGGTTGGGCGAGCTCGTTGACGCGGTCGAGCGCCGCACGCGACAGGCCGTAGCCCTCGTCAAAGCGATGCGGAATAAACGGCGTGACGTTGGCGCCAAACGAACGTAGCGCCTCGGTCAACAGACAAGTCGACGTAATGCCGTCGACGTCAAAATCGCCAAAGACCGCGATGTGCTCGTGGTTGCGAATAGCGCGCTCGACGCGGTCGGCAACGACCGCCATGCCCGGAATAATGAGTGGGTCGGCCCAGTCGCGATCGAGCGAAGGCGTCAAAAACAGCTGGCCTTCCTCGATGGATGTTATGCCGTGCGCAACCATAATGCGCGCCACCAGCCCGGGTATGCCCAGGCCAGCCGAAAGCTCCTTTTCGAGCTCGGGGTTTTGCTGAGCGACCGCCCAGCGATGCGTCGTCTTAAGCGATGACATAGGCGCCCACCCCCGATAGGGGCAGGTCGCCGCGATACCTCTCACGGTTCATAGCGATGAGTCCTCTGTGTATGCCCGCTTCGGCAGGCAGATCTGTTGAACGGATTTATTATACCGTGCAGAGCAGACGCAAATCGCCGCAGCACGCCGCGGTTTCGGTAAACGATGCCGGTAATAGCCCCGAAATATTCGAGCGTTTCTGACGCACGGACGCATGCGAGCGTCTAGCATATCCATTCAAAACGGGTTCACGGGCAAAGGGAGTCACAAGCGCATATGAAGCAATGGGTTGGACTGGGCAAGTTTCTCGCGGGGCACATGCAGGTCATCGTTCCGATTTGCGTGGCACTCGGCGTGCTCTTTCCCCAACAGATTGGCGTACTCAAGCCCATCGTTCCCACCTTGTTTGCCTTTATGACGTTTCAGGGTGCGCTCAGCAACACCTTTCACCAGGTAACCGAGGTGTTCCGCCGTCCGTTGCACCTAGTCTTGGCGCTGCTCGTCTCGGCGGTGCTTATTCCCATCGCGGCGTATGCCATGGGGTCACTCTTCTTTGGCTCCAACCCCAACCTTGTCTGCGGCATTGTGCTCGAATACAGCGTGCCCGTGGCCGTCACCGCTTTTATGTGGATCAGCATGTTCGGCGGCAACGGCCCGCTCGCGCTCACCATCATCCTGACGTCCTCGGTCATCTCACCTGTGACGATTCCGCTTACGCTCAAGCTCCTGCTGGGCGCCACCGTCTCGATCGATGTGCCGAGCATGATGCAAGACATGGCCTTTATGATCGCCATCCCCGCCGTGCTCGGCATCGTGATCAACGAACTCACGCGCGGATGGGGACACGAGAAGCTCTCCCCCACGCTCTCGCCCGCCTGCAAGTTCATGATGATGGGTGTTATCGCGTCCAACTCCACCGCCATGAGCGAGTACGTGCTACACATAAACGCGGTGCGCCTGGAAGTCGCCCTCTTTATTTTGGTCTTCGCCATCAGCGGCTTTGTCGTCGGTTTTCTGGTCGCACATGCGCTGCATCTGCCATATAGCGAGACGACCACCATGTGCTTTACCTGCGGCATGCGTAACATCTCTTCGGGTGCCGTCATCGCCACGCAGTACTTTCCGGGCGAGGTCGTGTTCCCCGTCATGTGCGGCACGCTGTTTCAGCAGGTGCTGGCCTCGATTATCGGGCATCTCTTTGAGTGCCTAACCTGCGAGGAGCGCACCAAACAGCGCAAGCGGGTCGAAGCTGGCCGCGACGCCATGGCGCGCTAGGCTGTGCGCATTACGCGGGTGTTAGTCTTGCTATACGAGCGTTTCCAGATGCGCACGCAGACGCTCAGCATCGATATCGAGCGTCGTCTCGGCATTGACTTGGGCCAAACGATAGCCGACAAAGTAGGGCGAAACCACCCAACGCGGCAGCGCCTTGGCAATGGTCCGACCGTCCATGTGGTAGAAGAACAAGTTGTACGACTCCGCGCGACCGCCGTGGTGCTCGTGCAGGATATAGCGCAGGGCCACCTGAATCGCATCGGCAAACAAGTCCGTTTCAGCTTGGTCGTGGGCGTCGTCGCTGGCGGCGATTCCCTGTGGAGCCGAGACGTTGACCTCAAAGAATCCCATGATGGGCTCGGTTGAGATGTTGACCGAGATTCTCCCCTGCTGCCAGACATTGATGCCTTCGAAATTGGCGGAAGTCAGCGCCGCATAGCCGTCCTCCTGTTCCAAGCCCACAATCTGCATGTGCGGATGGACGAGGCTGCCGCCCGAAAGCGGGCCTTTGTTCTTGTACATGAGCACACTGCGGTACTGTTGGGAATCGATCATCTGCTGCCAACAGCCCAGGGCAAACCGCATCACATGATGCAGCTCATCCGGTTCGTAGGTCACCAGGTCGGCGTCGTGATTGGCCGACTCGATCAATACGGTCTGACGGGTGGCGCGCAAGGTTTTGAACTTATTCTCGAGCCAGATGCAGTCACCATCGCGCTGGATGATGTTGGCGAGTCCCTCCGTGTCGCAAAAGGGGCACGCGGTGCCAGGGCGACGGTTGTCATCGGGCTTGCCGCTCGCCTGCTGAACGTCAAATACCAGCGCCACGGGTTATACCTCCAGCGGCACGATCTTGGTGCCATGGAACTCGGAAACGCCGAGCGCTGCCGCGACCGCGTCGCGATTTGCCGTAGTGATGCCGCCGCCGGGAAGGATGGTCAAACGGTCGCCCGCATACTCAATTAAACGAGCCAGGTGATCGAAATTATCCTCGATCGACGTACCGGCCGCGCCGCCATGCGTGAGGATGCGCGTAACGCCGCAGTCGGCAAGTGTATCAATCGCATCGAGCTGAGCCTCGGGCGAGAGCTGGTCAAATGCCATGTGGAAGGTGATGTCGATGGGCTCACGCTTGCACTCCTCGGTCGCGCAGCCCGTAGCCATAACGAGGGCGCCAAGGGCGAGCTCGTCGAGCGCCCAGCCGCCGGCACAGGGCTTGCAGCAGCCAAAGACCAGACCGTCGACGCCGGCGCTCACAGCAAGGCCCAGGTCCATCTCCATCATGCGCAGCTCGTCCTGGTTGTAATGAAAGTCGCCACCGCGCGGACGAATCATGCACATCACTCGCGCGTCATGCTCGTGAGCGTAGCTGACTGTAGCGCTGATAACGCCGGCGGAAGGCGTGGTGCCACCGACGGCGAGGTTGTCACACAGCTCAATGCGCCCCGCACCGGCCTCGATGGCCGCCGGCACTCGCTCAAAGTTCTCGGCACAAAACTCGTACAGCATAGATAGACCCCCAAAGACAGCAGATGTTTTCCGACGGGCATTGTCACACACCCCCATGAAGTTGCGGTGGAATAAGGACTCTTTTGACCTCTGAGGCTCCCATTTAGTCCCTATTCCACCGCAACTTAAAGGGAATAGTCGTTGGCATCTGCCACAACGTCGATGTTTTGGCAACGACAGCGAAAGCCCGCCAGAGCGAGCAAGGTGCCTTGAAACGAGGCGGCATTGACCTTCTGGTCATGCCGCCGAAGTTGAAAGGCAGATTGCCGCTCTGGCGGGCTTGCAGCGTCGAGCCGTTACGCGGTTTGGTAAAACCGCGTAACTAGTTAACCACCCAGGTAGGCTTTGCGGACGTTATCGTCGTGCAGGAGCTCTTGACCGGTGCCGGTCATGGTGATCTTGCCGGTCTCGAGCACGTAGCCGCGCGTGGCGATCGAGAGTGCCATCTGCGCGTTCTGCTCGACCAGAAGCACCGTGGTGCCGGCCTTGTGCAGGTCCTCGACAATCTGGAAGATCTGCTCAATCAGAATCGGCGCCAGGCCCATGGAAGGCTCGTCGAGCATGAGCAGCTTGGGGTTACTCATAAGGGCGCGGCCCATAACGAGCATCTGCTGCTCGCCGCCCGAAAGGGTGCCGGCGACCTGGCGACGGCGCTCCTTCAGGCGCGGGAACTGCTCGTAGACGCGCTCTAGGCCCGGAGCCACCGTGGACTTGGGCTGCGTATAGGCGCCCATCTCCAGGTTCTCCTCGACCGTCATCTGCAAAAAGGCGCGACGGCCCTCGGGAACCTGGGCCAGGCCCTTGCCCACCAACTTGTCGGCAGGCGTATGGGTAATGTCCTCGCCCATAAACTTGATGGAACCGGTCTTAGAGCGCAGCAGGCCCGAAACGGTTTTAAGCGTCGTGGACTTACCGGCACCGTTGGCACCGATCAAGGCCACGATCTCACCCTCGTTGACGTTAAAGGAGATGTCCTTGATGGCGTGGATGGCGCCGTACCAGACGTTGATGTTGTAGACGGAAAGCATCGGCTCTGCCATTTAGTTCTCCCCCTTATCCTGCTTGCCCAGATATGCCTCAATAACGGCGTCGTTGTTCTGGATTTCCTCGGCCGTGCCCTTGGCGATGACCTTGCCAAAGTTAAGCACGCAGATGCCCTCGCAGATGTTCATGACGAGCGACATGTCGTGCTCGATCAGCATGATGGCAATGCCAAAGGTGTCGCGGATCTTTACGATGTTCGCCATGAGCTCCGCGGTCTCGGACGGGTTCATGCCGGCGGCAGGCTCGTCGAGCAGCAGCAGCTTGGGGTTGGTGGCAAGCGCGCGGACGATCTCCAGACGACGCTGGGCGCCATAAGGCAGTGAGCCGGCCTGCTCATTTGCCAGGTGCTCCATATCAAAGATGGACAGCAGTTCCATGGCGCGCTCGTGGGCGGCCTTCTCGTGCTTCCAATACGTCGGCAGGCGCAGCACGCCCTCAAAACCGGAGTAGCGCTCCTGATTGTGCAGGCCGACCTTTACGTTGTCCTCCACCGTCATGGTGTTGAACAGGCGAATGTTCTGGAAGGTACGGGCAATACCCATGCGGTTGACCTGATAGACCGACTTGCCCGAGGTGTCCTCACCGTCGAGCAGGATGGTGCCGTGCGTGGGCTGGTACACCTTGGTGAGCAGGTTGAAGACCGTGGTCTTACCGGCACCATTGGGGCCAATCAGGCCGGCGATCTCGGTCTTGCCGATAGTCAGGCTAAAGTCGTCGACCGCCTTAAGGCCACCGAACTCAATGCCCAGGTGGATGCACTCGAGCGCCGGGCGCTGGCCCAGGTCGCGATCGGGAACGATGGCGCCAGAAGGATACGGAACCATCTTGCCCTTGTTGAACTCAAACTTACTGGGCATCGGCTGCCACCTCCTTCTTAGAACTAAAGCGGTCCTTAATGCGTGCGAAGAACGCCTTGAGCTGCGGGTTGTTGGTAAAGATCATGACCAGGATCAGCACGATGGCGTAGATGAGCATGCGGTAGTCCGAGAACTGACGGAGCAGCTCGGGAAGCACCGTGAGCAACGCCGCCGCGATGACGGAGCCGCGCATATTGCCCAGACCACCCAGGACCACGAACACCAGGATGAGGATGGACGTGTTGAAGTCGAACTTGGTGGCGGAGAGCTGCGAGAAGTTTCCGCCGAAGAGAGCTCCGGCAGCACCGGCGAGGGCAGCGGAAACCACGAAGGCGATCATGCGGTACTCGGTGACGGAGATGCCTACGGACTCGGCTGCAATCTTGTTATCGCGCACTGCCATGATGGCACGGCCGGTACGGCTGCGAACCAGGTTGAGCACGATCACGAGTGCAACCATAACCAGGATGGCACCGGCGAGGAAGGTCGAGTACGTCGACACGCCCGAGGCGCCCTGGGCGCCCTTGATGATGGCGGTGCCGTCCTCGAGCAGGTGCAGATCGTCGATCGTGGAGTTACCCGTGATGTTAAAGATCACGTGCAAGCCGCGGGAGTCGACACCCACAATGAGGCAGGTGACGATCTCTTTGATGATCTCGCCAAAGGCCAGCGTCACGATAGCCAGGTAATCGCCGCTCAGGCGAAGAACCGGGATACCGATCAAAAAGCCCAGGATGGCAGCGGCGATGGCGCCGACCACGATGCTGATGACAAGACGCATCGGGTCGGAGGGGACGGCGCTCTCGAGGGCAACCGCAGTAACGATGCCCGTGTAGGCACCGACACTCATAAAGCCCGCATGGCCCAGCGACAGGTCGCCCGCGATGCCGACGACGAGGTTGAGGGAAATGGCCATGACGATGTAGGCCGTAATGGGAACCAACTGGCCGGCGATCATGCGCGGGATCATATGGTTGGACTGCATAAAGAACACGATGGCAAATGCCACGATGCACATGGCGTACGTGACAAAGTCGTGACGCGTCTGCTTGTCTTTAAGAAACTTCATAACGCTCACCTACACCTTCTCGGGAACGTACTTGCCCAAGAGGCCGGCAGGCTTGACGAGCAGGACGATGATCAGAACACCAAAGACGATGGAGTTGGCAAGGCTCGTGGAAATGTAGGCCTGCGCCATCGCCTCAATGATGCCGATGAGAATGCCACCGACAAAGGCGCCGGGGATGGAGCCGATGCCACCGAAGACGGCGGCATCGAAGGCCTTGATGCCAGGCATGGCGCCCGTGGTGGGCTGTAGCACCGGCGAGTAGGAGCACAGGAGCACGCCGGCGATGGCGGCAAGCGCAGAGCCGATGGCAAACGTCATCGAGATGGTGCGGTTGACGTTGATGCCCATGAGCTGAGCGGCGGCCTTGTCCTCGGACACGGCGCGCATGGCTTTGCCCATCTTGGTCTTACCTGTAAAGAACATCAGACCGGCCATGATAACCAGGCAGGCGACGATGGTGACGAGCGAGACGGCGCTTACGTTGAACTTGGCCAAGAACTCCGGCACCTGGAAGGTGACGAGCGAAGTGAAGTTCTTGGGCGTGGCGCCCCACAGAAGCTGCGCGGCGTTCTGCAGGAAGTAAGACACGCCGATGGCCGTGATCAGAACGGCCAGAGGGCCCGCCTGGCGCAGCGGCTTGTATGCCAGACCCTCGATGAGAACACCGAGAACCGTGCAGACCACACAAGAGAGAACTACAGATGCCCAGCCCGGGAGGCCGAGATATGACGTGGCACAGAACGAGACATAGGCACCGACCATGATGACGTCGCCGTGAGCGAAGTTGAGCATCTTGGCGATACCGTAGACCATGGTGTAGCCCAACGCGATGATGGCGTAGACGCTGCCCATGGACAGGCCGTTGACCAGGTATTGGATAAAGACCGTCATGTTCCACATCCCCCTTTCGAATAGGTTTCCAGTTGATGTATGAAACAGGGACGTTACATCGTCCCTAGATACCAAGCAAGCAGGGAAGGCCAAAACCTCCCCTGCTTGGGATCAAAACCGCTCTATGTAAGGCGGCCTATTAGGCCTGTACGTACTTGCCGTCGGTAATGACGTACGCCGTCGGGTCCTTCTGGACCTGGCCCTTATCGTTCCAGGTGAGCTTGCCGGTCAAGCCGTCAACGGTAATGTTGCGCATGGCCTCGGGCAGCTTGTCGGCGACTTCGGTCGGATCGGCGTCGACGCCAAGGCCGGCCTCCTTGAGGGCCTCGGCCACAGCATGCACGCCGTCGTAGGCGTCGGCGGCAAACTGGTCGGGGGTATCGCCGTACTTATCCTTGTAAGCGTTGACGAAGTCGGCGTTCTTCTCGTCGTCGGCGGAGAACGGGGTCATGAGCAGCAGGCCCTCGGCAAGAGAGGTGTCGAAGCCCTCAACGCCCAGGATGCCGTCCATGCCGTCGCAGCCCATCATCTTTACGTCGTAGCCCATGTCCTTGGCGTTCTTGAGCAGGACGGACGCAGGGGTGTAGTAGATCGGGGCAAAGATCATGGTGGCGCCTGCCTGCTTGGCCTTGGTCAGCTGGTTGGTAAAGCTCGTGGCGGAGTCGTCCTTAAAGGTCTCCTCGTCGACAATCTCAAGCTTAGACTTAGCGGCCTGGGCCTTAAAGGAATCTGCGATGCCCGAAGAATAGGCGTCGCCGGAGTTATAGAACAGCACGAACTTCTCGTTCGCATATTTCTCTGCCAGGAACTTGGCAGCGTTGACACCTTGGTTGGGGTCGGTAAAGCAAACCTGGAAGACGCAATCCTTGCCTTTGGTAACGTCCTCGGAGGACGCGGACGGGGTGATCATGAACGTCTCGGGGTCGTTGCCGCACTCGGCGGCAACGGCGACCGACGCACCCGTGGTGGTAGGACCGACGAGGGCCTGCATGCCCCAGTCGAGCAGGGTGTTGAAGGCGTTGACGGCCTTCTCGCCGTCAGCCTGGTCGTCCTCGGCCTTGCTGACAAGCGGCAGCTCCTTAGTCGAGAAATCCTTGCAGCCAAGCTCGACAGCCTGTGTAACGGACTTGCCGTAGGACGCGTTGGCGCCGGTCAGCGGGCCGATGGTGCCGATCTTAAACGAAGCGTCGCCCGACGCGGAACCGCTGTCGCCGCCGTTGGAGGAGCAGCCAGCTAGAATGGACATCGCCCCCAGACCTGCTGCGCTCGCGATAACGCTCCTGCGATTCATAACAGGGTTCAATGACTTACCGGTGAGGCTCGACATGCGGCTCTCCTCTCAAATCTCGTCGGGTTTTGGTTACCCGACAGGCCATCCTTCGCCGTGTTCGGCGTTCGCAAAATAGTAGACGCTTTAGTTGAGAAAAGTGGCGATTATTTCAACTTTTCTTTTGTTTTGTCCGTTTATCCATAGTTATGCGTATTTCTATTGGTTTATGCAGTTTAGCCACTTTATTGTGTAAAAGTAATGTTTCCATTCTGTTACAAGCGTCCCCGCCCTGAATAATACAGCCTCACCGGTAGCGCTTTATGCGCACTTAGGCGGCGATGTACTTGCCGTCCTGGATCACATAGGCTGTAGCGGGCTTCTCGACTTGGCCCTCGTCGTTCCACGTGAGCTCGCCCGTCAGACCCTCGATCTTGATCTTGCGCATGGCCTTGGCAAGATCGCCGGCAATGTCGGCGCCGTCGGCCGTAATGTCGATGTTTGCCTTATCGATAGCCTCGACAATCGCATGGACGCAGTCATAGGCATCGGCGGCAAACTGGTTGGGCGTCTCGTCGTAGGCGTCCTTATATGCCTTGACGAAGTCGGCGTTCTTCTCATCGTCGGCAGAGAACGGGGTCATGAGCAGCACGCCCTCGGCAAGAGAGGTGTCGAAGCCCTCGACGGAGAGCAGGCCGTCCATGCCGTCGGTACCCATGAGGGTCATGTCGTATCCCATGTCCTTGGCGTTCTTGAGCAAAACGGACGCCGGCGTGTAGTAGATCGGCGCAAAGATGAGCGTGGCGCCGGCCTCCTTGGCCTTGGTGAGCTGGTTGGTAAAGCTCGTGGAGGAGTCGTCCTTAAAGGTCTCGGTATCGACGACATCAAGTTTGGACTCCTTGGCCTGCTCGGCAAAGGCATCGGCAACACCCGAGCTGTACGTATCGCCGGAGTTGTAGAACAGGGCGATCTTGGCGTCTGCATACTTCTCGGCCAAGAACTTCGCGGCGCTGGCACCCATGGTGGGATCGGTGAAGCAAACCTGAAAGACCGTTGTCTTATCCTTGGTCACGTCGAGCGACGAGGCCGAAGGCGTGACCATGAGCATATCGTCGGCAATCTCGCCCGAGACGGCGACGGCAGCACCGGTGGTGACGGGGCCGACGAGCGCCTGCATGCCCCAGTCGCACAACGTATTGAAGGCGTTGATGGCCTTCTCGCCGTCGGCGACATCGTCCTCGGACTTAAGCGAGAGTTTGAGGTCCTTGGTCGAGAAATCCTTGGCGGCAAGCTTGGCACCCTTCTCGGCCGAAACGCCATAGGTTGCCGCGGCGCCGGTCAGAGGGCCGATGACACCGATCTTGAAGGTCTTGCCGTCATCGGCGGAGCCGCCGTCCGAGCCACCCGACGAACAACCAGCGAGTGCCGCGGTGCTGCCGAGCGCCGCGGCGCCGGCGAGAAAGTTCCTTCGGCTGAGCGTGCTGTTGATGTTGAACATGGTGTCCCCCTTTTTCGCTGGCCGCAGTGCGGTCGTCTTGCGGTACGGGGCAAACCTTATGGCGCAAACGTTGACAGTTTGTTACGGAGTTCCGTTTGTAGCGAGCATGTTTCCAATGTTTCCGCAGCGTTTCGGGGGTGCCGTTTTGTGCGACTCCTGTTGCCTGGCGAGCACGCGCCCCCGGTTCACGCTAAAATGCACTCAACCTTTAAGCGGTTAATCCATCCATAAGATGCACGAAGGAGCTATCTATGAGCGAACCCCTGCGCACCGTGAACGTCGGTCTGATCGGTCTGGGAACCGTCGGCGGCGGCGTGGCTCGTCTGATCAAGAGCCACCACGATGAGTACCTGGCAGCCTACGGCATCGACCTTAAGCTGACCCGCGCCTGCGCGCTTGCCTGGGAGCAGGCCGAGGCGGCAGGCATTGAGCGCGAGGCTTTTACGAGCGACTGGCACGATGTCGTCACCGACCCCGCCGTCGACATCGTCGTTGAGCTGATCGGCGGCGAGCACCCCGCGACCGAGATCTTCACCACCGCCTTTGAGCACGGCAAGCACGTCGTCTCTGCCAACAAGGCCCTGCTGGGCCGTCATGTCGAGACGCTCGCCGAGAAGGCGCGCGCGTGCGGCGTGCAGATTAAGTGCGAGGCCAGCTGCGGTGGCGGCATCCCCATCGTGAGCACGCTCGAGCACGACCTGGTGGGCAACAAGATCCTGACCATCGCCGGCATTCTCAACGGTACCACCAACTATATCCTGTCGCGCATGGACGCCGAGGGCGCCGATTACGCCGACGTGCTTGCCGACGCGCAGGCCAAGGGCTATGCCGAGGCCGACCCGTCCGCCGACGTCGACGGCTTCGACGCCGCCAGCAAGACGGCCATCCTCGCCTCCATCGGCTTTGGCACCCGCGTTACCACCGACGATGTGTACCAGCAGGGTATCCGTACCATCGGCGCCGAGGACATCGCCCAGGCCCGCGAGCTCGGCTACACCATTAAGCTGCTCGGTATCGCCCGCAACACCGACGCCGGTGTCGACGTCCGCGTGCATCCCACGCTGATCCCCGCCGATCACATGCTTGCCAAGGTCAACGGCGCCATGAACGCTGTCTACGTGGTAGGCGACGCCGTGGGCGAGACTATGTTTTACGGTGCCGGCGCAGGCTCCTTCCCCACCGCAAGCGCCGTCGTGGGCGATATCCTGTCGCTCTCCGAGCAGATCAGCCGCGGCGTGGCCCCGCTGCCCGAGATTGAGCCCTATGGCCACAACCTCGCCTTTAAGCCCATGGACGAGCTCCAGACCAAGTACTATGTGCGCCTGAAAGTCGCCGACCGCGTGGGCGCCCTGTCCGAGACGGTCGATATCTTTGCCAAGCACAACATCTCGATCTCGCTCATCAACCAGGTCGAGGACGGCAAGTCGGGCGTTAGCGATGCCTGCTCGGTCATCTTCCTGACGCACCGCGCGCTCGAGAAGGACGTCCAGGCTGCCGCCGCCGAGCTTGCCAGCGTCGACTGCGTGGCCGAGGTCGCCAACGTCCTGCGCATCGAGGACGTCGAGGCTTGGACCGAAGGCGTCATGGCGAACTAACCCAACGCTCGCCCAGCAATACGCGCTTTGAGGGCTCCCGTCCGATGTGGGACGGGAGCCCTTTTGTCACCTGCCCTAAGCACAACGGCAAAGCACATTTGCGCGAGCCGCTCATCGGTAACGCGGGCTACCGTTCACCGATATGCAAACGCGGCCGATTCCGACTACCGCTACGCTGTGCTGCGAATGTCCGCCCGCGATGAGAGGAAGCACCATGTTGCTCGAGGGCAAGAAAGCAATCATCACCGGAGGCACACGCGGTATCGGCTATGCCATCGCCTGCCGTTTTATCGAGGAAGGCGCTGCCGTCACCGTCTTTGGCTCGCGCCAGGAGACTGCCGACACGGCCGTTGAGAAGCTGACAGCCGCCTATCCCGACGCCAAGGTCTGGGGTCGCTCCTGCGATCTCACCTCGCTCGAGGCCGTGACTGAGGCCTTTACGCAGACTGCAGCCGACATGGGCGGCTTGGACACGGTCGTCAACAATGCCGGTATCTCCCAGCGTTCACCCCTCTTGGACTACACGGCCGAGGAGTTCGCCAAAGTTATGGACCTCAACGTCGTCGCCGTCTTTAATGGCCACCAGGCTGCCGCCAAGATCATGACCGAGGCCGGCCACGGCGGCACCATCACTACCACAAGCTCGATGGTCGCCAAGTACGGCCAGCCCTCCGGCGTCGGTTACCCCACGTCCAAGTTTGCCGTCAACGGTATGGTCCAGTCGCTCTCGCGCGAGCTCGCTCCCATGGGCATCCGCGTCAACGCCGTCGCCCCCGGCGTGACTAAGACCGACATGGTCGCCAACCTGCCCGAAGAGGTCATCAAGCCCATCATCGCCACCATTCCGCTGGGTCGCATGGGCGAGCCCGAGGATGTCGCCAACGCCTTTGTTTTCCTGGCGAGCGACATGTCCTCCTATGTCACGGGCGCCGTGCTCCCCGTCGACGGAGCCGCCCGCTCCTAAGGAGCCACAAGCTTTGGCTTCAAGCTTCAACATAGCTCAACCAAAAAGGCGCGCCGTCTGAATCAACTGCAGACAGCGCGCCTTCTCCTGTTATGAAAGGGAAACTATGTCCCAGTATTTCGGATCAGAACGGGGCACGGTTTCCCCCAGGACCTCCTTGCGGAAACTGCATCCCACTCTGAGCGCCCATTCCGGGACACAGCTTCCCAACGGCCCCCGTTTCGGAAACCACATCCCGTTCCGAGCCTTCAAAGCGGGACGCGGCTTCCCCGAGAAAGTATCGACTACTTACCGTCGTCGTCTTCGGCTTCTTCGCGCGCATAGAGCTCCAGCATGCGGCGGCGGTATTCGCGCACAGCGAGCTTGGCGCGCTCCAGGCGGCGGCGCTCACGCGGAGTCAGCTCGGACGGGTCGACCTCGTCTCCATAGGTCTTATCGGCAAGCAGGTGCGCCGCGTCCACGATGCGGGCATCGATGTGGCCGCTCGCCGCCTCGGCGGAAAGACGCTCGGCAATCGTATCGAGCGTAGGCAGGCCCTCGAATACGCGACCATGGCCATGCGAGGTCAGCAGCTCGTGCTCGCGCGCGAGCAAGCTCGCTAGGTCGTGGTGGGCGCGCAAGATGTCGAGCGCATCGGATGGATGCTCGGCAACCTCTGCCACGGCGGCGACCGGTGCGGCATCCACCACGCGGTAGAAGAGCTGCGCGAGCAATGGCATCAAGAACACCGTGATGGCACCGGCGGCAACCATGACCGACGCAATATCTTGCGACAGCGCGCCCGCGTTGACGGCAACGCTCGTAACGGCAACGATGATCGGCAGCGCCGTGGTGCAGTACAGGGCCACGGTAATGCGACCATACGCCGACACATCGCGCGTCGCAGGACAAATGCTCATGGAAATAAGAATGGGCACGGCACGAATAATCAACAACGCCACGATAAAGCCCACGAGCAGACCCGGGCGCGACGCCACGGCCGTCAGATCGATCTTTGCGCCCGATACGGTAAAGAACACCGGAATCAAAAAACCGTAGGCCAGACCGTCGAGCTTGGTCTCGAGCGTATGGTTGCCCTCGGGGATGATATAGCGCAGGACAAAGCCGGCGGCAAAAGAACCCAACACGATGTCGAGATCAAAGACAGCCGAGAATGCCACGAGCGTGACCAGGATGAGCACCGTCAGGCGCACGAAGGTCTGCGACGTGGTATCGGCGCGCTCCTCAACAAATGCAAAGAAGCGGCTGCCGACGCGCTTGGAGCGGCTCGGGACCACGGCCAGCAACACGCAAACCACCGCAAACAAGCCAAGGATAACGAGCGTTTGGATGCCAGTGCGGGCAGACAACAGCACCGACATGGCGAGCACGGGACCGAGCTCGCCCCAAGTGCCATACGCGAGAATCGAGTCGCCCACGCGCGTGCCGGTGAGCGAGCGCTCACGCATGATGGGCACAAGCGTACCGAGCGCCGTCGAAGTGAGGGCAAGCGTCACGGCGATACCGTCGAAATGACTGACTGAGAACCACGGGGTAAAGCGCACGGCAAGCCAGGCGATACCAAACGTGACGACCCACGTCGCCAAGCCGTAGCGCCCCTCGACGCCCGTGATGCTCTTGGGGTCGATCTCAAAGCCGGCAAGCAGGAACAAAAAGGCCAGGCCCAGCTCGGACACAAGCGAGACCTCAGCATCTACATGGATGACGCCGAGCATATGGGGTCCCAGTACCGCGCCGAGCACGAGCAAAAAGACCGTCTCGGGAACGGGTTTTCCGGGAATCGCCGAGGCGATAAAAGGACTCGCAAAGGCCACGAGTGCGATGATGGCGAGCGAAATGAATGCCATGTGATGCCTTTCTCTTGTTTGCGCTTCACTGTAGCACCCTCGCCGTCCTCAACGCGCCGCGAGCTGTCGTATCATAGTGAGGTTTACAAACATGTGGCTCAAGGCGACCGCAGGGCAGACCCCGCAAACCGACCGCTGCCGCATACCGTACCGTACGCCCAACCGATCAGGAAGGCAGGAACCAATGGTCTCTCGTATCTACGTGGAGAAGAAACCCGGGTTCGACGTCGAGGCTCAGCAGCTCAAGGGCGAGCTGACCGAAATCCTCGGCATCAAGGGCATCGAGGCCCTGAGGATTATCAACCGCTACGACGTCGAGGGCATCGACAAGGAGCTTTTCCGGTCCTGCGTGCCGACCGTCTTTAGCGAGCCCCAGGTCGATGTGACCTACGACGAGCTCCCCGCAAGCGATGACGCCGTCTTTGCCGTCGAATTCCTGCCTGGCCAGTTTGACCAGCGCGCCGACTCCGCCAGCGAGTGCGTGCAGCTCATCAGCCAGGGCGAGCGCCCCGCCGTGCGCTCCGCCAAGGTCTATATGATCTCGGGCGCTCTGGACGAGGCCGCCATTGATGCCATCAAGCACTACGTGGTGAACCCCGTCGAGGCGCGTATCGCCTCGCTCGACCTGCCCGAGACGCTGTACATGGAGACCCCCGAGCCCCAGCCCGTCGAGGTGCTCGACGGTTTCCGCGAGCTCGACGAAGCCGGCCTTGCCGCCTTTATTTCCGAGCGCGGCCTTGCCATGGACGAGGCGGACATCGCCTTCTGCCAGCAGTACTTCCGCGATGAGGATCGCGACCCCACCATCACCGAGATCCGCGTGATCGACACCTACTGGTCCGATCACTGCCGCCACACCACCTTCGGCACCGTCCTGGACGACGTGACGATCGACGACGCCGTGGTGCAGCAGGCCTTCGACCGCTACATGGAGATGCGCCACGAACTCGGTCGCGACACCAAGCCCGTCTGCCTCATGGACATGGGCACCATCGGCGCCAAGTACCTCAAGAAGACCGGCGTCATGACCGATGTCGACGAGTCCGAGGAGATCAACGCCTGCACCGTCAAGGTGAAGGTCGATGTCGACGGCGAGGACCAGGACTGGCTGTTCCTCTTTAAGAACGAGACCCACAACCACCCGACCGAGATCGAGCCCTTCGGTGGTGCCGCCACCTGCGTGGGCGGTGCCATCCGCGACCCGCTGTCGGGCCGCAGCTACGTGTACCAGGCCATGCGTGTCACCGGCGCCGGCGACCCCACCGTCCCCGTGTCCGAGACGCTCGAGGGCAAGCTGCCGCAGCGTAAGCTCGTGACCACTGCTGCCGCCGGCTACTCCAGCTACGGCAACCAGATCGGCCTTGCCACCGGTCAGGTCAACGAACTCTATCACCCCGGCTACGTCGCCAAGCGCATGGAGGTCGGCGCCGTCGTGGGCGCCACCCCGGCAAACCACGTGCGTCGCGAGTGCCCCGCCCCCACCGACAAGATCATCCTGTTGGGCGGCCGCACCGGCCGTGACGGCATCGGCGGTGCCACCGGCTCCTCCAAGACCCAGAACACCGAGTCCATCGAGACATCGGGCGCCGAGGTCCAGAAGGGCAACGCCCCGGTCGAGCGCAAGCTGCAGCGCCTGTTCCGCCGCGGCGATGCCTGCCGTCTGATCAAGCGATGCAACGACTTTGGCGCCGGCGGTGTCTCGGTCGCCGTAGGCGAGCTTGCCGACGGCCTGTATGTCGACCTTGATACCGTGACCAAGAAGTACGACGGTCTTGACGGCACCGAGCTCGCCATCTCTGAATCCCAGGAGCGCATGGCCTGCGCCGTCGCCGACGGTGACGTCGAGGAGTTCATGGGCTACGCCGCCGAGGAGAACCTGGAGGCGACCGTTATCGCCGAGGTTACCGCCGAGCCGCGCATGCGCATGGCCTGGAACGGCGTCGCCATCGTCGATCTGTCCCGCGAGTTCCTCAACTCCAACGGTGCGCCCAAGCACCAGGTCGCCCACGTCTGCGCCCGCAGTGTGTGGCAGCCCAGCTGGGCCGGTACCACGCTCGCCGAGCGCATGACCTCGCTCGTCACCGACCTCAACGTCGCTTCCAACAAGGGCCTTTCCGAGCGCTTCGACTCCACCATCGGCGCCGCGACCGTGCTCATGCCCTTTGGCGGCAAGACGCAGCTCACCCCGAGCTCGGCCATGGTTGCCAAGTTCCCCGTGGACGGCGAGACCACCACGGCGAGCGCTATGGCATGGGGCTTCAACCCCTACCTGATGGAGGCCGACCAGTTTGCGGGCGCCTACCTGTCCGTGGTTGAGTCCATCGCCAAGCTCGTGGCTGCCGGCTTTGAGCACAAGCGTGCCTATCTCTCCTTCCAGGAGTACTTCGAGCGTCTGCGCACCGAGGCCGAGCGCTGGGGCAAGCCCATGGCAGCCGTCCTGGGCGCCCTTATGGCCCAAGTCGATCTGGGTGCCGGTGCCATCGGCGGCAAGGACTCTATGAGCGGCTCGTTTGAGGACGAGGCCGGTGAGCTCAACGTTCCGCCGACCCTGATCAGCTTCGCTGTGGCCGTGGGCAAGGCCGCCCGTGCCGTCTCGCCCGAGTTCAAGGGTCTGACGCATCGCGTCGTGCGCATCGCCCCCGCCACCTATGGTGAGGACTACCGCCCCGACGCTCAGCAGCTGCTCGCCGCGTTTGACGCCGTCGAGGCGCTCACCGCCAACGGCGACGCCCTGGCCGTCTCCACGCCCGGCTACGGCTGCGGCGTCGAGAGCCTCTTTAAGATGTGCGTCGGCAACCAGATCGGCATCGAGCTTGCCGAGGACGTGGACGTGGAGAGCCTCTTCACCCCGCTCTACGGCAGCTTTATCGTCGAGCTCGCCGAGGACGCCGAGCTGCCCGAGGTCGCCGACGGCGTTGTCGTCGAGCCCCTGGGTACCACCGTCGAGGGCTATGTCATCGACACCGGCTCCGAAGTCATCGAGCTCGCTGAGCTCCAGGAGGCCTGGGAGAGCGGCATCGAGGGCGTCTTCGCCTACCGCAGCACCGGCGAGACCGCCGAGGTCGAGACCATCGACTTCCGCGCCAAGGATATCCACGTGTACGGCGGCGCCAAGATCGCCCGCCCGCGCGTAATCATCCCCGTGTTCCCCGGCAACAACTGCGAGTACGACAGCGCCCGCGCCTTCCGTGCCGCCGGTGCCGAGGCCGACACCTTCGTGATCAACAACCTCACGCCCGAGGCCGTCGCCGAGAGCACCCACGAGCTCGCCCGCCGCATCCGTGCAAGCCAGATCGTCATGATCCCCGGTGGCTTCTCGGGCGGTGACGAGCCCGATGGCTCCGCCAAGTTCATCACGGCGTTCTTCCGCGCTCCCGAGGTCACCGAGGCAGTCCGCGACCTGCTCAAGGCCCGCGACGGCCTGATGCTGGGCATCTGCAACGGCTTCCAGGCTCTGGTCAAGCTCGGCCTGGTGCCCTACGGCGACATCGTCGACGCCACGCCCGATGCGCCCACGCTGACGTTCAACACCATCGGTCGCCATCAGAGCCGCCTGGTGCGCACCCGCATCTCGTCCAACCTGTCCCCGTGGCTGTCGCAGTGCAGCCTCGACGACCCCTACACCGTCGCCATCAGCCACGGCGAGGGCCGCTTTGTCGCCAACGACGAGGTGCTCGCCCAGCTGATCGCCAACGGCCAGGTCGCCACGCAGTACGTGGGCGAGGACGGCAAGCCGAGCATGGACCTTTCCATCAACCCCAACGGCTCCGCACTTGCCATCGAGGGCATCACGAGCCCCGACGGCCGCGTCCTGGGCAAGATGGGCCATGCCGAGCGTCGCGGCGACAACCTGTACCGCAACGTGCCCGAGCATGTCCCCGGCGACAAGTTCATGCCGATCTTTGAGAGCGGCGTAGCCTACTTCGCTTAAAGCTTTCCCATCGGGTACAATCCCCTCGGGTAACAACACCCGCCACCGGCACACCCGGTGGCGGGTTCTTTTTTGCTTCGCGCATACAGGAAGGACACCATGGAAAGCCGCAAGCCGTATCTCGCCACCCTGCCCGGACTCATCCTGGGCTGCCTTGTTTGTTGCGCGCTCTGGGGGTCGGCCTTTCCCTGCATCAAGATCGGCTACGCACTCTTTGGTATCCCGGCGCACGATAGCGCCTCGCAGCTGCTCTTTGCGGGCTTGCGCTTCACGCTTGCCGGCGCCCTGGTTATCGTTGGGATGAGTGCGGCCCAACGCCGCCCCCTCATTCCGCAGGCTCGCGACATCAAGCCCATCTTTGTCTTGTCGCTCTTCCAGACTATCGGGCAGTACTTCTTTTTCTATCTGGGCCTCTCGCGCGCCAGCGCCATGTCGAGCTCCATCATCGAGGCCAGCGCCAACTTCCTCGCAATCCTCTTTGCCGCCCTGGCATTTCACACCGAGAAGCTCAATACGGCCAAGGTGCTTGGCTGTGCGCTGGGCTTTGCCGGCGTCGCGCTCGTCAACCTCTCGGGCGCAGATGGCACCTTTGGCTTCAGGCTCGATGGCGAGGGCTTTATCCTAGCCTCCACTGTCGCGGGTGCTCTTTCGACCTGCCTGATCGGCATCTTCTCGCGCAAGCACGACGGCGTCTTGCTTGCCGGGTGGCAGTTCTTGGTCGGCGGCCTGGTCCTCACCGCCATCGGCTTTTTGATGGGTGGCGCGCTCTCCCCCACGGCGATTGTCCCCGCCATCGTGCTCATCATCTACATGGCGCTTATCTCCGCGGTCGCCTACTCGCTGTGGTCGCGCCTGCTTGCCGTCAACCCCGTCAGCCGCGTCTCGGTCTTTGGGTTTATGAACCCGGTCTTTGGCGTACTGCTGAGCGCACTGCTGCTTGGCGAGGGCGCCGGCACGAGCCCCGTTACCGTCATCGTTGCCCTGCTCTTGGTCTGCAGCGGCATCATCATCGTCAACAAACCCAAAAAAGCCTAGCGAACTGCCCTTATTTAGCAGAGAGATTCACATACTTTAGTTTAATGGAGTACATCGGTGAGCTGAAGGCCACCACGCACGCAAGCGTGCGCCCCTTTTTCTAGCGTATCTGGACGCCGGCTTTCTTTTTCTCGGCCTTGACGCGGTAGAGCTCCGCATCGGCAGCGCGAAGCAAGTCTTGCCAGGTATCGACACCGTCACCGACCCGTGCGTAGCCGATGGACATCCGCAACAGATACGGCACGTCGGCACGTGCGAGCTCATCGTTGATTGCCGCACACAGGCTTATGATGTCCTGCTCCGCCGTCGCCTTTTGGAGCACCACGAACTCATCGCCGCCATAACGTGCGATAAAGCCGCCAGACGCCGAGCAGACTTCTTTGAGCGCAGCGGATATGACCTGAAGAGCGTGGTCGCCCTCCACATGCCCATAGCGATCGTTAATCTGCTTAAAGCCGTCGGCGTCCATCATAAGCAGATATACATCTTCGGCCTGATCCACATTTGAGAAGAGCGACAGCATATAGGTCTCAAAACGGTTGCGATTGTTAAGTCCAGTCAACGGGTCGGTCGAGATGAGCTGCTCCTGGTAGATGATGTAAAGCAGCAGCATGCTAATCATTATGCCGACACAAAGGCCGGGCACCGAGTATACGACCTGAAAGGTACCGCCCACCAGGGCCGGAATGGCGAAAAATGCCAAGGTTCGATAGATGGCCTTCGTCTGCAGGCTCTCGACCCTGCGAGATTGCACAAACGCATGCAGGGACGTATGTATAACGTAACAGTAGCTGACGATGGGCTGGATCATATAGGCAAAGCCGCGACGATACACGCCCTGCGAATCGATATAGAACAGGGCGTGCGTCCAGTAACTGGTAAACGCCAGCACGACCACCAGAGCCGTAGGCAACGCTACAAGCACCACCCTATAGCGCGAGGTCAAAAGACGAGAACCCTGCACCGTCTCGGAATAGATAAACCAAATGAGACACGCGATAGCAAAGAGCGAAAACGAAACCGCGTTGGAAATCCAGTTGGCAGCAATGCCCAACGTGCCGTCCACACCGTCCGAAAGCGTCCAGATCATATCGAATAATATGTACGCGGCAGAGGTGTAGCCAAGCATGCTAAACAATAGCTGCTGGGTGCTCGAGAACAAGGAGCAACGACTTCGCACGGCAAGCCCGATAAGAACAATCATGCATAGCACGAATATCTCAATCTTGAGTGCCTTAACCACTAGCGCCATCCCTTCAATACCCAAGTGGTCAGAATCGCCCAATTCGAATCAGGGCAATAAACACCCCTTTACTCCGCAGGGGTAAAGGGGATAATAGCAGAGCGCCCGAACATCACTGCAAAACAGTTTCTGTTCGGGCGCCCATACGGCGCGAATTGCACACGCCGGCATCATTGATGGGTATCGATTGCTACTCGCCATCGATGTCAGTCGCGACGGCCTCCTCGATGGCCTCGACACCGACAGGCGACAGATCCTCCTTGCCTTGGCAGAACTTCTTGTCGACCCAGCCAGTCAGAATCGGAGCCATGATCGCCGTGATGATAACGGCGGTGGCGATCTGAGCGTACGCGGTGGGCGCAAGCTCGGCGTAACGCGGTGCGACCTCGGCGAGGGCAACCGGTGTGGTCATAGCCGTGCCGGCAATGGTGGAGCAAGCCACAGCGGCCTTGCCATTGCCGCCGCACAGACGCTCGAACGCAAAGGTGATGGGACCGACGACAAACAGCGTGACAAGGCCCAGCAAGATGCCGGAAATACCGCCGGTGATAAAGCTCGACAGGCTCATGGACGCACCGAGCTGAAATCCGATGACGGCAATCGCGGGATTGGCACCGGGAACCAGCAGGTTCTTGATAAACGGGAACAGGTTGCCCAGAACCATGCCAATAACGAGTGGCAAGATGGAGCCGATAATGGTGCCAATGGGAATGTTGGCGAGGCCGGAAACACCGAGGATGATCATCGTGACGGCGGGGCCAGCCGTAAAGAACAGGATACCGACGGCGCCCTGCTCGGACTCATCGCCGAACTCGCCCATGATGCCCGTATAGAGCGCCATGTTGCAAAACGTGATGCCGCCGATGATAGACACGGAGCTCAGACCCAGGAAGTTGTCGTTAAAGAAATATGCCACGCCCAGGCCGAGAGCCGCTGCGACGACCAGCTTGGGGATCAGCACGACGATACCGGTCTTGATGGCACCCGGCGTGGACTTAAAGCTGATGCCGGCGCCCACAAACAGCAGGATCGCGGCGACGATGGTATTGGAGCCACCGCGGCAGGCAGCCGTAAAGAAGCCGCCGATCTCAAAAACCTGCGGGCAGAAGGTGTTGAGCAAAAGACCGACGATCATCGG
Organism: Coriobacteriaceae bacterium AF08-21; assembly: GCA_027687465.1. Classification (GTDB taxonomy): domain Bacteria; phylum Actinomycetota; class Coriobacteriia; order Coriobacteriales; family Coriobacteriaceae; genus Collinsella. The sequence continues at coordinate 32,501 of JAQCQR010000025.1, forward strand.
ATAGATCATGATGTCGCCCGGGATGCGCGGGACCTTGAATTTCTTTTGCTCGTTGGCGGTCGCTTCCTGTGCCATGAAACCCCCATTTCCGCTGACGGGGTACAAAAGCCCACGTCACGCTTTGCTACAGTAAAGTTTGACCATGGTACCAGAAGAAATAGACCAGCTCGGTGAAAAATTGGATTCGTTGGCCGGGATGCTAAACGTCCTTGATTGGCAACTTCATCCGAACACCTCCCATATTCATCCGTACA
>JAQCQR010000026.1 GCA_027687465.1 Coriobacteriaceae bacterium AF08-21
ACGCGGGACCCGTTCAGGCTGTTGCGTTGAGATTGAAAATCAACCCTTATATTCAGAGGAACCAATTTCTATCGTTTCATATGCCATTGGAAATGCATTGGACGATGGACTACTTGAAGACCATAATTCAGCATTTTATTCTAAGAACGGTAACGCTATGCGTAAAGATAAGCGTTTCCCAGCCTTTCTTGCACTATTAAGATCTCATCGCCTATCGTTCCAAATGGTCAGATGTGTAAGTAGATCGCATGGCGACTCACTAAGTTGGAATGACTGGTGCTATCTTAAGCTTATTGAAACTGAAAATATACCTAGACAGCAGTTTAAACCGCATAGCTGTGGCGCCCTCCTTGATAGAATTTCTCCTGAACGCCTTGCCCTGCCTACATATAGAAATAATGATCTCCTTTACTTCATGTTTCGCAACGAGTCAAAATTCGAAAAGAAAATCGATTCTTTCTTTAGGGGGTTAATAAAAGACAGCGATATTGACTTTGTAATTTGGTATCTAACATCGGTTGGTGAGCGCGCTGAATTTACTGATCGTGAGATATCTCTGTTTGCAGCATTGTCACGCGCGTTTTTAAATAACGGTGATATTGAAGATCGCAATAAGACTGAACTCGTTTTAGTGCTATTCCATTGCGCCAACCCTGTTCGCATGGACTCGCTGGATCTTATTAATATAGTAAACAATTACTGCAAGGCTCATCCAAAGATATTAGATGATTTGCCGCTCTTCGGTGACATTGGACTTGCTTTTGCGAATATGAATAAAGAGGGATTGAAGTTTGATGCTCCCGCGGGAGATTGTTGCACTCCGGAAGTCCTACGGCTTGCATTGGTAAATGATCTAATCCCAATTAGCTTCATACTAATTTGCAGAACAGCAGGTTTTGAATTAACTGCCGATAAGGCACCATTTGCATTATCTCTTGTGTTCGATATGGCAGAGGAGGTCCTTTTAAGTTGGCTCGATAGGAAAATGAATTTCGTAATCGACATGTACATTGATGCATACAAATTATTGGTGCCGGACGAACCTTTGTATATACAACTAACTAAGCCCCAGTTCCAGCACATAATGTCTCTGCAAAATCTATCACCTCGTTTGAGGAAGACCCTTTCAGAAGTTGTTGACTGCACGATGTAAGAGAAGGTGTACTAGTGTAAATGTAATGTGCGAGGAATAATGTTTTCTGAGGCGATAAGTTTGGCCACTGCAAGAGATAAATTTTTTTGATTTATTTAGCAGGGGCGTTACGACATTCACTGGAATATGTAGCGATGTCCTTAATAATCTGATAGGTGATGAATGCATCGAAGCCTTTGATCAGGGTATCGAAATTTAAATAGAAAATACAATACGCTCATTAATCGACGCTTCTGTACATGAAGACAGAATGATAGAGGCTATGCAAAAATCTTGGGGTCTTTCGAGAGAAGAGTCAGCTCAAAAAATTGGCTCAGTAAAGCGCAAGATTGCTCTTGAGGGCTTAGAGGAATACCTGCTCTGTAAAGGTAATAGCAAAACTGCTGTGAATAAGTTTAAACGGGAGTACTCAGTCATTATCAGGCTGAACCATGATGAATCCTTGATAGGCCTATGGGATAAGCCTGAGCAGCTATATGCAAAGCTATTGGATTGGGTTCCACTGAAATCACGAACTAAATGTGTTCAAGTTCGGCTTTGACATGATTAAGGCTTGTATCGATAAACACTAGCTGGCGGTAATTCCCTCCTTTCACCGACTGACAAAACGATTTACACCTAATTTTGGGAATCGATCACGGGTATTCTCTTCGCCCCTTGCCCGATCTCGCTAAACTAATAAGTGCTGCTACCAGGGCATTTTCTGGTGCACATTCTATTGGCTCCTGCGAAGATCGGAGCGGGTATGTTTGCTGCCGAGTCCTACACCAGCCGTCATTACACTGCGATTGTTGCCATGGCCTGCCTATGCGTTTTGCTGGGCGGGCCTTCTTATGCCGCGGGCGCGGAGAGCCTCATCATTGAGGGCGAGACGTACTACGAGCCGGGCGTGTCGGGCCCCGGCTGGGTCTGGACCGATGCCGACCACCTAGAGCTTAACGGCTACGCGGGCGAGGCCATCGGCGCCGACGGCGACCTGGTGCTGACGCTTGCCGGGCAAAACTCCGTGACGGAGTCGCATGCGCCCGATGCGGACATCACGCTGTGCGGCATGGAGGTGTGGGGCGACCTGACGCTTCGCGGTACCGGGACCCTGACGGCGACGGGCTCGCAGTGCGGGATCCACGTTTCGAGGGCGCTCGTGGTGGACGGTTGCACCGTCGATGCCCGGGCAGACGGGGCCGATATTACGGACGAGGCGGTCGCCGGCGTGATCACAGGCGACATGTCCGTGCGCGGCGGTGGGCGCCTCGTTGCCGCAGGCGCTGGGTCCGGAGTGGGCGTGCGCGTCCACGGCGTGTATCTGCAGGACGCGGGCCATGGCGTTGGTGCGGCCGGCTGTCGGCTTTCCGTCGACGCCTCGTGGCTCGATGCGAACGGTACCGATGGCGGCGTTGCATGCACGGGCGGGTCGCTTGTGTCCGCACGGTTTGTGGTGCCTGCTGGCGGGACCTTTGGTGCTGGTGGTGTGGTTGATGCCTCCGGTGCAGTGGCACCGCATGTAGTGATTGAGCCCGATGTCGCCACGGACCCGGCGGGGGAGACCGGCAGGGGCGAGGTGCCGGGTGATAGCACGGACAAGTCTCCCGCCGATGCTACCCCCGCTGCCGGAGAGCCCACCACAGGGCCCACGGCAAATCCCGCACTGAAACCCGCGGCCGCGACAACCAAGACAACAACGACAGCAACCAAGACCACGGTCGCCAAGACGGCCAAGCCCAAGGCTGCCACCGCAACAACTGCGGCACTTCCCAAGACCGGCGACAACAACTGGGTCGTCGCCTCTGTGGCGCTTTTCCTGCTGGGGACAGTGCTTCTAGCCGCCGCATATCGCTGCCAGGGCCCCGTTTAAGCGAAACCAGGGGAGTAGTGAATGCAGCTATTGCAGAAGCCTTTAGCCTTCTACTGAATCAATTTCTTAGAAATAGTGCCGTATCAGCTATCGCTGCGACGGCACTATTTCTAAGCTCGACTACCTCTCGATCTGTTACCTCTGTTGAGCCTTACACCCCATCTGCCAGAGCGATAAGATAATTGCAATTCAAATACTGCCGTCTATAAAGCTTCTTGTTCCGCTAAAGGATTGATATATGTCTAATGAAGCTAAAGTTGAGGTTGAAGATGTAGCCTCGTATATCAAATACATCAAAGGACTTTCACCAACAATAAATGGTAACGCCAGAACAATTGAGTCTACATTTGTGTTTCGTGGACAAGGATCCACTAAGTTTGATCTTGTTCCGTCAATCGGAAGAGACAGTCTTTGGCGTAAACCGGGAAGTGACGCCATTTCTCCTATCATAGGCACCCTTAAGCACGAGGCGGATATTATTGAAACTGCGTGCCGCATATTGCCAAATGTTTTTAATCGAGATTTGCTTCCAATTGATCTTTTAGCCTGTCTCCAGCACTACGGAGTCCCCACCAGACTATTAGATGTCACTTCAAACGCACTTGCAGCCCTCTATTTCGCCTGCGGAAATCTGGATGACGTGGGCGAAGTATTTATCTTTAGGCGACCGGGAGGGGATAAGCAGGAATATCCCATCTGTCAGGCAATCGCGGACTCGTGGCATCTGTTTATGAACTCTAAAGTGTTATCAGACTTTGCTTCACTTGCAATTTCTAGACCATACTTTGACTATCAACGTGATCTAGTGCTTTCAAATTGCCCTGAACCAACCGATCATGCAAAATGGTTTAAGGAGTGCTGCGAAGACACATTATTTGTCTACGGAACTAGATATCTCGATAGGCAAGCCGCTCAGTCGGGGCAATATATCCTTTTCCCAAATGACATTCGTGGTGAAGATCCTTATTTTTCGTTTGAGGAATTCATAAGTCCACTGCCCAAAGACAGCCCCGTAATAACCGGTCGTTGCATAGTGCCATCTGATAGGAAAGCATCAATACTGAACGAGTTGAGTAAACTTGGCATTACCGAAGCTTCGCTCTTTCCCGACAGCATTGAGAAGAGATGCGCCGGCATAGTGAGTGAGATTAAGAGACACCGTCACTGAAGATTGCTCTTAATATCAGTGTAGAGAATTATGCTTCAGGCATTATGTCATACGTACTTATAAGGTTCATTGCCTAAAATCTCAATTTAAAACCGAAATTTGTTCAAAGCTAACAAATATCGGTTATAAAACTATATAATTGTTCTTGTTATTTAAGGATGTCTGTGAATAATCGATTTATTTGAGAAGGATTCTAAAGATGATCCTCAATTTTTCATTTAAGAACTTTCAGAGCTTTCGAGATACTCAGCAGTTCTCGTTTGAACCGATTTCGAGCAAAAAGGAACTTGGGCCCGTGCGAGTGGCTGCGGTTTACGGTGCAAACGCGTCAGGCAAATCAAATTTCTTAGACGCCCTAGACTTTGTCTCTTATTTTATTCGCAACGGTTACGCAACAGGTGATTCGAAATCTCATATACCTGTCATTCCTTTTTTACTTGACTCAGAGTCTCGATCAAGTGATACCGAGTTCTCGATTGAATTTACCGCCAGCAATTTGAAGTATGAGTTTTCATTTGGTGTAAACAAAAATGAGGTTACTTATGAGAACCTCACCGTATACCGATCGAAACAACCGTCCCTCCTCTATGATCGCACTTCGGTAAACGGGAAACAGTCGATTAAATTTGGCAGCTCCTTTACGGGCGCTAAAAAACAGCTTTGGGATATCACGCGTAAAAACTCTTTGTTCTTATCTGTTGTTGCGGCAGCAGGCAATAATGTAATTCAGCCGGCATTCGCCGCTCTCGCCAACGATGTCTATCTCTACGACGCAACGCATTATCTAGCAGAACTTACAACCATTAAAAAACTGTTTCTCAACGATGACCCTCGTGCCCAAATGTTATCTCAACTCATTAAATATGCTGACATCGGAATTGATGGCATGGACGTTCGTCAAGCTGAAGGCTTCCCTGGTTTAAAAGATTCACTCATCGGACCCGATGATATTCCAAAAGAGGCGCGCAATAAAAAAGCAGAAGACTTTAAATGGTCGTTCGCTTATGATCTGTTCTTCCACCATAAAGGCTCGGGAGATGGCTTTTGGCTGGACTCCGCCCATGAATCGGAGGGCACAAAAGCTGCGCTGGCGTTTTTCTCGGTAGCCTTACGCTCTTTAAGCAGTGGGGCCACAACAGTAATTGACGAGCTTGATTCGAGTCTTCATCCTACGCTCCTGCGCGACTTCGTCTCACTGTTCGCCGATCCCAACACAAATCCAAAGGGTGCGCAGCTAATCTTCTCAACCCATGATGTCACCTTGATGACGCGAACCAGCCCTATGGAAGAGGTGCTTGAACGTGACCAGGTCTGGTTTGTGGAAAAGGACTCTGAAGGTGCTTCGCAATTAATTGCTGCGATGGAGTATTCGCCTCGTGCAAATGAGAATCTGGGGCGCAATTACTTAAACGGTGTCTATGTGCCGCTGCCCAACCCAAGTTTTCATCAACTTGTGGCCCAACTCATGAAGGAAGGCGCTGACATAAATGGCTAAGGCAGAAAGGAGAGGGCTTGCTCGCGGCCGCAAAAAGCAGACAAGAGCCAAGCGAAAGCGCCACCTAATTGTGTCCAATGGAAAGGTGACCGAAACCGAATATTTTAACTTCCTTATTACTGAAATGGACGTTCGCGGAAGCGTGCGGTATCGGCATATTGACGGAGACCCTTTGAAGGTCGCCAAGCAGCTTTCGCGAGAGCTCGATTCAGATAAAAAGGCCGTTAAAGCGGGCGAAATCGAAGCATTGAGTTCCGCATGGATCGTGGTCGATTCAGATGAGTTCAGAAATCTAGCCGCAGCAGAACGAGAAGCAAAGACAAAAGGAGTTAGGCTCGCGATCTCCAATCCATGCTTTGAAGTATGGCTAATCGATCATGTCTCACCATGCCCGGAAACTTTTGCATCGACGCCACAATGTGAGAAAAGAGCGCGCGACCTTGGCGTTCTAAAATCTACTGACCCCAACAGGTCCTCCGCGTCAAAGTTCAAGTCGGTAAATCTCGAAATGATTGATGGTAACAAGGGCCTGGCTTTGACCAATGCCGCAAAGCACAATACGGACGATAAACGTCGTGCAAGAGAAATGAATCCGGACAACGTTGCCGCCTATCAAGTATGGACAGACTTGCCTGATCTTGTAGATGACGTATTTGGGTCGGGTAACTAGTGTGATTCATCCCGCGTTAGGGGCAGGCTTTTAACTCAAAAATTCGTAAACGAGGTAGCAATGCTATGGAGCTATGTTCAGCTAGAAGACGGCACTGGACGCGCTGTCTGACAGCCCCGAGCCCAAAGACAACCAGTACTTTGCATGGATCCAGGACCTTGTTTCCGGAAACCGCACGCGAGAAGAACTCGCCGACGAGCTGCGCCGCGGTTGCGTTGTGGGCATGGGCGATCCGTCGCACGTATAAAATCAAAGCATCCGCACGCCTGCCATTATCTTGATTGGACGCCACATGGAACTCCCTAGCATCCTGTGCAGCAATGTGTGCGACTTCGAATTTTGCCCCGAGCCCTGCTACGACCGCCTGGTCGACCTCGCCGACCCCGAGGACTGGGGTCCCGGCAACCGCATCCTCAAAAACTACCTGTCGTTCTCGTTTAGCCGCGCGGTGTTCCTAACCGAGCGCGACGTGGACCAGACCGCGCCGTCCAACCTGCCTTTGGTGTTCGACGACGACCGCTGCCTGTTTAACACCGGCCTGTACACGCGCCGCTACGAGACCATCTATGGCTTTTTTGAGCCCAACACCAAGCCCGACGCGCGCCAACGCTGGTTTTTGAAGGGCTTCTTTAAGGAAAGCGACCCCATGCTGGTCTCGTTTGAGTACCTGCCGTGCCGCGTGCGCTTTGCCGAGGACGCCTCCGAGCTGGTCTTTGACTATCGCCTGCCTATCCGTTCCAACATCGACCACATTCTGGGTGATGAGGAGAACCTGACGCGCATCCCCGCCAGCCTGATGGGGGAGGGCAATTCGCTGCTGCTGCGCCGCGCCTTTGAGGGCACCGTCGTCGAGGCCGCACGCCGCGCGTACCTGTCTCACGCTCGACATGGCTTACAACAACGCGCGACTTATCTGCCGTCCCGAAACCTCGTGGATTAAACGATAAAGGGTGGTTAAGCTGCGGTTTTGTTGGTTGACTGGGTTGAAACAGTGCGATTTGCTCTCACGAATTTACAATCGAGGGCAAAAAGTTCTTGGTAAACCACGCGCGGCTATGATAGTATCTCTTTTGCCGAAAGGCGACGGGCGATTGGCTCAGGGGTAGAGCATATCCTTCACACGGATGGGGTCACAAGTTCGAATCTTGTATCGCCCACCATCAAAAGAGCAGGTCAGAGGTGTTAAGCCTCTGGCCTTTTTCTTTTTGACACCAAGCTTGACACCAAAATCGAATCGAAAATTTTAAACGCGTTTATAGCTGATCTCTCATGTGCTGACGTCATCGCGCGTTTTGCATAAAGCTCATGCGCTCTTTCATTGAATTTGCCATGGGATTCACGTACAAATGTGGAGATAGGGACCACGGCCCCAGAACGCCTGCCAGCAGATTTGTGCCGCACGGCGATCTTTAGGCGAAATGCGTCAAGCTATTTGTCGGCATTTGGTCAGCTTCCGGTACTTACCGGCATGATGCCGCCATTGATAATCGGTCTACCTGCAAACATAACGGCACGCAGCCAAAGCTAGGGGAGGCCCATATGGACGAGATCATTTGTGCAAACACCGCGTTCCGCTACTGGCGCTGCCCACCGCAGGTCCGCGACCTCTACCCAAGACTGCCAAGCCCAGAAGACGGCTGGCGAGCTCTAGCCCAAGCCCCTTTCGTAACCGATATCCTCAAGACCCCGATTATTACCACCACAGTGCCCGGTGGCGTTAACTACCATTCGGGATTACGGACAACAATCCACTGTGATGATGCTTCGGGAGTGGATAGCACGCTGGAAACCGCGATGAGCTTTAGGGTTACCAATCCTCTTGCGAAGCTATTTACCATGGCGCGCTTTGTGTCTCCAACCGATCTTGTCCTTGCCATGTACGAATTTTGCGGATGGTTCTCAGTCTTTGAGCCCACCGCAGCAGCAGAGGCGGAACTAGACAAAGCCAATGACGCTGCCGAGAATGCAACCACCGAATCCCTCTTTGACCTCGATGAAAGCCAAGACGAACCACAATGGAAACGCGTTTATGCGCGCATAAATGCCAAAGAACAGGTAAATAGGAAGGGGCCCAACGGACAAAAGAAGACGAAGGAGGTCACAAGGCTAAAGGGCACTTCGCTCTGGATGAGGAAGCCGCTCATCGAATTACACGAGCTTCATGAGTACGCCAGTAAGATGAAAAGACGAAAGTGGGGTACAAAGTTTTACAACGCCGCACAGCTGGTGACAGGTATAGCAGCTTCTCCGCTTGAAGTTGCAGGAATTTTATTGCTATCGCTTCCTCGCTCTCGCGGCGGCGCCGGCTTTCGAAGCGTTTACGTTAACGACCTTACGCCGCTTACCGCATCGGCGCAGAGCATTGCAGGGCAAAGAGTCTGCTACGGGGATATCGTGATCGTAAATCCAACAATAATGAAAGCAGGCATCGTGGAGATTCAGGGGGAGGTCATCCACGGATCAGGCGCCGTGCTGGACCACGATGCCAAACGCATGACAGCGCTGCAAACTATGGGGTATGACGTCTTCCTGGTTACGCACGACATGCTTAACGATGCCGAGCAGCTTGATGCGATCGTGAGAAGTCTTTGCTCGCGCTTGGAATTACGCTATAGGTGCAAAACTAAGGCGCAAAAGACGACGGAAATGGAGTTACAAGCCAACGTACTGTGCAACTGGCTGGAAATCGGTCGTTAGACGGATGCCCTGCTCACTTCCGGACGCCCTCGGTCGGCTGCCTGCGATGCCGCCGCCACGAAACCGGCCCATCTACTACGTTTAACCCCGACCCCTCGACCATACCCCGTATTTCGCGAAAACCGCAGGCCGTCTACCTGCGGTTTTATTTCTGCCCGAGACGCCATGGTCGGGAGATGTCGCCCAAACGTAGTAGATGGGCCGGTTTCGTGGCGGGGATCCCGGGGGCGACCGGAGTGGAGCCTGATAGGCGGGCGGCGGCAGCGCCGCCCGCCCGCATCGGCCCCGCGGGCGACGGTCTCCGCCGTCGCGGCCCCGCGGGACTCCGGCGCCCGCGCCCCCGGAAAGTTTTTCCAAAAATTTCCGTGCATCGCCGTCCGAGTTCCCGGAGAGTACTGCTTCGCACGGGGGCGTAGCTCAGCTGGGAGAGCGCTTGACTGGCAGTCAAGAGGTCAGGGGTTCGATCCCCCTCGTCTCCACCCGAGCATTGAATGAGGCTCCAACGCAAGTTGGGGCCTTTTTTCATATTAGGCACACAAGGTCAAAGGCGGCAGCATGATCCTCCTGGTCGACAAGATCGTGCGTTGAACGGGTGCCGCGCGCATGGTAGTATTTCACATCGTGGTTCAAAGCGTTGGAGGCTGTTCTGCCACCCCAACTGCAAGCGCCACTTTATAAGGGCTCTTGGCGCAACGGTTAGCGCAGGGGACTCATAATCCCTGGGTTCTGGGTTCGAATCCCGGAGGGCCCACCAGGTTTTTCAACAGGTCAGGCAATATGTCTGGCCTGTTTTCTTTTTCATGGCATTAGTTTTCACTTGCAAATAGCCTGCTTGCTCATTTCCGGGCGCCCTCGGTCGGCTGCCTGCGATGCCGCCGCCCGCCCGCGGGGCGCGCCCCGCGGGCTTACTCGGGCATCGAGGGGCCCAGACGCCCTGGACGCGCGCGCATCGGCCCCGCGGGCGACGGTCTCCGCCGTTGCGGCCCCGCGGGACTCCGGCGCCCGCGCCCCCGGAAAGTTCTTCCCAAAATTTCCCTGCATCCCCGTCCGAGTTCCCGTATAGTACTCCTCGCACGGGGGCGTAGCTCAGCTGGGAGAGCGCTTGACTGGCAGTCAAGAGGTCAGGGGTTCGATCCCCCTCGTCTCCACCTGAGCATTGAATGAGGCTCCAACGCAAGTTGGGGCCTTTTTTCATATAGGCACACAAGGTCAAAGGCGGCACCATGATCCTCCTGGTCGACAAGATCGAAAAAAGCTTCGGCGCGCGCGTCCTCTTTAGCGGCGCGTCCTTCCAGATCAACCCCGGCGAGCGCTTCGCGCTCGTGGGCCCCAACGGCGCCGGCAAAACCACCATGCTCAAAATCATCATGGGCATCGACAGCCCCGATGCCGGCCAGGTCCAGTACGCCAAGGACTGCCAGGTGGGCTACCTAGAGCAGGAAACCAACCTGGAGCACAAGGACACCACCATCCTTGCCGAGGTCATGGCCGCCGCCAAGGAAATCCGCCGCATGGGCGAGCGCGCCAACGAACTGCAGGCCCAAATCACCGAGCTCTCCGAGCAGGGCAAGGACGTCGACGCGCTCCTTAACGAGTACGGCCAGGTCCAGGACCGCTTTGAGCACCTGGGCGGCTACGAACTCGAGAGCAACGCCCGCAAGATCCTGTCCGGCCTGGGCTTTAAGGTCACCGACTTTGAGCGCCCGTGCTCCGAGTTCTCGGGCGGCTGGCAGATGCGCATCGCGCTTGCCAAGCTCTTCCTGCGTCACCCCGACCTGCTGCTTCTGGACGAGCCCACCAACCACCTGGACCTCGAGAGCGTCCAGTGGCTGCGCGGCTTTATCGCCAACTATGACGGCGCTGTGCTCATCGTCAGCCACGACCGCGCGTTTATGGACGCCTGCGTCGACCACGTCGCCGCGCTCGAGAACCGCCGCGTAACCACCTACACCGGCAACTACAGCAGCTACCTCAAGCAGCGCGAGGACAACCTGGAGCAGATGCGCGCAAAGCGTGCCGCCCAGGAGCGCGACATCGCCCACATGCAGGTCTTCGTAGACAAGTTCCGCTATAAGCCCACCAAGGCCGCCCAGGCGCAGGAGCGCATCCGCAAGATCGAGCAGATCAAAAAGGAGCTCGTCATCCTGCCCGAGGGCCACAAGCACATCGACTTTAAGTTCCCCGACCCGCCGCGCTCCGGCGACATGGTCGTGGGCCTCGAGGGCGTGTCCAAGTCCTACGGCGACAAGCACATCTACAGCGATATCGACCTCAAGCTCTACCGCGGCGAGCACGTGGCGCTCGTCGGCCCCAACGGCGCCGGCAAGTCCACGCTCATGAAGATCCTCGCCGGCCTGGAGCCGCCCACCACCGGCACCCGCGATCTGGGCACCAACGTCGGCGTCGCCTACTATGCCCAGCACGCGCTCGAGGGCATGACCGAGTCCAACACCGTCCTGCAAGAGATCGACACCGTCACGCCCAAGTGGACCGTGCCGCAGCAGCGCAGCCTGCTGGGTGCCTTCCTGTTTAGCGACAACGACGCAATCGAAAAGCAGGTACGCGTCCTCTCCGGCGGTGAAAAGGCGCGTCTGGCCCTGGCAAAGATGCTCGTGGCCCCCGAGGCGCTCCTGTGCCTGGACGAGCCCACCAACCACCTGGACATCGACTCGGTGGACATGCTCGAGAACGCCCTGCAAAACTTCCCCGGTACCATCGTGCTAATCAGCCACGACGAGCACCTGGTACGTGCCGTGGCCAACCGCGTCATCGACATCCGCGACGGACAAGTCACGGTCTACGACGGCGACTACGACTACTACCTCTACAAGCGTGAGGACCTCGCGGCCCGCGCCGCCGCCGAGGCGTCCACGGAGAGCGCGCCGGCAACGACCAAGTCCACCAAGGCCAGCGCTGGCCAGGCCGACACCCCCGTCGCCGCCCCCAAGCCTGCCGAGGGCAAAAAGACCAAGGAGCAAAAGCGCGCCGAGGCCCAAGCCCGCGCTGCGCTCAACAAAAAGCTTAAGGGCGTGCGCAACCAGCTCAAGAAGATCGAGACGGAGCTCGACAAAAAGCGCGCCCGCTATGACGAGCTTATGGAATTGATGGCAAGCGAAGAGCTTTATGCCGATCAAGACAAGTTCAACGCCGCGCTGGGGGAATATAACGGCCTTAAGCAAGAGCTACCCAAGCTCGAGGACGAATGGCTGGAGCTTTCCACCCAGATCGAAGAGGAGACCGCGCGTGAACTCTCGTAAGGCCGCTGCCGTGGCGATGAGCATCATCGCCATCGCCTGTCGCATCTGCGGCATTTTTATGAGCGCGATGACCGTGCTGCTGTGTTTTAGCGGCCTCACCGCCAAGCTGCAGATCGTGGGCTTTGTCGTCGAGCTTTCGCGCGCCCTGCCGAGCGCCATCGCCGGCTACGGCGTCATCACGTCGCCCTTTGGCGGTGTGTTCCGCTTGGATTACGCCATCGTCGCCGTGATCCTGTTTGTGATCGACTACCTGCTCACGCGCGCCTCGCGCCGCGTCCGCTAGGGGAGTGCCATGTCCAGCAGCTACCTTATGAACCTGCTCGCCAGCGCCTTCGCCGTCATCGCGGGCATCGTGATCCACGAGAGCGCGCACGCCGCCGCGGCCTGGGCGCTCGGCGACAAGACGGCCCGTTCGCGCGGGCGTGTCTCGCTCAACCCGCTTAACCATATCGACCCGTTTGGCACCATCATCCTGCCGCTGCTCATGCTTGCCGCCGGCGGCCCGGTGTTCGCCTTCGCCAAGCCCGTGCCCGTCTACCTCAACAACCTCAAGCACCCCAAGCGCGACGAGGTCCTGGTGAGCGCAGCCGGCCCAGCATCGAACATCGCACTTGCGTGCCTCGCGGCCGGCCTCATGCGTGCAACGTACGGCAGCCTCTATACCGGCATGTCCTTTGCCATGGCGTCACAGATCATGAGCTTCGGCGCCACGTTTATCGTTGTCAACCTGTCACTCGCGTTCTTCAACCTCATCCCGATCCCGCCGCTCGATGGCTCGTCGATCATCGTACCGTTCCTCAAAGGCAAGGCGCTCGCCAACTACTACCGCCTGCAGCAATACGCCATGCCCATCCTCATCATCGTGCTGTATCTGCTGCCTATGTGGACCGGCATCGATGTAATCAGCCGCTATTTCGACGTTACCGTGTATCCGCTTGCTGAGCAGCTGCTCAACTTCGCAATCGCCGGCATCTAAGGTAAACTTACAGGTCGACCGTGCAAAACGGTCGTAACATGCACCCAAACCGCGCCGCGAAGGCGCCGTCAAAGGAGGTCGAAGATGTCGTATCGCGTGTCGACGCAGGTCTACAGCGGACCGTTCGACCTGCTGCTGCAGCTGGTAACCCGCCAAAAAGTAGATATCGGCGCCATCTCCATCAGCGAGGTGGCCGAACAGTACCTTGCCGAGGCCGAGCGCATCGAGGCGCTGGACCTGGACGTGGCAAGCGACTTTTTGCTGGTCGCGGCAACCCTTTTGGACATCAAGGCTGCCTCCCTGGTGCCGCAGGAGGCCCCACGCAAAGCCGATGACGACGATGACGAGTTCGACGAAGACCTCGAGGAGCTCAGCGCGCTCGACGGCGACGCCCTGCGCGAGGTCCTGATCCAGCGCCTGATTGCCTACAAGCAGTTTAAGGGCGCGGCTGCGGCCCTCGGTGCCCGCATGCAGGCCGAAAGCCGCATGCATCCGCGCGTGGCCGGCCCCGACCCCGAGTTTTTGGGCCTCATGCCCGACTACCTGGCCGGTATCACGCTGCGCGGTCTCGCCGTCATCTGTGCCGACCTGGACGGCAAGCGCCAGACCTTCCTGCTGGAGGCCGAGCATGTGGCGCCGCATCGCGTGCCGCTCGACCTGACCGTGGCCTCAGTCGACCGCTTTACCATGGCGCACCAAAACTGCACCTTCCGCGAGCTACTGGACGGCGATGCCACCACCGAACAGCTCGTCGTCACCTTCCTGGCCATGCTCGAGCTCGCCAAGCGCGGTTCGCTCACACTGAGCCAGGACAAGATCTTCGGAACCATCTGCATTAACCGAGTCGAGGGAGCCGAGGCATACGTGCCCGGCGAGGGCCCCGAGCTCACCGAATAGGAGCCGCAACCATGTCAACCCTTTCCACGCTGGAGGCAAACAGCTTTAAAGGCGCCCTCGAGGCGCTGCTGCTGGTGTCGAGCGACCCCGTGAGCGCACCCGCGCTGGCAGGAGCGCTGGATATCGCCCCGGGCGAGTGCGCGTCGCTGCTCGCCGAGCTCAAGGTTGAGTACGAGGAGGCCAACCGCGGCTTTCAGCTGCGCGAGGTCGCCGGCGGCTGGCGCCTGTTTACGCATCCCGCCTACCACGACGTGGTCGAGGCCTACGTGCTGAGCTGGGACACGCAAAAGCTGTCGCAGGCGGCGCTCGAAACCCTGGCCGTCATCGCATACCACCAGCCTGTGACGCGCGAGGTGGTCAAGGGCATCCGTGGCGTCAACTCCGACGGCGTCATCGCGTCGCTCGTGGACAAGGGCCTGGTGCGCGAGCTCGGCCGCGATCCCCAGCGCGGTCAGGCCATCATTTACGGCACGACCAACGCCTTCTTGGAAAAGTTCGGTCTGCGCTCCACCCGCGACCTGCCCGACCTGGAGCAGTTTGCCCCCGACGAGCAATCGCGTCAGTTTATCCGCGAGCGCCTGAGCGGCCGCAGCATTCAGTCCACGCTCGAGGAGCAGGCCGATGACCTGGACGAAGAGCGCGAACTGCTCGATACCGATGTTGAAGATGTTGAGGCAGTCGAGGACTTGGAAACCCTGGTCGTCGACGAGACCTCGGAGGATTTGCATGACGAGGACTAACGAAGTAGGGGAGACGCGCGCCATGGGTAACGCAGTACCCGCCACCGACGCCCAGCCCGTCTATCCGCACACCATGCGCCTGCAGCGCTTTTTGGCGCGCGCGGGCGTGGCGAGCCGCCGTGGCTCGGAGGACCTAATGACCGCCGGCCGCGTGACCGTCAACGGCCAGGTCGCGACCGAACTGGGCACCAAGGTCGATGTCGACCGCGATCACATCGAGGTCGACGGAATGCCCGTCAAGCTCAACCAGGGCGCCGTGTACTTGATGCTCTACAAGCCGACCGGCTATCTCACCACCATGAGCGATCCGCAGGGGCGCTCCTGCGTGGCCGACCTGGTCCCGCGCGACCGCTTTCCGGGGCTCTTCCCGGTGGGTCGCCTGGACCGCGACACCACGGGCCTTTTGCTCTTTACCACCGACGGCGACCTGTCGCAGGACCTGCTGCACCCCAGCAAGCACGTCTACAAGACCTACCAGGCGCTGGTGGATGGCCACCTGACCGATCGCGACCTGGAACCACTCCGTCGCGGCATCGAGCTCGATGACGGCCTGTGCCAACCGGCGATCTGCCGCGTCATTACCGCGCGCGAGGCCGAGGCCGTGGCTCCGCAAGGCGTAAAGCCGGGCACCACCGCCGTGGAGGTCATCATCCGTGAGGGCCGCAAAAACCAGGTCAAGCGCATGCTGAGCAAGATCCACCACCCGGTGATCCGCCTGCACCGCTGTAACTTTGCCGGCCTGGAGCTCAAGGACGTGGCCAAGGGCTCGTGGCGCGAGCTCACCGATCGCGAGGTACAGATCCTCAAGGCCGGCGGCATCCCGCCCAAGCAGGCCAGCGCCAAGCGCGCCGGCGCGCCCGCGTCCAACACTGCGAGCCGCACGCGCCACCACGGTAGCCACGGCTCCGCGCCCAAGCGCAACACCTACCGCGAGCGCTACACGGGCTAGGCAGACCGCCGCGCCCCGACGCCCGCGTACCATACCAGCACGTCAACCACCGAAAGGAAGCATTGCATGATCGTTGCCATCGACGGCCCCGCCGGTTCCGGCAAGTCAACCATCGCCAAGGAGATCGCCCGCCAG
This sequence comes from Coriobacteriaceae bacterium AF08-21, assembly GCA_027687465.1. Lineage (GTDB taxonomy): Bacteria > Actinomycetota > Coriobacteriia > Coriobacteriales > Coriobacteriaceae > Collinsella. Next base: position 15,990 of record JAQCQR010000026.1, read on the forward strand.
CTGGGCTTTAACAAGCTCGACACGGGCGCCATGTATCGCGCTGTCACCTTCGCCGCGCTCGACCGCGGCATCGATCTGGACGACGAGGCGGCCATCGACGCCCTTGCCGAACAGATCGAGATCCGCTTTACCAACGGCACCGGCGAGGATACACGCCTGACCATTGACGGCCAGGATGCCTCGGCTGCCATTCGCACCCCGCAGGTCGACGCCAACGTGTCCAAGGTCTCGGCTTACCCGGGCGTGCGCGCCGCTATGCTCATCCATCAGCGCCGTGCCGCCGAGGATCGCGACATCGTGGCCGAGGGTCGCGACATCGGCACCGTCGTATTCCCCAACGCGCAGGTCAAGGTCTTTCTGACCGCCGACCCGCGCGAGCGTGCCCGTCGCCGTGTGCTGCAGCGCCACCAAAACGACGCCCAGCCGCTTACTGCCGAGCAGCTCGATGCCGAGATCGACGAGACCCTCGACGCCCTCAAGCAGCGCGACAAGCTCGACAGCAGCCGCGAGGTCGCACCGCTCGTGCCCGCCGAGGACGCCGTGCACGTTGACTCCACCGCCCACACCATCGACGAGGTCGTCTCGATAATCGAGGATCTCATCAACCAAAGGAGGTAGCCCATGCGCCTGTTTAAGCAGACGCCCGAGGATTACTACAACGCCCCCTACGCCGAGTTCCCGGCGCTCATCCGCGCCGTCGTCGTGGTGGTCATGGCTATTCTGTGGGCCTTCTCCAAGCTCATGTGGCGCTGGAAGGTCGAGGACGCCGACCTGCTGTTTGAGCGCCAGGAAGGCCGCGGTAGCGTGGTCATCTGCAACCACACCTCGATGGCCGAACTCTTGGCCGTGGAGACGGCGCTGTTCTTTGGCGGCCGCCGTGTGCGCCCCATCTTTAAATCCGAGTTTGCCAAGAGCAAGATCGTGCGCTGGGCCTTTAGCCGCGTGGGCGGCATTCCCGTCGAGCGTGGCACCGCCGACATGAAGTGCCTGCGCGCCGCACAGCATGCACTGCAGCGCGGTGAGGACGTCCTGATCTTCCCCGAGGGCACGCGCATCCGCTCGCGCGAGATCAAGCCCGAGGTCCATGGCGGCTTTGCGCTCATCGCCCAGATGGGTAAGGCACCCGTCAACCCGCTCGCCATTTGTGGCTGGTCCGACATCACGCCCAAAGGCAAAAAGCTCATGCGCCCCAAGAAGTGCTGGATCCGTGCCGGCAAGGCCATCTCGCTATCCGATGCTCCGGCCGAGCTCAAGCGCAAGGAGCGCCTGGCATGGTTTGAGTCCGAGGCCATGAGCCGCGTATACGCCATGCGCGACGACCTGTGTGCCGAACACCCGGGCAGGTTCTAGCCATGGGTGAGAATGTCATGAATACCGCCGCGGCCGCCGCTGAGGAGGTCGTCCCCACCATCGAGATCGCCGCGCATGCCGGCACCTGCTACGGCGTTCAGCGCGCGCTCGATATGGCGCTGGCCGCCGCGCCGCAGGCAGGGGAGAACGCTCAGGTCCACACGCTGGGTCCGCTCATTCATAACCCCATCGTGGTACGCGAGCTCACCGAGGCGGGCGTCGGTCTGGCCGAGACCTTGGACGACGCCGCGTCGGGCACCGTGATCATCCGCGCTCACGGCGTGGTGCCGCAGGTAATCGAGACCGCTCGCGAGCGTGCCCTCGACGTGGTCGACGCCACCTGCCCCTACGTGAAGAAGGTCCATTTGGCTGCCGAGCGCTTAGTGCGCGAGGGCTACCGCGTGATCGTCGTGGGCGAGCCGGGTCACCCCGAGGTCGAGGGCATTCTTGGCCACGCTGGTGATGACGCTCAAGTCGTGAGTTGTGCTGCCGATGCGGACGCGCTGCCACTCAAGGGCAAGGTGGGTCTGGTTGTGCAGACCACCCAGACCGCGCAGAACCTGGCCGAGGTTGTGGCCTCCATCACCCCGCGCGCGCAGGAACTGCGTGTGATCAACACCATTTGCGCAGCCACGAGCGAGCGCCAGCAGGCAGCCGAAACCCTCGCCAACCGCTGCGACTGCATGGTCGTAGTGGGCGGCAAGAACTCGGGCAACACCCGCCGCCTGGCACAGATCTGCGCTGATGCCTGTGAGCACACACATCACATCGAGGAAGCTTCCGAGCTCGAGGCCGCATGGTTTGCCGACGCGCGCCACATCGGCATCACCGCCGGAGCCTCCACCCCGCAAGAACACATCGAACGCGCCGTTGAGCGCATCAAGGAGCTTTGCCGCTAATCATGGACCAGACCGTACCCGCATACGCCACCGAGGTGGCCGATTACGGGCGCAGCCGCGACCCCGAGCCGGGTAAGGGCGCGCTCGTTAAGAACGTGCGTCCCGAATCGCCCGCATGGGATGTGGGTGTCGAGCCGGGCATGCGCGTGCTCAAGGTCAACGGTGAGCAGCTCACCGACATGATCGTGTGGCTCTGGGAGGCCGACGAAGACACCGTCGAGTTGGAGGTTTTCGACCCGCGCGACGGCACCGTCACCCCCGTGGAGCTGGATCGCTTTCCCGGCGAGGATTGGGGCCTTGAGTTCAATGGCCCCATCTTTGACGGCATGCGTACCTGCGTCAACGCCTGCGTGTTCTGCTTTATGACGATGCTGCCCAAGGGCGGCCGCTCCACGCTCTACATTCGCGATGATGACTACCGCCTAAGCTTTTTGCAGGGCAACTTTGTCACGCTTACGAACCTCACCGACGAGGATGTTCAAAACGTCATCCAACGCAACATGAGCCCCATGAACGTGTCGGTCCACGCCGTGAGCCCCGATGTTCGCCGCCGCATGATGGGCCGCAACGCCCAGCGCGGCATGGACGTGCTCGAGGCCATCATGGCCGCTGGCATCGAGATTCACGCGCAGATTGTCTTGTGCCCCGGCATGAACGACGGCGAGGAGCTGCAGAAGACCCTGCGCTTTTGCGAGGAGCACGAGCAAATCACCAGCCTGGGCATCGTGCCGCTCGGCTTTACCAAGCACCAAAACCGTTTTAGCTGGTCCTACAGCGATAAGCCCGAGCTCGCGCGCGAAACCATTGCTATGATCCGACCCTTCCAGGACCGCGCGTACGAGCGTTTTGGCCGCCATACCTTCCAGATGAGCGACGAGTTCTATCTGGACGCCGGCATCGAGCCGCCCGAGGCAGACTTTTACGACGGCTACCCGCAGTACTATGACGGCATCGGCATGATCCGCTCCTATCTGGACGAGACCGACGATGTGATCGCCGCCGATGCCGAGCGCCTGACCCGCGTTCGCGAGGGAATCGCCGCCCGTGGTCAGCGCTTGCTGTGCCTCTCGGGCGCCAGCGCGCGCGATACGGTCGCGCGCTTTGTGGAATCGCCGCACGGCCTTGCCGGCACCGTCACGGCCATCAAGAACCGCTACTTTGGCGGCAACGTGGACGTGACCGGCCTCATCGTCGCAAGCGACATCCTGGAGCAGCTGCCGCAAGACCTGTCGGGGGTTATGCTCTTTGTGCCTAAGCTCATGTTCAACGCTGACGGCATGACGCTTGACGAGTATCATCGTGACGATTTACTCGCAAGCCTTACCAGTCGCGGCGCCGAGGTTCATGTGGTGTCGACCATGCCGCATGAGCTGCTCGATACCCTGGAGCACATCCTTGGCATTGTGCCTGCCGACTCTACTAATTCCGCTGACCCTACCCATTAAAGGAGAGCAGATGAAACCTATCGTCGCCGTCGTCGGTCGCCCCAACGTGGGCAAGTCCACGCTCGTTAACCGCCTGGCCCAGACCTCGGACGCCATCGTCCACGAGTCCCGCGGCGTTACGCGCGACCGCTCGTATCACACGGCCGATTGGAACGGCCGCGAGTTCACCATCGTCGACACGGGCGGCATCGAGCCGCTCAAGAGCGATGACGTCTTTGCAACGTCCATCCGCGACCAGGCGCTCGCCGCCGCCGAGGAAGCCGCCGTCATCCTGTTTGTGGTCGACGGCCGCACCGGTGTCACCGAGGAGGACGAGTCGGTCGCCCGCATGCTCAAGCGCTGCGACAAGCCGGTCTTTCTGCTGGTGAATAAGCTCGACAACCCCGATCGTGAAAACGACAGCATCTGGGAGTTCTATTCGCTCGGCATCGGCGAGCCCACGCCCCTCTCGGCCCTGCATGGCCACGGCACGGGCGACCTGCTCGATGACATCGTGGCCCTGCTTCCGGAGGAAGAGGACGAGGTCGCCGATGAGTTCCCCGACGCGCTGAACGTCGCCATCATCGGCCGTCCCAACGCCGGTAAGTCGTCGCTGTTCAACCGCATCCTAGGCGCCGACCGCTCTATCGTGTCCAACATTGCCGGCACGACGCGCGACGCCATCGACACCGTCGTGGAGCGCAACGGCAAGCACTACCGCATGGTCGACACCGCGGGCATTCGCAAGAAGAGCACCGTGTACGAGAACATCGAGTACTACTCCATGGTCCGCGGCCTGCGCGCCATCGACCGCGCCGACGTGGCACTGCTCGTCGTCGACGCCTCCGTGGGCGTTACGGAGCAGGACCAGAAGGTCATGGGTCTTGCCATCGAGCGCGGCTGCGCCATCGTTGTGCTGCTCAACAAGTGGGATCTGCTCGACGACGACCGTAAGCGCGAGGCCTGCATGGAGACCATCGACCGCCGTCTGGGCGTCATGGCTCCCTGGGCCCAGTACCTGCGCATCTCGGCCCTGACCGGCCGCAGCGTCGAGAAGATTTGGGCAATGGTAGACGCCGCCGAAAAAACGCGCTCGCAAAAGATCAGCACCTCGCGCCTCAACACGTTCCTCACCGACCTGCGCGAGTTCGGTCATACCGTGGTGGACGGCAAGCGCCGCCTGCGCATGCACTACGTGACCCAGACGGGCGTCAACCCGCCGACGTTCACGTTCTTTGTCAACCACAGCGATCTGGTCAACGACACCTACCAGCGCTACGTGGAGAACCGTATGCGCTCGACCTTCGACTTTGCCGGCACGCCCATTCGACTCTTCTTTAGGAAGAAGGAGCAAAAGGATGCATAATCCGATTCTTCTGACCGCCATCTGCGCCGTGGTCTCGTTCTTTATCGGGGCGATTCCGTTTGGTCTGATCCTGGGCCGCGTGTTCAACCACACGGACATTCGTAAGGCGGGCTCCGGCAACATCGGCACCACCAACGCCCTGCGCGTGGCCGGCCCCAAGGTGGCCGCGCTCACGCTGCTGCTCGACTGCCTTAAGGGCGCCATCTGCGTCCTTATCGCGCGTCCGCTCATTGCCGACTTGGGCTATGGCTTCCCCGTGAGCATTATGGCCCCCGGTGCCGCCGGCGACTGGATGCTCGGCGTCATCTGCCTGGCAGCCGTGTGGGGCCACATCTTCTCGCCCTATCTCAACTTCCACGGCGGCAAGGGTATCGCGGTTGGCCTGGGCGTCATCCTGGCCTGGTACTGGCCTATTGGCCTGTCGCTGCTGGGCATGTTTATCGTGGCCGTCGCCATCACCAAGTATGTGTCGGTGGGCTCGCTCGCCGCTGCCATCGGTCTTCCCATCGCTGCTTGCGCGGTCTTTCCGTACAGCAGCCTGGGCCTCAAGTTCTGCATGGCGATGATTGGCATCACCGTGGTGTGGGCCCATCGCGCGAACATCCAAAAGCTCATGGCCGGTAAAGAGTCCAAGCTCTCGTTTACCAAGCGCGTCACCGAGCCCGACGATAAGTAGGAGTGAGTCATGAATGTTGCGCTGATTGGCTCCGGCTCCTGGGGAACCGCCGTCGCCGGCCTTGCTGCCGCGCGAGCCGAGCACGTGACCATGTGGGCCCATAGCGAGCAGACGGCCGCCGGTATTAACGGCGAGCACCAAAACCCTCGCTATCTGGTGGGCTACGAGCTGCCGGGCAACGTGGTAGCAACGACCGAGCTCGCCCAGGCGCTCGACGGTGCCGATGCGATCATCTTTGCTGTGCCTTCGACGCACCTGCGCGACGTCTGTCACCAGGCGGCGCCGTACATCGCGGACGAGACGCCGGTTCTGTGCCTCACCAAGGGCATCGAGCCCGAGTCCGGCCTGCTCATGAGCGAGGTCATCGCCAGCGAGATCGGCAACGAGTCGCGCGTGGCGGCGCTCTCGGGCCCCAACCATGCTGAGGAAATCTGCCGCGGAGGTCTTTCTGCCGCCGTCATCGCCAGCGAAGATACGCAGGTAGGGGAGACCTTTAAGGACCTGCTCCTGTCCACGGCCTTTCGCATCTACCTGTCGCAAGACATGACCGGTGTCGAGGTCTGCGGCGCCATGAAAAACGTTATCGCCATCGTGTGCGGCATCTCCGCCGGCACTGGTGCGGGCGACAATACGCTCGCCCTTATCATGACGCGAGGCCTGGCAGAGATCAGCCGTCTGGTGCATGCCCGCGGCGGGCAGGCTATGACCTGCATGGGGCTTGCCGGCATGGGCGACCTCATTGCCACCTGCACCTCGGAGCATTCGCGCAACCGCACCTTTGGCTACGAGTTCGCTCATGGCGTGTCGCTCGACGAGTATCAGACGCGCACGCATATGGTGGTCGAGGGCGCCGTCGCGGCCCGCAGCGTCAGCGAGCTCGCCCGTTCACTGGGCGTAGACATTCCGCTCACCTTTGCCGTGGAGCAAACGCTCTACAACGGTGTTACGTTGGATAGGGCGCTCGAGATTCTTACCGATCGCGTCCCTTCTCAAGAGTTCTACGGACTCACCGACTAGCGCAGAAAGGCTTCTACCATGGGTTCCATTAAAATCGCTCCGTCCGTCCTTTCGGCCGACATGGCCAACCTCAAGGGCGAGCTCGACAAAATCGCCGGCGCCGACTACGTGCACTTCGACGTTATGGACGGTCACTTTACCGGCAACCTCACCTTTGGCGTCGATATCCTCAAGGCCGTCAAGCGCTCCACCGATGTACCGGTCGACGCGCACCTGATGGTGTCGAACCCCGACGAAACGGTCGATTGGTACGCCGACGCCGGTGCCGACATGATCACCGTGCACTACGAGGCCTCCACGCACCTGCACCGCACGCTCACCTATCTGCAGCAGCGCGGCGTCAAGGCCGGCGTGGTGCTCAACCCCGCCACCCCCGTGTGCGTACTCGAGAGCATCATCGACGTCGTCGATATGGTGCTGCTCATGAGTGTGAACCCCGGCTTTGGCGGCCAGAGCTTTATCCCCGGTACCATTGCCAAGCTGCACGAGCTCAAGGCCATGTGCGAGCGCCACGGCGTTTCGCCCATGATCGAGGTCGACGGCGGCATTTCTTCCAAGAACATCGCCGAGGTTGTCAAGGCTGGTGCCAACGTTCTCGTGGCCGGTTCCGCCGTATTTAAGTCCGAAGATCCCGCCGCTGAGGTTACGCTGCTGCAGAAGCTGGGCAACGAGGCTGCACAGGAGGCATAAATCCTTATGACCGCAGGTCAAAACCGCATACCCGTGAATCTTGACTATGCCGCCTCGACGCCCATGCGCGCCGAGGCGCTCCTTGCGCAGCGCAAGTACGACGACAGCGAGCTTGCCGGCGTCAACCCCAACTCGCTGCATTCGCTTGGCCGCAAGGCCGCTGCGCGCCTAGAAGTGGCACGTCGCGAGATTGCCCGCAGCTTTGGTGCGCGCGTCCGCCCGTCCGAGATCATTTTGACCAACGGCGGCACCGAGGCAAACCAGCTGGCGCTCCTCGGACTTGCCGAGGGCGCTCGTCAGCGCGATCGTAAGCGCGATCGTGTCATCGTTTCGGCCATCGAGCACGATTCGATTCTGGACAACCTGCCGCTGCTGCGCGCCGCCGGCTTTTCCGTCGACCTGGTGCAGCCCTGCCGTGCGGGCTACATCGAGCCCGCCGCGCTCACCGAGTTGCTCGCAGACGACGTGGCGCTCGTGAGCATTATGGTTGCCAACAACGAAACCGGCGTGGTGCAACCCATCCGCGAGCTTGCCGCCGCTACACATGCTGCCGGCGCCTTGTTTCATACCGATGCCATCCAGGGCTACTTGCATATTCCGCTCGATGTCACCGAGCTGGGCGTCGATGCCATGTCCGTCGCCGCCCACAAGATTGGCGGTCCCGTGGCATCCGGCGCGCTCTACGTTAAGACCCGCACCCCGCTGCGTCCCCGCATCTTTGGCGGCGGACAGGAAGCCGGTCGTCGTGCCGGCACGCAGGACCTGCGCACGCAGCTGGCCTTTTCCGCTGCCGCTTCCGCGCTGTTGCCGAATGTTGCCCAGGAGCGCACAACGCTGCAGGCCTTATCCGATAAGCTCTACGCTACGCTTACGGCCCATCCTCGCATTCACGCCACGATGGGCGACTATGTGCATGCCGACCGTCTGCCCGGCATGGTATCGATCTACGTCGACGGCATGGACTCCGAGGAGCTCATCATCAAGCTCGATGCCGCCGGCTTTGAGGTTTCAGCCGGATCGGCCTGCTCGAGCGGTAGCATGGATCCCAGCCACGTTTTGAGCGCGATGGGCATCGGTCGCGAGCAGGCGCTGGGTGCCCTGCGCATCTCCTTCGATGACCGCGTGAACCCAGCTGACCTGGACGACTTTGCCCAAGCGCTGCTGTCGATCGTGGGTGCGGCATGATCGTCGCCGACCTTGAGCGCGCTCTGCTGACGCGCTATCCCAAGACGGACGCCGAGGGCTGGGATCATGTAGGGCTCTCCGTGGGAGATCCTGCTGCTCAAATCACCGGTGTTGCCTGCGCGCTCGATGCGACCGAAGCTAATCTTCGCCGCGCACAAGAAGCCGGTGCTAACGTGCTACTGACGCATCATCCTGTCTATATCAAGGCGCCCGAGGCCTTTTGTCCGGCGGATTCCGCACGCCCCCAGTGCAGCGCGGCGCTCTATGAGGCGGCCCGTTGCGGCGTGAGCATCATATCGCTCCACACCAACCTGGACCGCTCGCACGAAGCCCGCATCTGCCTGAGCGAGCTGCTGGGTGCCGCACCCGTGAGCTCACTGGAGCACGTGGACGACCCCGAGACCACCGGCCTGGGCGCGCTTGCAACGCTCAACGACCCGTGCACGCTGCGCGATCTTGCCGCCCGTGCTGCCATGGCCTTCGGAAGCGACCCTCGCGTATGGGGAGACGCCAAGCGCCCGTGCCGCACCGTCGCCATTCTGGGCGGCTCCCTGGGCGACTTTGGCGAGCTTGCCATCGCCGCCGGTGCGGATGTCATCGTGACGGGCGAGGCGGGCTATCACGTGGCGCAAGACCTTGCTCTGCGCGGTCTGGGCATCATCCTGCTCGGCCACGACCGCTCTGAGGAGCCGTTCGTTGATATATTGATGAACTCTGCAGTTGACGCCGGGGCCGACCCCCGTCATGCGATTAAAATACTGAACCCTTGCCAATGGTGGACTGTGACAAAAGGAGAGAACTTATGAGCGCCGGCGCTACGCTACTCAAGCTGCAACAGATCGATTTGGAGCTCGCCCGCAACAAGAGCGAACTTGCCAATATGCCGGAGCTCAAGGAGCTCGCTTCCAAGCGCAAGACCTATGTAAAGCTCAAGTCCGAGATGACCAAGCTCTACGCCCAACGCAAGGACCTGGACATTGAGCTCGACGATCTCAACACCACCGAGATTCAGACCAACAACGCCATCGAGGCCGCCAAGAAGCGCCACGTCGACGGCTCTGACTATCGCGAGGTTCAGGACCTGGAGAACGAGCTCGCCACCCTGGCCAAGCGTCTGGACAAGATTGAGCACACCCGCAAGGACGTCGTTGTCGCCCACAAAGAGGCGCTCGACCGCGAGACCCGCGCGCAGGCAATCATCGCCAAGTTCGAAGAGGGCGTGAAGGCCGATACCAAGGCCGCCCGCGCCAAGGCTGCCGACCTGCAGGCTCAGATCGAAGCCGCCACCAAGGAGCGCACCGCGCTGGCCGCTACGCTGCCCACCGACGTGCTCAGCGACTACGAGCGCCTGCTCAAGCAGTTCCGCGGCCTGGCCGTCGAGACCATCAAGGGCAACATCCCCACGGTCTGCCACACCGCGCTGCAGGCATCGTCCATGAGCGACCTCAACCACGACGGCAGTGAGATTTCGCACTGCCCGTACTGCCACCGCCTGCTCGTGCTCCCTAGCAAGGAAGCCTAGCGATGACGGGGACATCCAACAATTCAATGCAACTTGAGGGAAAAACGATCCTGCTGGGCATTACCGGCGGGATCGCCGCCTATAAGTCGTGCAATATCGTGCGCCTGCTGCAAAAGCGCGGCGCGCGCGTCAAGGCCGTTATGAGCGAGCATGCCACCGAGTTTGTGGGCCCGCTCACCTTCCGTGCGCTCACCAACGAGCCAGTTGCCGTGGGCCTATTCGACGATCCCTCCGACCCCATCCACCACATTTCGCTGGCGCAGGAGCCCGATCTGGTGGTCGTGGCGCCCGCGACGGCCAATATCATCGCCAAGATGGCCAATGGCATCGCCGATGACCTTATTTCCACCACACTGCTTGCCACGCCGCGACCGATCGTGATCGCACCTGCTATGAACAACGGCATGTGGAAGGCGCCGGCGACGCAGGCCAACATGGCCATGCTGCGTGACCGCGGCGTACATGTGGTGGGTCCGGGAAGCGGCTACCTTGCCTGCGGCGACGTGGACACGGGCCGTATGAGCGAGCCCGAGGACATCGTCGAGGCCGTCTGTGAGGTGCTCAACCCCGTGCCGCAAGACCTGGCGGGCAAGCGCATCGTGATTACCGCCGGCCCCACGCATGAGCCGATCGACCCCGTGCGCTTCATTGGCAACCGTTCTTCGGGCAAGATGGGCATCGCCCTGGCGGGGGAGGCCGCTCGCCGCGGCGCCGCTATCACGCTTGTGCTGGGCCCGACATCGCTCGACGTTCCCCACGGCGTGGAGTGCGTGCACGTGCAAACCGCCGCAGAGATGCTGCAGGCGGCGCTGGGCGCCTTCCAGACGGCCGATGCGGCCATTTGCGCGGCCGCCGTCGCCGACTACACCCCCGTATCCCCTGCGGACCACAAGCTCAAAAAGGCAAACGAACGCCTCGATCGCATAGAACTGGTCGAGACGGTTGACATTTTGGCCGAGCTTTCGCGCCAGAAGGGGGAGCGGTGCGTGATCGGCTTTGCTGCCGAGACCGATAACGTTGTGGAGTACGCTGAGCGTAAATTGGCCCGCAAGGGATGCGATGCGATCGTCGCCAACGACGTCTCGCGCGCCGATTCGGGCTTTGGAACCGACACTAACAAGGCCTGGATTGTAAGCACAGCAGGGACGCAGGAACTTCCTGTGCTAACAAAACCCCAGCTCGCAGATACAATTTTGGACTTGCTCAAAAATAATTAAAAAAGTTCTTGCGCAAGGCCAAAGTTTCGGGTTAATATACTCCCTGTTGCGAGCGAGAGCAGAGCAACAAACAAAAGCTTCGGGACGTGGCGCAGCTTGGTAGCGCACTTGACTGGGGGTCAAGGGGTCGCTGGTTCGAATCCAGTCGTCCCGACCAGAAGTTTGCAGGTCAGGCACCTAGTGCCTGACCTTTTTTGTTTTAAGCAATTGCTTAATTTTGATTACGCAACAGGGTGCCAAAAATCTACCTACGCGATAATCGCTTTTTGCGGTTACTTGTGCGTTTTGCACGTGCTTGAGCTGATTTATTAACGCGATATGATTCTACATACGCGTAGCTGGTATACAGTCGAGTACAGACTGTATTTATCGCGGCGATTTACACAGATATAGCGACTGTAACGAACAAGCGTGTCGCTGTATTTATTCCAGTAGCTCACTTGACCGGTGGACAAGTGAGCGATTGCAACGATATGCCAACCAGGATGGGCTCCATACGAGGACGCCGCAGGGGTAATGGCGGGGGAGTGCAGCAGGCGCTCTGAGAGCCGCCATATGACCCCATTTCTCCTCAACCCGAATACCTGTGCCGCGAACCTAAACCGTTCGTACACTTGCCAAAAGATAGGCCCGCGCGGAGTCGCGCGGGCCTTGCACTAGAAAATCTAGAAGCACCAAGCGGGAAACACGTTGCCGGCACTGTTGGCACTACCGCTGCTCCAGCGACCGAAAGGGTCAACATAGATAAAGTCCGTTGAGTCACTCGGAGACACGGAACGAGTGCTGAAATAGCACACAATCTCAGGTCCAGAATACCTCGACGTCGCATAGTACTCGTACTGGGCGCCGTCAGACTGGAGGTCTCCGTAAATCTCGGTCGTCGAGAGGATGAAGACCTTGTCATTCGTTGCCGTCGGAGTGCCGGCGCTACCGCCGCCCTCGTTGTCCGTCATCTTCGTGACGGCCTTCGCCTTGGACTGGAGCTCGGCCGGCAGGAGCGCCCAGAGGTCACCGGAGTTCAGGCGGGCGCGGAGCTTAGAGGACCTCCAACCGCCGACATTGGTCTTTGTGTCGTTCCAGATGTGTTTGTATAGGACATCGTTGGTCGTCTCAAACGTCAGCCCCGCCTTGCCGCTACCGTCGGCGAGGTCGTCATGGTTGATACCGATGATGCGGTATCCGGGCATCGTGGTGTCCGCACTGCGAATCTCTCATAGAGGATATGCCACAACTTGATAATTTCGCAGCCATAAGGAAGAACCTTTTCAATGTTTCTGAGGACAGCACGATTGAAGAAGCCTCGGTCCATGAAGGAGACTTTCCCATTTACATAGATTAAGATAAGGTCGTGAATGACCAATATGAACTTGAGCATATTCCGTCCGTATTCATACTGGATGACCAAGGAAACATCATCGGCTCATCCGAAGGAGAGGAAGAACCTCTTGCCTTATTAAAGAAATACGCCGAATACAACGGATATAAAGCGGAAGGAGACGACATCGAGTAACTATCAAAGGCCAGTTTAAGGAGCCAGCCATGAAGAAATACCTGCCCTCCATCATCTCAGCAGCTCTTTGCCACTCCCTTGTCATGACACCATTTGTGCCCGTTGCGGCAGCCTATGCCGACGAGGGATCTCCCGCCGAGAGCAGCGAGATCTACGTCGGAGACAATTACGACGATAATTACGATATATACCTTTTTTGAGCGCGGGCGCTGCACGGATTCATATTCCAAGGCGTGGTGCGATTCTCACGGATCTGCAAATAACCGCACCGTCCCTCACAAGGTCAAGCTGAACGCGAAGGAGGAGGCTTGCCTGCGCGATCTCTAGCTTGTTGGCACCGCTGAAGTTATCGCCGGTCTCGTGACAACCGGTCCTAGCGGCGGCTTTTTTGCAACCGCAATGACATCGTACCGACTTTTCATTTGCATGTTCTGAAAGGAAGTTGCCATGTTGTCGCAAAATCAATCGAGATACTTGAACACAATCGGCTTTGCCCTGCTTGCATTACTCTTTGCTAGCGACCTTTTGCTGAAACCGCCCAAGGAACTCGTTTCGCTTGCCATAGCCTGCATTTCCGCCCTTTACTTTACGGCAACCCTGTTCGTCGGACTAAAGGAGAGGAAAAAAGGCGCAGTCGTTGCATCTGCCGTAGGCGTGATCATAGCCATTGCCTCATTCTTTATCTGACACATTGATGATCTAGGGGCGATATCGTAGGAATACGACCGGGAGAGCCGGGACCAGATTGCCCGGATTGCCCGGTCGGCTCGCGCGACGGCGCGGCGGTTCGACAGAAAGCTCTCCGGACTTCACGCCGCTTCTGATCGCATTGTAGACAGCCATCTCGTCTTCGCAGTCGGCGAGCACGCGGTGTGCGTCGTCGTTTTGGATGTACAGTAAATCTCGAAGGTCCTCCATGCACCAGCGTCCGAGATTTGGCCATGCGCGTCGCGCGAGCTGATAAGTGTCGATTGCGATGTTGTAGTTAAAGTCCAGACCAAAGCCGTCCCAGGCAGAACGGCATTGTTTCCTTGATTATCAACTTCATCCGGGCATTTCCCGCATTCATCCGTGTGCATACGGATGAATGCGGGATTCGATACCCCGGCGGCCTGATCGGCAGGCCGCCGGGAATTCTCACTCCTCGATAAAAGCCGGCACTCGGTTAGTCCTGCGCATCTTGAAATCGCCAATCTCGTGGGAGACATAGAGAATGCCGTCCATCCCATCTCGTGATGCATACGACAGGTGAACTGAACCGCAATCCGATCCATCATTGTCGAGAAGATCGAACGAATTCGGGTCGCTCGTTGCGGCCAAACGACCACTCAGACAAGAGCCATCGTCATTACAGATTTGCCATTCCATGTCTTCGCCTGCAAGAATCGCCATAGACGGCCTGGTCGCGCCATCGCTGACATACATCCCGTCTATGCCAAACCCATTTTCAGCGCCATCGATGAACGACTGCTCGGACCTATACCTCGCAAATGATGCACATAGCACCATTGCAAGACAAAGTACAAAGCCAACAATCGCTATCTTTGCATAGCTCTTGCCTATCATGTCATTCACCTCCCTCGTATGTATCGAGGTATTCCTGCTTGAGCGTCTGCGAGGACGACT
>JAQCQR010000027.1 GCA_027687465.1 Coriobacteriaceae bacterium AF08-21
TTGCGCTGAGTCCTGAGGCTGTTGCAATGAAAATGAGAATCAAGGGTAAAAATCAAATTCAATAACTTTTTTTGAAAAACGCTTGACGATTATTCAGTCGATATGCATAATAATCAACAAGTCGCGGCGTTACCTCAGCTGGATAGAGGGTCTGACTACGAATCAGAACGTCATAGGTTCGAATCCTATACGCCGCACCATTTGAGATTAAAGCTCCCGGCAACGGGGGCTTTTCTTTTGCGCCAGCTTGAGTGCTTTCGTCCAAAGGGACGATTTCCTGTCGACTCGTGTAAGATTCCGAGTAGATGTCGCGACTTATTCGCGACCACTCCTTCTTCAAGCGACCGATCAGGGTGATATTCCGTGGCAGAGCGTCCGACATACAAGCTCAGGTTTCTCGATCCCAAGAAGCGCTTTCCGGCGATGCCCGAGCAGCCTGCGGGACGCTCATATGGCGTGGTCTGGAAACTCTTTGGCGAGGATCAGCATGAATCTTGTTATGTCGTCGAATTCGTTGGCAAAAGCCATGTGTCGCTTTTGGGCTACGTAAGCGTTTCGGGTGAGGTGTACAAGGTGGACCGCCCCGTCAGCGAGGCTCCGCTGCCCAACGATCCCGACATGGAACTGGTCCTTGACGAGTCGGACTCCGGTATTGGTGAGATTGTGGTTCGGGGAGCCAACGGTGCAATGCGCGCGTGTGCGCAAACTGCCGGCTCTCCCGAAGGCCCCATGCGCGAGCAGTCCGACCACGAGACATGGAATTCGACCCGCGCCCTTCCTTACGGCGAGTTCATGGCCTCGATGTTCTTGCGCTACGTGATATTTGCCAATTCCGAAAGCGCTATTGTGAACACGGCGGACGCCGGTGGACTCGACGAGGGTATGCAAAACGTTGTCGACAAGATCAAGCTCGTAAAGTTGTCCGAGCCGGTCGAGGTGTTTTTGGGCTTTAACACGGCACCGCTCCCCGATGCTATCGAGACGCTGCTTTACCGCGTTGACCATGCCGAGAATCCGAGCGGTATCGAGCGCTATGCCGCCGCCCTTATGAGCGAAATTGACTTGCCCCGCCTGCGCACCATCGCTGCCAAGTCCGAGATGAGCCTGGCTCGCATTGATCGCTCAAAGATTTTCTATCTCAATTTTGATCGTAGCCTGTTGGACCAGGACGAGATTGACATGCTGCTTGCCATCGAGTGCCGTCTCAACCGCCTCTCCGGCATCCTTGAGCGCATCGGGGCTGGATTGGTCCCTGCGGCATCCTCGCCGAGCCTTGAGGGCTGCGCGCTCTTTGATGCGTGGCATATCGCCAAGACGACCAACGATGTTCCCCGCCTGCTCGATACGGCTTCGAGTGATAACCCGTGGGCTAAGCCGGGAACGGTTTCGTGCCAGCCGGGCGGCGAGTGGGACGTGCGCACCCGTTTTGCGCGAATCGTTGAGGCGCTCAACGTGGTCACGCGGCTCGACTATACCTATCGGGCAAACGTTGCCGAGGGGATTATGCTCGTTCGGTTTGGGCACTCTGTCGTGGATGCCATGCCGCAACGTGAATACGACGCTCAAGATGACGCCTGGCGCGAGCTGGAAGAGGACACGCGTGCGATCTGGGCCGCGGAGCACGATGCGCGCGTGGCGCTCACACTTGCGGCGGCGTGTTTTGCCGCGGGCACCTGCATCACGCGCTGCTATGTGCAGATTGCTGCTCCCGACAGTGAGCAGGGCGAGCGCGTTGCCGCAACGTATTTCTTTGGGCGCGCGGCCTATCTGGCCGATTGCGTGCCTGTCGCCAAGGATCTTGAGAGCATGGACATGGACGATATGCCGTGCAAGCGTGTGCTTGAGGCGTATGAGTCAACTGCTCCGGAGACGATTGAACCTGCGGAGGTTCATGCCCGTCCGCGTGATGACCATCGCACGCTGCCGCCGGCGCTGCGCGATCTGCTGCTTGCCGATACGGCTGACGAGTTGGAGGTCATGGAAGAGGACGATGACCCATACGTGGCCCGTGTTGTTGAATTGCGCGAGCAGGCAAAAGTCGACCGTACAGGTGCTTTTGAAGGTTTTTCCCGTCTTGTCGAGGAGTTGGAGGCTAAGTGCGCCGTCGCCGAGCTTTTGGCGACAGGTCCGGTTCAAACGCAGTTTTGCGATAACCAGCTGGTGCGCATGGTGCTTCCGGTGTTGGAAGAAGACCGCTCTGTGCGTATCCTTCGCGCTCCTGATGCGCTGTATTTTGCCCAGCACGAGATCTGCAGCTTTTACGCCGAACAAGAGGACTTTGAGCGTGCGCTGCCCGAGGTGCGCCATCTTTACGATTTGGCGCGCTCGTCCATGCAGTCTCACTTTGCCCTGATCAACGTGCTAGCACGCCTGGAGCGCTTTGACGAGATTATCGAGGTGGCGCGCCACGGCCTACGTATTGCCAGCGATCGTTCTGCAATCGGCTACCTGTTCTATCGCTTGGCGTTTGCCTATTGGAATTGCGATCAGCTCGACCTGGCGCTGGCTTGTTACCGTCTGGTGCCGCGCGGCGAGGAGTCGGGCAGCAGCGCGCTGGAAGAAATGCAGGGCCTTATGAACGAGATGGGCGTCAGCGAGCCTCCGACATTCGAGGAAGCGGTCGAGACCATCCGCAAGGCAGGTCTTGAGCTGCCGCCGGTGCCCGCCGTGACCAATCAACTCGCGGATGCCGCTGTGCAACTGGTCGACAACGGTTTCTTTTTCCTGGCACGCGGTTGCATCTTCCAAATGTGGCGCACCATGGGCAACGACGAGCTCGGCTCCCTCAACCGCTCGCTGGGGTAGGCGAAGCTTTCAAGGAGGAAAGGCTGCTAGGCAATTAGAAAATTTCCTCTTGCCCAACTTCGGCTGTTTGGTTACTATAGAACGGCTGTTACGGAGAGCTGACCGAGAGGCCGAAGGTGCTCGCCTGCTAAGCGAGTATGCCCCAAAAGGGCATCTGGGGTTCGAATCCCCAGCTCTCCGCCAGTACGAATTTGAAGAAGGGTCCCATTTGGGACCCTTTTTTGTGTGGAGAAAGGAGACTGGGGATTCGAACCCTCAAAAAAGGAGGCATCCTTTCGGACGCCTCCTTTCAGCGAGTGTATTGTTCTTCGACCTTACACCTCGGGCGCCTTGGCGACGGTCTCGCTCTCGGCTGTGAGTGGGCGGTTGTCGATACGACGGCCCAAGCGATCGAGTTTCACGAGTAGCCACTCAATGGGATTCGGCCCCGAGCCTTCCTCGTCGGCAACCAAATCCATGACGGCGATCTTGGTGCCGTCCTGCTTGAGTGTAATGCTGCCCACCTTGTCGCCCACATGCACCGTGCCCGAAAGATCGTCGTAGCTAACCTTTTCGGTCACCTCGCCGGCAAGGGAAAACACGGTCGCTTGCGCCGTAGGATCGGCGAGTGTGGCGTCGATCGTCTTATCCGTCCAGTCGGTTTGGCCAATGCGCGCCATAAGCGGGTTGCCGTTGGCGGTCTTTTCCTGCGTGTTGGCGATCGCGACCGTCACCTTGTGACCGTAGTACCAATTGGCAAGGGTTGCGGTATCGGTAAAGCGCTGGTCGGTGGTGGTGGAGTTCAAAACGACGGTGTAGATCTCGTTGCCATCGCGGTTGTAGGCACCCGTAAAGCAATAGCCTGCATCGTCGGTAGTGCCGGTCTTGCCACCGATGTTGCCATCTTGGCCCAGCAAATAGTTATGCGTGTCCATGGAATGCGAATGGTCGGTGCCGTCGGCGCCCGTGACCTCGATCCAGGAATCCTCGCTCGCTACGACCTCGCGGATCGTGTCGTTTTTCATGGCCTCCTGCATCATCAGCGCTACGTCGTGTGCGGTTGAGTGCATATCGCCAGCCCACTCATCAAAGTCCAGACCATGCGGGTTTTCAAAAAGCGTACCGGTGCAGCCGAGCTTCTTAGCGCGCTCGTTCATGGCCTTCACAAATGTGGCCTCGGCGTCTTTGGTCTTAGGGTCGATCTTCTTGCCCACATATTCGGCGAGCACGATGGCGGCGTCGTTGCCCGAGGGAATCATCAGGCCGCGCAGCGCCTGCTCCACGGTAAGCTCGTCGCCTTCGAGCAAGCCGGCGGTCGAATTACCCACGGTGGCTGCGGCGTTGCTCACCGTGACCTTCTCGTCTATCTTGCAATTCTCGACGGTTAGGATTGCGGTCATGACCTTGGTGATCGAGGCAATCTTGACCTGCTCATCGGCGCCGCGGGCATAGTAGACGGTGCCGTCTTTGCCCATGACGAGGGCATTGGTCGCATCGATATCGGGCAGGTTTTCGGCCGTGATGCCGCGCTCATCGGCGGTTTTGCCGCAGACATTGTCGGTCGTGAGTACTTGGGCGCCGGCGACGGTGGGCACGCCAGCGGTAAGGGCGATAGCGCAGACAAAGCCGGCGGCAAGCTGGGCTGAGCGCTTTGCAAAAGAGGTGAGGGACTTCACAGATTTCGCTTTCGACGGGATGGTCTCTTCTGGAACTAGAGTATATCGTTTGCCGGCATCGGCGATCATCGCGTGCGTGCGTGGCCCACATCCGCGCCCGAACGGACACATTGGTCCTTAAGGTCGACTTAATCGCCCGCGCTTGTTGTGTGTGGCACGCGCCGCCTCGGGCATAATGGAGCGCGAGAGGAGCACGCATGAACGAGCGCATACTGGTAGTTGATGACGAGAAGGCCATCGCCGACCTAGTTGGCATCTACCTTACAAAAGAAGGCTTTGACGTACAGGTCGCCTATAGCGGGGCCGATGCGGCCAAGGCGATTCTGGAGCAGGAGTTTGATCTGGCGCTGCTGGATGTCATGCTGCCTGATATCGACGGCTTTGAGCTGTTGCGTACGATCCGTTCCAGCCATACCTATCCCGTGATCATGCTGACGGCACGCGATGCCCAGCAGGATAAGATCGAGGGGCTCTCGCTTGGCGCAGACGATTATGTGGTCAAGCCGTTCCGTCCGCTGGAGCTCATTGCACGCGTTCATGCTCAGCTTCGTCGTTATACCAGCTACGGCAGCCGCGCACAGGCGGCCGAGTCGCCGATCATCCAGCTTGACGGCCTCGAGATCAACCGCGACGCCCGCTCTGTGACGGTGGACGGTGCGCCGGTGCGCCTTACGCCCATCGAGTATTCCATCTTGTTGTATCTGGTCGAGCATCGTGGCAGCGTGGTGCCCGTGGAGGACCTGTTCCGCGCGGTGTGGAACGAGGACTTTATGCCCGGCTCCAACAATACGGTGATGGTGCACATTCGCCATCTGCGCGAAAAGATCGGCGACGACGCACAAAAGCCGCGCTTTATCAAAAACGTCTGGGGCGTCGGCTACATCATCGAATAACGCTTTTCGCTTGTGAGGATCTTGATATGACAAAAGACGATAGGCAAGCGTTCGAGGTGCCCGATCGACTCTTTGAATACGTGAGGTCGGTCGTCGACAACCGCGCGCTTGCAACGGTGCTGCTCTTTTTGCTGACCCTGCTGCTGATTGGCATCGACAACATCGCTGGAATCTTGGCGGTGCTGCTTGTCGGCTTTTTGCTAATCGATCGATTTGAGATCGTGCGCCGCTGCATGGTGATTGGCGGCGCCGCGTGGGCCATGACGTTGGCGATTGGCGCCATGGCGCTCGGCGGCATCGAAGGGCCGGTGCTGTTCGATGCCGGCTTTGTATTCAACATGCTTGGCTTTGTGCTGGCGCTTGCCGCGTGCGTGCTGTTCTTGTGCGGCCGCGCCCTGTACTACCAGGGCTACGAACAGGGCGAGCAGCATGCCGATTGTGTGCTGGCCGCTCGTATTCAAGATCGCCTGATCGATCACCCCGACACCTGGGACAACATCGACGGCGACTTCTTGGAGGTCGAGGGCGCCCTTAACCGCGTGCGCGACCGTGAGCGCAAGGTGCAGCAAGCCCTGCGTGACGAGTCGCATCGCAAGGACGATCTGGTCACGTACTTGGCACATGACCTACGCACCCCGCTTGCCAGTGTGGTGGGCTATCTTTCGCTGCTGCAAGAGACTCCTGAGCTGCCGGTTGAGCAACGTGCGCACTTTACGGGCGTGGCTCTCGACAAGGCGCACCGGCTCGATGCGCTCATCGAAGAGTTCTTCGATATCACGCGCTTTGACTTCCACGATATCGTGCTCACGCGCGGCTATGTTGATCTGGGGTTGCTGCTGGCTCAGGTGGCTGACGAGTTCTATCCCATCCTCAACGAGCAGCATAAGGAAGCCCAAGTTGATATTCGCGAGGATTTGACGGTGCTCGTGGATGGCGACAAGATGGCCCGCGTGTTTAACAACATCATGAAAAACGCCGTCGCCTATAGCTATGAGGGCTCGACTATCACGATTGAGGCCGGGCGCCAAGACGATGGCGGCGTGCGCGTGCGCTTTATCAATCAGGGCGATCCTATCCCTGCGGCTAAGCTCAAGGTGATCTTTGAGAAGTTCTATCGCCTGGATGCGGCGCGTGCGACCAATCGCGGTGGTGCCGGTTTGGGCCTTGCTATTGCCAAGGAGATCATCGCGGCACACGGCGGTACCGTTGCATGTGAATCGACGCCCGAACACACGATATTCACCATCGAGCTGCCCGCCGCATAGCCAGCGTGCCCTTACAAACACTTGACAATGCGCTCACGTGCATATGAGCCGCGATTTCTACTATCGATACTGCTGAATTGATATCGATGTGGAGGTATGCGGTATGACGGCTGCTGCGGCTGTGGAGCCCACGGAGCTTGAAGAACTCATGAAAGCGCAGGCCGAGGCCGCGCACGAGCGCGAGGTTGGGGATGCGACTCGCCCCACGGCAGAGGATCTTGCCGCCTCGCCGACGCGCATCGATGTCGAGGGCCTCGACCTGTTCTATGGCGACCATCATGCGCTCAAGGACGTGAATATCAAGATCCGCGACAAGCAGATCACCTCGTTTATCGGGCCTTCGGGCTGCGGAAAGTCCACGTTGCTGCGCTGCTTTAACCGCATGAACGACGGTATCAAGGATTGCCGAATCGAGGGCAAGATCGCGCTCGATGGTCAAGATATCCTGGGCGACTACGACATCTGCCGTTTGCGCCAGCGCGTGGGCATGGTGTTCCAGCGCCCCAACCCGTTTCCCATGAGCATCTACGACAACGTCGCCTACGGTCCTCGCGGTATGGGTGTGCGCGACCGCGTCGTACTCGATGAGCTGGTCGAGGACTCCCTGCGTCGCGCTGCCCTGTGGGACGAGGTCAAGGACAAGCTCAAGGAGTCGGGCCTGGGTCTTTCGGGTGGACAGCAGCAGCGCCTGTGCATCGCCCGCGCACTTGCCGTGCAGCCCGACATTCTGCTGATGGACGAGCCGACCTCGGCGCTCGACCCCGTGTCGACGCTCGTGGTGGAGCAGCTGGCCTGCGAGCTCAAAGAGACCTGTACGCTCGTGGTCGTTACGCACAATATGCAGCAGGCGGCGCGCATCTCCGACTCGGTCGCGTTTTTCTTGCTGGGCGAGCTGGTGGAGCACGCGCCCACCGCTCAGCTCTTCAAAAATCCGACCGACCCGCGCACAGCGGATTATTTGACGGGACGTTTTGGCTGATACCATCTAGTAAAGGTACCTTTAGGGTTAAGATGCGGTCATGCCGGCCGCAAAGGGGTTCAACATGATCTATTACGTCGAGGACGATGACAACATCAGGGATTTGACGGTCTATGCGCTGCGCAAGCAGGGGATCGAGGCCGAGGGCTTTTCGTGCGATGGCGAGTTTAAGGCTGCCGTGGCGCGACGGGTACCCGATGCCGTCCTGCTCGATATCATGCTGCCCGATACCGATGGCCTGGCAATTATGCGTCGCCTGCGTGCCGACCGCCTGACGGCGACGGTGCCCATCATGATGCTTACCGCCAAGGACACCGAGCTCGACAAGGTGATGGCGCTCGATGGCGGTGCCGACGATTACCTGACTAAGCCGTTTTCGCTCATGGAGCTTGCGAGCCGCTGCCGCGCACTGCTGCGTCGCGGTGGCATGGTCAAACAGGCGAGCGATGTGCTCAGCGTGGGCGACATCGTGCTCTCGCCCAGCCATCGCGAGGTGACCGTTGCCGGTGAGCCGCTTAAGCTCACCCTGCGCGAGTTCGACCTGCTCGAGTACCTCATGCGCAAGCCCGGCGTGGTCTTTACCCGCGAGTCGTTGCTGCAGAGCGTGTGGGGCTGGGACTTCGACGGCGGTTCGCGCACCGTTGACGTGCACGTGCAGACGCTTCGCCAAAAACTGGGCGAGCATGCCAGCGCCATCGAGACCGTGCGCGGCGTGGGCTACCGCTTGGCTGAGCCTTCTGCCGGTGATGGTGCCGAAGGTGACGACACCGCGTCCACCGCATCGGAGGAGTAACCCGTGGTCTTCGCCCCCCAGGGAAAACAAACGCTATCGCACCGCGTTTTTGTGACGATCTTTGTTTGCGCCATGGCGGTTATCGTGGCGTTTACGGTGCTGGGTGCGTTCTTTGTGCAAAACACCTTGGCGGATGCCACGAGTGCCAATCTGGCGCAGGAAACCGAGCTCATTGCTGCCGCCCTCGACGAGCAGCAGGAGCCCATCCCGTTCTTGCGTAGCCTCGATCGCGAGGACTTGCGCATCACGCTGATTAACAAGGATGGATCGGTTGCCTACGACAACGAGGCGTCGCCTTCCACACTGCCCAACCATGGCGATCGCCCCGAGGTCATCGAGGCCTTTGAGAGTGGTTCGGGTTCCGCGGAGCGCGCAAGCTCTACGCTCGACGAGATTATGCTGTATCGCGCCGTCGCCCTTGATAACGGACAGGTTGTCCGCTTGGCGCAGGCCCAGCCTGGCGTTGCAGCGATTTTGCTGTCGATGGTGGCGCCGATGCTGCTTATCGCAGCAGCGGGTGCGGTACTCTCGTTTTTCATGGCGCGCCGCGAGTCCCGTGCCATCATCGCGCCGTTGCAAGAGGTGGATTTGGACCACCCGCGCCGTAGCTATGAGCACGCCTATGCCGAGATGGTCCCCATGCTTGAGCGTATCGAGTCGCAGCGCCAGGAACTCAAGCGCCAAATGGCGGTGCTAGCGGACAACGACCGTATGCGCCGCGAGTTCACGGCGAATATCACCCATGAGCTCAAGACGCCGCTTACAGCGATTTCGGGCTATGCCGAGCTCATCGCAAACGGCATGGTTGAGGGCGAGGATGACCTGCGCAACTTTGGCGGCCGCATCTATCGTGAGGCGGGCCGCTTGGCAGCGCTTGTCAACGATATCCTTACGCTGTCTAACTTGGACGAGGCCGAGCGTGCAACTGAGGGCGAGGCGGTGCCCATTGGGTCCACGGAGCCTATTGAGCTCTCGCGTGCCATCTATACGGTTGAGCAGCGTCTTGAACAGGTCGCCCGTCAGGCGAATGTGACGATAAGTCATGAGACCAAGCCTGTGGTCATCGAAGGCGTGTCGCGCTTGATTGACGAGCTCATCTACAATCTGGCAAGCAACGCCATCCGCTACAATCGACCCGGCGGTATGGTTGCGCTGCAGTGCGGCACCAACGACGAAGGCCATCCGTTCCTCGCGGTCGCCGACACGGGAATCGGTATCGCGCCTGAAGAACAGGGCAAGGTATTTGAGCGGTTCTATCGCGTGGACAAGAGCAGGTCTAAGGCACGCGGCGGAACCGGCCTGGGGCTTGCCATTGTCAAACATGCGGCCCTGTATCATCACGCCACGCTCGATCTATCGAGCGAGTTGGGCGTGGGAACCACCATTACGGTGACGTTTCCCATACAGCAGGACGAGCCATTCGCATAGCGATACAACATAGATGTTAATGTAGACGCCGCATTTGACTTTCGGGTGCGGCGTTGTTGTGCAATTTTACGATTGCTTCCGACATTTTTACAGGAGAGCCTGTTTCTTATGTATAGAGTTTGGTCTCGGTAAAAAGATGCGATAACATACGGACAGTTTTGTCAATCCGAACTGGGGAAATGAAAGGCAAGCTGCATGACCCTTCTCGAACTGTTCCAGCTGCTCAAAAAGCACCTCAAGCTGGTCATCACCCTTCCGGTGGTCTGCGCGATCGCCATGGGCATCGTGTCCTTCGTTGCGATGGACAACACCTATACCGCGACGACGAGCATGTACATTCTCGCCAAGACCGACGATAGCGGTCAGATGAGCTACAACGATCTCTCGGCGAGCCAGATGCTTTCCAACGATATCGCCACGCTGCTGGATAGCGATAGCGTTAAGAGCGGCGCCGCCAAAGAACTGGGCCTCACCGATTTGGATGACTACAAGGTGTCTGTTTCCTCCGAGACCACCACGCGTGTCATTACGCTTTCGGTTACCGGCACCGATGCCAAGGAGACGGCTGAGGTCGCAAAGGCCATTGCCAGCTCGGTGAGTACGGTCGCTCAGAACGTCGGCGCTGCCCAGAGCATCAACGTTATCGACGAGGCTAAGACCCCCGAAGCCCCCAGCGGCCCCAAGCGCACGCTGTATATTGCCGTCGCGTTCCTCGCCGGTATCTTTATCGCAGTTGCCTATGTCGTTTTGGCAGACATGCTCAATACCCGCATCCGCGGTGCCGAAGAGGCAGAAGAGCTCCTGGGTATTCCCGTTGTTGGCCGAATTCCGGCTATGAAAGGTGGTAAATAGGCATGGCTAAGGCAAAGAACACCGATAAGCTCGTTGTGCAGAATGCCGCCAAGACCCTTCTGGCCAACATCCGCTTTGCGAGCGTGGACGACCCCATTCGCACCATCACCGTTACCTCCTCGATTCCCAACGAGGGCAAGTCTACGGTTTCCATTAATCTTGCTCAGGCAATCGCCACGAGCGGCAAGAGTGTCCTGCTGGTCGAGGCTGATATGCGTCGCAGGTCCCTTGCCGATATGCTCGGCGTCCGCTCCCGCGGCGGACTCTATGCAGTCCTGTCCGAGCAGGTTTCTATCGACCAGGCGATTGTCGAGACAGGTCAGAAGAATTTCTACTTCCTCGATGCCGAGCCGCATATTCCCAATCCTGCCGACATCATCGTCTCCCATCGCTTTGCCAAGCTGGTCAAGGCACTGTCTGCTAAGTTCCAGTACGTCATCTTCGATGCTCCTCCGGTCGGCACCTTCATCGATGCTGCCGAGATTGCCAGCCTGACCGACGGCGCGCTGTTCGTGGTGCGCGAGGACTTTACCAAGCGCGAAGAGGCGCTCAACGCTATCGCCCAGCTTAAGAAGTCCGAGAAGGTCAAGCTCATCGGTACCGTCATGAATTACTGTGAGACCGAGACCAGCGAGTACTACTATTCTTACTACACCAAGGACGGTAAGAAGGTTAAGAAGGGCTCCGACGATCAGGGCACTTCCAAAAAGGGCATCTTCACCAACCGAGCAAACGTTTAGTTGATTAAGGCTGACCTATGCGTGACATTCATTGCCATATCTTGCCGGGTGTAGACGACGGCGCCGCCGATCTCGAAGAGAGCTTGGCGATGCTCGAGGCTGCCAAGCGGGCCGGTGTAACCAGAATCGTTTGCACTCCTCACTGCCGTGATCCCTATTTTGATTACGACAAGATGTGGGATGCCTTTGAGCTGCTGCGCGATAACGCTGACGGTTTTCCGCTCCAGATGGGCTTCGAGGTCAACCATCGAAAGCTCGTTGAGCTTGGTATCGATGCCGCGGATCACTTGCATTTCGATGGGACCAACGAGTTTCTGCTCGAGCTTTCGACGCATGCCGATGCGTATGCGTTTAGAGAGTACGAGAACACGATTTACGATTTGCAGTGCCGTGGCTACCAGGTGATCATCGCTCATCCTGAGCGCTATCGTGCGGTTCAAAAGGATGTAAGCGTGGCGGAGCGCCTGGTCGATATGGGCTGCAAGCTGCAGGCTTCGGCGGACTTTATTGCCGGCGGTCGCTTTGGTCGCGAGAAAAAGCCGGCACAGCGCCTGTTCGACCAGAACCTGTACAGCTTCATCGCGAGCGATGCCCATAACGTGGGCCATTACGACTGCCTGGCGAAGGCTCGCGCGAAGTTTAGCGTGCGCGGAGCTCATTTTCGCTAAAATCTGTCCCTAACGTTCGCATTGAATGAAAGGGCAGCCATGGATATCCAACTTAAGATGGGATGCTTTGATGACGCGGCGTTGGTGCGCCGCGTCGTTTTTATGGACGAGCAGGGCTACGAGAATGAGTTTGACGCTATCGACGAGGATCCGAACTGCATTCATGTGACGCTCTATGTAGACGGTGAGCTTGCCGGTTGCTCGCGCGTGTTTCCCGAAGAACTCGAGCGCGCAGCTGACGCAGAGGCTCCGGTGTCGCCGGCGTGCGACTTGGACGAAGGCGTCGCGGCGGGGGAGACCTACATTATGGGGCGCGTGGCCGTGCTGCCGAGCATGCGCCGTCGCGGTTTGGCGAGCAAGATTGTCGAGGCCAGTGATACGTGCGCGCGTGATGCCGGCGCCAAGCTCATTAAGCTGCATGCGCAGGAATACGTGCTGCCGCTCTATGCCAAGGCGGGTTACACGCAGATTGCCCCGGTGGACTACGAAGACGAGGGCCAGCCCCATGCTTGGATGGCCAAGCGCGTAGATGGCAGATAGGGACGTTCCTTTCCTGCCGGCAGTCGGGGACACTCCTTGGCAATTGGCGCATCAGAGCGTTTGGACATACAGTTTTTCGATTCCGTATGTATATATGCGCGCTAATGGGTTATAAAATCTAAGTCTGAACATAGCAGGTCTGCAATGCGGCTCGGGCAACCGGGCCGTTTTTGCGGACGGGGGTAGCGCGAAAGGACTGCACATGCGTCAATTTAAGACCGAGAGCAAAAAACTGCTCGACCTCATGATCAACTCCATCTACACCAATAAGGAAATCTTCCTGCGCGAGCTTATCTCCAACGCGAGCGATGCCGTCGACAAGCTCAACTTTAAGAGCCTGCAGGACCCGAGCGTCAAGCTCGACCAGGGCGACCTGGCTATTCGTGTTTCCTTTGATAAAGATGCCCGTACCATCACCATTTCGGATAACGGTATCGGCATGACCGCCGAGGAGCTCGAGCGCAATCTGGGCACCATCGCCCATTCCGGCTCCGAGGAGTTTAAGACTGAGAACGCCGAGCAGCAGGGTTCCGATGTCGACATCATCGGTCAGTTTGGCGTGGGTTTCTACTCCGCCTTTATGGTCGCCAGCCACGTGAAGGTCGTCAGCCGCGCTTATGGCGAGGATATCGCCCACGTTTGGGAGTCCGACGGTCTTGAGGGCTACACCATCGAGGATGGCGAGCGTGCTGAGCACGGTACCGATGTCATCCTGACGCTGCGCGAGAACGAGAAGCTCGACGCCGACGGCGAGGCCGAGACCTACGATCGCTTCCTGACCGAGTGGGGCCTCAAGAGCCTGATTCAGCAGTACAGCAACTATGTGCGCTACCCGATTCAGATGATGGTGTCCAAGAGCCGCCAGAAGCCCAAGCCCGAGGATGCTGGCGATGACTACACGCCCGAGTACGAGGACTACCAGGAGCTCGAGACCGTCAACTCAATGACGCCGATCTGGAAAAAGCGCAGCTCCGACGTTGAGCAGAAGGATTACAACGAGTTCTACAAGTTCACATTCCACGACTTTGACGATCCCGCGCGCACTATCAGCTTCCACGCCGAGGGCACGCTTGAGTACGATGCGCTGCTGTTTGTGCCGGGTCGCGCCCCGTTCGATCTGTACAGCAAGGACTACGAGAAGGGCCTGGCGCTCTACAGCTCTAACGTGCTGATTATGGAGAAGTGCGACGACCTGCTGCCCGACTACTACAACTTTGTGCGCGGTGTCGTGGACTCTGCCGACGTGACGCTCAATATTTCGCGTGAGACGCTGCAGCAGAACCGTCAGCTCAAGGCCATTGCCAAGCGTGTCGAGAAGAAGATCACCGCCGATCTCGAGGACATGCGCGACAACGACCGCGAGGCATACGAGAAGTTCTTTGAGAACTTTGGTCGCGGTCTTAAGTACGGCATCTACTCGAGCTACGGCATGAAGGCCGACGAGCTCGCCGACCTGCTGCTGTTCTGGTCTGCCAAGGAGCAGAAGATGATCACCCTTGCCGAGTATGCCAAGGGCATGCCCGAGGGCCAGAAGGCAATCTACTATGCCGCCGGCGATTCGCGCGAGCGTCTGGCCAAGATGCCCGTCGTGAAGGGCGTGCTCGACCGCGGTTACGATGTACTGCTGCTGACGCAGGACGTGGATGAGTTCACCTTCCAGGCCATGCGTGAGTACGTGGCTGCCGATATGCCCAAGGTCTACGAGGATGACGCTGCTCGCGAGGCTGCTGAGAAGGCAGTTGCCGATGGCGCTGAGCCTGAGGTCGAGGATCGTCACCTGGAGCTTAAGAACGTCGCGACCGGCGATCTTGACTTGGCGACCGATGACGAGAAGAAGGAGGCCGAGGACGCCACCAAGGAGAACGAGGACCTCTTTAACGCCATGAAGGAGGCGCTCGGCGACAAGGTCGAGAAGGTTGCCGTCTCTGCGCGTCTGACTGACGCCCCCGCCTGCATCACCACCGAGGGCCCGCTTTCGCTCGAGATGGAGAAAGTGCTTCAGAAGGGCCCCGAGGGCGCGCCCGACGGCATGCCTAAGAGCCAGCGCGTGCTCGAGCTCAACGCCAAGCACCCGGTCTTCGCCAAGCTCGTCGCTGCCCAGAAGGCGGGCGACGCCGACAAGATCAAGCAGTACTCCGGCTTGCTCTACGACCAGGCCCTGCTCGTCGAGGGCATCCTCCCCGAGGACCCCGTAGCCTTCGCCGCGGCCATTTGTAATCTTATGTAACTTGGTTCCGCCGTTCTAACGAACGCCGTAGCTAGTTAGTAGAACGAGAGAGGAAAATCTCCCACATTGAGCCTGTATTTGGGCAAAAAGTGGGAGATTTTCCTCTCTCGATGTGAAGGTACGCATTTGGCACTTGGTTGCTTGCTAGTTTGTGCGGGTTGTGGTTTTGGGAGCTGCGGGAATTTAAGATACTGTACAACTGTACGTTAACTCATCTTCGTAGTATATTGCTACCCGCAAAACTCAGCACCATTGCGCCGTGACACGCTAAAGTGCCCCCGTACAATGGTTGTTAATAGCATGATTCGGCTAAACGACAGGATGGATGGTCCAAGCGTGAGTCTCGGCAGCAAACTATCCGATGCAAAGGTTTCCTTTGCAATCTTTAAACGCGACATCAAGCGATTGATCGTGAACCCCGTCGCCCTGGTGGTTACCCTGGGCGTGTGCGTCATTCCCTCGCTGTATGCCTGGTACAACATCGTTGCCAACTGGGATCCGTACGGAAATACCCAAGGCATTAAAATCGCCATCGCAAACAACGATCAGGGCACCCAGAACGACCTAGTGGGCGAGCTCAACGCAGGCGATAAGGTGGTCGACCAGCTCAAGAAGAACGACCAGCTTGGCTGGACCTTCGTCGACTCGGCGGCAGATGCCAAAGAGGGCGTCGAAAGCGGCGAATACTATGCTGCCATCGTGATTCCCAAGAACTTCTCTGACAATCTCGTCTCGATGCTCGACGGCAATTACCATCAGCCGAAGCTCACCTATTACGTCAACGAGAAAAAGAGCGCCATTGCGCCCAAGGTTACCGATACCGGTGCCAACACCATCGAGGAGCAGATAAACTCGGAATTTGTCTCTACGGTGGGCGAGACCGTTGCCGGCATTGCCAAGGATGCCGGAGTCGATCTAAAGGACAAGGCAACCCAGACGCAGGATTCGCTGGCAAGCTCGGTGTCCGAGGCATCCGATACCTTGGGCGAGGTACGTGATTCCATCGGCGACATGAACACCGCCATCGACAAGACGAGCAGCTCGATTGCTTCGGCCGATGCTGCGCTGGCGGGCCTGCAGGGGCAGGCGCCTTCGCTAACGCAGGCAATCGCTCAGGGTAATGATCTGCTGGGCGAAGCTCGCACCACGGCTGGCAAGTCCATCACCTCGCTCTCCAGGGCACTTTCGGAGGGCAGCCTTGCGCTAACCAAGACGTCGGCTTCCGCGAATGCTGCCATCGGCAAGTTGACGGGCACGGTCACATCTACGACCACCCGCATCGACAACTCGCTCGAGTCTCTCCAGGCAACGATCGATCACAACACCGCAGTTATCGGCCACCTGCAGATTCTTGCCGGCGATACCTCGACGGGATCGGATCAGATCGACGCACTGATCGCCTCGACGATCGATACGCTCAAGAAGCAGAACGACCAGCTGCAGAGTATCAAGAACAGTCTGTCCGCGCAGTCGAGCGCCATGGCAAATGATGCCGCGGCTGTCTCGGGTGCCAGCGACGCTATCAATAACGCAATTCAGACCGGGGCGACCAACCTTGGCCAGGCCCAGGCAGATCTGGGTCAAAACGCGCTGCCGAAGGCTTCGAGCGCGCTTGACTCCTTTGCCGCCGTTTCGGGCGATTTGACCGGCATTGTGTCGGGTATGACCCCCACGATAGCGAGCGCGCGCGGCACGCTGGCGCAGCTCGACGCCACGCTCAAGCAGGCAAAGACCACGCTGTCCCAAACCGACGCCTCCCTTGCCAAGGTTCAGGACAAGCTTGCAACCGCCGCTAACGACATTGCGGCGTTGCAGACCTCTGAGTCTATGGGCGAGTTAGCCGATCTCATGGACGTCGACGTCAATGACGTGGCAGATTTCATGGCGTCTCCGGTTGAGCTGACGTCCAAGTCAATCTATCCGGTCAAGAGCTTTGGCTCGGGCATTGCCCCGTTCTATACCAACTTGGCGCTTTGGGTGGGCGGCTATGTGCTCATCGCCATCTACAAGCTCGAGGTCGACCGCGAAGGCATCGGCAGCTTTACCGCGCGTCAGGGCTACTTTGGCCGCTGGCTGCTGTTGGTAATCCTGGGCGCGTTCCAGGCCATTATCGTTACGGTGGGCGACCTGGTCATTGGCGTTCAGTGCGTCAATCCGCTGCTCTTTGTGCTGGGCGGCGTCGCTATCTCGTTCGCCTACGTCAACATCATCTATGCGCTGTCCACTACGTTTAAGCATATCGGCAAGGCAATCGGCGTCATTCTGGTTATCGTGCAGATTCCGGGTTCATCGGGTATGTACCCCATCGAGATGATGCCTGGCTTCTTCCAGTGGCTGCATCCGCTGCTGCCCTTTACCTATGGCATCAACCTGCTGCGCGAGACCGTCGGCGGCATGTACTCGTTCAACTACCTGTTCAACCTGTGCATTCTGGGCGTGTTCTTGATCGTGGCGCTCTTTATCGGTCTGCAGCTGCGGCCGCTGCTGCTCAACCTCAACCTGCTCTTTGATAAGCAGCTTTCCACGACGGGCCTCATGATCTGCGAGTCCAACGACCTGCCGCGCCAGCGCTATTCGCTGCGCACGGCCATGCGTGTCATGCTCGATTCGGATTCGTACCGTCGCGAGCTGCTCGATCATGCCGTGACGTTTGAGCATCGCTACCCGTACTACATCAAGGGCGGTTTTGCCGCCGTGGTAGGCGTGCAGGTTCTGCTCTTTGTGCTCTCGACGGTGCTCGATATCGACAATAACGGCAAGATCATCCTGCTCGTTATCTGGATCATTTCGGTTATCGCCATCTGTGGCTGGCTCATCAACATCGAGTACATCCGTGCGAGCCTCAATACCCAGATGCGTATCTCGGCGCTTTCGGACGAGGATCTTCGCCGTGAAATGCGCGAGCACACGGCTGCCATTCCTGCCGCCCGTCGCATGTTTGGTCTCAACGCCAGCGAGCGGGGCACCAAGGACAGCGAACAGCCCACGAGCCGTCTGCCGCATATCGGTGCGCATCGTAAAGCTCATGATGCCGACGGCGTTGACAACGTAAACGGAAACGACGGGGACACCACCCCGCTCGGCAAGCACTCCAAAGGAGGTGAGGCATAAATGAAAAACATCCTGCACCTGTTTAAGCGCGATGTCCAAAACGTGTCTCGCTCCGTGATCGGCTTGGTCGTCGTGATGGGCCTCATTATCGTGCCGTGTCTGTACGCGTGGTTTAACATCGCCGGCAGCTGGGATCCGTACGGCAACACCGGCAACCTCAAGATCGCCGTGGTCAACACCGATGAGGGTTACGAGAGCGATCTGATTCCCGTCGAGATCAACGTGGGCGAAAACGTGACGTCCGCGTTGCGCGGCAACGAGAACTTCGACTGGGTCGTCCTCAACGACCGCGATAAGGCGATTGAGGGCGTTAAGTCGGGCGCGTACTACGCTGCCGTCGTTATCCCTAAAACGTTTAGCGCCGACATGATGACGCTTTTCTCGACCGAGGTGAAGCACGCCGATATCGAGTTCTACGAAAACCAGAAGGCTAACGCCATCGCCCAGATCGTGACCGAAAAGGGTTCGAGCGCCGTCCAGAGCCAGGTGAATGAGACCTTTACCAAGACCATCACGACCATCGGCCTTAAGACCGTGTCCAGCCTGCTCGATTACATGAGCACCGATCAGGTCAGCAACTTTATCGCCAATCTTTCCTCTACGCTGGGCGATTCGGTCGAGGACCTGCAGGATGTTCAGGCGAGTGCGACGTCGCTCGCGGGCATTTTGAGCTCTACGTCCGATTCACTGACATCGGCGGGCGGCATGCTCAAGCAGACGGGCACTGTTGATGAGTCGACGAAGCAGCTGATGGAGCACGCAAAGAACGGTGTGAGCGATTCCGAGGAAGCGCTCAAGGCAGCCAACGACGCCATCAACACCGCGATCGACGGAAGCGCGGGCTCATTCGACAACGTGTCTACCGAGCTTGCGAAGGCGTTTGACGCCGCGAACCAGCATGTCGACGTTACGGTGACCCAGCTCAACAAAGCCGCGTCGGCACTCGAATCGCGTGCCAACGATATCGATGACGTGGCTAACCAGCTTCGCAGTTTTGCCGAGCAGGTGAGTGACGAAAAGCTCCAGGACAGTCTTAAGTCTGTGGCGACATCGCTGGGCAGGATCGCGACGGAGCATCGCAACAACGCCAAGGACCTGAAAGCAACCGCAAAGTCCCTCTCGGACAGCATGGCAGAGGTTAACAAGTCGCGTGCCGAGGTCGATCAGGCAATCGCGGATGCTAAGGCTGGTATCTCGGGCGCCAAGACTGACTACGACTCTACGTTTTCGGTCAAGGCCAAGGAGCTCAAGAAAACTATTTCGGGCGTGTTGGATTCACTCGACGGCATCTCGGGCGACCTGGATAGCGCTGTTGCCGGCCTGACCGACGCATCCGGTTCGCTGGCAAAGGGCCTCTCCAAGGCTGCAAAGCTGGTCAACAAAGCTTCCGATCAGCTGGGTGAGGCGTCGGACAAGATTAGCGCTTTCAAGGACGAGCTCGACGGTGCCCTTATGTCGGACGATCTGGCCACGATCAAGACGATGATCGGTAATGATCCCGAGGGTTTGGCCGTGTCGCTTTCCGGCCCCGTCGCGCTCGACCGCAAGCCGGTCTATCCGATCCGCAACTACGGTTCGGCCATGGCGCCGTTCTACACGATTCTGTCGCTGTGGGTCGGCTCGATCGTACTGGCGGCCATGATGAAGGTCTCGGTTGACGATGAGCTTATCAACGAGCTCATCCCCGTACGCCTGCACGAGATTTACCTGGGCCGTTATCTGTTCTTTGGCGGTCTGGCTTTGCTGCAGGCAACGCTCGTGTGCGCGGGCGATATTCTGTTCTTTGGCATTCAGTGCGATAACCCGCTGCAGTTTGTGCTGGCGGGCTGGGTCGCGAGTCTCGTGTTCTCCAATATCGTCTACACGCTTACGGTGTCGTTTGGCGATATCGGCAAGGCGCTCGCTGTCGTGCTGTTGGTCATGCAGGTCGGCGGTTCGGGCGGCACGTTCCCCATCGAGATGACCGGCCCCGTGTTCCAGGCGATCTACCCGTTCCTGCCGTTTACCCACGGCATCAACGCCATGCACGCTGCCATGGCCGGTGCCTACCATATGGAGTACTGGATTGAGCTGGGCATTCTGGCGAGCTATCTGATTCCGTCGCTGGCCCTTGGCGTTGTCTTCCGCCGCCCAGTCATCAAAGCCAACGACTGGATCATCGAAAAGCTGGAGTCGACCAAATTGATTTAATACAGCTACGTAAACGCCGCCGGAACATCGAGGTCTTCCAACCCGATGCTTTAGCGTAGTGAATTGCGTGGGCTGCTTGGTTGTTGCTACAGTAGCGGGGCGTGCCGGGGGTCCGGTGCGCCCTGTTTTTATTTGACCATGAGGCGGCACGCAGCCATACGCGTGCGGACACCACGCCCAGATTGAGTGCGAGGATGTTCCATGGCCCAATACGCTGCCAACGAAATCGAAAACTTGCCCGATAGCCCAGTAGCCCGTGAGGATTTGGGCGCGGGCGGTATTCCCCGGGGCGCCGGCGCGCGCTCTCCGCTGTTCTGGAAGGTTCTGCTCCTTTCGGTGGCGGTCATCTGGGGCTACTCCTTTACCACTATGAAGGACGCACTCGGCACCATTCCGGTGTTCGCGCTGCTCTATGTACGTTTTCTGCCCGCAGCGTTGGTCATGTTTGCCGTCTTCCACAAGCGCATCATCGCGCACCTCAACGCTCGCAACCTGATCGTTGGCCTGAGTATGGGCGTGCTCATGTGGGCGGCCTATGCGTTGCAGACGGTCGGTCTGGCACATACTACGGCGGGCAAGAATGCTTTTTTGACGGGCACGTATTGCATCCTTGTGCCGTTCGCGAGCTATTTCCTGAGCGGCGAAAAGCTCACGCGCTACAACTTGGGTGCCGCGCTGCTGTGCCTAGCGGGCATTGGCCTCGTCGCACTCGATAGCGTTGAATTCAACATTGGTGACGTCATTACGCTGGCGGGTGCGGCCTTTTTCGCCATCCAGATGGCGGTGACTGCCAAGTACGGTCGCAAAATGGACATCAACGTCATCACGTTTTGGATGTTTGTGGGCAACGGCGTGCTGAGCCTGGCAACGTCGCTGCTATTCGAGACCCAAGCGCCTCTGTCCGTGTGGACGCCGAGCTTTATCGGTGCGATGGCGTTTCTCTCGGTGGGCTGCACATGCGCGGCTCTGCTCATCCAAAACGTCGGCCTGGCGCATGTCCCGGCCTCGACGGGCTCGCTGCTCCTTTCGATGGAGTCGCCTTCGGGTGTGCTGTTCTCGGTGCTGCTGATGGGGGAGGCGCTCACCTCGCGCCTGCTCGCCGGCTTCGCGCTCATCTTCCTGTCGATTATCTTGAGCGAGACTCACTTCGATTTTTTGCGTCGAAAGCCGCGCCCGCAATTGTAAACAACTTGTTGCGCCGCCCTCCCGGGGCGGCATTTTTTATGCCTCGCCCTTAAAGTAGTACCTTGCACTTTACGCTATCAAAGTGCTTGCTGCAAAAACGATACTGGAGGGCATCTATGGCACCAGCTTTGTCCGATCTTCAACCGCAATCAGCGCCCAAGGCCACCGCAGCGGCGCAGACCGCTATCGGTGACGGTCTTGTTGCAGAAGCTCAGGCTTTTGCAGACGAGCTCGCTGCGTGGCGACACGATCTCCACCAGATGCCCGAGCTGGGTAATAGCCTCCCACAGACCTCTGCGTATATCCAAGCGCGCCTGACCGAGATGGACATCCCATTTGCCACGCTCGTCGATGGTTCCTGCGTTGTGGGCCTTGTCGGCGCCGGTGCCGCCGCGGCCCAGGGCAATGGCGTCTGCACGGACGAACAGGCCGGTACGGTCATCATGCTTCGTGGCGATATGGATGCCCTGCCCGTTGCCGAGGAATCCGGCGAGCCCTTTGCATCCACCAACGGCTGCATGCACGCTTGCGGTCACGATATGCACGCGACGGCGCTGCTTGGTGCGGCTCGTATGCTCAAAGCGCGCGAGGCAGAGCTTGTTGATGCCAACGCCACGGTTAAGCTGCTGTTCCAGCCGGGCGAGGAAACCTTTGAGGGTGCCCGCGCCGCCATCGCCGACGGTCTGCTGCAGAACCCGCGCCCTCAGGTCGCCTTTGCCATGCATGTCAATAGCCAGTCGCCGCTTGGCCTGGTGCTTTACGGCAGTCCGGCGCTCTCGGGCGTGTACGGTTTCCGCATCACGCTGCAGGGCAAGGGCGGGCATGGCTCGAGCCCCGAGATCTGCATCGACCCCATTACGGCGGGTGTGCACGTGCATCTGGCACTTCAGGAGCTTATCGCTCGCGAAGTGCCGGCGGCCAAGGAGGTCGCGCTTACCGTTGGCAAGTTCGCCGGCGGTCAGGCCGCAAATGTCATCCCTGATACTTGTGTGCTCGAGGGAACGCTGCGTGGCTTCGATGTCGAGCTCATGGAGCACCTCAAGACCCGCATCGCCGAGGTCGTCAAAGGTGTTGCCACGACCTATCGCACGCCGGCGACTATCGAGACGCTCTCGGATGTTCCCCCGCTCGTACTCGATGACGATATGACGCAGGCGTCGCTTGGCTACGTGGGCGCGGTGCTGCCCAAGGCCGCCTTCCTGCCGCTGTTCCACGCCATGGCGAGCGAGGACTTCGCGTTGATTTCGAGCGAGATTCCGAGTGCGTACTTTACCGTGGGCGCTGCCGTGACTGATACGGACGAGCATTTTGCTCAGCATCATCCCAAGGCACGTTTTAGCGATGCCGAGCTGCCGCTCGGCGCCGCGGCTTATGCGGCAGTCGCTTTGGGCTATATCGCCGACCACCGGTAGCGCCCAACCTTGCCTTTCAAGCCTGCGGGCATGGCCATAAGGCCTATGCCCTTGTCTTTCAAGGCAATCTTGGGCACCGTGGGCGCCATCGTCTCGGGCGTGCTGTTCGATGCCACGGGCTCCTTTGCGAGCACTTGGATTGTGTGCCTGGCGTGCTCCGTGGCCATGCTCGTGTTCCTGCTGGCATCCGAGCCCATCGCCGCCAAGCTGCGCGCGAGCGTGGCGGGGGAGTAGACGTCCGTCGCTCTTTTCTGTTCGCCCCGTTCTGTCCGTGGCTGCCCTGGAAGCCGAATGGATGCTCGTACCATCATTCGGTTTCCAAGGCGGCCACGGGCCTACGAAATGATCCGTTTTCCTCCGCCCCCAACAGACC
The DNA here is from genome assembly GCA_027687465.1 of Coriobacteriaceae bacterium AF08-21. Lineage (GTDB taxonomy): Bacteria > Actinomycetota > Coriobacteriia > Coriobacteriales > Coriobacteriaceae > Collinsella. Next base: position 23,117 of record JAQCQR010000027.1, read on the forward strand.
ACGTGATCCGAAGGGGATGGAGGAAAACGGATCACAAGCAGCGGCGGTGCGTCTGGCCGAACGAGCCCCCATACCCTCGTTCGGTCAGACGCGCCGCCGCGTTTTGTTTTTGTGCCGTATAATGACCACTACCTATGACGCGATACAAAAGAAAGGTGTTTGCCCATGCAGGCACAGAAGGCGGAGGGAACCCGCGACCTTATCGGCGCCGAGATGCGCGCCTGGCAAAAGATGCAGCAGATCGCTGCCGGCGTGTTCGAGCCGTTTGGCTTTAAGCCCATCGAGACGCCCGCGATCGAGCAGGTGGACGTGTTTGTTCACGGTATCGGCCAGTCGACCGACGTCGTGCGCAAGGAGATGTTCCGCGTGTTTAGCGGCGCTAACCTGGAGCGCGTCTTTACCGAGGGTACCGATACCAAGCTCAAGCCCAAGCAGCGCCTGGCCCTTCGTCCCGAGGGCACAGCCGGTGTGGTGCGCGCCGTCGTGGAGAACAACCTGGTGCCCCAGGGCTCCACGCCGTTTAAGGCCTATTACGCCGAGGCCATGTTCCGCGGCGAGCGTCCTCAGAAGGGTCGCCTGCGCCAGTTCCACCAGGTGGGCATCGAGTGGCTCGGCGCTCCCGATCCGGCGGCAGACGCCGAGTGCATCATCATGCTCATGGAGTTCTACAAGCGCCTGGGCTTCGATCTGTCCAAGCTCCGTCTGCTTATTAACTCGATGGGCGATGCGCAGTGCCGTCCGGCATACCGCGAGCAGGTCAAGCAGTTCATTCTCGATCACGCCGACGAGATGTGCGACGAGTGCCGCGAGCGCGCCGAGCTCAACCCGCTGCGCGCCTTCGACTGCAAGAACGACCACTGCCGCGAGATCATGGCCGACGCCCCGCTGATGGGCGACAACCTGTGCGACGAGTGCCGCGAGCACTACGAGCAAGTCAAGCACTATCTGGACGCCGCCGGTATCGAGTATGTTGAGGATCCCACCCTGGTGCGCGGCCTGGACTACTACACCCGTACTGTCTTTGAGGTCGAGGCTCCCGGCGCCGGTGTCGGCTCCATCGGTGGCGGCGGTCGCTATGACGGCTTGGTCGAGCTCGAGGGCGGCAAGCCCACGGCGGGCGTCGGCTTTGCCGTCGGCTTTGAGCGCGCCCTGCTAGCCCTGCAGGCCTTTGGCAGCGACCTGGGTGCCGAGGAGGTCCCGTGCGTCTACGTTGCCAACGCCGGCAAGGAGCTGCGTCAGAACGTCTTTACCATTACGCAGCAGCTTCGCGCTGCAGGGATTGTGACCGAGGCCGACTATCAGGGCCGTTCGCTCAAGGCCCAGTTTAAGCAGGCCGACAAGGTGGGTGCCAAGCTCATTTTGGTCTTGGGCGGCGACGAGCTTGCCGCCGGCAAGGTCAAGGTGCGCGACATGCAGAGTCACGACGAGGTTCTCGTCGATTTGGCCAACGTGGTCGAGGCGGTTCGCGAGCGCCTGTAGCGCATGTTTTTTGAGCTGCGGGCCTGTTAACGTGCCCTGCTCATGGAGAGCGATTGTTACGGGGGTGTTTCGCATTTATGCGGAATGCCCCCGTTTGTATATGCCGTCCACCGAGAAATACGACCATTTGGGGCAAAAAGCCTTGCAATGCAGAAAATACTTTTGTGTGGTAAAGCGCAATCAGCTTCGAAAGTTTTTGCCGAGTGCCTATAATAAATACCGCATGTTACGTGCATAGAAGGAGGAATGGGAGGAAACGTGGCTGAGAACCTAAGCAACCAGTCTGTACCCGAAGCCGCGGCGCGTGTCGCTGCCGTGGTCAACCGCCTCGTTAACCGAATCGGCTCGAATGCCGAGTCCAGGGAGCGTCTCGCCGAGATCGAGATTCCCGAGGAGCTGCGCGATAATCTGGCGCTGTTCCTGCGCCTGGAGCGCCGTGTGCTTAGCGAGTATGATCCCGAGATCGCGGACCTGTTCGACAAGATTTTAACAGCCGAGATTGTGGCCAATGCTGGCAACCCTGGTAGCCGCGCTGCCGACGAGTCCGTTGACGAGCAGGGCGTGCCCACTGCCGACGAGCCCACCGCCGTGGCGTTTCGCGAAGTCGTCGATCTGATCGACAGCCTGCCGCTCGATAAGCAACAGGTCATTGTCCGCGCCTTTACGAGCTTCTTCCATCTGGCAAACCTGTCGGAGGAGAACTACCGTGTGGCGCAGCTGCGCGAGCGCGAGGCCGGCGCATCGACCGATACCGAGGTCGATCCCGCTAACGAACTCACCGTCGCCTATCACCAGTTGGTAAACGAGATGGGTGTCGAGGGCGCCAACGAGCTGCTCGACAAGCTCGAGTTCCACCCTGTCTTTACCGCACATCCCACCGAGGCTCGTCGTAAGGCCGTCGAGGGCAAGATTCGCCGTATCTCCAACCTGCTGGAGGAGCGTCCGCGTCTGGGCGGCTCTGACCTGGTGGAGAACGAGCGCCATATGCTGCAGGAGATCGACGCCCTGGTGCGTACGAGCCCCATCGCGCTCAAGAAGCCCACGCCGGTCGAGGAAGCCGATACCATCATCGACATCTTCGATAACACGCTGTTCGACGTTATCCCCGTCATCTATCGTCGTTTTGACGACTGGGTGCTGGGTGATAAGGCCGGTACCGTGCCGCCGTTGTGCCCGGCGTTCTTCCATCCCGGCAGCTGGATCGGTTCCGACCGTGACGGCAACCCCAACGTCACCGCCAAGGTGAGCCGTGAGGTCGCTGCTAAGTACTTTACGCACATGGTGCTCAAGCTCGAGGACAAGTGCCGCCGCATCGGCCGCAACCTCACGCTCGAGGCCACCTACAGCAAGCCGTCTGCCGAGCTCATCAACCTGTGGAACCATCAGGTCGAGATGAGCACCCAGTACACTGCACGTGCCGAGCTGATCTCCGAGCACGAGCCGCATCGCGCCGTCATGCTCGTCATGGCCGACCGTCTGAACGCCACCGTGCGTCGCATCACCGACACCATGTACCACAGCGCCGATGAGTTCCTGGATGACCTGCGCGTCGTCCAGCGCTCGCTGGCCGCCTGCGGTGCCGTTCGTGCCGCCTACGGCCCGGTCCAGACCATCATCTGGCAGGTCGAGTCCTTCGGCTTCCATATGGTCGAGATGGAGTTCCGTCAGCACTCCGTGGTGCATGCCCGCGCCCTCAAGGATATCCACGAGAACGGTATCCATGGCGATCTGCAGCCCATGACGCGCGAGGTCATCGATACCTTCCGCGCTATCGGCTCCATCCAAAAGCGCTACGGCAAGAAGATGGCGCACCGCTACATCATCTCGTTCACCAAGAGCGCCCAGCATGTGGCCGACGTCTTTGAGCTTGCCCACCTGTCCTTTGCACACGAGGAGGATGTCCCCGAGCTCGACGTGATCCCGCTGTTCGAGCAGCTCGAGGACCTCGAGGGCTGCGTCGACGTGCTCGACCAGATGCTTACGCTGCCTGTGGTGCAAAAGCGCCTTGCCCAGACCAACCGCCGCATGGAGGTCATGCTGGGCTATTCCGACTCCTCCAAGGATGCCGGTCCTACCACGGCCATGCTCGCGCTGCACTCCGCGCAGGAGCGCATTGCCAAGTGGGCCGAGAAGAACGATATCGACCTGGTGCTCATGCACGGTCGCGGCGGTGCCGTGGGCCGTGGCGGCGGCCCGGCCAACAAGGCCGTGCTGGCGCAGCCCAAGGGTTCGGTCAACTGCTTCTTTAAGCTCACCGAGCAGGGCGAGGTCATCTTTGCCCGTTACGGCAACCGCACGCTGGCTCAGCGCCATGTTGAGTCCGTTGCCGCCGCAACGCTTTTGCAGTCGGCCCCGAGTGTCGAGAAGACCAACACCGAGACCACGCAGAAGTTCTGGGATATGGCCGAGAAGCTCAACGCCGCAAGCCACGAGCGCTATCTGGACCTGCTGAACACCGAGGACTTTACACCGTGGTTCTCGACCGTGACGCCGCTGACCGAGGTCGGTCTGCTGCCGATTGGCTCGCGTCCCGCCAAGCGCGGCCTGGGCGCCAAGTCGCTCGACGACCTGCGTACCATTCCGTGGATCTTCAGCTGGAGCCAGGCGCGCATTAACCTGGCCGCTTGGTACGGCTTGGGCACCGCTTGCGAGCAGCTGGGCGATCTGGACCAGCTTAAGGCTGCCTACCAGGAGTGGCCGTTCTTCCGCACCTTTATCGACAACATCGAGATGTCGATCGCCAAGACCGACCAGCGCATCGCCAAGATGTATCTGCACCTGGGCGATCGCCAGGATCTGTCCGAGAAGGTCTTTACCGAGATGCAGCTCACCCGTAAGTGGGTCCTTGCCATCGTCGGTGATGAATGGCCGCTGCAGCGTCGTCGCGTGCTCGGCTGCGCTGTCCGCGTGCGTAACCCCTACGTCGACGCCCTGTCCATCGCCCAGGTCCGCGCCCTTCGCGAGGTGCGTATGAACCAGGACGAGATGGCAGAGGAGAAGAAGGCCGAGTACATGAGCCTGATTCTTTCGACTGTGACCGGCGTCTCGGCAGGACTGCAGAACACGGGGTAATCGATAGCCCTGTAGTCGTCCGGGTCCGCCATTAGTTTACTTTTAGGCACGTCCTCGGACATGCAAGAAGCCCTCGCTGCGCACTTGAACTGCGTCCCAAATCTTGGACGCCCTAAATAGCGACTAGGCCGC
>JAQCQR010000028.1 GCA_027687465.1 Coriobacteriaceae bacterium AF08-21
TCTAGGCGGTGTCCCCTCCCTTTCAAGAAAGGGCGGAGGCGGGGCATTCCCCGCCTCTTACACCACATCTCTGCGCGCTACCGTCGGCAGATTGGCCCACCTACTTTTTTCGAGTTGTTCGGCCAGCTGAACCACTAGTCGAGGCCCCTTGAACCGCAATCGAGCGCTATAGTCGCCCCAATTTCGCAACCAAGCCCTATAAATCTACCTGAATCAATTCGAATAAGACGTTGCGATCACACCATTCGTATAGGATAAGGCCGAATAACTCAAATTATGTTGGTGAGGCATCTGAGCGGTCGGCAAAAACGCTTAGAAGCTACGAATCCGCAACTAAAGTTCACCAAAATTGGGCAGCCGACAGAAACCTCCCCAGCCGAAGCTGCCCCCCCTCAATACGACAGCTCAAAAACCCACCGTTCGCAGAAGATAAGCCGCGCCCCAATACCGTTGCCCGAAGTTTCGAGCGTATATGGCGTCCGCTATGCCATCATGCGCGTATGGGAATCGTTCTGTCACATACCACGGCACGCGCTGTATACCAAACAGTCAACTCGCTCGCAAGCCACGCGACCGATCCCATATCTATGGAAAAGATCAAGGTGTCTGCGCCGACCACGTCCAACCTGGAAGCGGCGCGAGCATGGCTCAACAGAAAGAATGTCGATTCTGAAAGCATCCATGTGCTGACGTTTTCCAATAATGCCAAAAGGCACCGCAAGGGCTGCATCTGCCACTGCACGCGCTATGCGTTTGATGCAGAAAGCTACCTAGAACTCGAGCCGAACGTCTACATCGTCGACATCAAGCTGTGCGCGTTAGAAGCAACAGCCGACCTCAACCTTTCGGAGCTCGTTGAGTATTACTTTGAAATCTGCGGCTCCTACGCGCTTGGAACGTCCGACGAAACTCAATATCGCGAGCGCCCAGCCCTAACCAGCGTTGAAGAGCTCAGAGCCTTCTTTTCAGAGGCATCGGGGTATCGTGGATCTAATAAAGCACTTAAGGCACTTTCTTATGTACGCGAAGGCTGTCGCTCCCCACTCGAAACGGCGTTTGTCATGATGCTGACAATGCCCAAGTCAATGGGTGGCTTAGCCATACGCGCTATCAAAACGGACTATCCGATCCCAGTCCCCAAAAGATACGCCGCCCTAACGCGACGGACGGTTTTCTACCTCGACGCGCTGCTCGAAAATTCGATGACCGATATCGAATACAACGGCTTTTACCACGATGAGCCCGAACAGCAATCAATTGACGAGGAACGCCGAAACACGCTGCGAAACATGGGATATGCCGTTATCACAGTTAGTCGTCATTCGTTTTTCAAGCAGTCCGCTTTTAGGCGGGTCATGGAAGCGATTCGCATTCGCGAGAAGATATGGCCCGGTCGACTCCCGGATAACTTCGCCATCCTGCAAGAAACTCTTCGTCAATTTGTCTTGCGGCGCTACTTCGAATACGGTCGCCGCGTCCTGGAGACACTCAAAGAAGAAGAGGCCGCCAAGCGCGAAATTGCAAGCCAATATCCGCAAGCTGATGACCCGAGCATCAACGATGTGCCAGAACCCGACGACATGCAACACGTCGGGGCCCTTGCTGAGGAAATCAATGAGCCTTGGGAATGCGACATGTTCGCAAAAATCGATGAAAACCGCACGGAAGACGACACGATTATTGATCTAATTGAGAATTCGCTCTTCTAAAGGCGATCTCTGCGGATGTCCACCTACATTTTTCGACTTATTCGGCCACCGATGTGCCAGATTGGCTGCAGCAATGCTCAATATAACTTTAGATAAAACTGATTCTGCAGGAACTCCCGTAGAGGAAGAACTGATTCTCGCGGTATTTAACACGATAAAGTACAAATATGAACAGTTCTAATGCTTCTCAAGGTGGCTTTCTTAGCATGCTGGCCGAACATCTCGAAATATGTTGGCGAGCATTGCGTCGATGTCTCCCAACCCGCAGAAAATCGCAGAGGCGGCAAGCAGTCATCGAAATTAACGAAAATAGTATTGACATATGAACATGCGCTCATATAATAGGAAGTAAGTTATATGAGCGCATGTTCATATGAAAGGATATTGCAATGAGCAGCCACGCTGATGAAACAAAGACTGGCATCGAGGCCACCGAGCCGATCGTCCCCACCACCTGCTCGCCCGAGGACCTTCCCGACGAGGAACTTCTCTACGACCTCGCCGACCTGTTCAAGGTCTTCAGTGACACCACGCGCATCAAGATTCTCTATGCCCTCATGGGTCGCGAGCTGTGTGTGGCGGACATCGCCGAAGCGACCGAAACCTCGCAGTCGGCAGTATCGCACCAGCTGCGCACGCTTAAGCAGTCGCACCTGGTCAAGTTCCGCCGCGACGGCCGCAACATCCTCTACTCGCTTGCCGACGATCACGTCTACACCATGCTCAACCAGGGCATGAGCCATATCTGCGAATAGCAACCAACCGCGGTACCAGCGCGGCCTGCACCCAAGCCGCAAAACAGGGAAAGGAACCCACCATGAAAAAGCAGTTTAAACTCGACGAGATCGACTGCGCCAACTGCGCGCGCGAGCTTCAGGACGAACTTGCCAAGCTCGAGGGCGTCAAATCCGTGTCCGTCAACTTTATGACCCAGAAGCTGACGCTCGAGGCCGACGACGCCGAGTTCGACGAGGTGCTCAACCGCGTTGTAGAGTTTACGGCCGACGCCGAGCCGGACTGCGAGATCATTCTCTAGCCCAGGTTTACGCCAACCTGCAAGGCCGCGCTTGCCGCGGCCTTTGCTCGCGAAATTATATGAGCGAGTGTTCATACATTCAAATGGGAGGATACGAGTCATGGCCACCGCCGACCCCAAAAAGAAAAAGAAGAAGCGCAAGAAAAAAGAGTCACTCGAGCATAAGCGCAACCGCATCCTGGTAGCGCTGGGCATTTTTGCCGTGGTGTACGCCCTCGATGAGCTCGGCACCCTCACCGCCGCATTCGGCACCCCGGGCGACATCTACGCCAGCTTTGTGCTGTTCCTCGTGCCGTTTTTGATTGCCGGCTACGACGTACTGCAAAAGGCATTCAATAACATCCGCCGCGGCAAGGCCTTCGACGAGAGTTTCCTTATGGCCGTCGCGACTATCGGCGCGTTTGCCATGGTGCTCTTCCCCGACACCGACCCGCACATGGCCGAAGGCGCCGCTGTCATGCTGTTCTACCAGGTCGGCGAGCTGTTCCAGGCATACGCCGTGGGCAAGAGCCGCAAGTCGATCAGTGCCATGATGGACATCGCGCCCGACTACGCCAACGTCGAGCAGACCGACGGCACGCTCGAGCAGGTCTTCCCCGATGACATCGCCGTCGGCACCGTGATCGTCGTCAAGCCCGGCGAGCGCGTGCCTATCGACGGCATCATCGTCGAGGGCGAAACCCAGCTCGACACCGCCGCGCTCACGGGCGAGTCGGTCCCCCGCCCCGCCAAGTCCGGCGACGATATCATCAGCGGCTGCATCAACATGACGGGCCTCATCCGCGTGCGCACTACCAAGCCCTTTGGCGAGTCCACCGTCGCGCGCGTCCTGGAGCTCGTAGAGAATGCCAGCGAAAAGAAGGCGCGCACCGAAAACTTCATCACGCGCTTTGCCCGCGTCTACACCCCCGCCGTCACCGGCGCTGCCGCGGTGCTCGCGCTTGGCGGCAGCCTGGTGACTGGCGCTTGGTCCGATTGGATCCTGCGCGGCCTGACCTTCCTGGTTGTCAGTTGCCCGTGCGCGCTCGTGATCAGCGTGCCGCTGAGCTTCTTTGGCGGCATTGGCGGCGCGTCCAAGCTGGGCGTTCTCATCAAGGGTTCTAACTATCTCGAGGCGCTCGCCGACGTGGACACCGTCGTCTTCGACAAAACCGGCACGCTCACCAACGGCACATTCTCGGTGGTCGCGGTGCACCCCGAGGCTGGCTATACCGAGCAATCGTTGCTTGAAGTCGCAGCCCTCGCCGAGTCATTCTCCGACCACCCCATCGCGCAGTCGGTACGCGCCGCCTACCTGGGCGAGGTCGACCCCAAGCGCGTGAGCGACTCCGCCAACGACGCGGGCCATGGCGTGACAGCGACCATCGATGGCAAGCACGTCGTCGTCGGCAACGCCAAGATGCTCGCCGCAGCCGGCGTTGAAGCGCCGGACTGTGAGGTTGTCGGCACAATCCTCCACGTGCTCGTGAACGGCGTGTATGTCGGCCACATCGTGATTGCAGACACCGTCAAGGCCGATGCCGAGCAGACGATCCGCGACCTGCACGCCGCCGGCGTCAAGCGCACCGTTATGCTCACGGGCGACCGCGAGGAAGTAGCTGCGTCCGTTGCCGAACAGTTGGGGCTCGACGAGTTCCACGCGCAGCTGCTGCCGGGCGACAAGGTCGAGCGTGTTGAAGCGCTGCTCGCGGCCGAAAGCGGCAAGGGCAAGCTCGCTTTTGTGGGCGACGGCATCAATGATGCGCCCGTGCTTACGCGCGCAGATGTGGGCATTGCCATGGGCGCCATGGGGTCCGACGCCGCGATTGAGGCCGCCGACGTGGTGCTCATGGATGACAAACCGTCCAACATTTCCCGCGCGATCCGCGTGGCGCGCAAGACTATGTCGATTGTTTGGCAGAACATCATCTTTGCGCTGGGCGTTAAGCTGCTGATTTTGGTGCTGGCAGCGCTGGGCATCGCCAATATGTGGCTTGCCGTCTTTGGCGACGTGGGCGTGGCGATCATCGCCATCCTGAACGCCATGCGCGCGATGGGTGTCAAGAACCTGTAGCGCTCGTGATCCCTCCGGCCGGGGCCGGGCTTGGTTTTGAAAACGTCCTCGCGCATGAGGCCCGTCTTTCCTGCTCCTGCGGAGCAACGGAAAGGCGGGCCTCGCGCTGCGGAGTGTTTTCAAAACCAAGCCCGGCCCCGGCCTGCATTGACACAGCTGGCGGTTCTTGGGCATCGCTTGCTGGCGGGGTTCCTTTGCTGAAATGGACTTGGCCGAAAGGGCCGCTGGTCCCGGTCGCTGGTTCGCGCTTTGCGTGAACTCCGCGCTACTGTGGGTCAGTTAGGCTTCTGTTTTTGGACCCGCTACATCTTCCCGCCTCAGCATCGACCTTAGCTTCTCGAAACTCTCCTCGCTCAGGCAGTGCTCCATGTGGCAGCCCTCTTGCGACGCGACCTCGGGCGTTACGCCTGCGTCCTCTAGCAGACCTACAAAAAAGCAGTGGCGCTCCCACATTTGACGGGCAACCTCAAGACCGCGTTCCGTCAGATGCACGTCGCGTTTGCCCATTTCGACATAGCCGTTGCTTTCCAGCGTCGCCATGGCCTTGGAAACGCTCGCCTTGGTTACGCCGAGGTACTCCGCAACGTCGATCGAGCGCACGGTGCCCTGACGTTCCGACAGAACGTAGATCGATTCGAGATAGTCTTCTCCGGATTCACGCAGGGCCATGGGCCGCCTTTCGCGATGGCTTCTAGTTAGCCTTTGGATACTTTTGCTTGATTTACTTTACCGCAAAAGTTGCCCATGTCTTACTACTTTGCCTAAAAGTTAGCCGTGTTTCACAAAACATGCGGGACGAAAACAAAATGGGGACGCCCCGCAAGGAGTGTCCCCAACTGCCGGCAGAAAAGGAACGTCCCTAAGTGCCGGCCGCAGCTACAGTAGCCCAAAGTGCTTGGCGGCGTTGTAAATGCCGTCGTCGTCTACGGCGGTCGTAACGTAGGTCGCTGCAGCTTTCACGGTCTCCTGCGCGTTGCCCATGGCCACACTTGTGCCCACGGCCGAGAACATCGACAGGTCGTTCTCGCCGTCGCCAAAGGCAATCGCCTCGCTCGCGTCGACACCCAGGCGTTCCAGCGTCGCCGCGACACCCAGGTCCTTACCGCCGTTGGCAGGGATAATGTCGCAGAACAAATCACACCAGCGCGTAGTGAGAGAATGCGACACCGCGTCGGTCACGATATGTTCGTCGGCAGGGTCCACAAAGGCGCAGAACTGGTAGACCGGCGCATCGAAGGCATGCTCAAACGGTTCCTCGTGGTAGACAATCCCCGCGTTGCTGCCGGCCGTCACCACGCGCTCGGACAGGCGGTTCACAAACGAGTTCTCGCCCTGCATACACAGCGAGTCATAGCGCCCCTGCGCCACCTGGTCCACAATCGCCGCGACGTCGTCCGAATCGATCGGGCAGCTGCGGTAAACGCCCTTGGCATCAAAACAGTGCTGACCCGAAAGCGTGATGTACGCATCCCAACCAAGATCGAACAGCCAATCGGGCATCTGATAGGTCGGGCGACCCGTGGCGATCACGCACGCAATCCCCTGCTCATGAAAGCTGTCGAGCACCTGCTGCGCCGACGCCGGAATCCGATGGGTCTTAAAGCTCAGCAACGTGCCGTCGATATCGAAAAACGCGGCCTTGATCATCCTCGCCTACTCCTCGCCCTCGAGCTTCTCGCTCGCCTCGAGCCACGCCATCTCCAACTCGTCCATGGCGGCGTGGGCCTCGTCGATCTTTGCCTGCTGCTCGCCCAGCGCCGTGTAGTTGGTGGGATCGACCTGGGCCATTGCTGCCTCGGCCTCCTCAACGCGGGCGCGCTGCGTCTCCATTTTGCGCTCGAGCGAGCTCACCTCGCGGCGAAGCTTCTGACGCTCGGCGTTGGACAGGCCATTGGGCTGACCGCTCGCCTTGGGCTTATCGGCCGTCGCAGCCGCGGCACCGGTGTCGAACGTGCCGGTCTTGGCGCTCGGTGCACCCACGGGCTCGCCCTCGGCGGTGGCGTTGCACAGGCGCAGGTACTGGTCGACGCCGCCGGGCATATGCGTCAGGTGGCCGTCGAGCAGCGCCCACTGCTGGTCGGTCACGCGCTCCATCAAAAAGCGGTCGTGCGTCACCAGAATCAGCGTGCCGGGCCAGCCGTCCAGCAAGTCCTCGACAATCGCCAGCATGTCGGTATCCAGGTCGTTGCCGGGCTCGTCCAGGATGAGCACGTTGGGCTCGTCCAGGATCGTCAGCAGCAGCGACAGGCGACGGCGCTGGCCGCCCGAAAGATCGCCGATGCGGCTCCAGAGCTGCTGCGTCGTAAAGCCCAGACGCTCGCAGAGCTTCTCGGGTGAAGTCTCCTTGCCGTCAATGACGTAGTACTTCTTATAGTGGCTGAGCACCTCGCGGATCGTGTCGCCCATGTAGGGTTCGAGCTCCTCGAGCTGCTGCGACAGCACGCCAAAGCGCACCGTCTGGCCGATCTTCACGCGGCCGCGCAGGGGCGCGATCTTGCCCTGGATCACGTCGAGCAAAGTCGACTTGCCGGCGCCGTTCTCGCCCAAAAGACCATAGCGGTCGCCCGCACCAATGAGCCAGGTCACGTCGTTGAGCACCTGCTTGGGCGCGCCATCGGTATCCGCATAGCCGGCGTCCACGTCGACCACATCGATAACCTGCTTGCCCAGGCGGCTCACGGCCAGGCGCTTGAGCTCCAGCTCGTCACGCACGGGCGGCACGTCGGCGATCAGCTCGCGAGCGGCATCCACGCGAAACTTGGGCTTGGTGGAGCGCGCCTGGGCACCGCGGCTCAGCCACGCGAGCTCCTTACGTGCCATGTTGCGACGGCGCTCCTCGGTAACCGCGGCCATGCGGTCGCGTTCCACGCGCTGCAGGATATATGCCGAATAGCCGCCCTCGAAGGGATCGACCTGGCCGTCGTGAACCTCCCACATGCTGGTGCAGACCTCGTCCAAGAACCAGCGATCGTGCGTGACCACGAGCATCGCGCCCTGACCGCGCTGCCAGCGGGCCTTTAAGTGACGCGCAAGCCAGTTGATGGTGCGCATGTCCAGATGGTTGGTGGGCTCATCGAGCATGAGCACGTCATAGTCGCCGATCAGCAGGCGCGCGAGGTCCACGCGGCGGCGCTGACCGCCCGAGAGCTCGCCTACCATGCCCTCCCAGGGCACATCGCTAATGAGGCCGGCGAGGATCTGGCGCGTACGGGGGCTCGACGCCCACTCGTACTCGGGGGCGTCACCCACAACGGCATGATGCACGGTATCGGTATCGACAAGCTGGTCCTTTTGGCCGAGTAGACCGATCGTGATGCCGCGGCGGTGCGTCACGCGTCCGTCATCGGGCTCCAGCGTGCCGGCGAGCACGCTCAGCAGCGTCGACTTGCCGTCGCCGTTTTTACCGACAATACCAATGCGGTCGCCCTCGCCCACGCCGAGCGTCACGCTATCGAAAATATGCTTGGTGGGAAACTCTAGGCTGACGGAATCGCATCCCAAAAGAATCGCCATATGCCCTGCTCCTTCGTAGAAATTCAACGTTCTCCATGATAGCGAAAACCACCACAAAGGGGACGGGCGCCTTCGTGGTGGTTTTGGGCAAGCGCACCAGCACACGACACAAAAAGGCGGGCCATCTCCCGCAAGAGATGACCCGCCTCTCCAATCAGTCCCGCGACAACCGTGGCCGCCGCGGGCCTCAAGCATGTCCCGGACTAGGAGAACATGCCGGTGAGGTAATCATTCAGCCGCTTATCCTTGGGCCGTTGGAAAATCTCGTCGGTCTCGTCGTACTCGACCATATCGCCCATGTAGAAGAACGCCGTGCGGTTGGACACGCGCGACGCCTGCTCCATGTTGTGCGTCACGATGACGATGGCACGGTCGGCAACGATCGACGACATCAGGTCCTCGATCGCCAACGTCGAGATGGGGTCGAGCGCCGAGCAGGGCTCGTCGAACAGGATCACGTCGGGGTTGAGCGCCAGCGTGCGCGCAATGCACAGACGCTGCTGCTGACCGCCCGAAAGCGCGTAGGCGCTCTTGTCGAGCTTGTCTTTGACCTCGTCCCACAGCGCGGCACCGCGCAGACTTTCCTCGACCATGCGGTCGAGCTCGTCACGGTCGGTGATGCCGTGGCGCTTGGGCGCAAAGGTGATGTTGTCGCGAATGGACTTGCGGAAGGGGTTGGGCTGCTGGAACACCATGCCGATGGAGCGACGCAGCTCGTACGTGTTCTCGGTCTTGGTGTTCACGTTGCGCCCGCGGTAGTTGATCTCGCCCTCCACGCGACAGCGGCGAATCTCGCGATTCATCAGGTTGAGGCTACGCAAGAAGGTCGACTTGCCGCAGCCCGAAGGCCCGATGAGCGCCGTGATCTCACCCTTGTGGAAGTCGAGCGACGTATTGTGCAGCGCATGGTGGTCGCCATAGTACACGTTGACGTCCTTGGCGGAGAGCACGACCTCGTCGCTCACGGCCTTGCCGCTCACGCGCACGCGCCTCTCGCTCTCCCCCACGCTCGACAGAAAGTCCTGGGTGTCGGACGTGGCCGCCTCGGTTGCGGGCGTTGCATTCATATCGCTCATTCGGCCGTCATCTTCCTTGCCAGTTGCTTGCCCACGATACGGGCGACTACGTTAAACAGCAGCACGCAAATCATCAGCAGTGCCGCGGTGCCCCAGACGATCTGCTGGGCCTCGGGGCTGCCCTCGCCATAGATCTTGTAGATGTGCACGGCCAGCGACTCGCCGGGACGGAACACGTTCCAGGCGCAGGTGGGGCTCGACAGGTTAAAGCTCAAGAAGTTGAGGCGGACCGGCGAGCTCATGCCCGAGGTAAAGAGCAGCGCCGCGGCCTCGCCAAACACGCGGCCGGCCGAAAGCACGATGCCGGTCACGATGGCGGGCATGGCCTCGGGAATCAGGATGTGCAGTGTGGCCTCCCAGCGAGTGAGGCCCATGGCCAGGCACGCATCGCGCTGGGCCTGCGGCACGTCCTCGAGCGCCTGCTGAATCACGCGCACCAGGATGGGGATGTTGAACATGGTGAGCGCGACGGCGCCGGAGATGATGGAGTACTTCCAGCCCAGCTGCACCGAGAACACCAGAAAGCCGAACATGCCGACGACGATGGAGGGCAGCGAAGACAACGTCTCGATGGCGGTCGAGGCGATGCCGCGAATGGGACCGTCGGGCGCGTATTCAACTAGGAAGACCGCGCCGCCCAGGCTGATGGGCACCGAGATGATCAGGGTAATCAGCAGCAGATAGAACGAGTCGAACAGCTGGTAGAGCACGCCGCCCTGCGTTCCGTTGGCGCGTGCGGGCTGCGTGAGAAAGCCCGGCTGGAACAGCGTCGAGATACCCTCGAACAGGATGTAGGCCACCATGGAGACGACGATAAGCATGACGATGGCGACAATCGCCGTCAGCACGCCCGTGGCGATACGGTCTTGCCTTTGGACACGCCCGAGTCTCGCCTCGTCGATATGGATGCGCGTGCTAGCCACGAGCCTTCGCCCCCTTGCGGCCAATGAGATGGATGATCAGGATAAAGATGAGGCTCATGCCCATCAGCAGCAGGCCGAGCGCCCACAGGATGTCGTCCTGGGCCGAGCCCTCGGCATAGACAGCCATAGATGTGGTGAGCGTGGTGGTGATGGTCGAGGCCGGCGACAGCAGCGACGTCGGCATGGCCTCGATACCGCCGATAACCATGCGCACGGCGAGCGTCTCGCCAAAGGCGCGGGTCATGCCAAGGATGACCGCGGTCATGAGCGAGGGCATGGCGCTCTTGAGCACCACGTGCCAGATGGTCTGCCAGCGGGTGTAGCCCAGCGCGAGCGAACCCTGACGGTAGCTGTCGGGCACGGCACGCAGACCATCGACCGAAAGCGTGGTCATCGTCGGCAGAATCATGACGGCCAGCACGATGGCGCCGGGCAGGATGCCCAGGCCCGTGCTCGCATGGAAAACGCCCTTCATAAGGCCGACGACCACGTGAAAACCGATCAGGCCAAAGACGACCGAGGGAATGCCGGTCAAAAGCTCAATAAGCGGCTGAAAGATCTTGGAACCAAACTTAGGCTGGATCTCGACCGCAAAGACGGCAGAGCCGATGGCGATGGGCAGCGCGATAAGCGTGGAGAGCACCATGACCGCAAACGAGGTGACGATCAGGGGCAGAGCGCCGGTGTAGGGCAGGCCGTTTTCGGCTGTGTTGGCCAGGTCCCACTTGGTGCCGGCAAAGAACTCGACGACCGAGACGCCGTCCTTGACAAAAGCCGAGAGGCCCTTTTGGGCGACCATAAAGATGAGCGCGGCAACGACAAGCGTCACGAGCGCTACGCACGCACCCGTGACGCCCAGGCCCACGTTCTCAAGGTCGCGCTTTGGCAGCTGTTTTGCCATTGCAAACCTTTCCGGGGCGGTTACTTATTTAGCAGAGACCTTGCCGCTGGCGTCCTTGACGACCTTCATGGCAGAGACGGGGATAAAGCCCTGCTCCTCGACGAGCTTGCCCTGGACGTCGTCGGAAAGCATGAACTCCAGGAAGGCCTTGGTGGCCTCGTCGGCGTCCTTCGCGCAGTACATGTGCTCGGTAGCCCAGATCTTAAAGGAGTCGTCAGTGACGTTTGCGCTCTTGGGCTCCACGCCCTCGACCTTGATGGCATTGAACTTGGAGTCGTCGAAGTGCGAGAAGTCGAGGTAAGAGATGGCGTTGTCGGTGCTGCCCATCTGAGTCTGGACATCGCCGGACTTGTCGAGCTCGGCGTCGCCCTTAAAGTCGACGGCCTCGTCGCCAAAGACGGCGGCCTCGAAGGTGGCGCGGGTGCCGGAGCCGGCCTTGCGGTTGAGAACGACGATCTTGGCGTCGTCGCCGCCGACCTCCTTCCAGTTGGTGATCTGGCCGGAGAAGATACCCTTGAGCTGCTCGAGGGACAGGTCGTCGACCTTGACGTTCTTGGAGACGACGGGGCCCATGCCCACGACGGCGACCTCGTGGTCGACGAGGTTCTTGACCTGGTCGGCCTCGAGCTTGGTCTCGGCGAAGACGTCGGAGTTACCGATAGTGACGGTGCCGGCGGCGACAGCGGTCAGGCCCTTGCCCGAACCGTTACCCGAGCCAGAGACGGAGACGTCCGGGTTGGCATCCATGAACTTCTCGGCAGCAGTCTCGACGAGAGCCTGGAACGAGGAAGCGCCGTCGTAGGTCACCTCGCCCGAGACGGACTCGGCAGCAGCGGCGCTGCCCTCAGCAGCGGTGTTGGCGGCGTTGGAGCCGCCGCAACCAACGAGACCGAGACCGACGATGCTGGCAAGACCACCAGCGAGGCCGAGGAACTGACGACGAGAATAAGCCTGATCGAGCATGATCTTCCTTTCATACATGCGACTCGCGGGCACCCTGCCCGCTTTGCTGTTTGGAAAGATACGGCCCCGACCGGGCAGCGCCCGCGCCAACTGCGGTTTTTTACGGGCATCTGATAGACCCTTACCGCAAGCGCGGCTCGGCTTTACAAACGAATAACAAACCCGCCACCAAGCATGACCCGCCTTTTACACCAGAGGAAAGTAGTCATTGGTGACGTTCTTGTTTGACTAGTCGTTTAAGAACGTCCCCAACGACTACCCCAGCAACGCCGATGTTTTGGCAACGACAGCGAAAGCCCGCCAGAGCGAGCAAGGTGCCTTGAAACAAGGTGGCATTGATCTTTTGATCATGCCACCGAAGTTGAAAGGCAGATTGCCGCTCTGGCGGGCTTGCAGCGTCGACTGGTTACGCGGTTTGGTAAAACCGCGTAACTATAGTTCGAGTTCGTTGAGGCGCAGGATCGCCACGATATAAATCTTGAGCGCCTGCTTGAGCTGTTCCTCGTTGGCGCACTCGTTGGGACCGTGCATCTGGCCGCCCCACTCGGGCAGCTCCAGACCGGTCTCCTCGGGGCCAAACGAGACGGCGCGGGCAAAGTTGCGCGCGTACGTGCCGCCGCCCATGGCAAAGGGCTCAGCATGCTTGCCCGTAAACTCGTTATAGGTATCAATAAGCGCCTTCACGGCCGGATCGTCGGCAGAGACCGAGAACGGCACCTTCGCACGACCCACACGGCACGTCACGCCAAAACGGCCCACGAACGGATCGAGCTGCTCGCGGATGGTATCGGCACTCGTGCTGTCGGGGAAGCGCACGTCGATGACCTGCTCAATATGGCCATCCGCCACGCGGATGACGCCAGCGTTGCAGGTAAGCGGGCCAAACGCCGGACTCGTCGCATCGATACCCAGGCCGCGACCATAGGCGTCCGCATGCACAAAGGCCAGGAACTTGACGAACTCGTGCTCGGCAGGCGTCAGCAGGCGCTCGTCGCGTGCACCAAACGCGTCCTCGGCCTCGCGCAGATACGCCACGATCAGCCCGACGGCGTTGATCGTTCCCCCTGGCATCGAGGCATGACCGCCAATGCCGTGGGCGAAAATCTGCGCATGCCCGTTATCGAGCGCCGTGATCTCCAGGCGGTCGCCGTTCTCGACCGGCGCCGGCAGCTCATCGGCGGCAATCGCAAGCTCGCAGATAGACTGCGACGGAATAGCGTTGCTCGCCTCGGCGCCGCTCCAGGACACAATGCGCCCACCGTCGATCTTGGGGCTCACAAATGTCGCCCCAAACTGGCCCTTCTCGGCATTGCAGACCGGGAACTCGGCATCGGGCGTAAACAAAAAGTCGGGGTCTGCGTGGTTCTCCAGATAATGGTGAACGTCGGACATGCCCACTTCCTCATCGCAGCCCAGCAGCGCGCGGAAGGTATAGCGCGGCACAATGCCGTACTTGAGCAGGTACGCGCCGGCATAAAGCGACAACACCGCCGGGCCCTTGTCGTCGATCACGCCACGGCCGAGCAGCCAGCCCTCGCGGCGCTCCATCGCAAACGGGTCGGTGTTCCAGCCGGGGCCGGCGGGCACCACGTCTACGTGGCAGATGGTCGCGAGCTGCTTGTCGCCGCGACCCGGGATATCGGCAATGCCCACATAGCCCTCGTCGTCGCTCGTCTGGTAGCCGAGCTTTTGCGCAATGCCGAGCGCGCAATCGAGCGCATCACGGACCGGGCGGCCAAACGGCGCACCGGGCTCTGCATTGGCAGCAACGGCCACGGACGGATAGCTCACCAGTTGTTCGATATCGGCGACGACATCTTCCCAGACCTCGTCAACATACTCGCTAACGCTCTGCTCCACCTGATTCATGGACGACCTCCTTACCAATGAGCGACGGGTACGCCCGTCCCTCACATCACATACTTATATAGCGAAAAGTTTAGCAAGCTCGGCCACCGAGTGCACCACTGCATCGGCACCCGCCGCCTCGTGCTCGCCCGGCGCCGCCGCGCCCGAATAGATACCAATGCACGGCACGCTCATCGCGTGCGCGCCCTCGACGTCGTTAAAGCGATCGCCGATCATCACGGCCTCGTCGGCAGTCGCGCCGAGCTCTGCCAGGGCATCGCGGACCGAATCGGCCTTGGTCTCGCGCCCCTGAGGCGGATTCATGCCAACCACCGCTTCAAACTGAGAAAGCCCGAGCTCACGTACCATGTCGATGCACTTTGCCTCCATGCGCGACGTCGCCACGGCCATACGCTTGCCCCGGGCGGCCAACCCATCCAGCAACTCGGGGACCCCAGCGAACACGGGATACTCCTCCGGTCCCAGCTCATCAAAAAAAGCGCGGTACTCGTCGGCCACCACAAGCGACTCCTCGCGCGTAAAGCCGTAAAAGTCGTGAAAGCTCTTCCACAGGGGCGGCCCGATCATGCAGCGCAGGTCACCCATCTGCGCCTCCGAAAACCCGCGCGCAGCCAGCGTCTTGCGCGTCGAGGTCATCACCGCCCGGCCCGTATCGGCCACCGTGCCGTCAAAATCGAACAGCACGACCGGCCGCTTGCATATCTCCAGCGCCTCCATCGGCATTCCTCTTCCCCAGTTGACGATTTCCACACCGACACTTCAAACTGTTGACTATTCAACAATTGAACCTAGTAATGTGGAACGACTCAACTATACTTGTCGCACTTTGCTCTCAGAAGGCGGCGCGCAGGCGCCCCAACGAAAGGTGCAATTATGTCTTTTGCCATCATAACCGACTCCACGTCGGACATCTCCCCCGCCCGCGCCCAAGAGCTCGGCATTTACGTGATCCCGCTGCATGTGATTATCGAGGGCGAGGACCTGCTCGACCAGGTGCAAATTACCGCCCAGGAGTACGTCGCGCGCATGGCCGGCTCCGAGCAGCTGCCGCACACTTCGCAGCCGAGCGCCGGCGAGTTCAAGGCGCTCTTTGATCGCGTGCTCGCCGACGGCCACGACAGCGCCATCTTTATCTCGCTGTGCAGCGAGTGGTCCGCCTGCTATGCCAACGCCAGCCTGACGGCCGAAACGCACGAGCTCGACGTGCGCTGCATCGACTCGCGCACCGGCTCGGGTGCCGAGGGCCTACTGGTGGAGTACGCACTGGCCATGCGCGAGGACGGCCGCAGCCTGAACGAGACCGAGGCGCAGATCCGCGCGACGCTGCCCGACGCCCACCTGCTGCTGATTCCCCGCACGCTCGAGAACCTCGTTAAGAACGGCCGCGCACCCAAGCTCGCCGGCC
This sequence comes from Coriobacteriaceae bacterium AF08-21, assembly GCA_027687465.1. Taxonomy (GTDB): domain Bacteria; phylum Actinomycetota; class Coriobacteriia; order Coriobacteriales; family Coriobacteriaceae; genus Collinsella. Next base: position 15,449 of record JAQCQR010000028.1, read on the forward strand.
AGCTCACGCAGATGCTCAACATTCGCCTGGCCGTTTCGCCGGAGTGGAAATCGGGCGAGATCAAGGCCATCAAAAAGGGCCGCGGCGCCAAGCGCATCGTCGCCAACACCATGGCCGATTGCCTCGCATTTTTGGCCGAGCATCCGGGCTCCAGCGTGCGCGTGCTCACGACCGGCGCCGCCGAGGAGCAGGAGCTCGTCAGTCAAGCGCTCGCAGGCCAGGACTACGTGGACGCCGGCACCGGCCCCATCGGCTGCACCATCGCCACCCACGTGGGCGTCGATGCCATCGCCATCAGCTACTGCCCCCGCTACCAACCTGCCAATTAGGGACAGGTTTATTTTGGCAGGTTTTATCTGGGCAAACGTTAAACGGTAACAAAGGCTTGCCTGGTAAGATCGGACATGCCAAAGCCGTCGAACAACCGAAGTACACCCAGCCACAACAAAGCCATCACGCCGACGCGCCGCAACTCAAGGCGCGCCGGCGTCTTTTTAGGAGTCGCGGCGGAAAAGGGGCCGTTTTAGCCAAAAGGCCGCGAAACGCTTCCCATTACGCCGCAACTTCATTGCCGAGCGTCATAAAGTCCCGAATCGCCATGTTTAGAGGGTTGATTATATCCAATCCGAATCGATTGGTCTTAAATACTTTCCAGATGATATGTTACCGCTCAAACCACAGTACTCATATTTGCCATTTTTTGCCCACAGGGTCTATTCGAGGATAGTTTCCTGCGCCTCCAGCCCACCTCATGGCCGCCAAAACCCATTCAGCAACAGCTACCGCACATTTTGACATCAGCCAAACACCACTCACGGAGCTGTACTCCGCTATCACCGAACCAAAATCAGAGTCGAGTCCCTTAAAAATCAAAATAACGTACCCTCATTTCAATGAACTCCGACAAGAACGGCATTTACATGAGCACCGTCACGCATCAATACGCCCTCATCGGGGGTACGCTATTCCAATTCAAGAAAACCGTCGCCCATGTATCGGAGCCGCACAGCCAAATCGTCATCTGCGGCAACGGTCCAGACATCCGTTATACAACGCTGGAAGAATGGGAGAAAGCTGGCACATCTTTCGATAGACGGGCGCAGGTCGAGGGTATCGTCACCAGTGCGAGCCCAGCGCGCGACAAACTCGAGCTCTTCCGCAATCTCTTTTCTGGCCGCAAAGATGTCTACGCTCATGGGTACCGCAGAAAAGACGGAGGAATCGGCTATACGCCCGTCTGCGCAAATGAGTGGAAGTCAGGCATTTGCCCCAAAGCAAGCCACCAGAGAGTCAAATGCACGGAATGCAGCAGCCGCGTCTTCCCCGAGTTGAGCGATGCCGCGATCATCGCCCATTTCAGAGGCAATGACGATAGGCTTCGAGACGTTATAGGCCAATATGTGCTCGATAAAGACAGTAACACGAAAGTCCTGGTCATCGATTTTGACGGAGCCGATTGGAAAGAAGCGACGAATGCCATTCGACATGTCGCAAAAAGCCACGGAATCGATGTCGCAGTCGAGCGATCGAGATCGGGCGACGGCGCACATGTCTGGTTTTTCTTCCTAGAGCTCGTCAGCGCAAAGACCGCACGAGATTTTGGAAGCGGCCTTATCACCGAAGCGGCGATACTGAACAAGACAATCACCTTCAAAGCATTTGACCGAATGCTGCCCGCGCAGTCCACCATTCCTGAGGGCGGCTTTGGAAATCTCATAGCGCTGCCTTTTCAAGGAAAAGCGCAGCGAAAAGGGAACAGCGTATTTGTTGACGAGCAATTTGAGCCCTTTCCCGATCAATGGCTTTACCTTTCGCAAATCCAGTTAATCCCGCGCGTGACGGTGCAAAATCTGATCGAGAGCATCGAAAATAGGTCACATGGAATAGCAGCTGTTGCGGCGGCAAACACCGGTGTGCCACATTCCCAGAGACTGCGAAAGCGGCTCCCGCTCACACCGCGGGACTTCCCGTCATCGCTGTCCGTCACGCAGGCCGATATGCTCTATATCCCCGAAAAATCTCTGAGTCCCGCAGCTCAAATGGAAGTCCGCAGGCTTGCAACATTTGCCAACCCAGAATTCTTCCGCGCACAATCTATGCATCAATCGGTATTCGGCAAACCGCGGTTCATAGACCTCAGCGAACTTAGAGATGGCTACGTCGCGATTCCCAGAGGCTGCAAGGTTCAACTTGAGCGGCTGCTTCAAGAAGCCGGCGTTTCTGCCCACTATTCAGACAAACGCAAGTCGAGCAATCCAATTGTGATGGCATTTAAAGGGACTCTTCGCCCTGAACAACAAATTGTCGCTGAACAGATGCTCGGCTATGAAGACGGGATCATGTCCGCACCGACGGGGTTCGGCAAAACCGTCATCGGAGCTTATCTTATTGCTGCCATTGGTCTTCCAACGCTCGTCATCGTTCCTAAAACTGCGCTCATTGCCCAATGGAAATCCCAACTCGAACGATTTCTCGACATCACGGACAACAGAGAGCCCGTCCGAACCCCAAAGGGACGAATCAGCAAAAGACAGCCTCCGCTCATTGGGCAAATCGGAGGAGGCAAGACCGCCATAAGCCGTCTCATCGACATTGCTTCATTCCAGTCGCTATCCGGCAAGGATCCCCAAACCGGCGAGTCATTAGCCAAGGAGTTTGTTCGCGATTACAGTCTCATCATCTGTGACGAATGCCACCATGCGGCCGCGCCACAGCTTGAGCTTGTCCTCAAGTCCGCTCCTGCCAAATATGTATATGGCCTTTCCGCAACGCCCGAGCGTTCGGACGGACTCACGCGGGCACTCTCGATGCTCTGCGGCCCGGTTCGCTATGTCGTCGATCCAAAAACGCAAGCAATCCAGCAGGGGATTCAGCGCATTGTTAGACCGCGTTTCACCGGAATTCGATTACCCACCTACGAACCAGGAGCATCCTTTAACCAAATTCTCGATCTCCTGTGTGTACACGCCGCGAGAAACGAAGCAATTATCGAGGACGCCCTCGAGGCCGCATCAAACGGCCGGCATCCGCTTGTGCTATCTAAAAGAAAAAAGCATGCCGAAGAGCCATGCAGGCTACTTCAAAGCCGTGGACACGAACCCATACTCTTAACCGGAGAAATCGACGCCAAAGAAAGAAAAGCAATACTGAAGAGTCTTCCCAGCTTTGAGCATGAGCATCGAATCATCGTCGCAACTGAAAGTCTTCTGGGCGAGGGCTTCGACCTGTCTTACCTTGACACTTTGCTCATTGCCACTCCAATATCTTGGGACGGCAGCATAACGCAGCAGGCAGGTAGGCTACACAGAAGCCACGAGGGCAAACAGCGGGTTGAGATATTCGACTATGTTGACCTGTCGATACCCATGTTCGCGCGCATGTACCAAAAGAGGCTCAAGACCTACGCCAAGCTGGGATATAAAGTCTTTGCGGCAAACGACAACAGACAGGACGATCGAAATATCCTCGTTAGGTCGGCAAGAGCCGTGGAGGCTTTAGCGAATGACATCGAGAACGCATCGAAAAGCATTTTTATTGCCGCACCCTACGCGTCCGCCGCATGCCTTGAAAAGCTCGCCGCTGCACTCGCGGATGCCGCTACCCGTGGAATTGCCCTTGAGATTTCTATTGCTTCAACTCCACGCGATGACGTGAAAGCGATTTTTGCCGAGATGAACGTCAACTATCTCATCAAAGCCGAAGGACGCCTGTGCGCATCAGTGATTGACGAGGAAACTGTCTGGTACGGAGCTATTCCGTTGCTGGCTTTCCCAAAGAAAGAAGACTGCAGCATTCGTTTCAAAAGCAGCGAAGTCGCAGCCGAGCTTTTGAGCGAAATTCAGCGAAAAGTGGAACCGGAGGCCGCGGCGACGAACGGGGTACCCCCAGCAGTTGCGGTTAAATAGGGACTGTTTTTGACTTATTAGCCGTCAATCAATCCCTATTCCACCGCAACTTAGAAATCGGCAATCAGCCCTGCGGGCCCTGGAACAGCTCCTCATGCGAGCCCATTCTGACCAGCCGGATCACAGGATTAGTCTTATGCGGTAAGTAGAGAACGACCACGTCGACCAAGCCATCGGATAGGTGGAAATCGATGTGACCGTTGTAGTTTCCGCCCGGGTTTGAAAGCTCATGGGCGCCATATTCCGCGGGAAGCAAGCCGTGAGCTGCAAGCTCTGCGACTGCCGCCTTAAACTCACTCTTTAGCTGCGGATGCATGCGCATCGTTCGTTTGTAGTCCGCCTTAAATTGAGCCTCGACTTTAATCTCGAACATCGCTATTCCTCATCGAGGAATGTCATAAGCTCATCAGCGTTGTTGAATGACGGGCTATCGTCCGGCAAAATCCCCAACTCATGAGCCTCGGCGATCACCATGGCACGCCTCGTCGCCTCGTTAGGCACCTCCGCCCTTCCTACAATCTCAAAAGGAATCTTTCGCTGATTTACAAGCTGCCGAACGGCAAGATTGAGATAGGAATTGAGGCTGAGGCCGACCGAATCCAAGAACTCAGTCGCCTGCTCCTTGAGCCCCTCTTCGATGCGAACCGTCGTAGGCTTAACCGTTGCAGTAGACATACGCGACCTCCTCGCCCTCGTCTTTTACACCAGTATACCCAATATAAATGGCAATCTGATGTTAGATAACATCAGATTGCCATGCATATTCATGTTGCTGTGGGCACGATTGCTCTACATCAACCCGCCGAGCGCAATGTCGACGGCCTCGTTGAAGTCGTCAGTGATGTGCACCAGCTCCGGATCGAGCGGGCTAATCATACCGGCGTCCATCACCGGGCCGTTGAGCCAGTCGAACAGGCCCTGCCAGTACTCGGTTCCCACCAAAACGAGCGGCATGCGCTTGACCTTGTGCGTCTGTACCAGCGTGAGCACCTCGAACATCTCGTCGAGCGTACCAAAGCCACCAGGAAACACGATGGCGCCCGAGCTGTATTTGACGAACATGGTCTTGCGCACAAAGAAGTAACGGAAGTCCATGCCAAGGTTCACGTATTTGTTGAGCCCGTGCTCGTGCGGCAGCTCGATACCCAAGCCGACCGACTTGCCGTTGACACTTGCCGCTCCCCTGTTGGCCGCTTCCATGATGTCGGGGCCGCCGCCGGTGATGACCGCCACGCCACGTTGCGCGATCTTGCGTCCGACGGTACGCGCCGCCTTGTAGAGCGGATCGGTCTTGGGCGTGCGGGCGCTACCGAAGATGGTCACCGCAGGACCAAGCTCGGCAAGCGCGCCAAAACCATCGACAAACTCTGCCTGGATGCGCAGCACGCGCCACGGATCAGCATGCAGCCAGTCGGTCGAGTCCTCGGGCGCCAGCAGGTTGGCGTAGGTGTTGTCCTTGGGAATCATGGGACCGCGCATGACCACGGGGCCGCGGCGGTACGTCTCGTCGTAGGCTGGCTCGCCCTCGACGTTCTCATTCTTAATCATGGGATACTCCTATCGAGAAAAAGAAAAACGGGCGGGGTCGACGCCATGCGCCAAACATCCGCCCGAACATCAACTATTCGGTATGGTACCCACGATGCATCAAGTGCTTGCAAGCTATCGGTCATCGGTCGCGCAGACAGTGTTAGCGAACGTGATGACCGGCCGGCGCTCGCCCCTTGCCGTTGCCCGCGCTCTGCAAGCGCCCGCGCCGCTCTTAGTAATCCACCGCCGCAGGGCTGTTCATCCAGTCGTTCACGAACGCACCGTAGCGGCCCTCGATAATGGCCTGACGCGCCTGCTTCATAAGATTGAGCAGGTAGTAGATGTTGTGCATCGACAGCAGAATACCGCCGAGCATCTCCTTCTGCGTGACCATGTGACGGATGAGCGCGCGGCTGTAGCCGCCCGTGCACACCGGGCAGGTGCAGGTGGGATCGATGGGGCCGTCGTCGTGCGCAAAGCGCGCGTTGCGGAAGTTAAGGCGACCTTCACTGGAGAACGCCGTACCCATGCGGCCGGTGCGCGTCGGCAGCACGCAGTCGAACATGTCGATGCCCACGCCAACGCCGCGCACGAGCGTGGTAGGGTTGCCGACGCCCATGAGGTAGCGCGGCTTGTGCTTAGGCATATACTCGGAAACCAGCGGCGCCAGTGTCTCGAACATGGTCTCGTGGTCCTCGCCCACCGAGTAGCCGCCGATGCCGTAACCGGGGAAGTCACCGCACTCCTCCAGGTGGCGCAGCGATCGCAGGCGCAGATCCAGATGCATGCCACCCTGGACGATGCCAAAGAGTGCCTGGTCATCACGGGTGTGGGCCTTGTAGCAGCGCTCGGCCCACATACTCGACAGCTCCACGGCGCGCTCGACGTAGGCACGCGTGGCGGGATAGCCGGGGCACTGGTCGAGCTGCATGCAAATGTCGGAACCGAGCTTCATGGCGATTTCCATGTTGTCCTCGGGCGTCCAGAACACGTGGCGACCGTCGTAGTCGTTGACGATAAAGCGCACGCCCTCGTCGGTGAGCTTGACGGCGTCGTTATGGCTAAAGACCTGGAATCCGCCCGAGTCGGTGAGGATGGGGCCGTGCCAGTTCATGAACTTATGCAGTCCGCCCAGCTCGGCGATGGTGTCCTCGCCGGGGCGCATGGACAGGTGATAGGTATTGGCGAGCACGATCTGCGCACCGAGCTGCTTGACGGTCTCGGTGGGGATGCCCTTGACGTTTGCCTTGGTGCCCACGGGCATAAAGATCGGCGTCTCGATGTCGCCGTGCGGGGTGTGCAGCACACCGGCACGCGCGTGCGTCGTCGGGTCCTCGGCGATCAGGTCGAATTTAAACAGGTTTTGATCCATAAACTGGAACTCCTTGGTTGCGGCTCATACGCAAACCATTATACGAGCAACCCGCAAGAAGCACCGACTCGACAGAAACTGGTGCATTAAACGACTAGTCGTCGGAGACGTTCTTAAACGACTAGTCGTCGGGGACAATCTTCAGCGCCATCTTGCAAAGAAGTGTCCCAATCTGCCGGCACTTAGGGACTGTCCCCAAGTGCCGGCAAGAGTGTCCCTTATGACTAGTCATTTAAGAACGTCCCCAACGACTACGAGATCATCTCCAACAGCCAAGGCAACGCCGATGCTCTGGCAACGACAGCGAGCGGTCGCCAGGGCGAACAAATTGGCATGAAAAGAGGGCGGCATAGACCTTCTGGTCATGCCGCCCTCTTTGAATGACAAGTTGTCGCCCTGGTGACCGCGCAGCGTCGACCCGTTACGCGGTTTGGTAAAACCGCGTAACCCTACGGACGCTGGCCCATGCCACCCTCGAGGGTGACGGTCTCGCCGTTCATATACTTAAAGTCGGGACCGCAGAGCTGAACGACAACGCGGCCGATTTCCTTCTCGACGTCGCCGTAGTGACCCGCCGGTGGCATGTGGACGTTGGCCTTGAACGCCTCGGGATAGGCATCCTGGAAGTTCTCGAGCGCGGCGGTCCAAGCAAGCGGGCAAACGATATTGACGTTGATGCCGTCCTTGCCCCACTCGTTGGCAGCGACGCGGGTCAGACCGCGGATGCCCTCCTTGGCAGCGGCGTAGCTGCACTGGCCATAGTTGCCAAACAGGCCGGCGCCCGAAGCAAAGTTGACCACGGAGCCCTTGGTCTCCTTCAGGTGCGGGTAGGCCTTCTGCATGTACAGGTAGGTGGCATACAGACCGGAGTAAATGGCGAGGTTGAACTGGTCCATGGTGTGATCGGCGATCGTCACGCCCGAAGCGCTGGCCTGAGCATTGTTGACGACGGCGTCGATGCGGCCGAACTCCTCAATAGCCTTGTCGATGACGTTCTGGACGACGGCCTCGTTGTCCTGACCAGCCGAGACATCGGCCTGAACAGGCAGAACCTTGACGCCGTACTCGGCCTCGAGGGATTCCTTGGCAGCCTCGAGCTTGGCAACGTTGCGGCCGGTGATGACGAGGTTTGCGCCCTCCTTGGCAAAAGCGATATCGATACCGTAGCCGATGGAGCCAGCGGAGCCGTCCTTGAGCGTGGCCTTGCCGCCGCCGGTGACGATCACGGTCTTACCAGTGAAAAGTCCCATATAAAGTCCTTTCAAATCGCGACGGGCGCACCCGCCGACTGCGCGCATCCAAATAAACGCGACAAAAGCTGAAATGCAACTTTAACGGGTTCAAGTGAAAAGAAAAGGCCTCGGCAGGCGAACGGCATAACGTCTTTCGGCGAAGGGATTGTCAAGTACAAACTGGATAAAGTGGCCGAGTTTTTGCTATCGACGCGAGCCATCGAACACGTTTTGAAACTTTGCTGCAGCGCGCGGGATGTCGGCGCGAGACTTTATCATAGGGTGACAAACAACGATGAGGAGCACATGCCTATGACAGACGAGCTGGACCCCCAGACTCAACAGCATATTGATGATCCCGCAGACGTCACTGCAGATGCCGACGCTGTGACCTGCGATGATATTGACCTCGACGACCCCATCTTGGACGAAAGCGCTACGGCGGAAACCCCCGGCGCCGAAGATGCCGGCGAGCAAAACGACGATGCGCCCGCTCAGGACGACGACCCCGTACAGGATGCCGCTCCGCAAGCTGCGGGCCCCATCGAGGTGTCTTCGGAAGAAGAGCTCGACGCCGTCATGGACTCCATGATGGATGCCGTCAAAGCGATGAAAGACGCCGTGGCCGACGCCGACGTGGATGCCGAGGAAGAGGAGGCCGCCGAGGCCGCCTCGACCTTTGTGCCCGGCGAGACCCCCGTTGCCGATCAAGGCAGCACCATGCCCTCGTTCCTGCAGCTCGAGCACCCCACAATTGGCGCCGACGCGGTCGATCCGCACGCAGCAGGCTTTTCTGTGGTCGAGGGCGGTACCGGCAATATCGCCGCGCCGCAGGCTGCCGATGCGGACGCTGTCGACACCGCTCGCCCGACCGCCCCGCACTCCCCCGCCGCGAGCCGCGATCTGGGGACCGCCGTCTCGAACACTGCGAACGCCGTGGGCGCCTTTATCGCCCAGGGCGCCTCGGCCATGCGTGAGATGAACGCCGCGAAAAAGGCACTTGCCGACGCCCGCGCCCACTTGGCCGAACTCGAGCAGCGCATTGCCGATCAGGCCGAGGAACTCGAGACGCGCCAGGATATCGCAGGCCGCTACGACCAGATCGTCGCCGACCAGCGCCAGGCGATTGCCGCGGCCCAAAAGACTGCAGCGGCCGCTGAGATTGACCGTGATGCCCACGCCGCCAAGGCGACAGAGCTCAAGGGCCAGCTCGAACAAATGAAGACAGAGGATGACGCGACTGAACTCCGCTTGAAGGCCGCGCTCGACGCCGTGGAGGCCCGCGAGGCGAGCTCGCGCGAGACCGGCAACCGCCTCGTTCGACGTCTTGAGGATTCCAAGCGCATCCGCGACAAGGTGAAGGCCGAGCGAGACGCCGGCATTGCGGCCGCACAACAAACCGTCGACGCCACGCGCGCCCAGCTCGAGACGCTGCGTCATGAGTATGCCGAGCTGCAACGCAATCCCTCGGCAAATCCCGCCAACTATACGGTGCGCACCAGCGAGCTCTCGATGCAGATCTCCGACACGGCAGATGCCCTGCGTAAAGCCGAAGAAGATGTCCCGCGCATCACCGCCGACCTTGAGCACTCGCTTGCCGCAGCCGAGCAGGCCGTCGAACAGGCTCAAGCCCCTATCGCCGACGCAAAACGCGCGCACCAAGCCGTGACGACCGAAGCCGATGCCGCGCGCGACGAGCTGCAGACGGCGAAGACCGCCGCCGCGACTCGTCAGCGCGAACTGCGCGAGAAGATCGCTGCCGAGGACAAGGCGCGCCGCGACCAGGAGCAGACCATCGCCAACGCCCAAACAGATGCCGCACATGCGCAGTCGATCATCGAACAGGCGACCGAGGTGCACGACCACCCAGAGATCACTGAGTCGCTTGCAGGGTCCTTGGCCCGAGACAAAGCCGAACACACCGAGACCGAGCGAGAAGTCGCCCAGCTCGAGGCCACCGAGGACGCGGTGCGCGAGCGTACCCGCGACTCACGCATCAAATTCACCGGCGCCATCGTCTGCATCGTCGCCGTGATTCTAGCGATCATCCTGGTCTGGCTCTTCGCGAGCAAGTAAACCAGTTGCCAAAAAACGTTCAACGCAGTTGCGGTGAGATAGTTCCTGTTTAGTCCTCAATAAGGCCAATTCAAGAACTATCTCACCGCAACCTATTTAGATCGACGCAAGGCAACCTATCCCTCTTGCACCAATCTCTTGACATAAGGACTGTCCCCAAGTGCCGACACAAAAGGAACGTCCCCAAGTGCCAACAAAGGCGACGCCGATGCCTTGGCAAAGTCAGCGAAAACCCGCCAGAGCGAGCAAGGTGCCTTGAAACGAGGCGGC
>JAQCQR010000029.1 GCA_027687465.1 Coriobacteriaceae bacterium AF08-21
AGCGACGGACCTCAGGACGCTCTTACACCACGTCTGCGCGCGCCACCTGCTTGCCGCCTGCCAGACACGCCAGTGGTCAAAAAACGCCGTTTGTGAGTACTGTCACAAACGGCGTATCATTTTAGGTGCGGAAAATAATGAACAAAGTTATAAGAACTGTACGTTAATGAGTGACCATCGACTTCCAATTTGGCGCTAGCTGACGGTGATTAGGAAGTTTCAAGTCGAGTTTTGCCGATTTCGACCAAAAATCGCTGCTACTAAAAAGGTAACAGTACTCATATTTGCCCTTTTTTGGCCACAAGCCCTAAAACAAGCCTCGCCAAGGTCGGGAAGCGGGCCAAATTGCCGGCCTCGAGGCTTATTCCACCGTTCCGTAGACGGCGCCCCAGCCGTGGGCGGCCAAGGCGGAGTTGAGCTGGTCGCAAAGTGACTGGCGGTCGTAGTAGCCGGGCGGCAAAAGATTCACGATCTCCATGAGGTCGGGCGCCAGGTCCAAGATTTCGGCCTGTACGATCAGATCCAGGCGGTCGATGGCGTGGCGGTCGTAAAACAGTCCGTCGACCAGGCGCTGCAAGTCGCCGAATTCCTCGGCCTGAAACGATCCGTACTCCATAGTGCCTCCTTGGGCGCCCCACGCCGGCATGCGCGGCGATTCGTAATTGATTGCGATGAACTTAATCTATCACGGCTTCATAACGTTGCGACGATGGCGGTCTATACTTAGACGAACTGCAACGTACCGCTTCGCGAAAGGTCGCACCCCATGCAGACGATCTACCAGAAGATGGAAACCACCGAACTCGATGCCGCCATCGAGGCGCTTAAAGCCGAGGTTGCCGAGGTCAAGGCCAAGGGCCTGGCGCTCGACATGGCGCGCGGCAAGCCGTCGCCCTCCCAGGTGAACATTTCTCGCCCCATGCTCGATATCCTCAATGCCGATGCCGATCTGCACGACGGCAATGTCGACTGCTCCAACTACGGCTGCTTTGAGGGCATTCCCTCGGCACGCAAGCTGGCGGGGGAGTTCCTGGGTTGTCCTGCCGAGCAGACGCTCGTACTGGGCTCATCGAGCCTGCTGATCGAGCACGATATCGCCGGTATGTTCTGGCGTTGCGGCTCGTGCGGCAGCGACCCTTGGGAGGCTTACGAGGCAGCGCACGACGGCAAGAAGGTCAAGTTCCTGTGCCCCGTTCCCGGCTACGATCGCCACTTTGGCATCACCGCCGACTTGGGCATCGAGAACGTCCCCGTCGCGATGACCGACAACGGCCCCGACATGGACGAGGTTGAGCGCCTGGTTGCCACCGACGACTCCATCAAGGGCATCTGGTGCGTGCCCAAGTATTCCAACCCCACGGGCATCACCTTTAGCGAGGACACTGTGCGTCGCCTGGTCGAGATGCCCACGGCCGCGCCCGATTTCCGCATCTTCTGGGACAACGCCTACTGCGTGCACGACCTGTACGACGAGACCGACGAGCTCGCCAACATCTTCGGTCTTGCCCGCGCGGCGGGCACCGAGGACCGCGTGGTGGCCTTTGCCTCGACGTCCAAGATCACCTTCCCGGGTGCCGGCATCGGCTTTATCGGTGCGAGCCCCGCGGTCATCGCCGAGTTCTCCAAGCGCCTGAAGGCCGGTCTTATTAGCGCCGACAAGCTCAACCAGCTGCGTCACGTGCGTTTCCTTCCCACCATCGAGGCGGTCAAGGAGCACATGAAAAAGCATGCCGAGTTCCTGCGCCCGCGCTTTGAGGCCGTTGAGCGTAAACTCACCGAGGGCTTGGGCAACACGGGTTGCGCCACTTGGACTCATCCCCATGGCGGCTACTTTGTGAGTTTCGATGGCCCCGAGGGCTCGGCCCAGAAGGTCGCCGCGCTTTGTGCCGACCTGGGCGTCAAGCTCACGCCGGCTGGTGCCACCTGGCCTTATGGCAAGGATCCGCGCGACACCAACATCCGCATCGCGCCGAGCTATCCCACGGTCGAGGACCTGGAGGCTGCGCTCGATGTGCTGGTGCTGGCTGTCAAGCTCGTCGCTGCCGAGCTTGCGCGTACCGAGCGCGCCTAACGCGTAGGGCCCCGCAAGTCCGCGCCTAGTACTATCCGCACTTTCGATACGTAAAGGAGCGTATACATGGATTTGGGTATTTCCACCAACCCCACGCCAGAGCTCTACACCATTAAGGTGACCGGTGAGATCGATATCTCTAACGCCGATAGCCTGCGCAATGCCATCGACCTGGCGCTCGAGCAGCCCACTGAGGCCGTTGAGCTCGATTTTGCCCAGGTGAGCTACATCGATTCGACAGGCATTGGCGTGCTTGTGGGCGCCGCACACCACGCAGCTGATCATGGTAAGCGTTTTAGCTGCGTCAACGTGCAGCCCCCGGTGATGCGCGTGGTTCAGCTGTTGGGCGTCGACCAGGAGATTTCGATCACCGCTGCATAATCTTTGCCCCCAAAAGGGCGTGCCGTTTGGCATATGTTTGTGATGCGCTCGGACGTTTTGGCGTCCGGGCGCTATACTTGACCGAATGAATAGACGAGTTCCGGCCGAATGGCGCGGTGCGGGCTCGACTCACATCGAGCCTTGGAGGTATGTGTGTTTGGTATTGGAGAGGGTGAGCTCGCGATCATCGTGGTCTTCGGCTTTTTGCTGTTTGGCCCGGATAAGCTCCCGCAGATGGGCCGCACGATCGGCCGTGCCATCCGTCAGTTCCGCGAGACGCAGGAAAAGATGACGGCCGTTGTTCAGTCCGAGATTATCGATCCGGTGAGCGAGGTCGCGTCGGCCCCGGTCAAGCCCAAGAAGACTGCTGCGACCGACGACGATTCCGATGCGGACGAGGATGTCGCCGAGACGGCAGCGCCCGCCAAGAAGGAGACCTTTGCCGAGCGTCGCGCCCGTCTTGCTGCCGAGAAGGCCGCAAGCGAGGGTGCTGCTGAGGGCGAAGGCGCTGTTGATGAGGCCGAGGGTACAGAGCCTGCTGCTGCCGTCGAGCCCGAGCCTGCTGCAGAGCCCGAGCCCGAGCCGGCAGAGCCCACGACGGCTGACCTCTACGCCCGTCGTCCCCGCAAGCGCAAGGCCGTCGTCGACCAGCTCGCTCGCGAGCTCGAGGTCGAGGACGATGCCGAGGCTGCTGCCGCCGACGCCCCGAAGGGAGGCGATGAGTAATGCCGATCGGACCTGCGCGCATGCCGCTCTTCGATCACCTGGGAGAGCTCCGTCGCCGCCTGACCATCGTGGTCGTTTCGGTGTTTGCCGCCGCCATCGTGCTGTACTTTGCCACGCCCGTGGTGCTCGATATTCTTGAGGACCCCATCCGCTCCTTTGTGCCGGACGGTAAGTTTTACATCACCACCACGCTCGGCGGCTTTGGCCTGCGCTTCTCGCTTGCCATCAAGATGGCCGTGGTCATGTGCACGCCCATGATCATCTGGCAGATTCTGGCATTTTTCCTGCCGGCACTGCGCCCCAACGAGCGCAAGTGGGTTGTGCCCACGGTGCTCGCCTCGACGGTGCTGTTCTTCCTGGGTGCCATCTTCTGCTACTTCATCATCATCCCGGCGGGCTTTGAGTGGCTCATCGGCGAGACCTCGGCTGTCGCTACGGCGTTGCCCGATCTGGAGAACTACGTCAACATGGAGCTGCTCTTTATGATCGGCTTTGGTGTGGCGTTTGAGCTGCCGCTCATCATCTTCTACCTGTCCGTTTTCCACATCGTGTCCTATGCGGCCTTCCGCAGCGCCTGGCGCTACGTGTACGTAGGCCTGCTCGTGGGTTCGGCTGTGATTACGCCCGACGGCTCGCCCGTTACGCTGGGTCTCATGTATGGCGCCCTGCTCTCGCTCTACGAGATTTCGCTCGCCATCGCTCGCGTGGTCATTACCGCGCGCGAGGGCAAGGAGGGCCTGTTCGTGAGCCGTCTGGACCTGTTCTCGGACGACGAGGACGACGAGGAGTAAATCGGTATGCACGAGGTTGGCATTGTCAACGGCATACTCGATACAGTGATTCGCGCGGCGCGTGGGGCGGGGGCCTCGCGCGCCGTTTTGGTAACGCTTCGTATCGGGGATATGACCGAGGTCGTGCGCGAGGCACTCGACTTTGCGTGGGAGACGTTTCGCGATGAGGACCCGCTCACGCGCGGCTGCGAGCTTGCCGTGGAGGAGGTCCATCCACAAAGCGAGTGCCTGGACTGCGGCGAGGTCTTTGAGCACGACCGTTTCCATTGTCGCTGCCCCCAGTGTGGCGGCGCCAACGTGCGCCTGCTGCACGGCCGCGAGCTCGATATCGCAAGTATCGAAATCGAAACCCCCGACGATTAGCCCGCTAGCCATCTAATGATGGGGTATAAAGGGGCCAAAGTAAGGAGCGCTAAGTATGGCCGAGAAAACGATTGATATCGCGTCGCCGATCCTGTCGCGCAACGAGCGCCTGGCAGATCAGCTGCGTCAGCGATTTAATGAGGCAGGCACCTACGTGATCAATGTGCTGTCGAGCCCCGGCTCGGGTAAGACCACCACGATTCTGGGCACCAACGAGCGCCTGCGTGACAAGGCCGGCCTACGCTGTGCCGTCATCGAGGGCGATATCGCCTCGGATGTCGACGCCATCACCATGAAGGAAGCCGGCATGCCCGCCATCCAGATCAACACGGGCGGTCTGTGCCACCTCGAGGGCAACATGATCATGGAGGCTGTCGATGCCTTCGACCAGGCTGTGGGTCTGGAGAACATCGACGTCATCTTTATCGAAAACGTGGGTAACCTGGTCTGCCCGGTCGACTTTGACCTGGGCGAGAACCTGTCCATCATGATTCTCTCGGTGCCCGAGGGCGACGACAAGCCCATCAAGTATCCGGGCATCTTCCAGCACGCCGGCGCGCAGCTGCTCAACAAGGTCGACGTGGCCCCGGCTTTCGATTTTGACATGGATAGGTATACTAAGACACTCGATGACCTCAATCCGCAAGCGCCGCGGTTTGCCGTGAGCGCGCGCAAGGGCGAGGGCATGGATGCCTGGTGCGATTGGCTCATCGGGCAGATTGAGCAAGCAAGGGCGTAAGTCGGCCGCCATACGGGCGGGCGTAGCCGCAGAGATACGAGATAGGAGCCTCTTTTGAAGCTCATCATCGCCGAGAAAAACGATGCCGCGCGTCAAATCGCCGAGCGGCTGTCCACGGGTAAGCCCAAAAAGGACAAGGTGTACAACACCGCCATCTACCGTTTTGAGTGGAAGGGCGAGGAGTGCGTGACCATCGGCCTTGCCGGTCACATCCTGGCACCCGATTTTTGCGACAGTGTGCTGTTCGATAAAAAGCTGGGTTGGTATTCGGTCACCGAGGACGGCGAGATGTTGCCGGCCGATATGCCCGATGGCCTGGCCCGCCCGCCGTACGACACCAAGCGCAAGCCGTTCCTTGCCGATGGTATCTCCATCAAGGGCTGGAAGCTTGAGAGCCTGCCTTACCTTACCTGGGCGCCCGTCATTAAGCTGCCGGCCGAGAAGGAGCTCATTCGTTCGCTCAAGAACCTTGCCAAGAAGTCCGACAGCGTCATCATCGCCACGGACTTCGATCGCGAGGGTGAGCTGATCGGCTCGGACGCCCTCAACAAGGTGCGCGAGGTCGCGCCGGACTTGCCGGTCGCCCGCGCTCAGTATTCTTCGTTTACCAAGGCCGAGATTACGCAGGCCTTCGATAATCTTGTCTCGCTCGACCAGAATCTGGCCGACGCCGGCGAGAGCCGCCAGCACATCGACCTCATTTGGGGTGCGGTGCTCACGCGCTACCTGACGCTCGCCAAGTTTGGCGGCTTTGGCAACGTGCGCTCCGCCGGCCGCGTGCAGACGCCGACGCTTGCCCTGGTGGTCGAGCGCGAGCGCGAGCGCATGGCGTTTGTGCCCGAGGACTATTGGCAGATTCGCGGCATGGGTGCCGCTCAGGGTGCTGCCGAGGATGACCGCTTTAAGATTGCGCACAAGACGGCACGTTTTACCGATAAAGATGCTGCCGAGACGGCGTACGGCCACGTCGACGGCGCTACGACGGCAACCGTCGCCGCGGTGACCAAGCGCTCCCGCAAGCAGCAGCCGCCCACGCCGTTTGCGACGACCTCGCTGCAGGCTGCCGCCGCGGCCGAGGGCATCTCGCCTGCGCGTACGATGCGCATCGCCGAGTCCCTCTACATGGCGGGCCTCATCAGCTATCCGCGTGTCGACAACACCGTGTACCCCGCGACGCTCGATCTGGGCGCCGTGGTGAGCGACCTGGCAAAGATCAACCCGGCGCTGGCGCCCGTGTGCAAAAAGGTACTCGCCGGCCCCATGAAGCCCACGCGCGGCAAAGTCGAGACCACCGACCACCCGCCCATCTACCCCACGGGCGAAGGCGATCCGTCCACGCTCGATGGCGGCCAGCGCAAGCTCTACGACCTCATCGCCCGCCGCTTCCTGGCGACGCTTATGGGTCCCGCGACCATCGAGAATACCAAGCTCGAGCTCGACGTGAACGGTGAGCCGTTCGTGGCTTCGGGCGATGTGCTCGTGACCCCGGGTTTCCGCGAGGCATATCCGTACGGCCTCAAGCGCGACGAGCAGATGCCGCCGCTTGAGCAGGGCGACACGGTCGACGTGTTCGACATTAAGCTCGAGGCCAAGCAGACCGAGCCGCCCGCGCGCTACAGCCAGGGCAAGCTCGTGCAGGAGATGGAAAAGCGCGGCCTGGGCACCAAGTCCACGCGCGCGAGCATCATCGAGCGCCTGTATGCCGTGCGCTATCTCAAAAATGATCCCGTTGAGCCGAGCCAGCTGGGCATCGCCATCATCGACGCGCTGTCGCAGTTTGCCCCGCGCATCACGAGCCCCGATATGACCAGCGAGCTCGATGGCGACATGACCCGCGTGGAGCGCGGCGAGGACACCGAAGAGCATGTCGTGACGCACTCGCGCGCGCTGCTGGCCGGCGTGCTCGACGAGCTGCTCAAGCATACGCAGGAGCTGGGCGACGCCATCAGCGACGCCGTCACGGCCGATGCGCGCGTGGGCGCCTGCCCCAAGTGCGGCAAGGACCTGGTTATGAAGACGAGCGCCAAGACCCGCGGCAGCTTTATCGGCTGCATGGGTTGGCCCGACTGCGACGTGACCTATCCGGTGCCGAGTGGCGTCAAGGTGAGCCCGCTCGAGGGCGAGGCCGCCGTGTGCCCCGAGTGCGGCGCGCCGCGCATCAAGTGCCAGCCATTCCGCCAGAAGGCCTTCGAGATCTGCGTGAACCCCACGTGCCCCACCAACTACGAGCCCGATCTTAAGGTGGGCGAGTGCAAGGTGTGTGCCGAGGCCGGACGTCACGGCGACCTGATCGCGCACAAGAGCGAGAAGAGCGGCAAGCGTTTTATCCGCTGCACCAACTACGATGACTGCGGCGTGAGCTATCCGCTGCCGGCGCGCGGCAAGCTCGAGGCGACGGGCGAGACCTGCCCCGAGTGCGGCGCCCCCATCGTGGTGGTCAACACGGCGCGCGGTCCGTGGCGTATCTGCGTCAACATGGACTGCCCGACCAAGGAGAAGAAGCCCGCCCGCGGTCGCAAGACCACAACCAAGGCGAGCACGGCAAAGAAGACGACGGCTAAGAAAGCCACTGCCGCCAAGAAGACGACCGCGAAGAAGTCGACTGCCAAGAAAGCAGCCGCCGACAAGTAACGGCGCAGCCGAAACATTGCCCAAAAAAACGAGCGAGGACCCCGCGATCCTCGCTCGTTTTTTTGACCGGCAGTTAGGGACGTTCCTTTTCTGCCGGTAGTTTAGGAACGTCCCTAACTGCCGGCTCGGGAACGACAAAGCGCTAGTTCACCTCGACAGGCTTGGCGCCGGGATAGCGCTCCTCAAAGTCTAGGCGGTACTTATTGTCATTGGTGCCCGCCACGTTGTCGCGCGACAGCGGCGCCACGATCTCATTCTTGTGGTCCGCAGGCTTGGCGTATTTCAGGCTGATCTCCCAGGCATCACAGATTGCGTCAATGCGGTGATCCAGGTCGTCGTACAGGGCGATGATACCCTTCCAGGAGCTGTAGTTCTTGGAGCTCGTCGGGACGTCCAGGTCCTCGACGATGTCGTAATACTGCTCGATGGTGTCCTCCGTGCGCTCGGCGACGTCGGCGAGATTTTGACGGGTGGTTCGATCCTCTTCCAGATAGTTGCCGTTGAAGTTCTGCGCGCAGCCACGGACCTGGCTGTCGAGATCTTCGAGCAGGTCGTAGTATTCGCTCAGGCGACGGTAGAGGTTCTGCTCGGAGAGCGTTGCTTCGCCGCCATCCTCGTCGTCATCGTCATCATCGTCGTACAGGCTGTTGGGATTGCCGAGAGGCTTTAGGTCATCGTCGTCGACGTCATGGTGCAGCTTAGCTACCTCGGCAGTCGTCTGCGTGGCGGCGTTGTCGAACGGTCTGATCGCAAAGAAGATGACCAGGGCGATGATGATCGCCACCAGCACAACGATAACGGCGATAAGCGGCCCGGTGCCGCTCTTTTTGGGAGCGGGGGTCTGTGGCGAAGCGGGCGCGTATGCGGGAGCCGGCTGCTGTTGGGGCGAGCCGCTCGCGACGGGTATGCGCTGCGTGGTCTCGACGGCCTCGGTCCTTGCGGCGGGGTCGGGGCTATAGGCGAGGGGGTCGTCCGCCTTGGCTTGCGGCGTATCAAGGGAGCCGGTCTGCTCAAAAGCGGGCTGGCTATCGCTCGCGGCTGTTTGCTCAACGGGTGCACCGCACGAGGTGCAGAACTTGGCATTATCTGCAAGAAGCTTGCCGCACGAGGCGCAATACCGAGACATTGCCACTCCTTTCGCCACATTTCAATGCAATACGACGAATACGACGATTATACCCAGCATTCAAAATTCCCCATCATACGTTGCGGTGAAATAGGGACTGTTTGGCGGTCTCAGGGCTTCAATCAGTCCCTATTTCACCGCAACTTTAGCCGGCAGTTGGGGACGTTCCTTTTCTGCCGGCAGTTTAGGATCGTCCCTAACCGCCGCCCTAATGACTAGGTTCGATTTGGGGTGCGCCGGACGCTGGGGTATCATGGCTTGGTTGATATATCTGCATTTACGCGCCTTGTAGGAAGGGGCTGCGCCCATGGCTTTTGAGCCTGCTCAACATAGCTTTATCACGCTCGAGGGCGTCGACGGTGCCGGCAAGTCCACGCAGGCGCGCCTGCTTGCCCGCGCGCTCGAGCTCGCTGGCCACCAGGTTGTGAGCCTGCGCGAACCGGGCGGCACCGCCATCAGCGAAAAGATCCGCGCCCTGCTGCTCGACCCCGCCAATATGGCGATGGGCGACACCTGCGAGTTGCTGCTCTACGAGGCTGCGCGTGCCCAGCTGGTGCACGAGGTCATAGCCCCCGCCCTTGCGGCCGGCAAGGTGGTCCTGTGCGATCGCTTCTACGATTCCACGACCTGCTACCAGGCGTTTGCCGATGGCCTCGACCGCCAGATGGTGCGCGACGCCAACAACCTGGCCGTCGCGGGAACGCACCCGGCGCTCACACTCGTCTACCACATCACGCCCGAGCAGGCGGCGCTACGCATGGCAGCCCGTGGCGCGGCAGATCGCATGGAGGCTAAGGGCATGGCATTCCAGGAGCGTGTGTACCAGGGATTTTGTGCCATTGCTGCCGAGGAGCCAAACCGCGTAAAGCTCATCGACGCCACTACGACCGTCGAGGAAGTTTTCGAGAAGACGGTCGAGCAGGTTCGCGCGTACGGTCTCGATATCCCCCAGGATGCTGTCGCCGCCGCGCTTGCCAAGGAGGCCGAGTAACATGGCCCCCGCTCAGGCAAGCCTGCTGGCCAAGCTCGACACCCAGGAGCGCGTGCGCGACTTTTTGACCAACGCCGTCGCCAGCGGTCGCGCATCGCACGCCTATCTGTTCTTGGGAGCGCCCGGCGCGGGCAAGCTCGACGCCGCGTGGGCGCTCGCCCAAGCCTTCCTGTGCGAGCAGGATGGCTGCGGCGCATGCGACAGCTGCGTGCGCGTCGCGCGCCATACGCATCCCGACGTGCACTATTACACGCCCGAGAGCGCCACGGGCTACCTCATCGCCCAGACCCGCGAGCTGCTCGACGACGTGCCCCTGGCGCCCATCCGTGCCAAGGCCAAGGTCTACATCATCGACCGTGCCGAGCAGCTGCGCGCCAACACCGCTAACGCGCTGCTCAAAACACTCGAGGAGCCGCCCGAGGGCGTCATGTTCATCTTGCTGGGCACCTCGGCAGACGTGATGTTGCCCACCATCGTGAGCCGCTGCCAGTGCGTGCCGTTTCGGCTGGTGTCGCCCGCCGTGGCCGCGCGTGCCGTGAGTCGCGCCACCGGTCAGGACCCTGCGCGTTGCCGCATGGCCGTCGCCGTAGCGGGAAGCCCCACGCGTGGCATCGAGTTCCTCAAGAGCGCCGAGCGCCAGGATGCTCGCCGCCAGATGGTCCGTGCCATCGATTCGCTCATCGCCGCCGACGAGGCCGATGTGCTCAGCCGCGCCAAGTCGCTCATCGTCGCCGTTAAGGCGCCGCTCGCCGAGGTCAAGTCCACGCAGGAAAAGGTGCTCGAGCAAAACGCCGATTACCTGTCGCGTGGAGCATTGAAGCAGCTTGAGGACCGCAACAAGCGCGAACTCAACGCGCGCGAGCGTTCGGGTATCATGGAAGCGCTGGCGAGCGCGCGGACGCTTATGCGCGACGTGCTGCTGACGCTTCAGGACGAGGCAGCCGACGTAGTGAACGAGGACGTGCGCGACACGATCGGGCGGCTTGCCGCCGCGACCAATGTTGCGGGTGCCACGCGGGCGCTCGAGGCAGTCGCGACCGCCGAGCGCAACATTGCCAGAAACGTTACTCCCCAGCTGGCCATCGAGGTCATGCTGTTCGATATCAGGAAGGCACTGAAATGCCGTTAGTCGTACCCGTTAAGTTTACCTACGCCTCGCGCGACCTGTGGTTCGATCCGCAGGATTTGGATATCCTCGAGGCCGATTATGCCATTTGCTCCACCGAGCGCGGAACCGAGATCGGCCTGGTCACGGCCGATCCCTTCGAGGTGCCGCAAGACGAGATCGGTCAGCCGCTCAAGCCCGTGCTGCGCGTGGCGAGCGACATCGACCTGCAGCTTGCCGACGACCTGGCCATCCAGGGCGACGAGGCCATGGTCGACTTCCGCCGCCTGGTCAAGGAGCTCGACCTCGAGATGAAGCCGGTCGGCGTCGAGTACCTGTTTGGCGGCGAGAAGGCCGTGTTCTACTTTGCGGCCGAGGAGCGCGTCGATTTTCGTCAGCTCGTCAAGGACCTGTCCTCGACGCTGCACATTCGCGTCGACATGCGCCAGATCGGCGTGCGCGACGAGACCCGCCTGGTGGGCGGCTACGCCCAATGCGGACAGGAGCTCTGCTGCACGCGCTTTGGCGGACAGTTTGAGCCCGTCTCGATCCGCATGGCAAAAGAGCAGGACCTGCCGCTCAACTCGTCCAAAATCAGCGGCGTGTGCGGCCGCCTGATGTGCTGCTTGCGCTATGAGTTCGAGGCGTACAAGGACTTTAAGAGCCGTGCGCCCAAAAAGAAGACGCTCATCGATACGCCGCTTGGCAAGGCGCGTATTCAGGAATATGACACGCCGCGTGAGCAGCTGGTGCTGCGCCTGGAGAACGGCAAAGTCTTTAAGGTCAACCTGGCCGATATGACGTACTCGGAGGGCTGCAAAAAGAAGGCCGCCGAGCAGGGCTGCAACTGCCGCCCCGACTGCGTGACGCGCGACGTGCTCGAGCGCATCGAGTCGCCCGAGATGCGCCTGGCGCTCATGGAGCTCGATCGCGAGAACGGCGTCGACGTGGGCGATGGTCTGTCGAGCGCCGACCGTCTTGCCGGCACGTCGATGCCCAAGCGCCGTCGTCGCGATGCCGATTCCGATACCCGCGCTGCTCAGAGCCAGGTCGAGGGCCGTGGCCGTGGAAAGGGCCGCGGCAAGGCCGAGGCACCCGAGGCCGAGGAGGCCGCCGGTGGCCGTCGTCGTCGCAAGCGCGCGGGCTCGGGCGATTCTACCGAGGCTGCAGCCGCGGGCAAGAACGCCTCTCGCGAGCGCGAGGTTCAGCAGCCCCAGCAGCAGAATCGCGGCGGTGGCATGAACCCCACGCGTCGTCGCCGCCGTCATCTGTCGAGCGAGGAGCGCGAGGACGCCTTCCGCGCCGCAGCTGCTCGCGAGGCTGGTGCCGCTTCCAAGGGCCCCTCGGCCTCCGATACGCCTGCCGACAAGGGCGGCAAGTCACGTGGCGAGGAGGAGCGCGCGCCGCGTCCGCGCCGTCGCCATTCCTCGGGCGCGCAACAGAAGCCCTCAGTGCCCTCCGTGGCCGATCAGGTCTCGGATGGCGAGGTCAAGGTCACGCGCCGTCGTCCCGGAGATGGCGGGGGAGCGGCTGCTAAGGCTTCGCGTGGCGCCGCTCGCGACGAGCGCGAGCCGCGCGAGGATCGCGGTGGCGAGGGCTCGGCCGACCAGGGTCAAAAGCGCCGTCGCCGGCGCCGTTCCCGCAAGCCGCGCCAGGATGGTGGCGAGGGCTCGACCCCGTCTTCGTCCGCACCACAACCGCCCGCCGGCGAATAACGCCCGCGAGCGGATTTAGCCCGCCTTGCCCCGAGCGCATCGGGGTATCATAGCGCCGAATCAACAACCCTCCCTGCGACCGAATGTAGGGAGGGTTGTGTCTTGAAGAGCCATCTGAACATATCGAGCCGTCTGCAGGGTGCCGGTGCCCTACCGTTTGCGGACGAATTGCTACCGTTTGCCGAGCGGGTGGCACGCGAGGCGCTCGAGGCATTGTCGCCAACACGATGTGCCGGCTGCGAGCGCGCCGGTGCGCTTATTTGCCAAGACTGCCTGGCCGCGCTCACGCTCATCGACCCACGTCATAGCTGCACCCGATGCGGTGCCCCGTTTGGGGATTTGCTGTGCACTGAGTGTTCGGTCGAGGGCACGTCCTCGGCAATGGCGGAGGCGCTCGACCGCTGCCTGGCGTGCGCCGTCTATGCGCATCCGCTGCCGCGCATCATTAAAGCGTACAAGGATGCGGGCGAGCGACGTCTGGCTCCGTATCTGGCGGAGCTGCTCTACGACACCGCCCTGCATGCCCAGGTCGTAGCGCCCGAACGCTTAGGAGGTGTGCTGTCCGGTGCGGATGCGGTGGTGTTTGTGCCTGCGACGGCGGCAGCGTTTCGGCGGCGTGGTTTTGATCATATGGAGGCTATTGCGCGCCCATTTTGCGAGCTGTCGGGTGTTCCCCTGCTCGATGCTCTCGTCAAGTACGGGCATGGCGACCAGCGCGAACTCGGTCGTGAGGAGCGCCGCGAGCGTGCCCAAGGCATGTACGAGACCGTTGAGGACGTGCGGGGCCGCCGCCTGCTGCTCATCGACGACGTTATCACCACGGGTGCGACGATGGCAGCGGCTTCGGCGGAACTCAAGCGCGCCGGTGCCGCGGCCGTTGATGGCCTCGCTCTCGCACGCGTTTGGTAGGGGTGATTCAGATGGCAATAAAGATCGGGCAGCGTGGCAAGCCTACAAGCGAGCAGCTGGCTGCTTCCGTAATCCTAACAGGCGCCTCGGCGCTACGCATGATGCGCGCCGAGCGCCGACAAATGGGTTACATCAGCTGGAGGGACCTCGATCCCGATGAAGAGCGCCGTGTGCTGTGCACGTCGTCGCCCTCGACCGAGGACATCTATCTTCCCGACTTGGTGCGGATTGGGGCCGCAAGCGGCGAGGTGCAAGAAGATCTTTGCTTGCTGGTGGGATCTGCGGCGCAGCGCCGCCGCATGCCTGGCGTGGGCTGGTCCGTATGCTCTGGGTTGCCCGCCGGCTCGATTCTAGAGGTGGAACCGGGGGTGTACAGCCTATCTCCCGAGGCCCTTTGTGTTGCCGTCGCCCGCGAGGTCGGCTGTATCCAGGCGTTTGCCCTGGCCCAGGAACTGTGTTCCAAGATTTCACTGAGCGATCGCGGGAAGTATCTGCCTCCCTACAGCTCACCTGTTGTGAATAGACTTGCAAAGGACAAGGATCAACCGGCAGACGTGGGCTACTTTGAAGTCGAGCCGGTGCTGACGCCCGATCGCCTGGCAGATTACCTTGCGGCATGCAAGGGGAATGTGGCCAAACAGCTGCTGCGCCTGTGTCCCTACCTGTCAGAAAACCTGCGCTCGCCCATGGAGTGCATCATGCTCGCTCTGTTTTCGCTCCCGTTTTCCTATGGCGGATTTGCCTGCGGTCCTTTTAAGACCGACTACAAGATCGAGTTCGATGACCGCGCGCAGGCAATCTCAGGGATGCCGCATGCAATTTGCGATGCGTATCAGGAAACAGCCCGGTTTGACCTTGAATACAACGGTGAGCTGGGCCATTCCTCCCGGAAGGGACGTATCCATGATGAAAAACGCAACACGGGCTTGATTACTATGGGAATCGAGGTCGCGACGGTCAACAACGAAATGCTCTGCGACATGGAAGCGATGGAAGCGCTTGCATGGCGCATGCACCAGCGTATGCGAAAGCGGTACCGGAATCGTGTCGATGCCCGCAGGAAGAAGCAAGAGGCGTTGCTTAACACGCTGCGGGCGTGTTTTGGGCTTAAGCCGGTCTAATTCGCGTCGAAAATAGAGGGTTAATCGTATGCCCTGGCCAAAATATGGCAAATATGAGTACTGTCACTAAATCAGTAACAGCAAAATCAAGGAATTTAGAACTCGGAGGCGGCGTAAAGTGAGAAGATAATAAACAAATGGGTAGCGCACAGAGATGTGGTGTAAGAGGCGGGGCATGCCCCGCCT
>JAQCQR010000003.1 GCA_027687465.1 Coriobacteriaceae bacterium AF08-21
GGCCGCTGTCCTCGAGCCGGCAACAGCTTGCCGGTCTCAAAACGTATACTTGATTTAAGGCGGAGTGGAATGTGGGCGCGCAAGGAGATGCGGAATCGATGAGAGCCTCAAAAAAAATTACTGCAGTGTTATCATCTTTCATCCTCTCTATTCTTCCATTTCTGATTCTATGGGCGGCTCGGTCAGTCCTCCCTGATACAATTCCCGCTCATTGGAGTGGGGGTGTGGTTGATCGATGGGGTAATAAGCTTGAATTGCTGGTTGTTCCGCTGTTTTCCCTGATTGGTTCTATTGCAATTTCTGTGTACCTTATTGTTTCCACGCGGCGAAGAGAGTTCGCGGATTTCTCTGTTCGAATGCGACGGGACTTTGTTGCGTGCTATATTTCTAGTCTTCTTTTATCGACAACCTGCTCAGTGATAATTGCCGTTTGGGTTCAGTTGATTCTTACGCAAAGCACTGCGGTTGATGGGGGGCTTGGACTATCGATCCTGTATTCCCTTCCCGGGCTATATGTGATCTTGTGCGCTTTGCCGCCTTTTTATGCGAGCGGCGAGAGCAAAAAGGCAGAGCGCCTGATAACAGTTCTTATTGGCGGCGCGGAGATTGTTCTTTGTGGAATAGTGCTTGAAGGTTCGGCTGCCTCTTATGCGATGATTGGACTGATGATTCTGTTCTGTGCGTTTGAGATTGTGTCACTGGTAAGGGATAGCCGGTCCTTATGAGTTGAATTACGCGCGTGCGGATATAAAGGGTGGCATGTTAAATATGTTGAAAGCTCTGACATGCGCTGTCGACTTCATTAAAATCGATTGCCGATCAAGTCTTCCTATATATGCGAAGGCCGCTGTCCTCGAGCCGGCAACAGCTTGCCGGTCTCAAAACGTATGCCGTCCGGCACGACCGACAGCCGAGCCTTGTGCCCCACTCGAGCAGTGCCAGAACCCCGTGCCGGAACCCACGCAGACGATGGCAGGGGAATTCAGCCGCGGCCATCGAGGAGCCGACCTAGGGACGGCGCCCTCATTCCTCAATGGATTTCCACCGCCCCTTATAGGTCTGGATTGATTTAATGCTTGATTTAATCCGGCTGAATAAGCCAACCATGGGCCGGTTGACATAAGGTAAGGTAAAAGAGCAGATGCGGCCGTACGCCGGTGCGGGTGATGTGACAGAATGTAATACACGTATTGCATCTAACCGGGAGGTGCATCATGGCAACCGCCACCGCAGTCCTGAGAATCCCCGAGGACCTCTCGAACAGGTACGACCACCTGGCGAAGTCGACGGGCCGCACGAAAACCTTCTACATGACGGAGGCCCTCGCCGCGGAGATAGACAGGCTCGAATACGAGTACGGCCTCATGAATTATCCGGGAGGCGTTTGGTTGCGAGGCATGCCAGTGTGAGGGCCTGATTCGTCAGGCCCCGCACAGGGGGACCGCGATGGTGACCACCGCGCCGCCCGAGGGGCTGTTGGCGAGCGAGACGGAGCCCCCGTGGGCGCTCGCGGCCTCGGAGGCGACGTGGAGGCCGAGCCCGTAGTGGCGGCCTCCGTCACGCGAGGAGCGGGAGGAGTCGTCTGTGAAGAGGCGCTCGCAGCCGCGTTCGAGGGCGGCGGGAGAAAAGCCCGGTCCGTCGTCGGCAACCTCGATAACGAGGTGCCCGTCCGCGACGTCGCAGGAGACAGCCACGCGCGAGCGTGCGTGCTCGGCGGCGTTGGCCACGAGGTTCGCGGCGGCTCGCGCCAGGGCGGTTCTGTCGAGCGGGGCCTCGGGAGCGCCCGGGACAGCGGGGCCCGAGGCCGCGTCGAGCGCCACGCCTCGCGCCCGGGCGATCTGGGCGGCCTCGGCGAGAACCTGCTCGCAGAGCTCGGCCGGCCGCATGGGGGTCCTCTCCGCCCCGCCGGACCCGCGCGAGGCCTCAATGAGCAGGCGCACGTAGCCGTCGAGCCTTTCGACACCGTCGGCTATGTCGCGCGCGGCGGCCGAGAGGTCGCCGTCATTCTCATCTTCCAGCTCCTCCGCCACGAAGTCGGCGTTGGCGCGAAGCACAGTGAGCGGCGTCTTGAGGTCGTGAGCGAGCGACGCCATCTGCTCGCGCTGCCCCCGCTCCGCGGCCCAGCGGGCCTCGAGCGACTCGGCGAGGGAGGCCCGCATGGCGTCCATCGCGGCGAGGACGTCGTTCACCTCACGCACGTTGGTGCTGCCGACCGCGAAGTCGAGCTCCCCCGCGCCGACGCGCCCCGCCGTCTCCGCGAGCGGCGCCATCTTGCGCGAGATCACGCGGCTCGCGCGGCACGCGACGAGCGCGAGCGCGAGCGCGCTTCCCGCCGTGGCGCCGACGAGCATGAGGCTCTGCGGGTTGGGAAGCAGGCCGGCGAGATCGCGCGAGACCCACTGCGGCAGGTACTCGCTGACGAGTGCGCAGGCCCCGCCGCCCTTAAGCGGGAACGCGGCGTAGGTGAGGCCCGAACCCCCGCCCTTGATCTCCACTGTGCCCGGATCCGCGGCGAGTGCCGTACGGGCCATTTCCGTCGCGTCCTCGAGCCGCGTGCTCTCGAGGTCTGTCATCAGCACGTTTCCGTCCTTGTTCAGGATGAGGTAGCGGTACGCCGTCGGCACGTCCTGCTGCCCGCAGACGCCGTCGCGTGCCAGGCCCTCCGCGACCTCGCGCGCATTGGCCGGCCCCCAGCTTGCCTCGTAGACGAAGCCCGCATTGATCGCCGCGGAGAGCGCCATGAACGAGGCGAGCCACGCCGTAGCGACCGCAGCGAACGCGTAGGCGAAGTAGCGTGCGATGACGAAGGAGAGCGGCATGCCCCCGCGACCTCGCGCTCCTGTCCTCAGAGCTGCCACTTGTACCCCATCCCCCAGACGGTCGCGATCGGATCGGCGCCGGCCTCGGAGAGTTTCCTCCGGGCGCGGCTGACCTGCATGGATATGGCCGCGTCGTCGGCGTCGCTCTCCCAGCCGAGCACCGCCTCGCGTATCTGCGCGCGGCTCATGACCTGCCCGGGGTGGCGGGCGAGGTACTCGCAGATGGCATACTCGGTGGGCGTGAGCGGCACGGCCTCGCCGCCCACGGCGAGGCCGCGCGCCCCGAGGTCGATCCGCACCTCCCCGAAGGAGAGGGCGTGCGAGCGCGGCCGGCGCTCACGGCGTAGATGGGCCGCGACCTTGGCGCGCAGCTCCGCGGCCCCGAAGGGCTTGCGGACGTAGTCGTCGGCGCCCAGGCCGTAGGCGGCCACGGCATCCTCCTCGGCCACGCGAGCGGTCAGGAAGACGATGGGCCCGTCGAAGTCCGGACGGATCTGCCGCACGAGCTCGAAGCCGTCGAGCCCCGGCATCATAACGTCGCAGAGCACGAGGTCGAAGCGCGAGAGGTCCATCCCCGGGACCGCCGTCGGGTCCGCCGCCCTGACGACCTCATGGCCGTCGCGGCCGAGGACACGCGCGAGCGCGTCGAGGATCGCCCGTTCATCATCCACTGCCAGTATCCTCGCCATGTTGACCTCCTGAAACTCTCGTCGGAATTGTACTAGCGCCGCGCTCAGCGGTCTAGAGCCATGCGCGCAGCCGCGGGCGCCTCGGCTGCGTCGCACGCGCGGTAGCGCACGCCCGAGCCGCCGCGCGCCTCGATCTCGAGCCAGCCCTCGCCGTCCGACTCCCGCCCGAAGAAGATGATCTGGAGCTCTCGGACATTGCCTCTGTCATCCGCTGCGTCCACCAGGTAGACGTAGTTTGCCCCCGCCCCGGTGGCGTCGGCGTAGGAGCTCGCGTGGCTGCCGGGCTCGGGCGCGGGCGCCCACATGGCTATCTCAGGGTTGGGCAGCACGCGGTCGGCGATCGAGCGCAGCGCCGACCCCCAGCCGGCGTCGAGCAGGGCATTCCCGCCCAGGACGAGCGCTGCGGAGAGGAGGACGAGCATGGCGGCGAGCGGCCTCCTACGCATCTACCCTCCCGTCCTCGAAGCGGCAGAACCAGGCGAGAAGGACGGCGGCGGCTGCCAGGGTGAGCACGAGGCCAGCGAGCGCAGTCGTGAGGAGAGGGCCCGCCGCGCGTGCGGCGTCGATGAAGGCCTCCACCCCGAGCGACCCCAGGCGCGCGGGCCAGGCGAGCGGCACCCAGCCCAGGGGCGTCGCCAGGGCACCGGTGAGCTCGCCGGTCATGAGGCCGTGCGCAAGTCCGCCCACCGAGAAGAACGCGAGGAGCGTCCCCGCCGCGCCGCCGCCGATGGCGGCGTTGCGGCCGAGGCGCAGGCCCACGCCGAGCCCCAGCGCGTAGAGGGGCAAGCTGCCCAGCACGATGCCCGCCCAGGCGGCCGCAAGCGGAGCGGGCCCGAGCGGCAGGCGTCCGGCGACGGCGAGCGCGCCCCCGAACACGCTGAGCGCCACGGCCAGCGCGCCCGCGCCGAGCGCCGCAAGGGCGAGCAGCTTCGCCGCGACGGCGCGCCCTCGCGAGGGGACCGCCGTGAGGTTGGCGAGGCGCCCGGCAGCGCGCTCCTCGTCCACGGCGAGCCCGCAGACGATGGCGGACATGAGCGGCATGAGGGCGCCGAGGAACTGGGCGTAGGCGTCCGCGCCCAGCGCCGGGTCCCATCGGGTTACGGAGAAGTACTCGCCGCAGGCAAGACCGGCCGCCAGGCCGCAGGCGAGGTGCACCGCCGCGAGCGGGGAGCGCGCCAGGCGCAGGGCCTCGGAGAGCAGGGCCCGCGGGAGAGTCATGCGCGGCGTCGGGTCGGAGAGTCGTGTCATGGCCATCACCGCTCCTCGGAGCGCGCGAACCAGGCCGCGCCCGCCGCCGTGAGCGCGGCGAACGCGAGCGCGCAGACCGCAAGGCCCGCCAGCGTGAGCATGCCGTCCGCCATGAGCGCCCCGCCGAGCGCCATGTCCGCCGCGAGCGGCTCGCCGCTCGGCAGCACGGGGATGAAGCTCGTGGGGATGACCATGTTCGCCGACGGCGGAAAGAGCTGCGGCAGCGGCACCAACGACCAGGCGAACCCACCTACGAGTTGCGCGGCGAGCGGGCAAAAGATGCCCGCGAGCATGCCGAGCCGCGCCGTGAGGAAGAGCCCTGCGGGGATCATCCACGCCGCGGTCACCGTGTTGGCGAGCGCGCAGAGGAGCATCGTGAGCGTGCCCGCGGCCGTGAGACCCTGCGAGGAGAACGCCGATCCCGCGAGGTAGATGCCGAAGACCACGAGGTTCGAGAGCGTGCAAAGAGCGAGGCACCAGAGCGCCTTGGCCCACCAGGCTCGCCCGAGCGGGAAGCCCAGGCCCAGAAGCCCCCGCATCCGCGTGCGAGCGTCCGCCCGCGCGACGCACGCCACCACAAGCGATAGAGACACGGGCAGGAAGAGCGCGCACCAGTAGTTCCACGCGCTAAAGATCTGCACGCCCCGGTAGGGCATCGCGCCGAGCAGCGGCATCGGCAGCGCCATGAGCACGGCCAGGCGAACCGGTGCCGCGTGGCGCGACTTCAGGGCCTCGGCGCGCAGGCCCGCGAGCAGGCCGCCTTTCTCGTCCGTCATGCCGCCACCTCCCCGCGCGCTCGTCGCCCTTCCCGGCAGAAGCTCATGAAGAGTTCCTCGAGGTCCTGCCCGGGACGAAGCGCATCCTCGTAGGCGAGGCGCCCCCCGCAGATGATGCCGATGGTGTCCGCCATCTGCTGCACCTCGGAGAGGATGTGGCTCGAGACGATCACCGTCGTACCCGCCGCCGTGAAGCCGCGGATCTGGTCGCGCAGCTCCTCGATGCCGATGGGGTCGAGGCCGTTGGTGGGCTCGTCGAGCACGAGCAGGCGTGGCCGGGCGATCAGCGCCAGTGCGAGCCCCAGGCGCTGCCGCATGCCCATCGAGAAGCGCCCGGCGCGCTTCTTCCCGGTGTCCGCGAGGTCCACGGCGGCGAGCACCTCATCTATGCGGCTCTCGGGAAGGCCCAGCAGCGTGGTGCGCACGCGCAGGTTCTCGCGCGCGGTGAGGTTGGGGTAGAGCGGCGCCTCCTCGATGAGGCTGCCGATTGCGTAGAGGTCCTCGCGGCGCCAGGCGTGCCCGGCAAAGAGGATCTCCCCGGCCGTCGGCCGCAGCATCCCGCAGATCATCTTGAGCGTTGTCGACTTGCCGGCGCCGTTGGGACCGAGCAGCCCGTACACCTCGCCCTCGCGGATATGAAGGCTCACATCGGCCACGGCGTCCTGCGCTTGGTCGCCGCGGCCGAAGCGCTTGGTGAGCCCACGCGTCTCGAGCATGTAACCCATGGGTTTATCCTTTCTCTTCCGGGAGCGCGGGCCGAGTCACCGTGCCCGCGCGCCTTACCTTTCGGGTTCACCATCCATGGTGGGGCGCGTTTCTAACGAAGCCGTAACGGCCGTTGGGCTCTTTTGGCGCCAGCCCTTCTCGACCCGCACATCATGATTAATTTGCTTAAGGCAACAACTTTCCCGATCGATGTAATCACCGAATCAAAACGTGTACATCAGCCATCAAAGATGCCGAAAAATGTCATATTTGGAGGCTGATGTACACAAATGCAGAATCCCGCACAACCCAGCAGCATCCTCCATATGTCTGGACTCTCTATGGCTGCGCTGGATAGACATCGCCGGAACGGGTATAGTATCGAAAGTTTTTTCGTTAACCAGCGGGGGAGTCCTGTGGGCATCAAAAGGAAAATCAAAAAGGAGCTTATCGGCACTTCCGATTACCCGTCGAATAAGATCTTTACGATCTCCAATTTCATCACCTTTACGCGCCTGATCCTCACCCTGGTATTTCTGTACCTGTTTGTGACGGATAACAACCGCGTCATCGCCATCGTTATCTACGCCGTTGCCGCCTCTACCGACTGGATGGACGGTCAGATCGCCCGCATGACTAAGACGGTCTCGTGGCTCGGTAAGGTCATGGATCCCATTTGTGACCGTGCGCTGTTATTCACCGGCGTCTTGGGACTGGTAGTCCGCGGAGAGCTGCCCATCTGGGTCTGTGTGCTCATTATCGGCCGCGACATCTATCTGGGCATCGGCACGCTTATCGTGCGTCATTATCACCGTCGCCCCATCGATGTCGTCTTTCCCGGAAAGATTGCCACTGCACTGCTCATGACCGGCTTCTCGCTCATGCTGCTCGGGTTCCCCGTTATTGACGGCCTGCATCTTTTACCTTCAACCCTTACGGCCTTCCCGGGCCTCAACGGAAGCTCGGTGCCCCTCGGCATCTTCTTTGTGTACGGCGGCGTGATCTTCTCCATGCTCACGGCTGTCATCTACTCCATTAAGGGCGGAGCGGCCATTAAACAGGCTCTCGCGCATCCCGAGGACGAGGACATCGACTTTCTGAACCCCGAAATCGAAGACTGATTCGTTGGGGTATGATTACGTACGGTTCATTATTTGCGGCACGTCCGCGATAAGTTAGGGGTTGTCATGGACAACATGGTTAACAATATGCCTCAGAATGATAAGACTGCTGACGCTACCTGCGTATTCCGCGTGCCTTCAAGTGACGTCACCGTTCCCGACCTCATGGCCAACGTGCGCATCACCGCCCCCGTTCTGTCCATCGTCAAGGGTCCGCAGACCGGTGCCGCCTTTGAGCTCGAGGACGACGTGACCACCATCGGCCGCGATCCTGCAAACGGCATCTTCCTCAATGACATGACCGTTTCGCGCAGCCACGCGCGCATTATTCGCGAGGGCCTCGGCGCTCGCATCGAGGACTTGGGATCGCTCAATGGCACCTGGGTCGACGGTGCCATCGTCAATGCAGCCCCGCTGCACGACGGTTCTTCCGTCCAGATCGGTACCTTTACGCTCATCTATCACGAGAGCACGCCGGAGCGCATCGAAACCGGTGAGTAGGGCATGGCCGAACGCAACTATCTGAGTATCGGCCAAGTCGTCAACCTACTTCGAGGCGCATACCCCGATCTTTCGAACTCAAAAATTAGATTTCTAGAAGATGAGGGGCTCATTACCCCTCATCGTACGCCTAAGGGATACCGTCAGTACTCCAAGGAGGACGTTGATCGCCTGGAGGTCATCCTGCACTTGCAGAAGACCCGCTACATGCCGCTCAACGTGATTAAGCAGCGCTTGGAAAACGCCACGGACCTGTCAACGCTCGCTTACGAGGTGGGCTTGCTGTCCGATGTTCCGCTCAAGACGGAGCCCAAGGAGACTAAGCAAAAGCTGCATCCCATTGAGACCATTCCCGATATGCTGGGCGTCGAGATTTCGTTTATCCGCTCGCTCGCCGAGAACGACCTCATTCGCATCATCAAGAGTCCGCAGAATCGTGAGCTCGTCGATGGTCGCGATTTTCCAATCATCCGCTACTGCTCCGAGCTGTCACGCTTCCATATCGAGCCCCGCAACCTGCGTCAGTACGTGTCTTCCGCCAACCGCGAGTCCTCGATGTTTGAGCAGGTTCTCGTGAGCATGCTCGGTATGGATACCTCCGATGACGAGCGCGACGCCAAGCTCGAGCGTGCGTTTAAGAAGCTTCACGACCTGACCGAGGGTGTGCACACTGCGCTGCTCAAGAACCGCGTTTTTGAGTCGCTCAACGCCGTGGTCGAGGACGCCGACATCGATGCACTCGATGAGGAAATCGCTCGCTCCGAGTCCACCAAGGCCAAAAACGAAGAAACTGCCGCGCCGGCTTCGCACGAGGATTCTCTCGTAAAGCCGCTCAAGGTCGTCGCCCCTTCGCAATCCGGCACCGTCACCGCGGGCAAATAACCGCTGCTGATATTTCGGCAACCCATTGAAAGGTCATGCAATGTACGACTTCGAATCTCAAATCGTCGACATCCCCGACTATCCCGAGCCCGGAGTCATCTTTAAAGACATCACGCCGCTCTTTGGCAATCCCGAGGCGCTCAAAGCCATAACCGATACCCTCGCCGAGCACTTTGCCGACATGGGAATCACCAAGGTCGTGGGTCCCGAGGCTCGCGGCTTTATGGTTGGCGTACCGGTGGCTGTAGCCCTTGGCGCCGGCTTTGTTCCCGCACGTAAACCGGGCAAGCTGCCGCGCGAGACCGTAAGCCAGAGCTACGAGCTCGAGTACGGCACCGATTCAGTTGAGATCCATGCCGACGCTATCAGCTCTAAAGATACCGTGTTGATTCTGGACGACTTGGTCGCGACGGGCGGAACCGTCGAGGCAACAGGTAAACTGGTGCGAGATATGGGCGCAAAGCTTATCGGTTACGGTTGTATACTTGAGCTTGCGTTTCTCAACCC
This sequence comes from Coriobacteriaceae bacterium AF08-21, assembly GCA_027687465.1. Lineage (GTDB taxonomy): Bacteria > Actinomycetota > Coriobacteriia > Coriobacteriales > Coriobacteriaceae > Collinsella. Next base: position 9,249 of record JAQCQR010000003.1, read on the forward strand.
GCGCGAGAAGCTCACGCCGTCTGATGACGATGTGGAGCTCTTTAGCCTGGTGACGGTAGACTAGCCGTTACCCTTAGTTACTGGAAAGGAAGCTACATGCGCACAGCAAACAAGCACAAAAACATGGCACGCTGCGCTGCTACGGCAACCCTCGCTTGTGTTTTGGGCTTGGGCCTCGCGGCTCCTGCCTACGCCGATACCGCATCCGACCTTGCCGCTGCTCGTACGAAACTCGAGCAGATCGGCACCCAAACCCAGCAGATTTACGATGAGCTTGCCACGCAGACGCAGGCGCTCGATCAGACTGCCGGCGAGATCACGCAAAAGCAGCAGGAGATCGCCGATGGTCAGGCCAAGCTCTCGACCTATGTCGCCGGCGAGTACAAAACCGGCGGTCTGAGCCTGCTTCAGGTTTTGACGGGTGTCGATGATCTGAGCGATATGCTCAACCGCCTGTTCTACTACGGCAAGGTGTCCGACAAGCAGGCCAAGACCATCCAAGAGGTAAAGGAGCTTAAGCAGCAGCTCACCGATAAGCAGGCCGAGCAGGAGAAGAACGTCGCCACCACGCAAAAGAAGGTCGACGAGCTTAACGCCCAGCAGGCTGAAGCCCAGAACGTCGTAAATTCCCTGGATTCGCAGCTGCAGGCCGAGCTTGCCGCCGAGGCCGAGGCCAATGCCGCGCTGCAGGCCGGCATCAACGCCAGCACCGCCGAGAAGGCCACGGTGAGCAACGACACCGCCGGTACGACCGAGAACACCAACAATGGAGGCGGCGACACGCCTGCACCCACGCCCGCTCCTGCTCCTACGCCGCAGCCCGCTCCCGCTCCGGCTCCGGCCCCTTCGGCGCCGAGCCAGTCCGTTGACGGCGGCTCCGTTGTTTCGCGTGCCTACAGCAAGCTTGGTTGCGCTTATTCCTGGGGCGGTATTGGACCGAACAGCTTCGACTGCTCCGGCTTTGTGAGCTACTGCCTCACGGGTCGTTACTGCCGTCTGGGTACCACTGGTGACTTTATGGGCTGGACTCGTGTGTCTGATCCACAGCCCGGCGACGTCGTAGTTAACTCTTATCACACCGGCATCTACATCGGTAACGGCCAGATGATCCATGCTTCCGACTACAGCACGGGCGTTATCATCAGCTCCGTCGCAGCCGGTATGAACAACAACTACATCTTCGTACGCTACTAATTTATTACTACAGCGAACGAACATGGGCCTCGCGATCTTGAGTCACGAGGCCCATTCTTTTTGCCCCTACCGTTTGCCATAAAATCAGGATGGCTATCTAGTATTCAAAACTAGATAGCCATCCAATCAATCAAAAAGATGGCTATAATTGTTGAGGAACAAATAGAAAGGACCCTCAATGAGCTGGGCGCTTATCTCCGATTCGAGCTGCAATCTTCGCGATTGGCAGCCAACCGCACCTCATACCACCTTTGCATTTGCACCCCTTAAGATCCGAGTGGGGGAGCGTGAGTTTGTCGATGACCTCACGCTCGACGTTCACGAGCTCAATTGCGCCGTGCAGGCGGAGTCGAGCGCTTCTTCGAGCGCCTGTCCAAGCGTAGGTGAGTGGGCCGAACTCTTTAGGCTTGCCGACAAGACGATTTGTATGCCCATCTCGGAGGGCGTCTCGGGAAGCTACAATGCCGCGGCCACCGCACGTGACATGGTGCTTGCCGAAGAGCCGGACCGACAGATTCATCTGGTCAATTCACGCGGAGCCGGCGGCAAAATGGACCTGATCTTCCTGCTGTTCGACCGCTATCTTGCAAGCAACCCGGATACCTCCTTTGAGGACGCCTGCGCCTACTTCGATAGCTTGGAGCAGCAGAGCAAGATCCTCTTTAGTTTGTGCAATTACGAAAACCTTGCGAAGGCCGGACGTATCCCTAAGGCGGCCGGCGTTATTGCTAACAAGCTCAATATCCGCATTTTGGGCACGGCGAGCGAAGCGGGCAAAATTGAACTCGTTGGGCACACCCGCGGCGAAAAGAAGATGCTCACCAAGATTGTCGACACCATGGAGGCCGAAGGCTTTACCGGCGGCGAGGTCGTTATCGACCATGTCGAGAATGAGGCGGGCGCTCAGGCGCTTGCCAGCCGCATTGTGGAGCATTGGCCCGGCTCCAAGACGATTATCATGCCCTGTAACGGGCTAGATTCATACTATGCCGAGATGCACGGCCTCATTATCGGCTACGGTATGGGCGTGGCGTCGGGCCGATAAAATCCAACTAGACAAACGTACGGGCGGGATAAGGAGCCATTGGCTCTTTATCCCGCCCGTCTTATACCTCGGTTAGCTATTAAACCCATTGAACTTGAGATAGCTCATCAGATACGCCTTCGAAACGAAGGACGATACCGCACTGCGCACGAGCAGCGATTCGCGCGTAACCTGATGTGCGGTATCGGGCACGGGAGTCTGCTCAACAGAAAACGCCGCACGAATCGATGCCTCGAGCTGATCGACAACATAATCGAAAGCCGTCGGAGCGTCGTAGCTCAAGCGCTGAATATTAAAGAGCGCCTGAACCGCAGCGATGGGCAGCACCTGCTTAAAGATACAAATGGCGATGAGACGCGCAATCTGCTCACGGCCATACTGCTTTTTAACTGGAGCAGGAACGAGGCCGACCTTCACGTAGTTATTGATCATCGATGGCGTAATAACGGGCTGCTCTACGCAAATCGAAAGCGGCTCCATCCACAGTGCAACATATTCAATAACCTGATCGCGATAGAGCGTTACGTTGGGCAGCTGGTCATAGCGTGGCAGGCTCAACGCGTTGAGTTTACCCACCATATCGGACTGAATAAATGCATCCGGCAGAACCGTCGGCTGAATATCCTCAGGCTTAATGCTGACCGACGTATCGGACATCGGGATAACATGTTTAACGTGGTTCATAAGAGGCCTCCGTTCGTTTTCTATATTGTATTCTAGGTTATCTAGTTTTGCATAACACATAGTCGCCAAGTAAAAGTGGTTGGACAGCACATTGATGCACCGTCCAACCACTTTGTGTAAAGATAGCAACCTTACATAAGATATATTATCGTACTTATTCACGGAGAAACTCGTATGCGCTCGTTGCTGCTATGGCTCCGTCCGAAACGGCGGTCACAACCTGGCGTAAACGCTTGGAACGGATATCGCCGGCTGCGAATAAGCCGGGCGTACGGGTGGCCATCGAATCGTCGGTGACAATGCCGCCGTCAGGAGCCAGATCGACTAGATGCTCAACCAGCTCGGTATGCGGCAGCATCCCCGTAAAGACAAAGATGCCAAACGAGCCAGGTTCAAATGACTCGGTATGAGTCTCACCGGATGCATTGTCCTTAAAGGTGATCGTCGTTGGCATTGCTTCGCCCGAGAGCTCCACAATACTAGTTTGGTACCTAACTGTAATATTGTCCTTTTCGAGTACTTTCTGAACAACACCATCAGGCGCACGAAACTGGTCGCGGCGCAGCACGATGGTCACGCTGGTGGCAATGTCTGACAGGAACAGCGCCTCTTCGCATGCCGAATTGCCACCACCGATTACAAAGACCTGTTTGCCGCGGAAGAACATGCCGTCACATGTTGCGCAATATGAAACGCCACGACCGCGATACGTATCCTCGCCAGCGAAACCTGCCGGGCGCGGCGTGGCACCCATGCAAGCGATAACACTCGAGGCCAGCGTATCGCCCATATCATGATGCACCGTAAACAGCGCTGTATCGGCATCGTAATCGATACCCGTAACCATGCTCCATGCAACCTGTGCTCCCAGGCCCTCTGCATGTTGCTGAAAACGCTCGCCGAGTTCGGCGCCACTCAAGAGCGGAATGCCCGGATAGTTCTCGACCTCATTGGTTGTGGCGATCTGCCCTCCCGACATGCCCTGTTCAATCACGGTCGTCGTTAGGTTGGAGCGCGCAGCGTAAATGGCGGCAGCATAGCCCGCGGGGCCGCCACCGACAATAGCAACATCGATCGGCTGATGGGTAGTCATGAAGAGACCTCCTGTCGAAAGATTGGCGTTCTTTGCGCTCATACCCAAATTTACGTGAACGTGACACTCATGCACTACAATGATAAATCCGTGTTACAACGTCGAAGGGGAGTTATCGATGGATCAGACGCAGACGGGCGACGACGCTCCCCTGCTCACGCACAGCACTCCCCAATCGGAGCAAACCACGCTCTTGGCCCAGCAAAAACCTCTCGTGACCATCGTGCACGCCTCCGTCGGCTCAGGCCACAAAGCCGCCGCAAATGCGATTGCGCAGGCATTCGACCTCATCCGCGGCACCAATGGCATCCCCGAGGATGTTGAGATTGAAGTGCTAGATATCCTTGATTTTGGACGTATTAAATTCGACGGCAATAAGACCGCGGCATCTTTTACGGGAGCCACGCGCCCCATCTACGACCTGACCTGGCGATATACGCTTACGGGACATCTTCTCTGGGGTGGAGGCACGGCATGGTCGCGAATTATGTTCCCCGCCTTCAACGAATATATTCGTAGCCGCAGGCCCATAGCCGTGGTCGCAACGCACATCACAGCAGCCAATGTTGCCGTGGGTGCCCGCGTAATTACGGGTATCGATTATCCGGTCATCTGCATACCGACCGACTACGAAGTCGAGGGCTGGTGGCCCCACAAGGACACCGATCTATTCTGTGTTGCCAACGAATTCATGGCCGAAACGCTGCGTCCGCGCAAGGTGCCCGAGGCAAATATTCGCATTACCGGCATTCCCATTCGCGCCGGATTCGACATGGATTACGATCGCGAGGAAGAGCTAGCCAAGTTCAACCTCCCCACCGACAAGACCGTCGTGCTGGTTATGGCCGGCGCCAGTTTACCTCAACCGTACGTCCGCTTTCGCGCGGCGATGGACCAGACCCTCCCCTTCCTACGCAGCTTTGAGGACATGCATTTTGTCTTTTTGCCGGGCAAGGATGAGGAATACGCCGACCGCCTCAAGACGCTCTTCGACGCCATGAAGCTCGAAAACGTCACGGTTCTGGACTACGTGGACGACATGGCGGCCCTCATGCACGGCTGCGACCTGGCAATTCTCAAATCGGGCGGACTCACTGTTACCGAGTGCCTGTGCGCGCATCTGCCGATGATCCTGCTGGGCAAATCATACGGTCAAGAAAAGGCCAACACAACGATGCTCACCGGCATGGGCGCCAGCATGCATGTCACCACCGCACGAGAACTCATCGTAACCCTGCGCCATCTGCACGATCATCCCGAGTCACTCAAAGCCCTACTCATCAACGGCGAAGTACTACGTCGCCCCCACGCAGCCGAAGACATAGCCATCGCAACCATGGAGCTCATAGGCAAACCCCAAAAGCGCAAACGAGCCTTCTGCCGCTTCTACTGGGGAGGAAAGCCCGCGCATATCAGGTAGCGTCTTAAATTCCGCTTACCTGTGGGAGGCCCCTATATATCATCCCGTGCTCAAACATTCTCGCTTCGCTGCGAAACTGCGCGCGGGACGATATATAGGGGCCTCCCACAGGTAAGCTGCGTTAACGTACTAGCGGCTATACCAGATTCCCCACCAGTAGAATCTGCAAAGGCGAAATCGGAAAATCTAAATACAGTAAGCCAATGCGACAAAGGGATTGTTCCTTTGTCGCATTGGCTTACTAGAATGTAAATATTTTTCAAGCGAGTAGCCGCCCGCCCGCCTCTCACACATATCGTTCCACGCGCAGTTTCGCAGCGAGCGAAGCGACGCGAGAATGTTTGAGCATGGAATGATATGTGTGAGAGGCGGGCGGGAGGGATAAGAGCGTCCCTAGGCGACGCCGCTGGAGCCGAAGCCTCCTTTGCCTCGGTCGGTTTTGTCTAGTTCTTCTACTTCTACGAGGTTGACCGTGGGGACTTCTTGGATGACGAGTTGGGCTATGCGGTCGCCTTTGTTGACTTGGATGTTGTTCGTGGGATCTAGGTTAATGAGGATGACCTTGAGTTCTCCTCGGTAGTGGGCGTCGATGAGGCCCGGCGTATTGACTATAGAAAGGCCCTGCTTGATGGCCAAGCCGCTGCGGGGCTGGACGAAGCCGGCGTAGCCATCGGGCAGGGCGATGGCCAGCCCCGTAGAGACCAGGCGGCGTTCGAAGGGCTTCAGGACGCAGTCCTCGTTGGAGCGCAAATCCAAGCCGGCATCGGTGGGATGGGCGTATTTGGGAAGCTCGACGGTGGGGTCGAGACGCTTTATGTTGACGGTAATGTTGGACATGGAATCACCTTAGCTTGTCGAGCTCTTGCAGAAACTCATCGACGTCTTTGAAATCACGGTAGACCGAGGCAAAACGGATGTACGCCACCTTGTCGATCTTGGCCAAGCGCTTGAGCACCATGTCACCCAACTCATGGGACGTGACGGCCGTCAGCGTGCGAGAGCGCAGCTCGACCTCGATGTCGTCGATAATCTCATTGAGCTTCTTAGTGTCGATATCGCGCTTGATGGTGGCACGCATCAAGCCGACGAGCAGCTTATTGCGATCGAACCGCTGCTTGGTTCCGTCTGACTTAATGACCTCAATTGGGTCTTCGCATCGCTCGAACGTTGTAAAGCGATAGTTACACGAGCAACATTCGCGACGGCGCTTAATGGTGTTATTTGACTCCTGCATACGGGAATCAACGACGCGGGTATGTGCCTTGCCGCATTTGGGACAGCGCATGGTACCTCCTCTTAAACGATAACAAGGGTACCATGCGCAACGCGATAATGATTACGAACGAGCAGGAACCTTAAGATGCGCACCGGCGGCGAGCGAACCATGCTCCAGATGATTGACGTTACGGATCATGTCGGAAGTCTCTTGCGTGGAAAGGCCTTCGATTGGATATTCTTCGGCAAGCGACCAAAGAGAATCGCCAGGCTGAACGCGAATGGTCTCGTAGGTAATGTTGGAAACGGACTCGGCATACGCGGCGTGACGAGCGCTAAAGACCGACATAGCGAGGACAAAGAAGAGCGTAAGCGCAACGGCGACGGCGACAATCGTCGGAACCTTCAGGGCAACGCGGGCCGGCGCGACTACAGCCTGCTGATTGCGCTCAGGCTTTACGGTCAAAGGCTGAAAGCCGGAGCGGCCACCCTGAACAACCGTAAAAGTGGGTTCTGCAGGCGTCTCGAGCTTAAGGGCGAGGTTTCCCTGGACCATATTCGTTGCGTTCATCATGTTCTCCTCTCGCGTGTTTTGCTGAGAACAGTTTTATCAAGCCGCGCGGACAAAAATGTCTAGCGCGAGAACGAATGTTCGGTTATTATTATCTTCGAACAGTTGTTCCTGTCAAGCAAAATTCGAACATTTGTTTGACATGGGTAGAGAGGATGCCCTGATGGCTCGCAAAATTACCAAGCGTCAGCAGCAAATTTACGACTTCATCAAGGAATATCAGCAGGAGAAGGGTTATCCGCCCAGCGTGCGCGAGATGGCTTCTGCCGTGGGCCTTTCCTCCCCAAGCACCGTGCACGCCCATCTCTCTGCCCTGGAGGCGCGCGGGCTGCTCAAGCGCGATGCCACCAAGCCGCGTGCCCTGGAACTCTTTAACGAGGACGGTTCCTCTGTCTCAATTTCTAAATCTGACGAGCCCACCGCACCTCGCGGAACGGTCTCGCTACCGCTCGTTGGTCGCGTCGCGGCTGGAATCCCCATTCTGGCCGAGCAGAATATCGAAGACACGTTTACTATCCCGACCGAAATCGCCACTGATCAGGGTTCCTTTATCCTTGAGGTGCATGGGAGCTCAATGATCAATGTCGGCATCTTCAATGGCGATTACATCATCGTCCGTGAACAAAAGAGTGCCATGAACGGCGAAATTGTCGTGGCCATGATTGATGGTTCGGCGACCGTCAAGACGTTCTACAAGGAGCAGGGACGTGTGCGCTTGCAGCCCGAGAACGACACTATGGAGCCTATCTATGCAACGAATCCCGTTATCCTGGGCAAAGTCGTCGGCTTGATGCGCCGGTTCTCGTAATGCAAAAACGCATCACCATCTTTGATACCGTCCGCGGGTTTACGATGATTTCTATGGCAGGTTTTCACGCTTGCTATGATCTTGCCTACCTGTGCGGCTGGGATATGCCCTGGTTTACCCAGTCAGTCTTTCAAGGCATCTGGCGCGCCAGCATCAGCTGGGTATTTTTGTTTATCGCGGGTTGGATGTGCACTCTTTCGCGCAACAATATCAAACGTGCCGCCAAATACGCCTTAGCAGCACTCGTTGTCTGGTTGGCAACAACACTTGTCTCAGTCGACGATTCGGTTAATTTTGGCATCATCTACTGCATGGCCGCATGCACCGGCATCGTGGCGTTGACCGATCCCGTCCTTAAGAAGATAACGGCGAGATGGGGCATGCCCCTATGCCTTGTGTTGTTCGCCCTCACCTGGAGCATCCCCAAAACGATCTACCCTGTCCCTTACCTGGCGTGGCTGGGATTTCCGAGCCCTGGGTTTGTCTCAGGTGATTACTACCCCATCATCCCGTTTATCTTTATGTATCTTGCAGGATACTTCGCCGCACACATAGCGCAGGGAATCGATAAGACCGTCCCTAGCTGGGCCTACGCCAACCCCCTGCCGGCGCTCGCCGGCCTTGGACGTCACGCACTCCCCTTTTATCTGCTGCATCAGCCCATCATTCTGGGCATTTTGGAGCTCGTCTACTCGGTGCGATAACGCTCGAGCCGCGGTGCAATACGAGCCGGCAACTTCACCACAATGCGAACACCGTCCTCGAGATATTCCTCATGCAGAAGGGTTCCCTGCTCATGCACCAGCGTGATGAGAGCGCCCTCGCGATACGGAATATCAGCGGAAAGCAACACATCGGTGGCAGCTGCCTCGCGAGCAATGCGATCGACGAGATCGTCGAGCCCCTCGCCCGTTTGGGCCGAGAACAGAACGGCTTCCGGATAGCGACGACGGAAACTCAATCGATCAACGCTATCGAGAAGATCAATTTTATTGAATACGGTCAGCGTTAAACGCTCTCCGGCGCCGATCTCATCAAGCACGCGGTCGACAGCCTCCAGCTGCCGCTCATAGTCCTCGTCAGATGCATCTACGACTTTGAGAATTAGATCGGCACCCAACACCTCGGACAGCGTCGATTTAAAGGCATCGATCAGACCATGCGGCAGCTTTTGAATAAAGCCGACGGTATCGGTAATCGTCATGCCGCGACCGCCGGGCAGGCGATACGAACGCGTCGTCGGGTCGAGCGTAGCAAACAGCTTGTCCTGCGAAAGTACCGTAGAGCCGGTCAGACGATTGAGCAACGTCGATTTACCGGCATTGGTATAACCGGCTAACGCGACGCGAAACGCCGGTGACTCAATGCGACTCTTGGATTGAACATCGCGACGCTGTTCAACCTGCTTGAGCTCACGACGAAGCGCAGCGATCTTATTACGAATGAGGCGACGGTCGACCTCGAGCTGACTTTCGCCCTGACCAAAACGTGAGCCGATGCCGCCGCGCGTCTGCTCCTTGGCGAGATGGCTCCACATGCCACGCAGGCGAGGCAACAAATATTGAAGCTGTGCCAGCTGTACCTGCAGGCGTCCCTCACGCGTCTGAGCATGCAGGCCAAAGATATCCAGGATCAGTGCTGTGCGATCGATAATCTTTACCGGCTCGCCCACGGCTTTCTCCAAATAGGATTGCTGCGAGGGGGTCAGGTCGTCGTCAAAAATAACGACATCGGCATCCATGCGATGCACCAGGCCGCACAGCTCTTCAACCTTACCGGAACCGATAAACGATTTAGGATACGGCTTTACCAAACGCTGCGACAAGCGTGCCACGCACCGGGCACCAGCTGTGTGGGCAAGACGCTCCAGCTCATCAAGCGAGCGATCGAGCGGCCATGCATTGTCGCGCCACTCAACACCAACTAAAATGGCACGCTCGGGCTCGGGTGCCGTGGGAACAAGGGGGAAACGGGCCATTAGGCAGCCTCAATACGATGCAGGATATCCTCAACGACCTCATCGATCGTACATTCATCCATATCAAACCACACGATACGGTCATCGCGCTTAAACCACGAAAGCTGACGCTTGGCATAACGACGCGAACGCATCTTAATGAGTTCGCGGGCCTCATCCATGCTCATCACGCCATTGAAAGCATCAATGATCTCTTTATAGCCAATTGCCTGCATCGACGTCAGGGCATCTCCCAGACCCTGGGCCATAAGACCGCGGACCTCATCGACAAGACCCTGCTCAAACATCAGATCGACGCGCAGATTAATGCGCTCGTAGAGCACCTCGCGATTACGCGTCAGACCAAACCATAGGGCATGATAATGCTCGCGCGGAACACTAAACTGACTTTTTTGCTGTGCATAGGAGATACCATCATCATGCATCTCGAGCGCACGAATCACACGGCGCACGTTATGGGGATGAATAACAGCAGCCGATTCTGGATCGCGCTCGGCAAGCAGGGCATGCAGTTCTTCCTCGCCAATACGCTCGGCAAGCTCCTGATAGCCCGCACGGCGATCGTCCTCAAGTTCACCCGAGGGAAAGTCCATCTCATCGAGGGCTGCCTTGAGATATAGCCCCGTACCTCCGCAAAAAACCGGCAGGCAACCCGAACCAAGGAGACGTTCAACATGCGCGCGAGCGTCAACCTGATAAAGCGCAGCAGAATATGCCACACCCGGCTCTACAATGTCGACGAGACGCAGCGGCGCCGTGCACTCATCGGGCGCCATCTTTGCGGTACCGATGTCCATGCCGCGATAGATTTGCATCGCATCGCACGACAGCACTTCGGACGAAAGACGAGCTGCCAAACGGTCGGCAACATCACTCTTACCAACCGCCGTCGGACCGACGATCGCAACGGAGGAAAGACCTGCCCCGGAAGAAACCATTAGCGCGGCTCGCCCACAACGGAACCGGATAAATACCAGGTCTTGGCAACGTCAACGTCAACATCAACGATCTTGCCAACAAGCTGATCGATGCTGTAACCCTCGGGGATAGGCGCATGCACGGTCTGATTCTTGGGACTCTTGCCCAGCAGGACCGCATCGTTCTTTTTACTCGTTCCCTCAATGAGCGCGGGAACCACAGTATGAAGCTCGCCCTGGTTATACTCGTGTGCCGTGGTCTCGATAACCTTAACCAGGCGGTTGAAACGCTCGAGAATAACCTCATGCGGCGTAGGATCGTCAATCTCGGCGGCCGGGGTACCGGCACGCTTGGAATAGATGAAGGTATAGGCCTGAGCATAGCGGACCGTCTCAGCAAGCGAGAGCGTCTGCTCAAAGTCTTCTTCAGTCTCGCCCGGGAAGCCAACGATAATGTCGGTCGAGAGCGCGATATCGGGCATGCGGTTGCGAATGCGATCGACCAGGCCCAGATAGTCCTCGCGTGTATAACGGCGATTCATCTCTTTGAGGATCCGCGTCGAACCTGACTGGACGGCCAGGTGCAGTTGCGGCATTACGGCAGGCGTCTCGGCCATGGCGTCGATGGTCTCGGGCAGCAGGTCCTTAGGATGCGAAGACGTAAAGAAGATACGCTCCACACCCGTATCGCCCACGGCACGCAGCAAATCGGCAAAACGCGGCTTGCCAAACAGATCGCGACCATATGAGTTAACGTTTTGGCCCAGCAGCGTAATCTCACGCACGCCCTGGCGCACCAGACCGGTCACCTCGTCGACAATCTCCTCGAAGGGGCGGCTCTTTTCGCGACCGCGTACGTACGGCACGATGCAATAGGTGCAGAAATTATTGCAGCCTGTCATGATGGGCACCCAGGCGTGATACTGGGTCTCGCGATGCCACGGCATGCTCATGGCATCCGTATCCTCATGCTCATTGGTACGGATATGACGCTTACCATCAAGGAACGCCTCGGCAATGAGCTCGGCCACATGCGCGATGGAATGTGTACCGAAGATGACGTTGACGTTATCGACGTTGGTGAGCAGGCCCTCGCCATCGCGCTGCGCGATGCAACCGCCAACGGCAACCACGCGCTTGCCCGAAGGCGAAGGCGGCAGACTTTTGCAGGAATTGCACTGACCGTACAGGCGAGTATCGGCGGCCTCGCGCACGCAGCACGTCATGAAGACAACGATATCGGCATGCGCAGGATCGAGCGCCATGAGGCAGCCATATGAATCAAGCAGACCGCTCACACGCTCGGAGTCGTGCTGATTCATCTGGCAGCCAAAGGTGCGGATAAAGTAGGTTTTACCGGCAAGAATATCGCGTACGGAACGCTGGTCCATGTGCATAAGTCCTAACGATGGGGAGCAAAACGAGGCAATCAGAAGCTATGCCACAGGCTTAACATCATCCATGACGACGTTATCCATAGCAGCTCGATTGATCTGGTGAACGTAGATAGAAAGACGGATGGCAGTGCGCGACTCCCCGTTAATGAGGATGTCGGAGAACACGGGCGCGCAGGAAATATCATAACCGGTTGGAATCAAAAAACCGCGCGCGATAGCCACGGCCTTAATGGCCTGGTTGACGGCACCGGCGCCGACACACTGGATGTTGACGGGTACACCATCCTTGACCATGCCGGCGATGGCGCCGGCAACGGACGCGGGCGATGATTTGCTTGATACCTTCAGGCAATCCATGAAGAAACTCCTGCATTTAAAAGTACGTTTTAACTGCAATAACTGTATCGTACCGAGTGGACTCGGTAAAGGCACTATTCCTCTTTGGCAAGATCAAAGGTCACGGTGATTCGATCACGCGAAACACGAATCTTTGGGTCGCCGCAAAGGTTGAGATAGTACCGGGCAGCAAGGTCATTAAAGTCGCGCTCCACAGCACGCGAAAACTGCGCCATGTCATCCTTGGCAATACGTAGCCCGCGACGATCCTTCGCGAGATCGACAGGAGCCGGCGCATGCGAGGACGAATCACGCTCGCGCAGCAGACGCGCGGTCACACCGCGAACGGGCTTAATCTGCCCTGCTAAAATGCGATGGGCCGTGCGCTCGGACATCTCAAGACCCAAACCCGAACAAATACGGATAAAGTCCTCGGCATCAGAAGCAAGGCCTAAACGATCGACAACCGGAAGCTCGCTCTCGTCATCAATGAACAGGAGACGAGACGTATCGAGCCGACTTGACGCTTGAGCATAAAGGGTCGCGGCAATCTCAGACGGAGAACCAAGATAGACATCGCAACCACGCAACTCCTCGAGCGCAAACTCACAAGCAGCGCGAATAATATTATGTGGACCGCGAGCGCAGACATAACGTCCGCCCTCATCCTTGACGGCCTGGGGCCAGCTGGACTGATCGGCACGCTCACTGAGGCGGTCGGCCGCAACGCTCACCTTGAAGGCTGAACCAAGATCGACGCCGGACGTGACCACACGGGCCTCGTCGGCGTTCTGCTTGATCGAAAACAATGCCATGCCACGACCGTGAACGCCCCAACGGTCCATCTTCATGCTCTCGAGCTTGGAGGTAACGCGGGCATCAAAGATTCGCTCTTGCATATCCTGCGGAACGCCAGAACCGTTATCCAGAAAGACAAGCGTGCGGACGCCATCTTCCTTGGTCGTGGCGAGATAGACCTTGTCTGCGCCGGCATCGCGAGCATTACGGAGCATTTCGATAACGATGTCCTCGACATGCTGAATGTCGTGCTTAGCCTGGCGCCGCTCGGCCTCCGAAACGCGGAGGCGGACATACCCCTCGCCAAGGTTCTCCTCGACGCGAAGGTTGCCCTCCCCCGACATCGACGCGATAAATGAGATGAGCTCGTTCGCGTCGCTCATGTTATTTAGCGATATCGACAGCGCGGCTCTCGCGAATCACGACGACGCGCACCTGACCGGGATACTCCATCTCTTCCTCGATCTGATGGGCGATATCGTGAGCCAGAACCGTAGACTGGGCATCGGAAATCTTGTCCGGCTGGACCATGACGTGGACCTCGCGACCGGCCTGCATGGCATAGGTACGTTCGACGCCGTCATGGGAGTTGGCGATCTCCTCGAGCTTCTCAAGACGCTTGATGTAGTTCTCGGCAGACTCGCGACGGGCACCGGGGCGAGAGGCAGAGACAGCATCGGCGGCCTGCACCAGGACATCGAGCACCGTGTTGGGGTCGACATCGGCATGGTGAGCCTCAATAGCGTGGACGATAACGGGCTTCTCGCCATAACGGCGGGCAAGCTCGGCGCCGATGACGGCATGCGGGCCCTCGACGTCGTGGTCGATTGCCTTGCCCAGGTCGTGCAACAGGCCGGCGCGCTTGGCGGTCACAACGTCCAGGCCAAGCTCGGAAGCCATCACGCCGCACAGATCAGAGACCTCGAGGGAATGCTGAAGCACGTTCTGACCAAACGAGGTACGGTAGCGCAGGGCACCAAGGGTCTTGACGATCTCGGGGTGCAGATCGTGGATGCCGGTATCGAAGGCAGCCTGCTCGCCAGCCTCGCGCACGCGCTGCTGAACCAGGTCGGCGGCCTTGTGATACATCTCCTCGATACGGGCAGGGTGAATGCGGCCGTCGGCGATGAGGTTCTCGAGGGCGACACGGGCGGTCTCACGACGGACCGGGTCGAAGCTCGAAAGAACGACGGTCTCGGGCGTGTCGTCGATCACGAGGTTGACGCCGGAAACCTGCTCGAAGGTCCGGATGTTGCGACCCTCGCGACCGATGATACGGCCCTTGAGGTCATCAGAGGGAATGTGCACGGAGGTAACGGTGACCTCGGCAGTGTGATCGGCAGCGCAGCGCTGAATCGCCAGAGACAGAATCTCCTGGGCGGTCTTGTGGCACTCGGCGCGAACCTGCTGCTCGGACTCGCGAATGATCGTGGCGGCCTCGTGGGTGACCTCGCCGCGAACCTTATCGAGGAGCTCCTTGTGCGCGTCCTCGCGGGTAAGGTCGGCGATACGCTCGAGCTCGGAGGTCTGCTTTGCGCAGAGCTCCTCGAGCTCACGGGAGCGCTTCTCGACCTGACCGGCCTGGCTGGACAGCTGATGCTCGCGCTTGTCGAGAGCGTCGTTGCGGCGATCGAGAGATTCCTCGCGCTGCATCACGCGGTTCTCGAGCGTACGAATCTCGTTCTTACGCTGCTTGTCCTCGGCCTCAGCGGCCTGCTTGTTCTTGATGATCTCCTCTTTAGCCTCGAGCAGAGCCTCTTTTTTGAGGGTCTCGGCCTGACGCTTAGCATCACCGATCAGGGACTCAGCCTGTGCGTGTGCCGACTGGATTTTTTCGTCGGCCTCGTGAAGACTACCCTGCTTGGCGGTGCGCATGTAGGCAATGGCGGCGATGGCACCCAAAACGATGCCAACGAGCGCTGCGATGATAGGCATGCTCACTCCTTTTTATGGATTCGTTACACAACAAAGCGAACCGTCCTTACGAACGGCTCGCGACATTTGAGTAATATGGGCGCAGCTTATGCGGGTCGGATACAGATAAACATATAAACAAACTCATCACAGATGAGCACATATCACAAAGCAAATGACAGTGTTTATCGTACGTTGAACCACAACAACTGTCAAATAAATGGCCCCAGCACGGCGGCTAAAACGCGGTGAACGGCAGGGCCACAAAACGCATACGCCTAAACCGCACATTCCTCGCGTTCGGCATCGAGACGTGCCTTAACGGCATCGGCGGCGATGTGATACGAGAAGCCCTTGCCCATCAAAAACCGAACCAGTTTTTCGAATCCGCGCGTCTCTGGAACACGCCGCTTGGCGAGCAGGGCTGACGCACGCGCCAAATCGTCTTCGACGGCAAAATAATCCTCGGGATAACCGGGAATGTCATCGAGCACGACATGACGGCGCTTGAGCTCGGTCTCGATTTTACGCTGTCCCCAACCGCGCCGCTTGCGTTCCTCGATAAAGTACGAGCAAAAGCGGTTCTCGTCTAAAAAACGATACTCGGTGGCGCGCTCGACGGCGAAATCGATCGCGGACTGGTGAAAGCCGTAGCGAGCCAGCTTGTCACGGACCTCACCCGTCGCATGGTCGCGGCGCGATAACATCTCGGTCACCATGGTAAGCGCACATTTACGCTCGATGAGCTGCACCGCATCACGATAGTTATCCCAATCACAGGGAAGATCGGGGCGGTTTTTGACATACAGCCGCGCGACCCGCACGGGGATCCAAATGGACCGCTCAAAACCGCCCTCAAGCTCACAATCGATATGTGCGCAAGGCTTTTTGGACGCATACCCGCTCGAGAACGAGGAGGCCGCCTTCTTATCGGGAAAAACGACCGTGGCCTCGGTCACCGTATACGACATGAGCGTAACCGCTACTCGTCGTCATCATCGAGCATGGCGGAACCATCGATGGCGTAAAGCTCGTCAAACTCCTCAGGCGCAGGCTGATCGGTCAGCTCGACCTCGGACGGAGCATCGTCATCAAACTCAAGCCCGCAGGCAAGGCGGACCTTATGCTCAATCTCGTCGGCGCAATCGGGGTGTTCGCGCAGGAACGCCTTGGCGGCCTCGCGACCGTTGCCGAGCTTGTCCTCGCCATAGGCAAACCAGGAGCCCATCTTCTTGCAGATGCCGCACTCGACAGCCATGTCCAGAATCGAGCCCTCCTTAGAGATGCCCGTACCGTACATGATGTCGAACTCAGCAGAACGGAACGGAGCTGCCACCTTGTTCTTAACGACCTTGGCGCGCACGCGGTTACCGATAACCTCATCCTTAAGCTTAATGCTGTCGATGCGGCGAATGTCGATACGCACCGAAGAGAAGAACTTAAGGGCGCGGCCGCCCGTCGTGGTCTCGGGGTTGCCGAACATGACGCCGATCTTCTCACGCAGTTGGTTAATGAAGATGCACGTCGTGTTGGACTTGGACAGCGAGCCGGCAAGCTTGCGGAGCGCCTGGCTCATCAGGCGAGCTTGCAAGCCGACCGTGGTATCGCCGATCTCTCCCTCGATCTCGGCACGCGGGGTAAGCGCGGCGACGGAGTCGACGACGATGGCATCGATGGCGCCGGAACGCACGAGCATGTCAACAATCTCGAGCGCCTGCTCACCCGTATCGGGCTGGGAAATCAGTACCTCGTCGATATCCACGCCAATGCGCGCGGCATACGTGGGATCGAGCGCGTGCTCGGCATCGATAAATGCCACCACGCCACCCATTGCCTGGGCCTCGGCCAGGATCTCGAGCGAAAGCGTCGTCTTACCGGAGGACTCAGGACCGTAAATCTCGACGATACGGCCGCGCGGCACACCGCCGATACCCAGAGCGGCATCGAGTGCCAGAGCGCCCGTGGGGATGGCCTCGACCTCAAGCTCGGGGCCGCCGTCACCATACCTCATGATGGAGCCTTGACCGAACTTCTTCTCGATCTCGGCCTTGGTGGTGGCGATCATCTCTTCGCGCTCTTTACCCGTCGTGGGTGCATGAACGGTACGTACGGGACCTGAATTCTTGGCCATGAATAGCCCTCCTCTTAACAACCTGCATTGATAGTAAACGAACGGCTGTTCGTGGTCAACCGTTCAGGCCAATCATATGCAGGCAGTCTTTCCAAAACCCAACCAAACGCCGACCAAACACTGACCAAATGCTTGACCACAAAGGGCCGAATAAGAACAAGGAAGGCAAGAATACACCTATAACCAGCGCAAACGCTAAATTCGTCAGGGGTCCCTATCTCCACAATTAAGGGGCCCTAAGGCCCCTGAAAACACGTCTATTCCATAGAGTTGAGCACAAGGGCAATGCGTCCCAATGCCTCCGCGACCGCATGGGCACGAACACACGAACGGTCGCCCTCATAGTGGCAGCGCACAGAGTCCACGACCGGCACTTCCCCATCAGCCGCGCGATACGCCCAGCCAATATAGAAAGTGCCAGCCGGATCGTCCTCAGTGCCGCCGCCGGGGCCGGCATAACCCGTTGCGCTCACGGCAATATCGCTCTGGTACAGCTCCAGCGAACCCGCCGCCATCTCGCGCGCGGTCTGATGCGACACCGCGGTATAGCGGTCGAGCGTCTCCTGATCAACACCCAAAACGCGATGCTTGATCTCATCGCAGTAGGTCACCGCACCGCCACGCAGCACCGCCGAGGCGCCCGGGATATCGGCAATCGTCGAGGCGATCATACCTGCCGTCAGCGACTCAGCCGTCGAAACCGTCACGCCCCGAGCGCTCGCGCGCTCGACAATATGACGCGCCAGCTCCTCGTTATGTGCGGAAATCTGCTCAAAAGAGTCCGTCATACCCACCAGAACCTAGACCGAAAAGACGATCTTGCGGCAGTTCCAGAAGTACTGGGCGCCCGAGATAACGGTCAGGACAACGGCAACGGCGTACAGGAAGCGCGACACCGAGTAGATGCCGAGCGTCAGCATCAGCGGGCCAAGGTGCAAGCCGGCCATCGCAAAGACGCACAGGTAACCGCAGATGGAGACCATCGTGGTCGCCGTCTTGTACTTGCCGAGCTTATCGGCGGCAACGACCACGCCGGCGGCACTCGCAACCATGCGCAGGGCACTTACCAACAGCTCGCGGAACAAGATGATGAACACGGACCAAACCGACACGGCGCCAAAGTCCAAGAACAGCAGCAAGGCCGAGAACACGAGCAGCTTGTCGGCAATGGGGTCCAAGAATTTACCGAAGTCGGTAATCTCATTGCGCGAACGCGCCAGATAACCGTCGACCTTATCGGTGCACGACAGGATAACATACAGAATGAAGGCTGCAGCGGCGAGCGGGCCGTCGAAGGTGCTCCAATCTGTACCGGCAACACTCGTGTGAGAAAGCGCCGACACGATCATGAACACCGGGATAAAGACGATGCGCACACACGTCACGATGTTGGCGGGCGTCCAAACACTCGTCAGTTCCTTATTGCTCTCGTTTGCCACGATGCTCTCCTACTCCACAACATGACCGATAAGCTCATAGCAGAAGCTATCGGTAAACTCGACCGTCAGAATATCGCCCACGGACGCCTCGCTGGCGTCCAAGTGCACCGCGCCATCGGAATCGGGCGCTTGGAACCAAGCATGGCCGATCAGCTCGGCGCCGTCCTCGGTCTCCTCGATGCCGTCGACGATCACCTGGGCGCGCTCGCCCACATGTGCGGCGGTGGCGGCAAAACCGAGCGACTCGGCCAGGTCCATGGCCTCCTGGGCGCGCTCGAGCTTGACCTCCTCATCGACCTGACCCTCCATCTTAGCGGCCAGGCTGCCCTCCTCCTGCGAGTAGGCAAAGACGCTCGTGTAGTCAAAGCCGACGGTGTCCATAAAGTCGATAAGGTCGCGGAACTCGTCGTCGGTCTCGGTCGGGAAGCCGACCATGGCCGTGGAACGGATCACGATGCCGGGGATACGCTCACGCAGATCGCGGAACAGGTCCTCGAGCTCCTGGCGCGAACCAGAACGGCGCATAGCCTTGAGGATGCGCGCGTCGCAGTGCTGCACGGGGATATCGATATAAGGCAGCACCTCGGGCGTATCGCGAATCGTATCGATAAGCTCGTCGGTCATGCCCTCGGGCTGCAGATAGAGCACGCGGACCCAGACGTTGTGCGGGCGCACGGCCTCGGCGACGGCATGCAGCAGCTGCGCCAGATTGCGCGGCGAGCCATCGGTGACGTCTTCGTCGGCAAAGTCGGTGCCCCAAATACCCGTGTCCTGGCCGATCAGCACGATCTCGCGCACACCGCCGGCAACCAGGTCGCGTACCTCGGAGATAATGCTCTCGGCATTGCGCGAGTGATAACGACCGCGGATATACGGGATCATGCAGAAGCTGCAGAAGCGGTTGCAGCCATCGGAAATCTTGACGTAAGCAACGGCGCCCTCGACAGTGCGCTTGACTTGCGGAATATAGGCAGCGATCTCACGCTCGACACCCAGCACGCCATCGATGACCGCCACGATGCCGTCCTCCTCGTCGGCCTTCACAAAGGCAGCGACCTCGGGCAGCTCGTCAGGCAGGTCGTCGCCATAGCGCGACGGCACACAGCCGCACATGACGATGGGACAAGAACGAACGCCGTCCTGAACCTCGTTGGCGAGCTCGAGCGTGGTCTCGATGCTCTCGGACGTTGCGGAGGCGAGGAACGAGCATGTATTGACGATGGCGATATCGGCATCCTGTGGGTCGAATGCCTCCTCGTAGCCCGCGGCGGTCAAAAGAGAACGCATGCGGTCGGTGTCAACCTCGTTCTTAGCGCACCCGAGGGTGATGTAGAGCACGGAGCCCAACGGTGTATCCATGTTGGAGAGCAGTCCTTTCGAATGATATTAGCGGTAGTTGGTGAACTGCAGCGGCTGGCCGTAGTCCTGGTCGCGCAGGAACTGGATCACGGTCTGCAACGCGTCCTTCGAAGCGGAGGAAACACGAAGCTTGTCGGCCTCGATGGTCACCTTGACCTTGAGCTTTTGATCCTTGATGTCCTTGTTGATCTTCTTGGCGGTCGCCTGGTCGATGCCCTCGACGATATGGCCGAGCACGCGCACGGTGCCGCCCGATGCCGCCTGCGGAGCATCCCACGAGACAGCCTTGAGGTCAATGCCGCGCTTGATGAGCTTGGAGCTCAGCACGTCGATAATCTGCTTGGAGACAAAGTCGGCCGGGGCGTTGATCGTAAAGAGCTTGTCGCCCTTCGAAAGCTCGATCGTGGCGCCGGAATCCTTCAGGTCATAGCGCTGGGAAATCTCGCGCGTGGTTTGCTGGAAGGCGTTGTCGACCTCTTGCATGTTGACCTCGGACACGACGTCGAAGCTGGAATCTTTAGCCATGATGTTTCCTTTCGCGTACGAGCGGCTTAATAGCTATCGTACGAATAGTCGGTAGAATCGGTGGGCGTCTGGCCGTCAGTTGCGGTATCGGCGCCATCCGTGGACTGGGCATCGGTGCCGTCGGTGGTGTCGGCACCATCAGAACTTTCACCATTCTCGGAATCAGTCGTCTCCTTCTTGGGAACGGTGATCGTCACACGCGCCACGCCCGAGGTCTTGGTATCGTAACGGACCTTTTCGCCGTTCTTGGTAACGGTGACATCGGAAGGCTTGGACGTGGTGATCTCGATCGAGGACTCGGGCGTGTACTCCTGCTCAAAGGGGCCAGTCGCCTGGGCGCCATAGACCGACTTTCCGTCGACCTTGACCTCAATCCACGCGGTCTTTCCCTTGGCAACGGAGACCTTAACCTTTGTGACCTCGTTCTCTTCCTTCTTGGCCGTCGTCTTGGCGGCGTCCGAATCAGTCGACTCGTCAGTCGGCTCATCGGTGTCTTCGTCCTCGTCGACCGTTTCGGTCTTCTTAGAAGACTTCTTGGTCGTCGTCTTGGTAACAGCGGGCGTCTCGGGCGTGGTCTCGGGCGTCGAAGATGCGCAGCCGCGCAGAAGTACCACGATGAGCACGATCAGCAGCAACGCCACGGCACCGATGCCGGCGTAGACGATACGCGGATCGAGACCGTTGTTTTGAGGAGTACGGGAACCGCCGCGTCCACGACTGGAACTGCTGCGGCCGCCTCCCTGAGGCATACGACCACGATTGCTGTCGGAACGGCCGCGATAGCCACCCTGGCCCTGAAGGCTGCACTGACCCGAGCGGGGCGCAAGTTCACCGCGGCCTTGATAGCCACGCTGGCCCGCACGCGGAGCCGAAGAGCGCTGGCCATACGGCTGTGGTTGAGAGCGAAGACGCGGCGTCACCTGCGTGGTATCGGCGTCCGCATAGCCACTGCGAGAGCGTCCGGTGGAGATACCACGGTGACCGCGATCAGAATAGCCGCCGTCGCCGTAGCCGGCACGAGGGTCACGCGCCACGCCGCGGGCAGCGGGAAGCGCACGGTCCTCGGGCATCGGCGTACTGCGGAACCGGTCACGCTGCGAGCGAATCTCCTCGCCCGAACCCGTCTCGGTAATATAACCGGCCTGCTGAGGACGCTGTCCATAGCGGGTCGAACGACCGCCCTGAACCATCAGGAAGCGCCCGTTATCGACAGAGGAACGCGAATTGACATAGCCGGCGGCGTCCTGAAAACGACCGCCCCGCTGCGACGTCTCGCGCTCGTATGCCATCAGGTCGTCAAAGTAGGCATTGACGACCTCGCGCGGATTGAGGCCCAAAAAACGAGCATAGCTCGAAATCATGCCCTGCGCATAGCCGCGCGGCGGCATCGAAGCAAAGTTACCGGTCTCGAAAAACTCGATGATCTGCGGCCTGATTTTGATGGTGTTGGCGACCTGCTGAATGGAAAGGCCCATTCGGCGACGCTGCTCGAGCAGCATGTCACCAAAGCGTGCAGCCATCAGAATCCTCCAAACTCACGATCTTCACGTGCCATCTCGGCGTCGACAGATTCCAGCGCGGCAAGCCCCTCCTCGTCCAAAAGGACCTCGCGCGGCTTGGAACCGTCGGGCGGGCCGACGACACCCTTTTCTTCCAGCATGTCCATAATACGCCCGGCACGCGCATAGCCAACCTTCAGACGACGTTGCAGGCCAGATGTGGAGCCAAGCTGCGATTCCACCACAATATGGGCGGCTTCCCAAATGAGTGGATCATCGTCTTGCGGCTCGGCTACTCCGGTGCGGACAATGCCTCCGCCACCCGCCATGGACATGGAAGCGGGCGCCACGGCAGACAGGATCTCCTCGTGGTAGTCTGGCTCACTCTGCGACTTGACGAACTCGACAATCTCGTTGATCTCATCATCCGAGACAAAGCAGCCCTGGATACGGCGGGGCTTGCCCCAGTCGACCTTGGAGAACAACATGTCGCCCAAACCGGTGAGCTTCTCGGCGCCCATCTGGTCGATGATGACGCGCGAGTCGATGCCCGTGGCGACGTTAAAGGCGATGCGGTTGGTGATGTTGGCCTTGATGAGGCCCGTCACCACGTTGGAGCTGGGGCGCTGCGTGGCAACGATAAGATGAATACCGGCGGCACGGCCCAGCTGTGCAATACGCACGATCGAGGCCTCGACATCCTTACCGGCGACCATCATCAGGTCAGAGAGCTCGTCAATGATAATGACAAGGTAGGGCATCTTTTGCGGCGGATTGTCGTAATGCTCAAACTCGCCGGCGGCCTGCTTTTCGTTGTAGGTCGAGATCTTACGCACGTTGAGACGCTCGAAGACCTTCAGGCGACGCTCCATCTCGGACACAGCCCATTGCAGAGCGCTCGCGGCCTGCTTGGGCTCGGTCACCACGGGCACATAGAGATGCGGCAGACCGTTATAGCCCGCAAGCTCGACACGCTTGGGGTCGACCATGATCAGGCGAACGTCCTCGGGAAGGGCGCGCATGAGCAAGGTCGTGATGATGGAATTGATCATCACCGACTTACCAGAACCGGTCGTACCGGCGATCAACAGGTGAGGCATCTTGGCGAGGTCGGCGACAACCGGCGTGCCCTCGGCGTCGCGGCCGATGGCGAGCTCGAGCGGACCGCCCTTCACATAGGGCAGCACGTCGCCCAGATTGACGTTCTGGCGCTTGCGGTTGGGAATCTCGATGCCCACGAGCGAGGTGCCGGGGATCGGGGCAAAGATACGCACCGACTGGGCAGCGAGCGAAAGCGCGATATCGTCCTCGAGGCTCGAGATTTTGCTCACACGCTCGCCCTCACCGGGCTGCAGCTTAAAGGTCGTCACCGTGGGGCCGGCGATCCAGCCGACCACGCGGGCACTGCGGCCAAACTCAAGCAAGGTGGATTGCAGTGACTCAGCGGTCTGCTCCAGCTCCTTGTCCGAAGACGCAGCGGAAGCCGACTGCGGGTTGGCATGCAGGATTTCGAGCGGCGGAAGCTTGAGGCCGTCCTCTTCTTCGCCCTCGTTATCTGCGGCGCCGTCGTCCACTCCCCCATCACGAGGCGCAGCCGATTCGATAGCACTCGTGGCAGGCGCATCGGCAACCTTGGGATGCTTCAGGAAGTCGGGAATCTGAGGTGCGGCCGAGACGGGATTCACGGCAAACGGCGGCTCGGACTCGTCAATCTTATCGGGGTCGTCTTCCATCGAAAGCTGGCCGGTTACCTGGCCGCGCTTTGCATGGCGACGCGGCAGCAAAGTTGTCTTTGCGGTCTCAATCGGAGCCTCGTCGTCCTCGTCATCGCCCTCGGTAAGCTCAATCTCGCTATCGGACCAAGATGGGTCGGGCTCACTCGTATTGAGCTTAGGCGCAGCCTTGCCCTTCTTGACATGGCGACGCGGCAGCAGCGTGGTCTTGGCCCGCTCGGCTTCAACCGACTCGGATACGTCGACAAACGGATCCTCGTCCTCGTCGTCATCCAAAACCGGGTCGACATCGCCACCCATGACCGTGGTCACCGCGGCGTCAGTCCCCTTCTGGCGCAGAATGCTAAGGTGCGGACGGGCGACGCCGGGAACCGACAGGGCCTCTTCATCGCCCCACGGGCTCGCATTGACATCGGCACGTCGACGCTCGGCAAAATCGGCAGCGCGATCGCGTGCGGAGCGCAAAACGCCACCCACCGAAAAGCCGATAATGACCAAACCAACGACGACAAGCCCCAGCAAGACAACCATGGCGATAGGTTTACCCAGGGCGTTTTGCAAGGCACTTGCGATAAAGGCGCCAATGTAGCCGCCCGACACGGAAAGGTTCTGCGGCGTAAACATAAGGTCGCACGAATCGCTCGTGCCCGGCACCATCAGCGAAAGAATGGAGACGACGGCGATAAAGACCAAGGCGCCGCCCGCAACAGAGCGCACGTTGAGCGGCGAGTCCTCACCCAAAAAGAGCGTGGCGGCAAACAGCAAGATGACGATCGGCAGCACGTAGGCGCCCAGACCAAAGCCCAGGTGGTAGAAACCGGCAACCGCAGCCGTCACGGGCGCTGTTGCCGGAGAGATCACGGCAATGAAGGACGCGATCGCCAAAACGGCGATGACCACACCGGCGATATCGCGATTGGCCGAAGGCTCGACCAAGGGCTCAAACTCATCAAACTCGGACTCGTGGCCCTTATTGGCACGCAGATGGGAACCGGCACCCTTAGCAGATGCCGGTTGGTTGTTGGCCTTATTGACTTTGGCGTTTTGTGCAGATCCGCGCGCCAAACTAAACCTCCATGACGACCGGGATGATCATCGGACGGGTGCGCGTACGGCTCCAGATAAAGTTAGAGAGCGAATCGCGCACGGCCTTGCGAATGGCATCGGAACCGCTGCTGGTAAAGCTAAACTTACCCTTCTCGATCGTCTTCATAATGGACGCGGAGGCATCCTCGGAGAACTGGTCGTCGATGGCAAACGAGACGCCGCGACCCGAGAACTCGATAGCCTCGATCTTCTTGTGCTTGAGCGAGACGATAGCAACGGCCGTGACCATACCGTCATTGGCGAGCTTCTGGCGATCGCGCAGGACGATGGGGTCGGTATCGCCGATACGCAGGCCGTCGACGTAGACGACGCCGGACTCGACGGGCGTACCACGCTTGACGATACCGCCGCGCATCTCGAGCGTGTCACCGTTATCGAGGATAAAGATATGATCGTCCTTGAGACCCATCTTGCGGGCCAGCTGAGCATGGGCGCGCAGATGCACGGCCTCACCGTGAACCGGCATAAAGTACGTGGGCTTGGCCATGGCCATCAGGAGCTTGAGCTCCTCCTGGCTACCGTGACCCGAGACGTGGACGAGAGCGCGGTTCTTATCCCACACATCGCAGCCGAGCTTGGCCAGGCTGTTGACGACCTGCTGGACGGCTTTCTCATTGCCGGGAACAGGAGTTGCCGAGAGGATAACGGTATCGCCCTCGTGGATGGAGAGCGTCTTGTGCTCGCCATTGGCCATGCGGGACAGGGCCGACAGCGGCTCTCCCTGCGAGCCAGTGCACATGACGACGATCTTGTCGTCGGGCAGGTTATCAATGTCGAAGGCATCGATGATATCGGCATCATCGATGTTGAGATAACCGAGCTCGCGCGCCACGCGGGTGTTCGTGAGCATGGAGCGACCGGTCACAACGACCTTACGGCCGCACTTGCGGGCGGCATCGCAGATCTGCTGCAGACGATGGATGTGGCTCGAGAACGACGCGACGAACACGCGACCCGGCGCGTTCTTGATGGCGTGCAGCAGGTTGGGACCAACCTCGGCCTCGGACTTGGTAAAGCCGGGAACCGTGGCATTGGTGGAGTCGGAAAGCAGCAGGTCGATGCCCTGCTTTGCAAAGCGGCTGATAGCGGCATAATCGGGCGTGACGCCGTCGATGGGCGTCTGGTCGAGCTTAAAGTCGCCGGTGTGCATAACGGTGCCCTGATTGGTGCGGATGAACACGCCCAGAGCGCCGGGGATGGAGTGCGTCATCGAGAAGAAGTCGAGCGAGATGCCGCCGAGGTTGACATGACTGCCGCCCTTGACCTCGCGGAACTTGGGTGCGCGGATGCGGAACTCAGAAAGCTTGCCCTCGATAAAGCCAAGCGTCAGCTTGCTCGAGAAGATGGGCACCTTATTGTTGAGGTCCTGCAGCAGATACGGAAGCGAACCGGTGTGGTCCTCGTGGCCGTGAGTGACGACGATACCACGGAGCTTCTCCTCGTTCTCCAGAACATAGGTGTAGTCGGGAAGCACCAGGTCGATACCAGGCTGGGAGTCATCCGGGAACATGAGGCCGGCGTCGACGAGCACCATGTCGTCGCCGCACTCGAAGACCGTCATATTCTTGCCGATGCCGTCAAGGCCGCCAAGCGGGATGATCTTCAAGGGAGATGATTTTTTAGCTGCCATAGGTTAGTGTGGTTTCCTTTCTTCGAAACGGGTCTGGAACAACCGACGGGGCGCTTCTGGCAAACCGACCGCCGGGAACGTACAAACATGCATCGCAGAGTCGATGCAATAACCACAGTATGATACCCATTTGCACAACAACAGACCACCCATGCATGAAAGCCCCATCCAAACCGGTCTATCCCGCCGGTTTCCCGTGGGGCGGGCACTGATGAAGTTTCCTGCTCTACAGTCCTGCTCACGACGGAGGCCACATTAAGTGGCCTCCTGTTCGTGCGGAACTCGCGATAAACTTCATCAGTGCCCGCCCCACGGGAAACCTGCCAAAAAGGGACAGGTTTATTATGGTCGGTTTTATCTGGGAAGATGCTGCTGCGGCTATCTACAGATCTGAAATCTGACTACTGAATAGACTGTCTAGCTAAATAGCGAGCGGCACTAACCAGCCCTTTTGCTTGCGACCGGGAGGGGCGCATATGAAGTTTATCGCGAGTTCCGCACGCAAAGGAAAGCACTTAATGTGCTTTCCGTCTTGCGCAGGACTGTAGAGCAGGAAACTTCATATGCGGCCCTCCCGGGCGCAAACAAAAGGGCGACCCCTTAGGAGTCGCCCTTGCATGAGCTGCTTATGTACGGCTGTTACTCGGCGTCGTGGTGACGGCGGGGCTTGCGGCCTCCGTTGTCGCCGGGACGGCGCGGACGGTCGCTGCGCTCGGAGCGCTCGCGACGCGGACGCTCACGGCGCTGGAAGTGCTCGCCGTCGCCCTCGGAGGAACCCTCGGCGCGAGCCGGAGCCTCAGGCTTGTCAAGACGATCGAGCGAGATCTTGCCGCGATCGTCGACCTCGATGACGACGACCTTGACCTCGTCGCCGACGTTGAGGACGTCCTCGACCTTCTCCACGCGGCCCTTGGCGACGCGGGAGATGTGCAGCAGGCCGTCCTTACCAGGCAGCAGGTTGACGAAGGCGCCGAAGGGCTGGATGGAGACCACACGACCGGTGTACTCCTCGCCCGGCTCGGGAACCTTGATGATGAGCTTGATGCGCTCGACAGCCTGGTCGACGGACTCGCCGGTGCCGCCGACAAAGACGGTGCCGTCCTCCTGGATGTCGACCGAAGCGCCGGTCTCGTCCTGGATGCCGCGGATGACCTTGCCGCCGGAACCGATGACGTCGCGGATCTTATCGGTCGGAACCTGGATGGAGACGATGCGAGGAGCGGTGCTGCGCGTGGTATGACGCGGCTCGGGGATCACATCGAGCATCTTCTGCAGGATGAAGGCGCGACCCTCCTTGGCCTGCTGCAGGGCGCGGGCCAAGATGTCGAAGGTGAGGCCGGTGGCCTTGTTGTCCATCTGCAGGGCGGTGATGCCCTCGGTGGTGCCAGTGACCTTAAAGTCCATGTCGCCCAGGAAGTCCTCGAGACCCTGGATGTCGGACAGGACCACGGTCTTGCCCTCCTCCTGGATCAGGCCCATGGCGATACCGGAGACCGGGCGCTTAATGGGCACGCCGCCGTCCATAAGGGCGAGCGTGGAACCGCAGGTCGACGCCATCGAAGAGGAGCCGTTGGACTCCATGACCTCGGAGACCACGCGGATGGCGTAGGGGAACTCGTTCTCGTCGGGGAGTACCGGAAGCAAGGCGCGCTCGGCCAGGTTTCCGTGACCGATCTCGCGGCGCTTGGGGCTGCCCATGCGGCCGGTCTCGCCGGTGCAGAAAGGCGGGAAGTTGTAGTGGTGCATGTAGCGCTTGCCCTCGGTGGGCTCGATGGTATCCAGACGCTGACCCTCGTTGAGCATGCCGAGCGACAGGACGGAAAGCACCTGGGTCTGGCCACGCTGGAACAGGCCGGAGCCGTGAACGAGCGGCAGGTAGTTGTCCTTCACCATGATGGGGCGAATCTCATCGGCGGCACGACCGTCGACGCGCTCGCCGGTCTCGACGACCATGGTGCGCATGGCCTTCTTCTCGAGCTTCTTGAGCGCCACGGGGATCTCGCGCTCCCAAGCGGCCTGCTCCTCCTCGGTGAACTCGGCGCGGATGGACTCCTTCAGAGCCTCGACCTTACCGATACGGGAGAGCTTGTCGGCGTCGCGAAGGGCGGCGGCCATCTCGTCGTAGTGGGCGAAGATGCGCTCCTGGACCTCCTCGACGGGCTGGTCGAGCGGGTACTCCTTCTTGACGATGGCGCCGTTGACCTGCTCCCACTCGGCAACGAACTCGTCTTGAGCTTGGCAGAAGGCGGCAAGGGCCTCCTGGCCAAACTTCATGGCGGCAAGCATGTCGTCCTCGGAGATCTCCTCGGCGCCGGCCTCGACCATCGAGATGAAGTCGGCAGAGCCGCCCAGCTCCAGGTCCAGATCGGAGTTCTCGCGCTCCTCATAGGTGGGGTTGACGATAAACTCGCCGGTCTCCACGTTACGGCCGATGCGCACGCAGGCAAGCGGGCCCTCAAAGGGCACGCCGCCGAGCGTCATGGCCAGGGAGGCACCCATGACGTTGATGACGTCGAAGGGGTTGACCTGGTCGGCGACGAGCGAGGTGGCGACGATGTGGACCTCGTTGCGGAAGCCGTCCGGGAAGCTCGGGCGAATCGGACGGTCAATCATGCGCGCGGTGAGCGTGGCCTTCTCGCTGGGACGGCCCTCACGCTTGAGGTAACCACCCGGGATGCGGCCGGCTGCGTACATCTTCTCGTTGAAGTCGACGGTCAGCGGGAAGAAGTCGTAGTTCTTGCGCTCCTTGGAGACAACCACGGTGTCGAGCATCGTGGTGTCGCCCTGCTTGACCAGGCAGGCGCCGGTGGCCTGCTTGGCAAGCTCGCCGGACTCAAAGGTGTAGGTCTTGCCGTACAGCTCAAAGGTCTTGGATACGAGTGTCATTGTTCTCCTTTACCCCACAGGCCCCTTGCCTGTGGGCTTCTCATGTGACGCGGGCCCCCTGCCCCCGCCACGCTTCAGAGCGTGATTGTTCGCGCCCTTACACAAAAAGAGCGCCCCGCTGCGCAGGACGCTCTTAGCATGTACAAATCCTTACTGGATGTTGTCGCGGATGCCCAGAGCCTTGATGAGCTCACGGTACTCGACGATGTCGTTCTTCTTGATGTAGGAGAGAAGACGACGACGACGGCCGACGAGCATGAGCAGGCCACGACGGGTGTGGAAGTCCTTCTGGTGGGACTTCATGTGCTCGGTCAGCTCCTTGATGCGCTCGGACAGGATGGCGACCTGAACCTTGGGGTTGCCGGTGTCGACCGGGGTGTTACCGAACTGGGCAGTCAGCTCAGCCTTGCGCTCTTTGGAAACAGTCATTGTTTCACCTTTCGTTTCTTGTCGCCCGCGGGCGACACTATTCGCCTCGGACTGGGAAGCCGTCGGTGGAGCGAGCATCCAAGGTCGAGGTACCAACAGGTCGGTATGTTACCACAAGCAGACCGCCCATGCGCATCATCACCGACCCAACATGAATTCCATCGCACGGAGGCGCTGGTCGGTGTGCGTCGTAGCCCACACATGCGAAAGCCCGAGCAAGAACGCCGCCGTATGCGGGTCAATTCGCTCGGCCATGAGTGCATCGAACGTCATGGACATGAGGGCGCGAAGCCATGCAACCTCGCCGGTTGAGACCAACTCAGCGCCCGGAACGCTCGACGCACAAGAGCCGCACATGAGGCCGCCCGCCTGGGCCGAAAAATACGACAGCATGGGGTCTCCGCACAGCACGCAGGCCGAGAAATCGGGTCGGTAACCAACGTGCGACAGCAATTTAAAGACAAAGGCCGCCACGAGCAAATCCATATGTGCCGAGTCGAGCCCGCTGCCGACAAGCGCGAGCGCACGCTGCGTGATGGCAAAGGTAAATGGATCCTCGGCATCCTCGAACGAGCACACGCGCGCAACCTCGGCAATCGCGCTGGCGGCACAGGTCGTCTCGTAATCGGGCGCGGCGCCGAGCGGCGCCTCCATAAGCTCCGCCTGAGAAACCACGTCGAGCGACCGCCCATGCGCGAGCAGCATATCGACGGTACAGAAGAGCTCGCAGCGGGCCGCAAGGCGACCGCCAGGCTTACGCGCGCCCTTAGCCACGGCACGCACCTGCCGTCCCCGTTCGTCGAGCATCGTCAAGATCAGGTCGGTTTCCTTGAGCTTCGTCTTGTCGAGGACGAGCACCTTTGTGCGATATGTGCGAGAGCCTGCCATGAACGCCGAGGCTTAATCTTCGGCATTGTAGCCAAAGCGGCGGATCTGCGCCTCGTCATCGCGCCAGCCGGCCTTGACCTTCACGTCGAGCTCCAAAAAGACCTGAGTGCCAAAGATACGCTCAAGATCGCGACGGGCGTCGATGCCGATATGTTTGATCATCTCGCCGCCCTTGCCGATGATGATGCCCTTTTGGCCCTCACGCTCGACGTAAATGGTGGCGTGCACGCGCAGCACCTTCTTAGTCTGCTCGAGCGCGTCACAGATGACGCCCACGGAGTGAGGAATCTCGTCGCGGGTGCGACGCAGGACCTTCTCGCGCACAAACTCGGCCACGAGGGTCTCGTCGGACGCGTCGGTGCCCATGTCCTCGGGGAACCAGCGCGGGCCCTCGGGCAAAAAGCGAGCGACGGTCTCGATAAACGCATCGACGTTGAAGTTCTTGACTGACGACGTCACGATCTCGTCGTCGTATTCCATAAGCTCGTGAGCGGCCTTGAGCTGCTCCATGACCTGTGCGGGGTCGGCCTCATCAGCCTTGGTAAGCACCAGAACCTTCTTGGAACGAGCGCTCTTGACGCGCTCTGCGACCCAGACGTCTCCCCTGCCAATCGGCTTGGTGGCATCAATCAAAAACGCGACAACGTCTACGTCATCGAGCTCAAACAGGGCACTCTTATTAAGCTCGGAACCCAGGCCGTCCTTGGGCTTGTGGATACCCGGCGTGTCAACAAAGACCAGCTGGTAACCGGGGCGGTTGACTACGGCACGCATACGGCGGCGGGTCGTCTGGGCCACCGGAGAGGTGATGGCGACCTTCTTGCCGTAACAAGCGTTGAGCAGCGTGGACTTGCCGGCGTTGGGGCGACCGACCAGGGCCACAAAGCCGCTGCGGAAACCGGGTTCCACGTCGCCAAAACCCGCGAGGCTCTCATCCTCGTCGCACAGGGCATCGAGTTCCTCGTCGCTCATACCCTCAAACGGGTCGAACTCCTCGACCTCGTCAAACGTATCGGCACCTTCAGCCTCATCTAGGACCTCGTCATCCAAAACCTCATCGGTAGGCTGCATATTGTCGGACATGGGAATCCCTTTCTAAATAAGGTCGAGCGCGTGGGCAAAGACAAGCAAGCCCACGATCGCGGCGGTAATGGAAAGAACGTACACAGAGGCAGCGGCGATATCCTTCGCGCGCTTGGCCAGCGGATGCAGCTCCTGGGTCGCCAGGTCGACAATCGCCTCCATGGCGGTATTGCACAACTCGCCGTGAATCACCAGGCCGCAGCAGATGATGACCGTAGCCCACTCGGCAATATCGAGCCCCACGATGCAGCCGGCGATGACGGTGAACACGCCCGCCACGAGCATAACCTTGATATTGCGCTCGGTCTTGACGGCGGTAACGAAGCCCTCCATGGCGTATGAGAACGACTTTAAAAAGGACGGATGGTCCTTGTTCGATCCGGGAATCATAGACGGCTCCTAGTCGTGGGCGTGGTTGGTGATAGGGCCGACGTGGACCAGCTTGGGGTCCTCGCCGCGCTCGAGCGCCAGATCGCGCAGGATGGAATCCTCGCGGGCCTCCATAACCTCGGCCTCGTCGTCCTCGATATGGTCATACCCCAGCAGGTGCAGCATGCCATGCACGAGCATCAGGCGACATTCGTCGGCAGGACTATTGCCAAAGCCGGGGGCCTGGCGGGCAATAACCTGCGGCGCCAGGATAATATCGCCGAGCTCGAGCGTCTCGTCGGTGGGAATGTCCTCGTCAAAGGCCGAGTCGCATTCAAACGAGAGCACGTCGGTCGTGCGATCGATGCCACGCCACTCAAGGTTGAGCTCGTGCATCTCGTCCTCATCGACATACGAAAGGGAAATCTCGACCTCACGCTCAACACCCTCGGCGGCAAGCACAACTGAGCAGATGTGCTCCACCTCTTGCGCGTCGAGCAGCGTATCGAGCTCGGCATCGTTGCTGATCAATACACTCAACGGGACTCCTTTCGGTCGCGCGAGCGCTGCTCACGCACGTCATCATAAGCATCATATGCCTCGACGATACGACCCACTAGGGCATGACGCACCACGTCGGCACGCTCGAGGTGAGAAAATGCCACATCGTCGACACGGCCCAAAATCTTCTCGACATCCGCCAAGCCGCCACGACGACCTACCAGGTCGCGCTGGCTCAGGTCGCCGGTAATCACGAACTTGGAGTTGAAGCCCAGGCGTGTCAGGAACATCTTCATCTGCTCGGGCGTCGTGTTTTGTGCCTCATCGAGCACCACAAAGGCATCACTCAGCGTACGACCGCGCATGTAGGCAAGCGGGGCGATCTCGATCACACCACGCTCCATACGCTCGTCGGTACGCTCACGATCCATCATGTCAAAAAGGGCATCGTAGAGCGGACGCATGTAGGGATCGATCTTTTCCTCGAGGGTACCGGGCAAAAATCCCAGGTTCTCCCCCGCCTCAACAACGGGGCGCGTCAAGATCAAGCGGCCCACCTCGTGGCGCTTGAGCGCAGCGACGGCGAGCGCCATGGCCAGATAGGTCTTACCGGTACCGGCAGGACCCAAACCAAAGGTGATGGTATGCGAACGGATAGCATCCACATAGCGCTTTTGCCCGAGCGTCTTGGGGCGAATGGCACGGCCGCGGTATGAAAGCAGCACGTCATCGCGAAGCAATGTGGCCTCATGCTCGCCGTCGCGCAAGACGGCCAGGCAACGCGAGACATCGTCGGCAGAAAGGGTACGGCCGGCCGCCGCCTCGCGAAAAGCATGTTCGAAAAAGCGAGCCACGAGCTCGACCTCGTCCGGGTCGCCGCTCACGGAGATCCTATCGCCACGGGCGACCACGTGAGCGCGAACCAAGCTCTCGAGCGCACGAAGGACGCCGTCGCCGGCGCCCAAAACACGCGAGGGATCAACTCCCTCGGGAACGGTAAGTCTAATCTTCGAGGCTTCCATGGACCTCCCTGCGCGCATGGACCAAGCCGGAATCATCGACTCCGATGATAGCAACATCGAGCAGGCACGGGGCTGTAAGTCCACAGGTATCGTCAAGACGGGCATGATGGAACGAACCGAGCGTCAGGTTGTCACCATACTCGAGCACGGCACGCTCGACAGTGCCCACGCGACGACGAGCATCGGCAATAGCGAGCTCCTGCGCCGCGTCTCGCATACGGCGGCTGCGCTCGGCCATAACCTCGGGCGGCACCTGGTCGGGCATGTCGGCAGCAAGGGTACCGGGACGCTTACTGTAGCGGAACACGTGCATACGCGAGAACCCCACGCGGCGGCACAGCGCCAGCGACTCCTCGAACTCCTCGTCCGTCTCACCAGGAAAACCGACGATGACGTCGCACGAAAGAGACGCCTGCGGCAGGATGGCGCGAATCATGCGCACCGTGTCCTCAAAGGCCTCGGCACTATAGGGACGACCCATGCGATGCAGCGTCGCCGTACAGCCGGACTGTACGGGCAGGTGCAAAAACGGGGCAATACGCTGCGGATAGCGCGCCATAACCTTAAGCAGGCGCTCAGAGATATCCATGGGTTCGACCGAGGAAATGCGCACATGCGCAATAGTCGTGCGCTCCATGATGGCCTCGAGCAGCTCATCGATTTCGACATGCTCGTCGGTCGCGCTCTTGCCATCGTAGGCACCCAGGTTCACACCGGTCAGCACCACCTCGGGCACGCCGGCCTCCTGGGCCTCGCGAACTTGCTCAAGCACGGACTCGACGGGCACGGAACGCTCGGGACCGCGGGCCTTCCACACGATGCAATAGGTGCAACGGTGGTTGCAGCCATCCTGGATCTTCACGCCCAGCCGCGAACGACCGAGCGCATCGACCACGTCACCATCGCTGCAGGCGGGAACGCTATCGGACTCAACGCCCAGCACATCGCAGACACGTTCGGCGACATCGATCTTAGACGGCTCGGCAATCACGCGATCCGAAAGCTCCAACAGCTCCTCGGGATGCAAATTGACCACGCATCCGGTCACGACCACATAGGGCTCATTTGGATGGGCCAGCGCATGACGGACGGCCTTACGGGTCTTGGCCTCGGCCTCGCCCGTAACGGCACAGGTGTTAATGACGATCAGGTCGGCATCCTGGGGCTCCACCATAGCAAAACCCAGGCGCATAAGATCGGCAGTGATACGGTCAGACTCAACCCGGTTGACACGGCAGCCGAGGTTGACGACGGAAATATGGGGTGCGAGCACGCGGGCTCCTTAATCGAGGATATCGTCGAGGGCACTCTTGATACGGTCGGTCACCGACTTCTTACCGGAAGCGACGTCATCGCCCATCTCATCGGCAAAAGCACGGAGCAGCTCGCGCTGCTTATTGGAAAGATTGGTGGGAACGACCACGCGCAGTTGCACGATCAAGCGGCCACGCGAACCGCCACCGCCAATGCGCGGCATGCCGTAATTATTGACGCTCACGGTGTCGCCGTACTGGGCGCCGACGGGGACGCACACCTTAACGACCTCGTCGGGCATAATGCCCTCGACCTCGATCTCGCAGCCGAGCGCAGCCTGCGCAATCGAGATATCGCTCACCAGGTACAGGTCGTCACCGTTGCGCTTAAAGCGCTCATGGTCGGCAACGCGCACGTTGACAATCAAGTCGCCCGAAGGCTCGCCGCGAAGACCGGCCTCGCCAAAGCCGCTCACACGCAGCTGTCGACCGGTCGAAACGCCGGCGGGAATATCGATGTCAATCTTTTCATGCGAAGGCGTGCGGCCCTGACCATCGCAGGTCTCGCAGGGATGGTCGATAACCGTGCCCTCGCCATGGCAGTCGGGGCAAGGCGAGGAAGACTGAACCTGGCCCAAAAACGATCGCTGAACCGTCGTGACATAGCCCGTGCCGTGGCAGCGGCCGCACTGCTTTTCCTGTGCGCCCTCTGCCCTACCGGTGCCATTGCAGTCCTCGCAAGGAGCAAAGCGGTCATAGCTGATTGTCTTTTTGCAGCCGAGCGCCGCCTCCTCGAGCGTCACCGAAAGCGAGATGGCCATGTCACGACCGCGACGACGCTCGCGACGGCTGCGGGCGCCACCGCCGGCACCGCCGCCAAAAAACGACGAGAACAAGTCGTCCATGCCCATACCACCAAAGATATCGTTGATGTCGACATAACCAGAGCCACCGGGGCCGTCCGCGGTGCCGTAACGGTCGTAGTTAGCACGCTTCTGCTCATCGGAAAGAACGGAATAGGCCTCGTTGAGCTCCTTGAACTTGGCCTCGGCCTCGGGGTCGTCCGAAACATCCGGATGTACGGTACGGGCCTTCTTTAGAAACGCGCGCTTAATCGTCCGCGCGTCGGCATCCCTGTCGACGCCAAGCACCTCGTAGTAATCCCTATTTTCCGACACGACCGAATCCTTCCGACTTTCATTATTGTCACAGTGCGTCCTATACCCAAGCTGGGCCGACCGCAAACAAAGGGTTTGATGTTATTGCATTTGATACGGCGAAAGCATGGCCCGTTGCGAGCAGCTCGCGAACCAAACCGACACGAGCGCGAACATGAAGCCGTTGGCAAAACCGTTGGCAAACTGCATCGCACCGCGCTTCCACCACAGCAGGCTGCGATGAAGCACACCGTCCGAAAGCACCATGAACAGGCCCATGGTAAACGGAATAAAGCACATCACGGCAAAGGCCGAGAACACGCCCGAGATGGCCGACAGCACCAAAAACGGCGCCACAATGCCCATCAGGTAAAAGCCAGTACGAGCTTTGCCTTCCAAGCGCTCGGCCTCAACATGGGCGCGGCCGACCAGGTCGCCGCCCGCGGCACCGTTAGTGCCAGCATGGCCCATGCCGCCAATGCGGACCTCGTCGCCGTCATGCGTGCCGGCAGGAAACTCAATCGTCTGCTCGGAGGTCACACGGGTTCGCCCGCTGCCACCGCAATCGGGGCAGGGGTCGGCCACGACCTTACCGGAACCGCCGCACTCGGGGCAGACCGACTGGAACGTGCCCGCACCAAACAGGAAGGACAGGTCGACGTCGATGTGGCCGCGGCCACCGCAGCTCGGGCAGGTATGGGCATGCTCAGACGAAACGGAGCCCGAGCCGCCGCAGTTGCTACAGGTATCGAAGCGCGTGTAGCGGACGGTCTTGCGGGCACCGCCCTTGGCCTCCTTGGCGTCGAGTTTGATATCGACGACCACGTTGGCGCCGTTCTCGGGATTGTAGGCAGCCTGGCCGCGACGCTGCTGGCCCCAGGCGCCACCAAAGGGAAAGCCGCCCTCAAAGGGATTGCCATAGCCCGTGCTGCCGGCGTAGCCGCCACCATAGGGCGAAGCCGTAGGAGCACTGGCAAAGGGATTGCCAGAACGCATGGCGTCGTAGCGCGCACGTTTTTGTTCATCCGAAAGCACGGCGTAGGCCTCGGAAACCTCTTTAAACTTTTCCTCGGCATCCGGCTCTTTATTGACGTCCGGATGGAGCTTACGGGCCTTTTGCTGGAAGGCCTTTTGAATATCACGCGAGGTGGCGTCCTTGGAGACACCCAGAATCTCGTAGTAATCTTTTTCGTTCATCGTCGCCATGCGCGGCAACCTCCTGCTCACAGCAGCGTATATATTCCGGTAATTCTACCCGAGCGGCCTAAGCTAGATCCCAAAACAGCTCGAACAGAACATTTCCATCGAGCCAGCCCAGATGGGTCGGCGCCAGACGAGCTCGAACATGGCCCGCGATGACATCTGCCGAGGTGAAGGGTCCCTCATGAATCCCGAGCGTCTCGGGCACCCAAGTGGCAAGACCCAATTCGAGCGCACGATCGCAGGCAGCTGCCAGCTCGCCCGTTGGGATGACGCAAGCTGCACGAGCCAACAGGTCGGACGCAACACCGCGCGTCATGCGACAAGCGAGCATCAAGTCTTCGGCGACAGCCTCGCGCTGCGACAGATATTCGGCCTCGAACGCCGTCGCGTCATCGTCACGTTGCACCAGACGCACGCGGTACGCATCGCCTCGAGAAGACACGCCGGGGAACAAACCTGCAAGACGGTCGAAATCCTCGTCGTCGAGCATGCCCGCGGCAGAACGACCCAGGCCCAGGTAGCCCTGTCCGGTCCAGTAGGCAATGTTATGGGCGCACTCATGGCCGTCGAGCGCGTAGCTCGCCACCTCATACGGATGATAGCCGGCCGCACCCAGGCGCTCACGCGCCGCGTCCATGCACGAAGCCTGAAAATCCTCATCGGGCTCGAGCGACTCGTCACGGCACGCCATGCGATAAAGAGGCGTCCCCTCCTCAAGCGTGAGCGGGTAGATCGACACATGATGCGGCGCCGCCGCCAGCACGCCATCGAGCGTGCTCCGCCAGCTTGCGGCCGTCTGCCCGGGAAGGCCGCACATCAGGTCGCACGACACATCGAGGCCAACTTCCTTCACCGTCGCGATAGCCGCAAGTGCCCGATTAGCATCGTGAATGCGGCCAATAGCAGCCAGCTCGGTATTGTCGAGGGTTTGCACGCCCAGAGAGATGCGCGTGACACCCGCCTCGGCAAGCGCGGTGGCGAGCTCGACGGTCAGCGACTCAGGATTGGCTTCGCAAGTAAATTCAACGGGCTTGCACCACATGGAGATACGACGGGCAAGTTTCACCAGGCGCTCCCCAGCCAGTGAGGGCGTGCCGCCGCCAATATAGACCGTGCGGACCTGCGCAAGCGCCCCGGCGTCGCCAAAGGAATCGAGGCGCGCATACAGCTGCTCAAAATAGGAATCGAGCGCAGCATCCAAATCACACAGAGCAAAGCTGCGCGAGTCAAAGTCGCAATAGCGGCATTTTTGAGCGCAAAACGGCACGTGCACGTACAGCGCGGTAACGGCCACCCTTAAGCCTCCAGCGGATGAGCGGGCACCGACTCACCGGCGGCAAGCGCGGCCTCGCAGGCCACCACATCGCGCTCGATATCATCGACCAGCGACATGAACTCCTCGTACGTAGAGCAACGCACCACCTGAGCGCGCCAGGCGGCGGCATGGGGCATGCCTTTTAAGTACCAGCTTGCGTACGTGCGGGCGCGCGACATGAGAGGCAAGAGCTCATGCGTCAGCGTTAGGTGCTCACGCAGAGCGTCCAAGCGCTCGACCGAGGAGCGAGAAGGAACCGGCGTGCCGTCGAGCGCAAGGGCGCGAGCATCGCCGAACACCCACGGATTGCCGTAGATGCCGCGCGCGATAAACACCGCGCTGGCACCCGAGCCGTGCAGATGCTCAGCAGCGTCCTCGGCCGAGAACACATCGCCCGAACCAATCACGGGAATCTCGACAGCGTCGGCAACCTCATCGACGACCGACCAATCGGCCTGGCCCGTGTAGAGCTGCGTGGCGCAACGACCATGCACGGCGACTGCGGCAGCCCCTGCGCCCTCAAGCATCTGGGCAAATGTCGCGGCATTGCGGTCCTCGGCATAAAAGCCCTTGCGAATCTTGACGGTCACGGGCACGTGCGCCGCGCCCACCGTGGCCTCGACGATCTTCTCGGCCAGGTCGGGCGTGCGCATGAGCGCCGAACCCTCGCCCTTGGTAACAACCTTGCGGGCGGGGCAGGCCATGTTGATATCGATCAGCGACAGGCGATCGCCCACACGCTCCTCGACGGCGGCGACGGCGCTCGCAAACTGATCGGGCTTGGAGCCAAAGAGCTGCACGCAAATCTGCTGCTCCTCGTCGGCCGGCAGCACCAGGCGCCACGTTTTGTTGCTGGCATAGGCAAGGCCTGCCACGCTCACCATCTCGCTGTAGGCAAGGTTGGCACCGCGGCGGCGACACATGATGCGATAGGCGGGGTCGGTAACGCCCGCCATGGGAGCCATAAGGAACGGCTGCTGGGCATAGGCGCCCAGCAGCCGCAGACTATATTCGGAAAGAGCCATAGACCTACTCGTCCACCTTGAGGATCGCCATAAAGGCCTCCTGCGGAACCTCGACCGATCCGATGGCCTTCATACGCTTCTTGCCCTCTTTCTGCTTCTCGAGCAGCTTGCGCTTACGCGAGATATCGCCGCCGTAGCACTTAGCAAGAACGTCCTTGCGACGCGCCTTGACGGTGGAACGGGCGATGATCTTGTTGCCGATAGCACCCTGGATGGGCACCTCGAACAGCTGACGCGGGATGATCTCCTTGAGCTTGTCGCACAAGCCACGGGCCAGGCCATATGCCTTGTCCTTATGGACGATAAACGACAGCGCGTCCACCTCGTCGCCCGAAAGCAGGATGTCGAGCTTGACGAGCTCGGAGGGACGATACTCGTTGAACTCGTAATCGAGCGAAGCATAGCCCTTGGTACGGCTCTTGAGCTGGTCAAAGAAGTCCAAGATGAGCTCGGCGAGCGGCATATCGAAGCGCATCTCGACCGATTTGCTCGTCAGGTGGATCATGTCGGTTGTGACGCCGCGGTGCTCGATGGCGAGCTGCATGACGGCACCCGTGTACTCAGGCGGACAGATGATCTTTGCCTTGAGGTAGGGTTCCTCGATACGTTCGATGCGCGTGGCCTCGGGAAGGTCCTGCGGACTGCGGACATCGATCATTTCGCCGTCGGTCTTGTAGACGTGATAGTCGACCGAGGGACTCGTGGCAATGAGGTCCAGGTTGAACTCGCGCTCCAGGCGTTCCTTGACGACTTCCATGTGCAGCAGGCCCAGGAAGCCCACGCGGAAGCCGAAACCGAGCGCCACCGACGTCTCGGGCTCCCACACCAACGACGGATCGTTGACGTGCAGCTTATCGAGCGCGTCGCGCAGGTTCTCGTAGTCCTTGTTGTCGATCGGGAACAGGCCCGTGTAGACCATGGGCTTGGCCTCGCGGTAGCCCGGCAGAGGCTCGGGACAGGGGTTGGAAGCCCACGTAAGGGTATCGCCCACGCGCACAGCCTCGGGGTCCTTCAGACCCGTGACCACATAGCCAACCTCGCCGACCGTCAGCGCGTCGACCGGGGTCTCGGCAGGACGCTTGACGCCCACGCCGTCGACCAAAAAGTCGCCCTTAACCTGCATCATAAGCAGGGTATCGCCCTTTTTGATAGAGCCGTCAAAGACGCGCACCGTGGCGACGACACCACGATACTCGTCGAAGTACGAATCCAGGATGAGTGCCTTGAGCGGCGCGTTCGCATCGCCCTTGGGCGGAGAGATCAAAAAGACAATGGACTCCAGCAGATCGTGGATGCCCTCGCCGGTCTTGCCCGAGACGCACACGGCATCATCGGCAGGGATCGCCAGGTCATCCTCGATCTCGGTCTTAACCTCGTCGGGATGCGCCGAGGGAAGGTCGATCTTGTTGATGGCCGGAACAATGTCCAAGTTGGCGTTCATGGCGAGCGTCGCGTTGGAGACGGTCTGCGCCTCGACACCCTGGGTGGCATCGACGACGAGCACCGCGCCCTCGCAGGCGGCCAGAGAACGCGAGACCTCGTAGGTAAAGTCAACGTGGCCCGGCGTATCGATCAGATTGAACTGATACGTCTCACCATCGTCGGCGTCATAGGAAACGCGGACGGCATTGGACTTGATCGTAATGCCGCGCTCGCGCTCGATATCCATGGTGTCGAGCAGCTGCGACTCCATGTCGCGTTCGTCGACGGTATGGGTGAGCTCGAGGATGCGGTCACTGATCGTGGACTTGCCATGGTCGATGTGCGCAACGATCGAGAAGTTGCGGATGTGGGAAATGTCAATTGAAGTATTCATGCGGACTATCTTACCCGAGCAGTACAAAAAATGGAGCCTGTTCCATAAAACAGGCTCCATTTATGCGCGTAATCTGTGTGGTGTGAAATATACAACTTAGGCGTTGATGCTGTTCACGAGCTTGGCAAGACCGGACTTGCGGTTGGAAGCCTGGTTCTTGTGGATAACATGCTTGGCGGCAGCCATGTCGAGACGCTTGGTGACGGTCTTGAGGGCAGCCTGGGCCTTCTCGGCGTCGCCCTCGGCGACGGCGGACTGGACGTGCTTGGTCAGCGTCTTGAGCTCGGAC
The DNA here is from genome assembly GCA_027687465.1 of Coriobacteriaceae bacterium AF08-21. Taxonomy (GTDB): domain Bacteria; phylum Actinomycetota; class Coriobacteriia; order Coriobacteriales; family Coriobacteriaceae; genus Collinsella. The sequence continues at coordinate 51,278 of JAQCQR010000003.1, forward strand.
TTGACAGCCTTGTTACGCATGCGAGCTGCCTCATTGGTGCGGATACGCTTCTTCTGAGACTTGATGTTTGCCACTTCTGGAGTTCCTTTCGAGTTCCTTGCAAAAAATGTATGACACCTCTGAGACACGGTGAGGTCATGCAAGCGCCTACTATAGCACGCTCCCTCTCAAAGGGATAGAACGAATTTGTCAAATAGGCAGGTATCATCACGATTTTCTCAAGATGTTCGTAATCCAGAGCAAAAGCGCCGTCTGAGAATCGGCCGAACCCTTGAGCGCGAGCTCCACATCGACCGCACCCTCGAGCGCTGCGATGAGCTCTGCCATCGAAAAGCGACGCGCCCAGGTAAGGTGATTCTTGACCTGCCAGGACTGGAGCTTGAGCGTTGCGGCCAGCTCGCGACCCTGTCCGCGCGCATCAAGCGCCTTGGCGACGATCAGCTCACGGATGCGACCGCACAGCAATGTGTAAGTCCACACGTAGCTCTTGGAGGGCAGGAGCTTAAAGAGCTCGAGCGAACGCCGCATATCGCGAGCCGAGACGGCGTTGAGGAAGTCCCAGGGTTGGACCTCGGCCGTACGTACAATCCAGCGCTCAACATCGGCAAGTTCAATCTGGGGCGCCTCGACCATCTGGGCAAGCTTAGCCAAGTCGTTATCGAGCATGCGCGTGTTTTCGCCCGAACGCGAGACGAGCTCCTCGGCGGCCGCCGTCGAAATCGACTTACCGCGCTGCGTCGCCATCTGCTGAACACGGCGCGGCAGTTCCCAGCGCTTGGTACCCGAGCAATCGACGATAGCCTTCTTGTCGATCTTGGCGATTGCCTTATACAGGCGCGCATTCTTGGCAAGTGAGTCGGCGATGATGAGGCAGACCGTTGTGGGGCTGGGACTCGCCAGATACCCAACGAGCGGCTCCGAGACCGCCTTGGCGAGCTTTGAGCAGCCATCGAGGATTACCAGACGAAACTCACTGCCCATGGGAAAGGTGTTAAGCGATCCGATAATGGACTCGATATCGGGGTCCTTGGTCATGTCGCGCTCGTCGAGGTTGAACTCGACCATGCCCGACTTTTCCAGACGCGCTTTCATACGCGAGACGGCGTGATCGCGCTTGACTCCGTCGGTACCGACGATCAGATATGCCGGCAGCAGACCGGTTTCGGACATTGCGCTCCCCTCCCGCAGGCCTTCGCATTCGTTCCGTGCCATTCTAGCCCAGGGGCCCACCGCACGCCAACGACGTCGTCACGGTCGCTGGCATCGCATCGCAAAACCATTCGCAGTCGGCGTGACGGTAATGTCGCCGTGTTCGATGGTACACGCGAACACACCACCCGCTTCCTTCACGGCATCGATGCAGGCATCGGACGGATGGCCGTATCGATTTCCCTCACCGGCGCTTGCGAGGGAAAGCTCGGGCGTCAGAATGTCCAGCAACTCACCATCGACTGAAACCTTGGAGCCGTGATGCCCAAGTTTAAGGACATCGATGTCCCCCACCTCCTGCACGAATTCCCGCTCTTGGTCGAGCTCAGCATCACCGGTGAGAAGTATTCGCAGGCCCTTGCCTTCCTGAACATAAGAGAGCAGCAGGACAAGCGAGTCCTCATTTCCCTCGCCATCCACGGACTCGAATGGCCACATCACGCGAGCGCAAAATGAGCCGATGTCGACCGTATCCCCACGACGCACCTGCCGATACTCCACGCCAGGTCGGTTCAATACCTCGGCAGGAGCATCCTCCAGCGCATCCGCCGCCACGGCAATCGTTCCGACCGAAAACTGTTCGAGCACGGCAGGCAAACCACCCCAGTGGTCCTCATCCCAATGCGTCACAAAGACGGCATCGATATGGTGCACGTTATTGCGAACCAACGCCGCAACCACACGCTCGTCGAGCCCGCAGTCGACGAGAGCTACTGCGCCGCCTTGGCGGATAAGAATCGCATCGGCCTGGCCCACATCGAGCACCGTCACCGAAGGCGGAGCGAATCGATCCCAATAGACGTACGGAATCGCAGCCAAGAGCATCAGGCATGCAAGCCCCACCGCCATAGGACGTGCACGGGGACGCGGCCACCAGACCAGCAGAACCGCCAGAAAACACGGCACTAGGTAAATCCACATGCTATCGGGCGGCACGCTCACGTATGCACCCGGCACGGCGGCAAACAGCTGCTCGAAGAACAGCGCGCAACGGGCGGCAATCATGGGCACAACGAGCGCCCAAGTCCGCAACGGTCCCACGAGCGAAAAGGGAGCCAGCGCGATCGACACAGCGAGCAGAACGCTCACCACCGGACCGATGACCGCATTTGCCAACGGAGCAATGAGCGAGAATGTACCGAAGGCAGGAATGGTAATGGGAAGTGTCGCCAGTTGCGAGCACAGCGTGACGGAAAGCACGCTGGCAACGCCCGATGGCACACCTAGCTCACCCAACGCGTAGGTCGCATAGGGACAAAAACACAGAATGGCTAAGACGCTGGCGCATGAAAGCTGAAAGCCCATCTCGAACAGCACCGTCGGCCGCAGTAGCACAAAGATGGACATGGTTACGAAGAGTGCCGAAAGGCCGTGCCGACGACGCCCCGCGCCGTTTACGACAAGCGTCACGAACACCATGCAGCACGCGCGCACGGCCGAGGGAGACGCGCCCGTAAAGGCAGCGTAGCCCACAAGCGTTATCGCCAATATCGCCCGCTGAAGACCACGTGAGCGCCGAGTCTTTTGCAATACACCCTCGATTACAAACCCCACGATAGCCAAATGGCTGCCCGAGACTGCGATAAGATGCGCCGTTCCCGTCACCGAAAACCAGTCGCCCGCCGGCTGGGCGCGCAGCTCGGCCGAACGACCGCAGACGACACCGGCTATGAGCGCACGCGCCGGGTCGGTCGCAGGCGCGATGGGCGCAAGCAGCCCATTTCGCAGCCGAAGCAGCGGCCTCGGAGAACCCTCATCGACCGACACAATCCGAACGGCTTTAACCTTGCGCACCTCGCCTCGAAGCACGCGCGATCGTCCATACGCATCGTTCTCAAAACGTGACACGCGACCGATAACACGCACGTGCGCCCCGACCTTGAACTCACGGTCACACGATAGGCGAACCGTTGCCAAGTTCTTACCGTCCGAGCGTGCCTCGCAGGTATAGGAATACACGTCGTCATTTATGTATGGGTCACCCTGCACGACAAACTCGAGACTGCTTGCCGCTCGACCGTCGAGCGTCTTCGAGGCGTTGAGCGCACCCACGGCCCACCACGCCGAAACGACCGCACCCGCCACGAGACCGACGGACGCGGCATACAGCCACCGCTTCAAAGGGGCAAGCCTCGCACAAGAGTGAGCCAGCACAACGAAAACCGCTGCCGCAACGGGAATGGCCCATAGCGGCCCGACCGCCGTCGCCCGCCCCCTCAGCAGCGCATCAGCGGCTATGCTGAGCACCAGGGCGCAGCTCACGCACATGCCGGCACACAGGGCCATCGTCCACGGAATCAGGGGCCGCGGAGGCATCACGTGCTCTCGCTCGGTCGCACTCATACGCAGATGCAATCTTTGATTTTGGCAAGCTTCTTCTCGCCGATTCCCGACACGCGCATGAGGTCATCGACCGAGGTAAAAGCCCCGTTTTGCGTCCGCTCGTCGATAATCGATTGAGCCATAGAAGGCCCGATGCCCGAAAGCGTCTGCAGCTCCGCCGCACTTGCCGTATTGATGTTCACGAGTCCCGACGAAGACCCCACACCAGAAGTCGCGGCGGCACCGCTTTCGCCCCCGCCGACCGCCGCAGCCGCTTGTTGCTCCCCCACCGCCGGAACATAGATCTTTTGTCCATCCGTGATCTTGGACGCGCGATTAAGCCCTGTCACATCCGCCTCGGCCGTAAGCCCTCCGGCGGCGTCGATCGCTTGGGATACCCGTGCTCCATCTTTGAGCCGGTAAACGCCAGGCCTCACAACGGCGCCATCAACATCGACGTACACCTCGGCAGCAGAAGAGCTCTTGTCAGACGACTCATCGGCATCGTCAGGTGACGCATCCCCGGCCCCGCGCACATCCGAGGCGCCCGCCTCATCGCTACGTTCAAACGACACGTCGCTGGAGTGGCCACCAAAACCTGCTATCGCCAAGCCGCTCGCGGCGGCAATGACAACCAGAATCGCCAGGACCATCGCCTTGTGGCCGAGCAGCTTTTCTGCCCAGCGGTCCATCCGTTTAACCCGTTCGTGTTGCTCGCGCTGCGCCATAGCAAACACCTCCCAACACCATCGTGTCAGGAAACGAACGCCGCAGCCTCCGCACGCCCACGCCGGTTTTCGCGGTCAAACCAAAAGTTAACCAAAACCTTGCGCAAATGTGCCCGTTTATTCAGGCACACGTCAGCAAATGAACACTTAGCCGCAAAATGCCCAGATAGCAAAAGACCGACGATGCAGGCGCATCGTCGGTCTATGCACAAATTTACTCGTGATCTTGGTAAATCTCACGCGGAGCAAGCTCAGAATGTTTGCGTTTTAAGGTCTTAGGGGCCTTGTACGTGTTGCTCTCGAAGTCGATGTACTCGGTCTGCTTGAGCAGACGCTCAATCATCTCCTCATGATCAAACAGTTTCCAGGCCTCATGCACGGCATCGAGTTTAGCGTGCGTCTCGGGACGGCGCGGCATAAACAGCGTGCAGCAGTCGGGAGCGGCCTCAGTCGAGATATCGAACGTACCGATCTCCTCGGCGCGTGCGATGATCTCCTGTTTGTCCGAACCGATGAGAGGACGGAACACGGGAATCTTCACGGCTTCGTTGACGGCCATGATGTTCTCAAGCGTTTGGGAGGCAACCTGCCCAAGCGATTCGCCCGTAACGATGGCCCTGGCACCCTCGATGTGTGCAATGCGCTCGGCAACCGAATACATAATGCGGCGATACATGATCACGCGCAGGTTACTGGGACAGGTGACCGAAATCTCACGCTGGCAGTCGCCAAACGGCACCACGTACAGGCGGCCGATCTGGACACCCGGCTCAAGCGCACGGATGATATCCTGCACCAAATACTCGCTCGTATCGGGCGTCTGCGGACGACCGGAGAAATGCACCGGCACGCAGACCGCGCCGCGACGCGCGAGCATCCAAGTCGCCACCGGAGAATCGATACCCGACGACAGCAGCGTCACGACCTTGCCGGCAGAACCCACCGGAAGGCCGCCAACGCCGCGCTCGGAGCGCGCATACACGTAAACGCTACCCTGGACCACCAGTACGTGCACCATTGCATCGGGGTCGTGCATCTGGACCTTTTTATCGGGAAACGCCTCACACAGCACCTCGCCAACCTGTCGATTGATATCGATCGAGGTGAGCTCATAGTCAGTATTGGAGCGCTTGGCGTGCACCTTAAACGAATCGAAGGAACCAAACTCGCGCAGCGCCTTCACAGCAGCGGCGCAGTACTCCTGCGGGTCGCGGTTGGTGTGATACGCCAAAGACACACGGGCAACGCCGGGGACGGTGCGGATGACACGCGCCGCCTCGTCGGCCTGATGCTCGTTAAAGGTCACGAGGATATAACCGGAAATTCGAGACACGGCGTTCACGGAAAAGGCGGCCAAGGCCGCCTTGATGTTATCCATGAGGATATGCTCAAAATGTGCGCGGTTCTTGCCCTTCAGCCCAACCTCGTGATAGTGGACTAGGCAGACGCGAGCCGCCATTTAGGCTTCAGCAACCTTGTGGCCGAGCGCCTTCTCGTAACGGGCCTCGTCGTAAGAGATGTCGCCGTCGACAATCTCGTCCATAGCCATCGAGATGGTATCGGCACCGGAAAGCCCGATGGTGATGTCATCGACATCCTGGACGGCAAGCACGCGGTTGTGCTGGCCACGCAGCATGCTATTGATGTCGCAGGCGCGCTTGGAGGCAAGCGAAGCGAGCAGGAAGCGGTTGTGATCGGTCTTCTCCAGAAGATCGTCAATGCAAGGCTTTACAACGGACACGGACCTCAGATCCTTTCATGCATATCGAGAACGCGAACGAGCTCATCGGTCGCGCGGTCGAGATCGTCATTCACCACGACGTCGTCGTAGCGGTCGGCAAGGGCAAGCTCATCGGCGGCGTTTGCCATACGCAGCTCAATCGTCTCGGGCGTCTCGGTACCGCGACCGACTAGACGCTCGCGGAGCACCTCAAGCGAAGGCGGCTTGATAAAGATCAGCACGGCCTCGGGGAAACGCTCCTTCACCTGCAGGGCGCCCTGGACATCGATCTCCAAAATCAGAGACGAGCCCGAGGCGAGCTTGGATGTGACCTCGCTCACCAACGTGCCGTAGCAGTTACCGTGGACCTCGGCCCACTCAACAAACTCACCGTTTGCCACGCGGCGGTCGAACTCCTCGCGCGTCAGAAAAAAGTAGTTGACGCCGTCGACCTCACCTTTGCGTGGTGCTCGCGTGGTAGCCGAAACCGTCAGACCCAGGTTCGAGCGGCGCTCGCGCACACGAGTGACGAGCGTACCCTTGCCTGCGCCTGACGGTCCAGAAATCACAAAGAGCTTGGAATCCTGAGCGCTCACTTATTTGGTCAGCTGCTCGAGGAGCTGCTCGCGCTGACGGACGCCGAGGCCCTGGACGCGACGGGTAGCGGAGATACCGAGCTCCTCCATGATCTTGGCGGCCTTGGCCTTGCCATAACCAGGGAGAGACTCGATGAGAGTGGAAACCTTCATGCGGGAAGCGATGGGGTCATCGGAGTTGAGCACGGATTCGAGGGACTTCTCGCCCTTCTTGATCTGCTCGCGAAGCTCAGCGCGGGCGTGACGTGCGGCAGCAGCCTTCTCAAGAGCCTGCTTGCGCTGCTCGTCGGTAAGCTGAGGGAGTGCCATTCGTACCTCCAAATAGTTGGGTTATATCTGATTCAATAATTGGCATTTTAGCACGTAGAACGTACAAAATGCCCAATCGCGGCTCCATAGGTTAGACGATACCCGCAAAAAGTGCAATATACTGCGCCCAAAGTTAAGCCCCTGACCTGCGATTCCACACAAAGGATGGGAAAGTTTACGCAGGCACAGAGGCTATTTTGTGCTAATGAGACCCAAAAGTGGTGACTTAGGGGAATCTTTTACGCGACGTTTTCGACCAGCTCGGCGACGATGGCGTCAAAGGCGGCAACCGGATCGTCGGCACCGGTGATGGGACGGCCCACCACAATGTGGCTTGCGCCGCGCTCGATAGCCTGGGAGGGCGTCGCCACGCGGGACTGGTCACCAAGGGCGGCACCCACCGGACGCACACCCGGAGTCACGATCAGGGCATCAGGACCCAGCAGCTCACGCATGTCGTGAGCCTCCATCGGTGAGCACACGATGCCATCGATGCCGTTGGCCTGAGCAAGCTTTGCCAAGCGGGCGGCCTCCTCGGCCACGGGCGACTCGACGCCGATCTCGCTCAAGGCATCCTGATTCATGCTCGTGAGCACGGTGATGGCGACGAGCTTGGCGCGGTCCTCACGCGCCTCCTCGGCACCCTCGCGGCAGGCAGCGAGCATAGCACCCGAGCCCAGGCCGTGGACCGAAAGCAGGTCGGCACCGGCAAGCGAGGCCGAGCGGGCAGCGCCGCGCACCTGATGCGGAATGTCATGGAACTTAAGGTCGAGGAAGACCTTAAAGCCAAGGTCCTTAAAGGTCTTGACGATCTGGGGACCCTCAGCGTAATAGAGCGTCATGCCGACCTTGAGCCAGGCGGCATGGCCCGAAAGCTCGTGGGCGAGCTCGAGCGCGCGCTCACGGTCGCAGTCGAGGGCGACGATAACACGGTCGCGGGCATCATTCTCTAGCATTCGAAAGCACCCACCAGCTCGTTGATGTCATTTACGCCCTGGGACTCGGCCCAGGCCTCGAGCTCATGCGCGATCTTAAGCGAAGCACACGGATCGACGAAGTTGGCCATGCCGACCGACACGCAGGTGGCGCCGGCCAGGATAAACTCAGCCGCATCCTCGCCAGTCATGACACCGCCGACACCATTGATGGGGATATCGACGGCCTGGGCAACCTCCCAGACCATGCGCACGGCGATGTGGTGGCACAGCGGGCCCGAAAGGCCGCCCTTGGGCTTGGCCACGCGGGACTTGCGGGTGTGGACGTCGATGGCCATGCCCTGGATGGAGTTGATGACCGAAAGGCCGTCGGCGCCGGCAGCCTCGAGGGCCTTGGCGATCTCGGCGACGTTGACCGGCGCCATCTTCACGAACAGCGGCTTATCGGTCACCTTGCGGCAGGCAGTCATAACGGAAGAGGCGCCCTCGGGCGTGGAGCCCATGGCGGCACCGCCGGCGGCGATATTAGGGCAGCTCACGTTGATCTCGTAGCCGGCAGCCCAGGGGCACAGCTCGACATACATCTCGAGTGCGCGGACAAACTCGTCAACGGAGTGACCGGCAACCTGACAGATGACCTGGCAACCGTCCTTGGACAGCTGTTCGAGCCACGGACCGGACTCGCGGGCAAAGGCGGCCACGCCGGGGTTCTGAAGACCCACGGAGTTAATCATACCGCCGGGAATCTCGGCCATGCGGGGCGCGGGATTGCCGGGCCAGGGCTCGGCAGCGCAACCCTTGGTGGTGATGGCGCCCAGCTGGGAAACATCAAAGAAGTTCTGGAACTGCCAACCGTAGCCAAAGGTACCGGCTGCGGTGTTAATGGGGTTCTGCATCTTGACGCCGCCGAAATCGACGGCCATGTTCACGGTACCCACTAGAAGACCACCACCTTGGAAGCATCGAACACGGGGCCGCACATGCAAGCACCCTTCATACCGTCGACCGTCTCGACATTGCAGGTGTTGCAGGCGCCAAAGCCACAGCTCATCATGCGCTCGAGCGACACCTCGCAGTACACACCGGCCTCGGCGGCAGCGGCGGCGACCTTCTTCATCATGACGGCGGGGCCGCAGCTGGCGACGTAGTCGTAGCCGCCCTCTCCAAGCAGCTCGGCTGCCGGATCGGTGCAAAAACCGTGCGTGCCGAGAGAACCGTCGTCGGTGCACACGTTAACCGTGGCGCCCAGCGCACGGAACTCATCGACACCCACGACTTTGGAAGCGGTGCCAAAGCCCAGGCACACGTCCACATCAACACCCTGCTCGGCAAGCATACCGGCAAGACAAAGCACAGGCGGAACGCCGATACCACCAGCGACGAGCAAAGCCTTCCTGGTGCCCTCGGGTACCATCCAGCCACGGCCACCGGGGCCCAACAGGTTAGAGGTGGAGCCAGGGCCCATCTGGGACAAACGGCGGGTATCGTCGCCCACGACGGCGTACCACAGCTCGACGGTGCCGGCCTGGGCGTCGGCGCGATAGAAGCTCAGGGGCACGCGAAGCAGCGAGGAGGCATCGCCGGGCACGGCAATGTTCACAAACTGACCGGGCTTGAGCGCACTTGCAAGCTTGGGGGCCGAGATGACGAGCGAGAAGATGCCGTCGGCGATCTCCTGGTTCGAGACGACCTCGAAGTCGTGCATGCGTGCAGTGGAAGGTGTGGGCATAGACGCTCCAATCCCCCATGCGGTTGCATGGTTCAGGCGAACAGAAAGCGCGGCACCGCAAGGGCGCCGCGCACAAAAGCGATAAGGCTATGCTAGCAGATGCAGCCGTCGGCAAGCGTCTGTTTACCGCCGACAAATACATCGGTGGCACGACCGGTGAGCGTGCGGCCGGCAAAACCGGAGTTCTCGGCGCGCGACTCGTAACCGTCCTCGCCAACCGTCCAGGTTGCGGAGGGGTCGAACACGGTCAGGTCGGCGACAGAGCCCGCCTTGACCTGAACCTGATCGAGGCCCAGAATCTCACGCGGCTTGATGGCCATGAGCTCGACCATGCGGCTCACGCTCATCTTGCCCGTGTTGACCAGCTCAGTGAGCACGAGCGACAGCGAAGTCTCGAGGCCAATCATTCCAAAGGGCGCGAGCTCGAACTCGCGGGCCTTCTCCCACGGGGTGTGGGGAGCGTGGTCGGTAACGATAGCGTCGACGGTACCGTCGATGACACCCTGACGGATGGCCTCGGCATCCTCGTCGGTGCGCAGCGGCGGATTGACCTTGAGCGAGGTGTTGTAGGTCTCGTCCAGGTCGTTCTCGGTCAAGAACATGTGGTGCGGGGTGGCCTCGCAGGTCACCTGGACACCGGCAGCCTTACCGGCACGCACGAGCTCCAGGCCATGAGCGGTGGAGATGTGCTGGATGTGCAGCTTGGCACCGGTCAGCTTGGCAATCTCGATGTCGCGGGCAATCTGAAGCTCCTCGCCGGCGGCCGGCCAACCCTCGAGGGCCAGACGGGTCGAGACCTTGCCCTCGTTGATCTGGCCGTGGCCGACCAGATCCTCGTCCTGGCAGTGGCTCATAAAGACCTTGCCGAACATCTTGCCGTAGTCCATGCAGCGACGGAGCATGCCCGCACCCTGCACGCCGCGACCGTCATCGGTGAAGGCGACGGCGCCGTGGGCGACCATATCGCCCATCTCGGACATAGCCTCGCCCTTAAGGCCGCGAGTCATAGCACCAGAAGGATAGACGCGGCAGTGGCCGACCTCGGCAGCGCGGGACTTGACGAACTCAACGACGGTTCCGTTATCGGTGACGGGATCGGTGTTGGGCATGGCGCACACGCCGGTGAAGCCGCCCTTGGCAGCAGCGCGGGTGCCGCTCTCGATGTCCTCTTTGACCTCGTAGCCAGGCTCGCGAAGGTGAACGTGCATATCCACCAGGCCGGGGACGAGGTACTTGCCGGAAAGGTCGCGGACCTCGGCTCCCTCGACGGCGAGATTCTCGCCGACCTCGGCGATCTTATCGCCGTCAATCAGGACGTCAACGACACCGTCAAGCTCGACGGACGGGTCGACGACGTGGGCATTCTTAAGAAGCAAGGCCATTATCGGCACCTCCAAGCAGCAGATACAGGATAGCCATACGCACGCAGATACCGGCGTAGACCTGCTCCAGGATGACGGAGCGTTGCGGGTGGTCGGCCATATAGGAGTCGAACTCGACGCCGCGGTTGATGGGGCCCGGGTGACAGATGATCGCGTCGGGCTTCATGAGCTTCTCGCGGTCCTTGGTCAGACCGAAGAGCTTGTGGTACTCGCGAATGGTCGGGAACGGGGCACCCTCGAGGCGCTCCTGCTGCACGCGCAGCATATAGACGACGTCCAGCTCGGGCAGGACGGAATCGAGGTCGCTCGTCACGTGGTCGCAGCCCAGAACCTCGGGTGCCGGCGGCAGCAGCGTGCCGGGGGCGACGGCGTAGGTCTCGCAGCCCATAATCTTAAGGGCAGGGATCAGCGAGCCGCAGACGCGGGAGTGCGCGATATCGCCGACGACGGCGACCTTCAGACCGTGGAAGTCACCCTTGTGCTCCCAGATGGTGTACAGGTCGAGCAGGGCCTGCGTGGGATGGTTGTGCTTGCCGTCGCCGGCGCAGATAACGCTCGCGGGCGAGTTCTGCGTGACGATGTAGGGAGCACCGGCGTGCTTATCGCGCACGACGATGCAGTCGATCTTGTAGGCGTTGAGGGTCTCGACGGTGTCGACGAGGCTCTCACCCTTGACCGTGGAGGTCGAGGAGCCGCCAAAGTTGAGGCTGTCGGCCGAAAGACGCTTCTCGGCGAGTTCGAAGGAGCTGCGGGTGCGCGTCGAGGGCTCGTTGAACATGTTGACGATGGTCTTGCCCTTGAGCGTGGGGACCTTCTTGATCGCACGCTCGTTGACCTCGGAGAACGCCTTGGCGGTCTCGAGGATGAGCTTGATGTCCTCTTCGGAGTACTCGGTAATGTCGATCAGGTGCTTATGGTTGAACGCCACGGTACTACTCACCTCCCAGCGGCGCGGAGCCCACGTGGGAACCCGGCGCGACATCGTTAATCTCGACAGCGGTGCGGCCGTCTACTTCCTTCATATATAGGTGCACGTTCTCCTCATGCGACGATGGAACGTTCTTGCCGACAAAGTCCGGCGAGATGGGGAGCTCGCGGTGGCCGCGGTCAACGAGGACTGCCAGCTCAATGCGGCTCGGACGGCCCAGGTCCATAACGGCGTCCAGAGCGGCGCGAATGGTACGGCCCGTATACAGGATGTCGTCCACCAAAACGACGCGCTTGCCGTCGACGCTAAAGGGAATGTTGGTGGCGTGGATCGCGGGAGCGAAATTGGTGGCGTAGTCATCGCGGTAGAAGCTGATGTCGAGGCTACCGAGCGGAACGTCGACGCCCTCGATCTCCTTGATCTCCTCGGCGAGCTTCTTTGCCAGAAGGTCGCCGCGCGTGACGATGCCGACCAGAGCGAGGTCTTCACAGCCCTCGTTGCGCTCGAGAATCTCGTGCGCGATGCGGGTCATCGCTCGATTGACGGCGGTCTCGTCCATGATGACCGCCTTGGGGGAAGTCGTGCCCATCGATCTCCTTCCTCACATGTCTTGACTGCTGACACAGTCAAAAAAATAGATGCCCGACCGCTCAAAGCGGACCAGACACCCACAGGAAGGGCTGCTCTTTGGCAGCTATGTAATTCCATGTGGGTATCTCGTACCCCTTTAATGGTCAAGGGATAGTGTAGCCAACCTCGAGCTTAATTGCGAGCATAAATACAGGGCAATCCGAAAACGGAGCCCAATGCTCAATAAACCTATATATATTTGTGGGACGAGCTTGAAAACGCACGCACGAGCTGGCATAATTCCCTCTGCTGCACGCAAATCGGATCTACGTCCAGGGCCGTGGCGTGGGCACTATCGCCAAAAGAGAAATATCTCTGTGTAGATTACGCACAGGGAGCTGCTTCTGTGCTATAGTTCAGGCTTGTTTGTTAACGCGACATGTTCGTTTGTCGCCCAAGGAGGGTCAGTTATGTCCAAAGTTTGCGAAGTTTGCGGTAAGCACCCCGTTGCCGGTCGCTCCATCAGCCACTCTCACCGCGTCACCAACCGTAAGTTCCGCCCCAACATCCAGCGTGTCTACGTCGTCGTCGATGGTCACCGTCGCAAGATGAACGTTTGCTCCACCTGCCTCAAGTCCGGCAAGGTTGCGCGCTCCTAAATAAGGTCTTACCAACAAGTACCTCGGACTCTCCGGGTCAAAGACCTCGCGTTCACATAGAACTTACCAAAGGCGTCCTCCCCCACGGAGGGCGCCTTTTTTGCACTCATTGGGCACTCATTGGGGACAGACTTACATGAGTGCTTTCACGCATTGGGGACAGACTTAGATGAGTGCTTTCCTAAGCTAACAGTGCATCGAACGGTCCCAATCCATACCTCAGGCAGCCTCGTTCCAGCCAGTGGTGGCCTTGGTCACGCTTGTAGCGCCGATACCGGTGATGCGGGCAATTTGCTTGACCGTGAGATGCGCCCGCCTGAGCCTCAGCAGACAGGCATCGCGTTCGGGGCGTGGCAGGGCCTTGAGCAGCGCAGGATCTATGCTCGGCAGGACTTCGCGCGCAACGGAAAGGGCCTCCTCATCGGGGATCCGCCGGCGTGGAAGAACCTCCACTGACCAGATCCGCCCGGCAACTTCCTTAAGATGCTCGCAATAGCGACGGGAACCCCCGACAATATCGAGCATGGGGGCCGCATCACAGATGTCAAAGGGATCGTAGCCCAGCTGGTATGCCCTGAAGCTTGACCAGCGGTAGGCATCGAGCGAGTCGAGCGCGCCTTTTACGGGATTGAGATGGATATAATCGAGCAGCTGCACTGCCTGCGTGTCTGACTCAACCGCAACCCGCGAATAGCGATTGTCAAACAGATGACCCGTTCTCCCCGTTTTCCCATTGAAATACTTAGCATATGCCGTCAGTGCGCACTGCATTGCCTTTGAAAGGTTGTCATACGGGTCATCAACCATCAAATGGAAGTGGTTGTCCATAAGGCACCAGGCCAAAACCGCCACGTCATGGCAGGCAAACCTGTCCGAGATGTCCGATAGAAAACGATAACGGTCGGAATCATCTTCAAAAATGATCTGTTTGGAGTTGCCGCGGTCAAAGACGTGATAATAGCCGGTGAGCGAAATTTCGCGGGCGCATCGGGGCATAATCTCTCCTTTCAAAACTGATCAGGCAACACCTAAAAGGAGAGAAGCAACGCAAAATGCTGAGCCTGTGACCTATTTATATACAATGAACGACAAAAACATGCCCAAAACGACAAAATGACAAATCGATGTCTGTCCCAAATGCGTGAAAGCACTCATGTAAGTCTGTCCCCAATGAGCGGGGCGATGCACTGGCAGATAGTTTTAGTTAAAACGCTTCAGTTTATTGAAGCGTTTTAGTGTGCCTTTTACGGGAATCTGACCGTTCGCCGAATAATTTCTTGCTATCATGCAAGGCGTAGGGTAAATCTCCGATCGCAAGGAGACACAAATGGTGAAAAAGTCACCGGAAAACACTACTCCCGCAATTGTGGACAACGTAGAGGCGCTTGAGGCTAAGCTCGCTCAGATGCGAGAGGCCCAGGCGCTTTTTGCTACGTACACGCAGGAGCAGGTCGACAAGATCTTCTATGAGGCCGCCATGGCCGCCAACAAGGCTCGTATCCCGTTGGCGAAGATGGCCATCGAGGAGACCGGCCGCGGCGTTCTTGAGGACAAGGTCATCAAGAACCACTACGCCGCAGAGTACATCTACAACGCTTACAAGAACACCAAGACCTGTGGCGTTCTGGAGCGCGACGAGGCTTACGGCATCACCAAGATCGCCGAGCCCATCGGCATCGTGGGCGCCGTCATCCCGACGACCAACCCCACCTCCACTGCGATCTTCAAGACGCTGATCAGCCTGAAGACCCGCAACGCCATCATCATCTCCCCGCACCCGGCTGCCGCCAAGTGCACCATCGCCGCCGCCAAGCTCGTGCTTGACGCCGCCGTCAAGGCCGGCGCCCCCGAGGGCATCATCGGCTGGGTCGATGTCCCCTCCATTGAGCTGACCAACATGGTCATGCGCGACGTCGACATCATCCTCGCCACCGGTGGCCCGGGCATGGTCAAGGCCGCCTACTCCTCGGGCAAGCCCGCCCTGGGCGTTGGCGCCGGTAACACCCCGGTCGTCATCGACGACACCGCCGACGTGCTGCTCGCCGTCAACTCCATCATCCACTCCAAGACCTTCGATAACGGCATGATCTGCGCTTCCGAGCAGTCCGTGACCGTCATCGACACCATCTATGACCAGGTTAAGGCCGAGTTCCAGAAGCGCGGCTGCTACTTCGTCAAGCAGGGTGCCGAGATGGAGGCCCTGCGTGCCGCCATGTTCAAGAACGGCGCCCTCGATCACCGCATCCCCGGCATGGCTGCCGCCAAGATCGCCGAGCTCGCCGGCATCGAGGTTCCCGCCAAGACCAAGATCCTGATCGCCGAGGTCACCTCCACCGACCCCGCCAAGGAAGAGTTCTCCCACGAGAAGCTCTCCCCGGTCCTGGCCATGTACCACGCCAAGGACTTCCAGGAGGCCGTCGACAAGGCCGAGCACCTGGTGCTCGCCGGTGGCCCGGGCCACACCGCCTCTCTGTACGTGCACCCCGCCCAGGCCGAGAAGATCAGCCTGTTCGAGCACGTCATGAAGGCCTGCCGTATCGTCATCAACACTCCGTCCTCGCACGGCGGCATCGGTGACCTGTACAACTTTGGCATGAAGCCGTCTCTGACCCTGGGCTGCGGCTCCTGGGGCGGCAACTCCGTCTCCGAGAACGTTGGGGTGAAGCACTTGATCAACGTTAAGACTGTGGCCGAGCGCCGTGAGAACATGCTGTGGTTCCGCGCTCCCGAGAAGGTCTACTTCAAGAAGGGTTCCACGCCCGTCGCCCTCGACGAGCTTGGCAACGTCATGGGCAAGAAGCGCGCCTTCATCGTCACCGACCAGTTCCTCTTCAAGAATGGCAACACCCGCGCCATCGAGGCCAAGCTCGACGAGATGGGCATCGCCCACGACTGCTTCTACGACGTCGAGCCCGATCCGTCGCTGCAGTGCGCACGTCGCGGCGCCAAGCAGATGGCTCTCTTTGAGCCTGACGTGATCATCGCCGTCGGCGGTGGCTCCGCTATGGACGCCGGCAAGATCATGTGGATGATGTACGAGCACCCCGAGTGCAAGTTTGAGGACATGGCCATGGACTTCATGGACATCCGCAAGCGTATCTTCACTTTCCCCGAGATGGGCAAGAAGGCCTACTTCGTCGCCGTCCCGACCTCTTCGGGTACCGGCTCCGAGTGCACGCCGTTCGCCATCATCACCGACAAGGAGACCGGCATCAAGTGGCCGCTCGCCGACTACGCGCTGCTCCCCAACATGGCTATCGTCGACGCCGATAACTGCATGACCGCCCCGCGCGGCCTGACCGCTGCCTCCGGCATCGACGTCATGACCCACGCCATCGAGTCCTACGTCTCTATCATGGCTTCCGACTACACCAAGGGCCTCTCCGAGCGCGCTGCTAAGCTCGTCTTCGAGAACCTGCCCTCCAGCTTCACGAACGGCGCCAAGGACCCGCATGCCCGCGAGGAGATGCACAACGCCTCTTGCATGGCTGGTATGGCCTTCGCCAACGCCTTCCTGGGCCTCAACCACTCCATGGCTCACAAGCTCGGCGCCTTCCATCACCTGCCCCACGGCCTCGCCAACGCCGTCATCCTGACCCGCGTTATGCGCTACAACGCCGCCGAGGCTCCCGTCAAGATGGGTACCTTCTCCCAATATCCTTACCCCAACGCGCTGCACAACTACGCCGAGATGGCCAAGTACTGCGGCATCGAGGGCAAGGACGACAAGGAGGTCTTCGAGAACTTCATCACGAAGCTCGAGGAACTCAAGGACTTCATCGGTGTCAAGAAGACCATCGCCGACTACGGTGTTGACGAGCAGTACTTCCTCGACACCCTCGACGAGATGACCGAGCAGGCATTCAACGACCAGTGCACCGGCGCCAACCCGCGCTACCCGCTCATGAGCGAGATCAAGGAGCTCTACCTGGACGCCTACTACGGCCGCGAGCCTCAGGACTACGCCGTCTGCTAGTTTTAGCACGGTTTTTAACGGCGGGGGTGCACGGGTGTTTCACACACCCCCGCCGTCGCTTCTATCGCATCGTTGAAAGGATGCAACCATGCTGCTACCCGATTCCAAGACCGAGCTCGTCCGCCGTGGCAACAAGGTCGTTTACGACCTGGGCGACAAGATCGTCAAGGTCTTTAACGAGACCAAGCCTGTCTCCGACGTGTTCAACGAGGCTTTGAATCTTGCCCGCATCAATGAGTGCGGCATCCGCAGCCCCAAGGCTCTCGAGGTTTCCCAGCTCGAGAACGCCAACGGCTGGGCGCTCGTGACCGAGAAGGTTCCGGGCACCACCCTTGCCGAGAAGATGACTGCCGAGCCCCAGCGCTTTGGTGAGTACCTCGAGATGTTCGTCGACCTCCAGATCGAGATCCACGGCTACACCTCCCCGCTGCTCAACCGTCAGCGCGACAAGTTCGCCCGCATGATCGACAGCCTTGATCAGCTCAATGCCACCACGCGCTACAACCTTCAGGAGCGTCTGGACGGCATGACCAAGGAGTTCAAGGTCTGCCACGGCGACTTCAACCCCTCCAACGTCATCGTCGGCGACGACGGCCAGCTCTATGTGTGCGACTGGGCACACGCCACCCAGGGCTCCCCTGCTGCCGACGTTGCCACCACCTACCTGCTCTTCGCCCTCAACAGCAAGGATCAGGCTGAGGCCTACCTGGAGCTCTACTGCGACCGCGCCGACATGCCCATGCAGGTCGTGCGTCAGTGGACGAGCATCGTCGCCGCTTCCGAGCTCGCTCGTAAGCGCAACGTGAACGATGAGTTCCTGAAGAACTGGATCGACGTCGTCGATTATCAGTAATATCTGAGCGATTTATTTCGCATCGGAGGCACAAAGGGAAACCCCACAGCTCGAATGGGCTGTGGGGTTTTCCTTTTAGATATCGAGGATGCCACAAGATAAAAGGACGGCCCCACATCTCCCCGATCTGGAGAAATGCGGGGCCGTCCCGTATATCGAACTACAAGCGAAATCGTCGATTAACGGCGGGCCGCCTTAACAAGCTCGGCAACCTTGGCGACGACCTCGTCGATCGCCACGTCCTCACGCTCGCCCGTAGCACGGTCCTTGAGCTCCACAGTGCCATTCTTAAGGCCGCGCTTACCCAGAACGACCTGATACGGGAAGCCCATGAGGTCGTTATCAGCAAACTTAAAGCCGGGACGCTCGTCGCGATCGTCGACGACGACCTCGATACCCTCGGCGCACAGACCGTCAACAATCTGATCGCAGACGGTAGCGCACTCCTCCTTCTTGGGATCAAGCGGAATCACCGCGACCTCGTACGGGGCAACGGAGACCGGCCAGACGATGCCGTGTTCGTCGTTGTGCTGCTCCACGACGGCAGCAAGCGAGCGGGACACACCAACGCCGTAGCAACCCATGATGAGCGGCTTCTCCTTGCCGTCCTCGTCCATAAAGGTGGCACCCATGGCCTCGGAGTACTTGGTGCCCAGCTGGAACACCTGAGAGACCTCGATGCCGCGGGCAGCAGAGAGCGGCTTGCCGCAGTGCGGGCAGGGATCGCCGGCAACGACGGTGACCAGATCTGCCCACTCATCGACGGTAAAGTCGCGCTCGGGGCAGGCACCGGTAAAGTGATAGTCGACCTCGTTGGCACCGCAGGCCCACTGCTTGGACTCGCGCAGGCTCTCGTCGCACACCAGACGGATGCCCTCGGGCAAGTTAACCGGTCCGATAAAGCCCTTATGCAGACCGTAGGTCTGGAGCTCCTCGTCGGTCATCATGCGACAACCCTTGCCAAAGACATGCTCGGCCTTGCAATCGTTGAGCTCGTGGTCGCCCGGGACAATAGCCACGACCGGCTTGCCCTCGGCGTCGATGAGCGCCAGCGACTTTCGCGTACCATTCTCGGGGAAACCGAAGAACTTGGCGACGGCCTCAATGGTGCCCATGCCCGGAGTCTCGACCTTGGTGAGCGTACCGTCGCCGGGGCCCTCAGTCACGACGACCTTGGTGCTTGCCGCCTCGTCATCGGCAGCAAAGCCGCAATCGTCGCAGTAGACCAGCGAAGCCTCACCGGCGTCGGCCAAAGCCATGTACTCGACGGAGGTATCGCCACCGATCTCACCGGAGTCGGCAACGACGGGCAGGGCCTTAATGTAGCAGCGCTCACAGATGTTAGCGTAGGCTTGCTTCATCTTGTCGTACTCCTCCTGCAGGCTCTCCTGCGTGGCGGAGAAGCTGTAGGCGTCCTTCATGATGAACTCGCGACCGCGCATCAGGCCAAAGCGGGGACGGAACTCGTCGCGGAACTTGTCCTGAATGTGGTACAGGTTGACAGGCAGCTGCTTGTAGGAACGCAGCTCGTTGCGCACCAGGGCCGTGACGGTCTCCTCGTGCGTGGGGCCCAGCACGAACTCGCGGCCGTGGCGGTCATCAAAGCGCACGAGTTCCTTGCCATAGGCGTCGATGCGGCCGGACTCGCGCCATAGCTCAGCGTCGACCATAATGGGCATCATGAGCTCCTGGGCACCGGCGGCATCCATCTCGTCGCGCACGATATTCTCGATCTTGCGAATCGAGCGCCATGCGAGCGGCAGGTAGGAATACAGACCGGCGGCCTCCTTGCGGATCATGCCGGCACGGAGCAGCAGGCGGTGGCTGGCGAGCTCAGCGTCCGCCGGATCCTCTTTAAGCGTCGGCGCATAGAGCTTAGACATATACATTGCTCGGGTCATTTATTTCTCCTCAATAAGTTTGTCGACCTCTGCCATAAGCGCGTCGACAATTTGGTCCTCAGCTACTTTACCAATGATCTGGCCATGCGAAAAGAGCAAGGCCTGACCACGTCCGCAAGCAACGCCCAGGTCGGCATCAGAAGCCTCACCGGGGCCATTAACGGCACATCCCATCACAGCGATAGAAAGCGGCGCGGAGTAGTTCTTAAGCCGCTCGGTGACCTCCTCGGCGATGGGAATGAGGTTAACCTGGCAGCGAGCGCACGTGGGGCACGAGACAATCTCAGGGCCACGGCGACGCAGGCCCAGCGACTGCAGAATACCCCAGGCAACCGGCGGCTCCTCAACCGGATCGGCCGTGAGAGAGACACGCATGGTGTCACCAATACCCTCAGACAGCAGAATACCAAGGCCCACCGAGCTCTTAATGGTGCCCTGAAGCTTGGTACCCGCCTCGGTTACGCCCAGGTGAAGCGGAACGTGGGGAATCTCACGCGACAGGGCTCGATAGGTATCGAGCGTCGTTTGCACGCTATGGGCCTTGGCCGAAAGCACAATGTTCGTAAAGCCGCGGTCCTCAAAGTGCTTGACGAAGCGCTCGCTCGACATCACGAGCTTCTCGGGCTGCGTGAGGTCGTCGCGCTCGGCGATGTCCTGCTCGAGCGAACCGGCATTGACGCCGATACGAATCGCACAACCCGCGGCACCCGCAGCATCGATCACCGCGTCGACCTTAGCCCAATCACCGATATTGCCGGGATTGATGCGCAGCTTGGCGGCACCAGCCTCGACGGCGCCGATGGCGAGCTTATGGTTAAAGTGAATATCGGCAACAATCGGCACCGGAGACTCAGCACAGATGGTACGGAAGCCCTCGAGCGCGGCCTCGGTGGGCACGCTCACACGCACGATATCGCAGCCAGCCTGCGCCAACGCGCACACTTGCGCAAGCGTTGCCTGGGCATCAGCGGTATCGGTGCAGGTCATGGACTGAACCACCACCGGCGCGCCGCCGCCGATCTGCACGCCGCCCACATGCACGGGGCGCGTCAGCTCGCGCGGCAAAGAATGGGATAGAGACAATCCAAACACTCCCCTACAGAATGAATCGAAGGATGTCGGAACGAAGCATATAGACAAACAGCAACGCGAAGAGCGCGACGCCCACATAGCTCACGATTGTCTGGACCTTGAGCGGCAGCTCGCGGCCAGCAATCTTTTGAATGATCTCAATAAGCAGCTTGCCGCCGTCGAGCGGCGGGATGGGCAGCAAGTTCATAAAGCCCAGTGAGAACGAAATGAGCGCGGCAAACGACAAGAACGTGATGGGACCGGCAGCAGCTGCCTGCGAGGACATGACGCTAATACCCACGATCGAAGAGGACTGATCGAGGATCTCCATCGTATGCTGCGGCTGGAGCAGGCGCATCACGCCCTCCGCTGTCTGCGCAACATACGAGAAGGAGAGGTGCGCCGAGGTGATGGGGTCCAAACGGACCACCTGCGTAGAGGCATAAACGCCCAGACGTTCGTCCTCTTTGAGTGCGACCGAGGTCGAACACTGCTTGCCATCGCGCTCATACTCAATAGCAATATCGTCCTTACCGGCAGCCTTGCCGATGGCATCGTAGACATCCATCCAAGTGGAACATGAAACACCGTCAACCGAAAGGATCGCGTCACCGCCCTCGATACCCGCCTTGGCGGCAATAGACCCCTCGTCAACCTGACCGATCACGTTGGTATCCATCGGCACGGTGACACCCGCAATGGAATAGATGCTCATAAGGAGCAAAAAACCCGTCAAGATATTGACGATAATGCCCGCGAGCAGCATAAAGGCGCGCTTGAGAAAGCCTTGGCCAAGATAGGTGTGCGAGCGCTCTTGCGCAAGGAACTCGGCCTCGCCGCATGGCAGCTCCCACACATCGCCGTCGGCAGTCGCATGTTCGCGATCGAAACGGCGACCATCAAAGGTGGTATAGCCTGCCTTGTCTCGCGGCAACGTCTGATATTTGGTGGGATAGTAGCTCGGCGAGGGCTTCTCCCCTTCCTCATACCAGGGCGCGATGGAGCCCCAGCCCAGCAAAAGGGCGCATGCCTCGAGCACATCCTCCTCGGAAAGCTCGAGCTCGACAGCAAGGTCGGCCACGGTCACGCGACCATGACGATAGATAGCCGCGAGCACGCGGTCGGCGCACGAAACATCGGTCGGATCCATGCCGCAGATGGCGGCATAGCCACCCAGCAGCAGCGGCGTCACGCCAAACTTAGTGCCGATGCGACGCGACGTGTGATGGATATCAAAGCGGCACGGCAGGCCCAAAAAGAACTCAGTCACGCGGACACCGCAGGCACGCGCCGCCAAAAAGTGGCCGCCCTCGTGCAAAAACACGAGGACGGAAAGCATCAGCAGACCCCAAAAGACCGATGAGAGAACGCTCAGAACAGTATCCATAAAACGAAAAAGCAATCCTTATGGGTTAAGAACGGGTTGCGGCAAGCACCTGCGCGGCCTTTTCACGCGCCCACGCATCGATGTCGCGAAGCTGTTCAAACGAATCGACCGTCTGCGCATCGTGAGCATCCATGCAGGATTCCACAATGCGGTCGATATCGGTAAAGCTGCAGCCATCATGCAGGAAGGCATCGACGGCGACCTCGTTGGCGGCATTGAGCACGCACGGCATGGTGCCGCCCGTCTTGCCGGCACGTTCGGCCAGCGCAAGGCAGCGGAAGGTATCCATATCGGCCGCGTCAAAGGTAAGCTGCCCTAGCTCGCGAAAATCGATACGCGGAGCCGGCGTATCCCAACGCTCGGGATACGAGAAGGCAAACTGGATGGGAATGCGCATGTCGGAGGCGCCGAGATGCGCCATCACGGAGCCATCGGCAAACTCGACCATGGAGTGAATCTTAGACTGGCGCTGCACGACCACGTTAATGAAATCAAGATCGCAGCCAAACAGATGCATGGCCTCGATACGCTCCAGACCTTTGTTCATGAGGGTGGCGGAGTCAATCGTGATCTTGGCACCCATAGCCCACGTGGGATGCGCCAGGGCATCGGCGCGCGTCACGCGATCGAGCTCATCACGCGTGCGGCCAAAGAACGGACCGCCCGAGCAGGTAAGCCAAATGCAGTGAGCCTCGCGCGGATTCTCGCCCAGATAGCACTGGTAGATGGCAGAGTGCTCGGAGTCGACCGGGATGAGCTGACCTGGCTGCGCCAACGGCATAAGCAGATCGCCGCCGACGACGAGCGACTCCTTGTTGGCCAGGGCAAGACGCTTGTTCGAGGTCAGGGCAGCATGGCTCGCCTCGAGACCAGCAGCGCCCACGATAGCCACGAGCACGCAGTCGACATCATCGCGGCATGCGAGCTCGCACACGGCCTGCGCGCCAATGCCGAGCTCCGTGCCCTCGGGCAGTTCCTGCAGCACAGCGTCGGCGCCATGGGAGGCGTCCGCCACGGCAACCGCCGGAACCGAGAACTCACGGGCAGCGGCGACGAGCTCGGAGGTGCTGGAGTTAACGGACAGCGCCGTCACCTGCAAGCGATCGGCATGCTGACGGCAGACATCGAGCGCCTGAGTGCCGATAGAACCCGTACAGCCCAGAATGGCGACACGAAGACGCCCATCGGGACCGTAGGTGGTCTGATAAGCCATTACAGCACGCCTCCGATCATCAGCAGCAGCTGTGCGGTAATGCAGCCAAAGATGAGCGAATCGCTGCGGTCGAGCATGCCGCCGTGGCCCGGGATGAGATTACCGGAATCTTTGACGCCCACACCGCGCTTGATACGCGACTCGATGAGGTCGCCGATAACGCCCAGGATGGAGACAACCACACCGCACAGCAGTGCATAAGGCAGGCTCAGCTTATAGAAGTGCGTCGCCCACAGGATGAGCCAGATCAAGACAGAGCCCAAAATGCCGCCGGCAAAGCCTTCCCAGCTCTTTTTGGGAGAGATCTTGGGAACCATCTTATGCTTACCGATACGGCTGCCCACGATGTAGGCAAACGAATCGGAGACCCAAAGGGACGCGCAAACGCCCACTGAAAGCAGGGCGCCGGCAAAACCGGGCACGGCATCGCGCAGCAGCACGATAGCCGACAGCATAAAGCCAGTGTAGATGGGACCCATGAGCGTCACGGCCACATCAGAGATGCGGGTACGCGGCGACCAGACATACCAAATGCCCACAGCGAGCATCAAGGCAAAAAGCAGGGCATTCAGCAACATCGAATCGCCCAACGCCGACAGCGGAAAGAGTACGGCGGCAGCGATACCCATGCGCTCGTTAGCCATCTTGCCATCGAGCCTTGTCATACGGAAAAACTCATAGCAGCACAGACCGCTCATGACAGAAACAAAGATGGCCGTGGGCACGATACCCAAAACCAGGCACAGGATAAAGACAACGGCGTAGACGATACCGGCGGCGGCACGGGTAATAAAGCCCGCCAGCCACGAACCGGTGCCGCTCTTCGCTGCAGGCGCTCCCGCAGTGGCAGCCTTGCGCGCAGGCGCCGCGGAAACTGGCGTCTTGGGAGCAGATGCCTTGGGACGATCGGACACGATTAAGCCTCCTCGGTCTTGCTCAGTCCACCAAACCTACGGTCACGGCCCTGATAGGCCAAAATGGCGTCGACAAGGCCCCAACGATCAAAGTCGGGCCAATAGGTATCGGTGACGTAGAATTCGGAATAAGCCACCTGCCACAGCAGATAGTTCGAAAGGCGCAGCTCACCAGAGGTGCGAATCACAAGTTCGGGATCGGGAAGACCGGCGGTATAGAGGTGGGAAGCCACCATGTCGTCATCAATTGCGGCAGGATCGATCTTACCGGCGGCAGCGTCGGATGCGATCTGACGGACAGCGCGGGTAATCTCGGCACGCGCGCCGTAGTTGACGGCAAGCGCCAGCGTCATACCGGTGTGATCGGCGCACTCGGCAAGACCGCGCTCAAAAACGTCGCGAGTCTTCTTGGGCAGCGCGGAAATGTCACCCAAAAAGACTACGCGCACATTTTCGCGCTTCAGAAGCGGCAGCTCGTCGATAAACGTCTTGGCAAACAGGTGCATCAGAACGTTGACTTCGTGCTGCGGTCGATTCCAGTTTTCGGTCGAAAATGCATAGGCCGAAAGCACGTCGACGCCCAGGCGCACGCAGGCGGTAATGATCTCGTGCAGCGAGACGATACCCGCCTTGTGGCCCTCAGTGCGTGCAAGACCGCGCGACGTGGCCCAACGACCGTTGCCGTCCATGATGCACGAGATATGGTGCGGAATGTTATTGAGGTCAAGGTCGGAAAAACCGACGCCCGCAGGGGCGTCGGCAAAGTACTCGACCAGTTTATGCTCGTCGTATTGCACCTTAGATCTCCATGACCTCGGCTTCTTTTTCCTTCAGAAGCTCCTCGACCTTGGCGACATACTCATCGGTGTGCTTCTGGATCTTGGCCTGCTCGCGACGGACATCGTCCTCGGTGAGCTCCTCGTCGCGCTCGAGCTTGTTGTTAAAGTCGCGGCGGATGTTGCGGATGGAGACCTTAGCCTGCTCGGCGTACTCGCGGCACTCCTTAACGAGCTCGCGACGACGCTCCTCGGTGGGAGCCGGGAACGGCAGACGTACGACGGTACCATCGGAGTTGGGGGTAATGCCCAGGTCGGAGGCACTGATGGCCTTGACGATGGCATTGATGAGCGCCTTATCCCACGGCTCGATAAGCAGCATGTGGGCCTCGGGGGTCTTAACGGCAGCAACCTGCGTGACGGGCGTGGGAACACCGTAGTAGTCGACGGTGATGTCAGACAGGATGTTGGCGTTGGCGCGCCCAGTGCGGACCTTGGAGAAGTTGTGCTTGAGGGACTCGAGTGACTTGTCCATGTGGGCGGTGATGTTCTCTGCCATGCTTAATCCTCCTGATAGACGAGCGTGCCGACGGGCTCACCCGCGAGCGCGCGCTTGACGGTGTCCTCGCCATCGATGTTGAGGACCAAAATGGGCATACGGTTGTCCTGGCAAAGAGCCGTAGCCGTGGAATCCATAACCTGCAGGCCGCGAACGAGCACCTCGTGATAGGTGATCTTGTCAAAGCGGACGGCGTCGGAGCACTTGACGGGATCCTTGTCGTAGATGCCATCAACCTTGGTGGCTTTAATCAGAATCTCGGCACCGATCTCGCAGGCACGAAGGGCCGCGGCGGTGTCAGTCGTAAAGTACGGATTACCCGATCCGGCGGCAAAGATAACGACGTTGCCCTTGGACAGGTGGTTGATGGCGCGACGGCGAATATAGGGCTCGCAGATCTCGTTCATCTGGATAGCGCTCATCACGCGGCAGGGAACATCGTTGTGCTCAAAGGCATCCTGCAGGGCAAGCGCGTTCATAACGGTAGCGAGCATGCCCATGTAATCGGCCTGGGCGCGGTCCATACCACCGGCGGCGCCGGCCATGCCGCGGAAAATGTTGCCGCCGCCGACAACGACGCCAACCTCATGACCAACGGCGAGCAGCTCCTTGACCTGCTTGGCAAGATGATCGGTAACCTTGGGGTCGATGCCGTAGTTGCCATCGCCCATCAGCGCTTCGCCGGAGAGCTTCAGAAGCACGCGTTTATATCGGATGTCGGACAAAGCGATCCTCCTTTAATTAGACTCACAACATAATATCAAAGGCTCAACGGGGAGCCATGAAAAAGCAGGCTGTGAGTAAAACCCACAGCCTGCTCATTACCAGCTACAAGAGCTTATTTACTCGCCACGGACCAGACGGTCGAACGCAACGACGGTAATGGTGTCGCCCAGCTCCTTGGAGACCTGCTCGGCGTACTTCTTGATGGTGAGGGAGCTGTCCTTGATGAACTCCTGCTCGGTGAGCACGGACTGCTTGTAGAACTTCTCCAGACGGCCAACAGCCATCTTCTCCTGGATAGCCTCGGGCTTGCCGGACTCGGCAGCCTGAGCCATGTAGATCTGCTTCTCGTGCTCGACGGTCTCGGCCGGAACCTGATCGCGGGTAGCGCAGATCGGGGCGACGGCGGCAACCTGAAGGGCAACGTCGTGAGCGAAAGCCTTGAAGGACTCAGCCTGAGCAGTCTCGGCCTTCTCGAAGGCGAACTCGACGAGGACGCCGATCTTACCACCCATGTGGATGTAAGAAGCGAGAGCGCCGTTCTCGGCCTTGCGGGCGGCGAAGCGGGAGATCTTCATGTTCTCGCCCATGATGTGAATCATCTCGGTGAGCTCGGAGGAAACGGTCTCCTCGCCCATCGGCTTCTCGAGCAGAGCGTCGACGTCAGCAGGCTCGGTGGTAGCGACAACCTCAGCGACCTTAGAAGCAAAGCCGGTGAACTTGGCGTTGGAGCCAACGAAGTCGGTCTCGCAGGAGAGCTCGAGCAGAGCGCCGGTCTTGCCATCCTCGGAGACGAACGAGGCTACAGCGCCCTCGTTGGTCTCGCGGCCAGCCTTCTTGGCAGCCTTGGCGAGGCCGTTCTTGCGCAGAACGTCGACAGCGGCGTCCATGTCGCCGTCAGCCTCGACGAGAGCCTTCTTGCACTCCATCATCGGGGAGTCGGTCATCTCGCGGAGCTGCTTGACCATAGCGGCGGTAATCTGGGCCATTGTGGTTCCTTTCAAAGAGATGAAAAAGAATTAACTAAGACTGATTTACTCGGCCTTGGGCTCAGCGGCCATCTCGGCCTCGGAGACCTGCTCCTTACCGGAGCCAGCGAGGCAGGCGTCAGCCATGAGCTCGCACATAAGGGTGACAGCAGAGATAGCGTCATCGTTGCAGGGGATGCCGTACTCGACCTCGTCGGGATCGGAGTTGGTGTCGATCAGAGCGACGACGGGGATGTTCAGGCGCTGAGCCTCCTTGATGGCGTTCTCCTCGCGCTTGGTGTCGATGACGAAGAGAGCCTGGGGCAGACCCTTCATGTCACGGGCACCACCGAGGTTGGTCTGGAGCTTGGTGAGCTCCTTGCCGAGAACAGCCTGCTCCTTCTTGGGGAGCACTGCCATGCGGCCGTCCTCGACCATGGCCTCGAGCTCCTCCATGCGGTTGATGCGGGAGCGGATGGTGACGAAGTTGGTCAGCATGCCGCCGAGCCAACGCTGGTTGATGTAAGGCATGTTGGCGCGCTCAGCAGCGTTCTTGACGGCCTCCTGAGCCTGCTTCTTGGTGCCGACGAACAGCACGTTGCCGCCCTTGGCGACGTTCTTGACGAAGGTGTAGGCCTGGTCGGCGTCGAGGATGGTCTGCTTGAGGTCGAGGATGTAGATGCCGTTGCGCTCACCGAAGATGAACGGCTTCATCTTGGGGTTCCAGCGACGGGTCTGGTGACCGAAGTGGCAGCCGGCCTCGAGCAGGGTGCGGATATTAATCTTGGTAGCCATGTTAAACCTCCTGTGGTTTGCCTCCGCGCGGGGTCATCCTCCAAAACCAACCCGGACATGTGCTACCAAAGCCCGGGCACCACGGTATGAAGTAGCCGCGCGTGCGTGATAAAAACCTGTTGCCGTGAAGCAACCCGATGAATGATAGCAGGAATGCATCTTCCTGCCAACCCGCAATCAAAACCACACACCTGAGTGCGGCGCAGGACGTCCCAGCCACTATTCGCCGCGGGGATGGGCTTGAGCCACGGCCCGCTTAAGCCGATCGGGCGTGAGATGCGTGTAGATCTGCGTCGTGGACAGGCTCGCATGACCCAGCAGCTCTTGAACCGAGCGCAGGTCCGCACCGCCCTCGAGCAAGTCGGTCGCAAAGGTATGGCGCATCGCATGCGGGGCGATGTCGGCAGGCATGCCGGCGAGCGTCGCCAGCGTATGAAACCGCCGCCTGAGCATGGCGGCACTCATGCGATTACCGCGCGCCGATATAAGCAACGGATGCGGCCCGGTAACGGGGTCACGACGCTTTGCCTGAGCGAGCAACTCCGGCCTTCCCTCCTCAATATAGAGACGCGTCGCCTCGAGCGCACGACGATACAGAGGGACGATACGTTCTTTGCTCCCCTTGCCCCACAGGCGCAGCGTGCGTTCGGACCACGCAATGGACTCCACATTGAGTGCTGCGAGCTCAGAGATACGGGCGCCCGAGGCATAGAGCAGCTCGAGCATCGCCGCATCGCGCAGTCCCGCGGGTGTTGAGGTATCAGGCGTCTTGAGCAGCGCCTCCACCTGTTGGGTCGTCAGCACACCAGGTAGATCGCGCGGGAGCTTGGGCGAGGAAATTGCCGAGACCACATCGCCCTCCACGACCCCCTCGGCAGCCATCCAGCGATAGAGAGATCGAATAGCCGACAGGTGCGCCGCAAGCGTTCGGGGAGCCACCTGCTCACGCGAAAGCTCAGCAAGATAGCGACGAATGGTGCGCACGTCGGCAGCGAAAGCATCGATATCCTCACGCTCGCACCAGGCAGCAAAGCGCTCCAGCCTCGAGCCATAGGCCGTCACCGTGTTGGGAGAAAGCCCCTCGACGCGTGCGATATAGGCGATAAAAGAGTCGACGGTGTCGTACAGGTCAAAGGCTATGACCGGTCGCCTCCAAATAGATCGGGGCGAGTGGCCAGATAGGCATCAAGGGACTCGAGCGCACGGTCCGCATAGGCCTGGTAGCGGTCGCGCTTGCTGCGGCGCTTACCATCCTCGAGTGGCGGCACCAGGCCAAAGTTGACATGCATAGGCTGATAGCCCACGGTGGCAGGATCGGTCGCATAGCCCACGAGCGCACCCAGGGCGCCCACACGCGGCAACTCGACGCCCGCGACGCCGATAGCCTCGGCATAGGTGTTGAGCGCCGCGAGCAGACCGGTCGCCACGGCTTCCATGTACCCCTCGGTGCCGGTGATCTGACCGGCCAGGCGCACGCCGGTGCCGGGCACGGCAAAGGAGCCATCGAGCACGTGCGGGGCGTCGACAAAGGTATTACGGTGCATGACACCGTAGCGGAAGAACTCAGCGTTCTCCAGGCCCGGCACCATATGGAAGACGCGCTTCTGCTCGCCAAAGGTCAAGTTGGTCTGGAAGCCCACCAGGTTATAGGCGGTCTTCTCCTTATTCTCGGCACGCAGCTGAATCGCCGCCCAGGGACGACGACCGGTTCGCGGGTCGGTGAGGCCGACGGGCTTCATGGCGCCAAAGCGAATGGCGTCCTTGCCGGTGCGCGCAACTTCCTCGGCAGGCTGGCAGGCCTGGAACAGATCGCCGCCCTCAAAGTCCTTGAGCACCACGCGGTCGGCCGTGGTAAGCGCCTCGATAAAGGCCTCGTACTCCTCCTTGTTGAGCGGAGCGTTGAGATAGTCGCCGCTCCCCTGCTCCTCGTAGCGCGACTGCGAGAACAGCACGTCCATATCGAGCGTGGAGGCATCGACGATCGGCGCCGCGGCATCGAAGAACGCAAGGGCGTCGCCACCGACGAGCTTCATGACCTCTTCGCTCAGCGCCGGCGAGCACAAGGGGCCGGCGGCAATGACCACGTGACCTTCGGGAATCTGCGTGACCTCGCCGTGCGCGACCTCGATATTGGGACGGGCGGCAACCTCGGCCTCGACAAGCTCGGAAAACTTGACGCGGTCGACCGCCAGGGCACCGCCGGCGGGAACAGCCGCGCGATGGGCGCAATCGAGCAGGACTGAACCCATGCGCTTAAGCTCGGCCTTCAGCAAACCAGCCGCGGAATCCGGACGGGTCGACTTAAACGAATTGGAGCAGACGAGCTCTGCCAAGTGATCGGTATGGTGAGCCGGGGAGCTCACCTGGGGGCGCATCTCGCACAGCTTTACGGCAAAACCGCGGTCTGCCAGCTGGATCGCGCATTCCGAACCCGCCAGACCGCCACCGATAACCGTCACCTGATCGAACTGCATCTGCAAACACCTTTCTAATTGACACGTTTTCCATTGTGACCGAAGGGCGTCTGGGCGTGAAGGGCAAACTTGGAGGGCGCATACCTTCCATCCATCATGCGCTCGATAAGGCCCTCGAGTTCAAGCGAACCCAAGAGTTTGAGTACGCCGACAGCATCGAGCGAGACAAGCGCCGCGATGTCGTCGACCTTGAGCGGAGAGGCGATGAGCGCATGCATCACGGTCTGCTGTGTTGGATCCAGGTCGGCAATGCCGGGAGCATCGGGGCGCGAGTAGCGCAGGGTGCCGTAGATGCGTGAGATAGCCATCTCGATAGATTCCTCGTCGATGATGCAGCAAGCACCGTTCGCAATGAGGTAATTCGTGCCACGCGACTCGGGCGATAGGATCGACCCCGGCACGACAAGAAGTTCGCGCCCCAAATCCATAGCAGCCTCGGCTGTAGAAAACGTCCCGGAAGGCATACCCGCCTCGGAAACAAAGAGGGCTTGCGACAGGGCCGCGATCACGCGATTGCGGCGCGGAAAGGCAAACTTGCGCGGACCCATGCCCCACGGAGAGATCGACACGACCGCGCCACCCGTATCGAGCGTTCGCATAATAAGCCCCGCGCTCGAACGCGGGTAGACCACGTCGGCGCCCGTCCCCAGCACCACGACGTGTTTACCGCCAGCGTTGACCGCAGCCCAACCCGAGGCCTGGTCACAACCGACCGCGCCGCCCGAGACTACCGTCACTCCCGCCTCGACCGCCACCTTTGACGCAAGCTCTGCCACGGCAAGACCATACGGCGAGGCCTTGCGCGCGCCGATGATGGAGAGCGCGGGCGTCGAAAGCACCTCGGGGTTGCCGCGCACATAGAGCGTCTGGGGTACATCAGAAAGGTCCAAAACGGTCTCGGGATACAACGCGTCACCTGGATGCAGCTCGAAGGTCCCCTCGGCCATCATTGGTCCCTCCTTCCCTGGTACATCGCCGCCTCGAGCACGTGGTCCTGCGTCACTTGCTCGCTCTCGGCGACGTCAGCGATTGTACGCGCGATACGCACCAGGCGCACGATGCCGCGGCCCGTGAGATGCGTGCGCTTCGACAGGCCGAGCACACACTTCTCCGCCGCATCATCGAGCTCAAAGGTCGAAACGACGCCGTCAATGGACCGTGTCTCGTCATCCCCGGCCTCGGCATCAGCATCGTCCATACGGGATTCGCGCCAAGCGCGAAAAGCGCGACCGCGCACAACGTAGTCACGTAACTCAGCTGACGACATACCCTCCGCGCCCTCGATAATCACCTGAGGGTCGGGACGGGTCACATCGATCATCATGTCGATACGGTCGGCCAAAGGACCGCGCAGTTTAGACCGATAGCGCTCGACCATCGCCGCCGAGCAGCGACACGGTACCTCACGATCGCCCAAAAAGCCGCAGGGGCAGGGATTGCTCGCAGCCAGCAGCTGAAAGCGCGACGGGAAGGTAAAAGCCCCGTCGACGCGTACGATCCTGACGTAGCCGCGTTCGATGGGCTGACGCAGCGTCTGCAGCACACCCGTGGGAAACTCGGCAAGCTCGTCCAAAAATAGCACGCCGCCATGAGCAAGGCTGATCTCACCCGGGTGCACCGGGCGCCCACCGCCGATAAGACCTGCGGTCGAAATACTGTGATGGGGGCTGCGGAAGGGCCGGTGCCCCGCCAACAAGCCATCAATGTTCTCACCCAAAACCGAATGGATGCACAGCGCCTCCTGTTGATCCTCAACGGAAAGCTCGGGCAGGATGCCGGTCATACGACGGGCGAGCATCGTCTTGCCCGATCCCGGGGACCCGATCATGAGCAAGCCGAGTTCTCCTGCCGCCGCAAGCGCCATGCCGCGCTTGGCGACCTCCTGCCCCAGTACGTCGGCATAGTCGAGCTCGGGCTCAAAGGTCGCCTCGAGCACTTCAGAATCCAAGTAGTGCCGCGCGGCATCGCCCATGCCATGGGCAAGCTGAGACAAATGATCGATGAATCCACAATCCACGCCCGCAAGCGGCACATGCTGATCGGACCTGCCGGCGATAAAGGACAGCCCCATATCACGCGCCAATAGCTGAAACGCCACCTCGCCCTTGACAGGAAGCACCGTACCGTCCAAGCCAAGCTCACCAGCGATAAGACAACGATCGAGGTTGTCGCGGGGAATCTGACCATCGGCCGCCAATACCGCGATGGCGATGGGCAGATCAAAGCCGCTACCGGTCTTGCGAATATCGCCAGGCGCCAGATTGACCGTAATGCCCGAGCGCGGGATCTCGAACCCGGCGGAGCGCATCGCGCAGCGAATACGACCGCGTGACTCCATCACCTCCATGCTCGGAATGCCGAGCATCTGGATGCCCGGAACGCCACCGGCAAGCGAGACCTCGACCGTGACGTGAATCGCCTCGACGCCGCGGATGCAGGCCGCGTGAACGGCAAACGTCTCGAACGCCATCACGACACCTGCCAATCGAACGCGTTGTACTGATGCTCGATCTCGGCGATATGCCCGCCACGAATGGTGACGCCCACGGCATCGAAGCGAATCGCCTTGAGCGGATAATGCTCCATTAGGTAGCAACTTGCGATGCGGCGGTAGCGGCGTTGCTTTTGGGCGTCCACGGCCTCCTCGGGAAAGACCCGCGTGCTGCAATCCAGTGCAACTCGTCTGGTTTTGACCTCGGCCATCACCACGACATCGTCGAGCTCATCGAGCAGCACCAGATCGGCCTCGCCCTCGGTGCAACGATAACCCTGCTCCAGCAAGGTGTAGCCGCGCTCGTTAAAGTAGTCGATGGTGATCAGCTCGCCCAGCATGCCCAGCTCGCGGGGACTGAGTCCCTTGATAAAGTCGGGCGTCATCGCCCCACAGTCGAGCTCGCCGTTTTCCCAACGCTCCTTGAGTTGCTGCGTCTTGCTCTTTTTGCTTGCGGCACTCATGGGGTCTCCTTTCCCGCACACTGCATTGCCCCGATGATGAGGGCACCTTTCATGCGGGTAAGTACCGGAAGCAAACCAAAAGCTGACCAAATGCCGTCAAAAAACGGGCCGTACGCAGCAATGGTGTTGCATACGGCCCGCTTCCAGCAGGTTTATAAAACCCCTGAGGTCCCTGTCTCCACAATTGACCTAGAAAAGGCGCTCAGTCTGCAGAAAGTTTCCGCAAAAGCTCACGCGGTGCAGTGGACAAAGCCCATGTTTGCGAATGGCCTCGATATGCTCGGGGCTTGCATAGCCCTTCGACTCGGCCAGATGGTACTCGGGATACTCGGCGTCGTACTCGACCATCATCTCGTCACGCGTGACCTTGGCCATGATGGACGCCGCGGCGATGCAGGCGATTTTGGCATCGCCCTTCACCACATCGCGCTCGTTAGGAACGGCGCCCAAGGGGTTGCCATCCATGAGGACGCAGTCGGGTTCAAGTCCCGTATCGGCCACGGCGCCCGCAACGGCAGTACGGATAGCACGGGCCATGCCCATTTCATCGATATCCTTCGGCGCGATATGGCAAAAGCCGATGGCAGTCGCCACCTCGGCTATCTTCACCGAGAGCAACTCGCGGCGCGCGGGCGTGAGCTTTTTGGAATCGTTGATACCCCAGACGCGCGGCTCCATAGGAAGACAGACGGCGCATACCGTCAAAGGACCGGCCACCGATCCGCGGCCCACCTCGTCGACACCAACGACCATACCATCACCGCCGAGCTCATGCATAAGCTCGTACATGTCATTGACGCGCTCGCGCTCGGCAAGCTCTTTGTCATGGCGTTTGAGGGCGCGTTCACAAGCCTTGATCACCTGCTGGCGCGGGTCCTCGCGATAATGCTCCACGAGGGCGGGAATCTCCTCAAACGTAGCGCTCGCCAACTCACCAGCGACCTGCGATGCCGAAACCGAGCTCGTCATGTTGGCCATACCAGGCCCTCCTTGCATGCAAATCAGATAAAAAGAAGGGCCACCCGAAGGTGACCCTTGTGTCCAAACGAGTGGACAGACGCTGCGATCTTCTTAGCGCTTCTCGGGGATGCGAGCAGCCTTGCCCACCTTGTCGCGGAGGTAGTACAGCTTGGCGCGACGGACGCGACCATGACGAACGACCTCGAGCTTGGCGATCTTGGGGCTGTGAAGCGGGAAGGTACGCTCAACACCGACACCGAAGGACATCTTGCGGACGGTGAAGGTCTCGCGGGCACCGGCGCCGGCCATGCGGATGACGTCGCCCTGGAAGACCTGGATGCGCTCGCGGTCGCCTTCCTTAATGCGGTAGTGAACCTTGACGTTGTCGGCGACGCGAACCTGAGGAATGTCCTCGCGGATCTGCTGACGCTCGATTGCGCGGATGTAATCCATGTGCAATTCCTTACTCTTCTAGAGGTGCCGTACCACCTTGGCCGGCACGTAGTTGAACAAACGTATTCGAGTATACACGCGCGGGTTTCTGCTGCAAGAACAATTTTTTGCGCAGACAAAAAGACAAAACCCGCACATGATAACCGCCCGCTTCACGAATGAGACGGGCGGTATGAAGGGGGGGCTACGCTAGGCGTCTAAACGCTAAACGCTAGGCGGAACGCTTGGCCTCGAGCTTGGCCTGGGCGGCAGCTAGGCGCGCGAGGGGCACGCGGTAGGGCGAGCAGGACACATAGTCCACGTCGGCCACGTTAAACAGGCCCTTGATGGACTTGGGGTCGCCGCCGTGTTCGCCGCACACGCCAAAGTGCATGTCGGGATTGGTGGCGCGGCCCTTCTCGACGGCCAAGCGCACGAGCTCCAGCACCGCCGTGTCGATGGTCTCGAAGGGGTTGTCCTTCAGGATCTTCTTGTGCAGGTACAGCGGAATGAACTTGGCCTCGGCATCGTCGCGGGAGAAGCCGAAGGTCGTCTGGGTGAGGTCGTTGGTGCCAAAGCAGAAGAAATCTGCGTGATGGGCGATCTCGTCGGCGACCATGCAGGCGCGCGGCAGCTCGAGCATCGTGCCCACGGGAATGTTGAGCTCGACACCTTCCTCGGAGGAAACCTCGGCGATGGCACGCTCAATGACCTCGCGGGTCTGGACATGCTCTGCCGTGATGGAAACGAGCGGAACCATGATCTCGGGGCGTGGGTCGACACCATCCTTGATAAGGCGGGCAGCAGCCGTGGCCACGGCGCGGACCTGCATGAGCGGCAGATCGCCAAAGACGACGGACAGGCGCACGCCGCGCAAGCCCAGCATGGGGTTGGACTCGACCATGCCGTCAATGCGACGTAGGCGGGCGCGCAGGGCAGTGAGCTCCTCCTCGGGAGCGCCGGCGGCCTCCTTCTTGGTGATGGCGACCTCGAGCTCGCGAGGATTATCCAGGAACTCGTGCAGCGGCGGATCAAGCAGGCGAACGACCACATCGCGACCGGACATGGTCTTGAACATGGCTAGGAAGTCCTCGGTCTGGACCTTGAGCAGGTCGGCCAGGGCCTGCTGCTTCACGGCCTCGTCGTCGGACAGGATGAAGCTCTGGATGATGTTCTTACGATCGCCCAGGAACATGTGCTCGGTGCGGCACAGGCCGATGGCCTCGGCGCCAAACTCGAGGGCGAGTGCGGCATCCTCAGGGTTGTCGGCGTTGACGCGCACATGGTTGGCGTGGCCACAGGTCTCGTCCAGGCGAATCTCGTCGGCCCAGGACAGGATGGTGTCCAGATCGCCGGTGAGTTCAGCGGAGACCAAATCGACAGCGCCATCGACGACGATGCCCTGGGTACCGTCGATGGAGATGACATCGCCCTCGTGCAGTACGCGGTCGCTGCCATCGATGTGCACGACCTTCTCGGCGGCGTCGATGTGGAAGCGCTCGACACCGCAGACGCAGGGTGTACCCATGCCGCGGGCGATAACGGCTGCGTGGCTCGTCTTGCCACCATGGCTGGTGAGGATGCCCTCGGCAGCGACCATGCCCTTCAGATCGTCGGGGTTGGTCTCCCAGCGAACCAGGATAACCTTGTGACCCTCGGCGGAACGCGCAACGGCGTCATCGCTCGAGAACACAACCTCGCCCACGGCGGCACCGGGGCTGGCGTTAAGGCCGGTAGCAAGTGCCTCATACTTCTTGGAGGCATCGAACTGCGGGTGCAGGAGCTGATCGAGCTGTGCGGGGTCGATGCGCCCCACGGCTTCCTCGCGCGTGATCAGGCCCTCCTCGACCATCTCGATGGCGATGCGCAGGGCGGCCGTGGCGGTACGCTTGCCCACGCGGGTCTGGAGCATCCAGAGCTTGCCCTGTTCGATGGTGAACTCGATATCGCACATATCGCGATAATGATCCTCGAGGGTCAGGAACACGCGCTCGAGCTCCTCACCTGCAGACTCGAGGCCCGGGGTGGTCTTGAGGTCGGCGATGGGCTCGGTATTGCGGATGCCGGCGACGACGTCCTCGCCCTGGGCGTTAACCAGAAAGTCGCCGTAAAACTCCTTGGTGCCGTCGGCCGGGTTGCGCGTGAAGGCGACGCCGGTCGCGGAGGTCTCGCCCTTATTGCCAAAGGCCATAGCCTGAACGTTGACGGCGGTGCCGAGTTCGTCGGAGATACCATGCTGCTTGCGGTAGATGCAGGCGCGCTCGTTCATCCAGCTGCCAAAGACGGCCTGGATGGCAAGACGCAGCTGGAGCTCCGGGTCGTGCGGGAAGACGGGCTTGCCGTCAGCGACCTCGAGCTCGGGGTACAGGGCGGCCTCGACGTTGTCGGAGAAGATCCCCTTGAAGGTCTCGACGAGCCCCTGCAGGTCCTCGGCCGAAAGCTCGGAATCGACGCGAACGCCGGCGACCAAGCGTGCCTGGGTCAGAGCGTTCTCGAACAGGTCGGCGTCGACGCCCATGACGACGTTGGAGAACATCTGGATAAAGCGGCGGTAGCTATCCCAGGCAAAACGCGGGTTTTGCGTCTGGGCGATAAGGCCCTGAACGGAATCGTCATTGAGGCCCAGGTTGAGGACTGTGTCCATCATACCGGGCATGGAGAACGGAGCGCCCGAGCGAACCGACACGAGCAGCGGGTCGGAGGCGTCGCCGAGCTTCTTGCCACAACGGGCCTCGAGGTCGGCCTCAGCGGCAA
Organism: Coriobacteriaceae bacterium AF08-21; assembly: GCA_027687465.1. GTDB lineage: Bacteria > Actinomycetota > Coriobacteriia > Coriobacteriales > Coriobacteriaceae > Collinsella. Next base: position 89,076 of record JAQCQR010000003.1, read on the forward strand.
CGATCTCATCGAGTGCGCCCTCGGGCCACACGTTGCCGGCACCGGAGTACTCGACACAAGTCTGGCAGGTAATGGTAAAGCCACCGGGAACCGGCAGGCCGATGCGGCTCATCTCGGCAAGGTTTGCGCCTTTGCCGCCAAGCACGAAGTTCATGGACTTGTCGCCCTCGGTGACACAGGTGCCCTGGGCGTCGGTTCCAAAACGGTAAACCCTCTTGCAATCGCTCACGATACTTCCCCTTCCATGCGCTTACGCGCACGACCGTGGTAACGAATCGACCCGCCGGATGCGGGCCGTGAGGGAACTATACGGCGGGTTTTGGGCAGGCTTGAGCAGAGGGTGCGCGGTTTGGTAAACGTGCTAAAACTAGCGGTAAACGGTAGGTAAAGTTGGTTACCTTATGAAGATACCACTACAAGAAGAATGCAGGTCAGATGCGATGTTTTTGCTAAATCGCTTTATCAATTCAGGCTATTTAGCCACTCCGATGATTTTTCTGGGACGGGGATTAAAAAATCATTGAGTACCTAATGATTTTTTAATCCCCGTCCCAGAAAAATCGTCACAGAAAGGACTACTGCTGTTGAGCGCGGCGGGCGGCACGGCGGGCTCTTGCCTCTTGAATCTCTTCGAGATGAGCAATGATCTCGGCAGCGCTTTCCTCGATGGCTTTGCCGTCGGTACGCACTACAAAGCAGCCCAGGCGTTTCATGAGCGCGCGGGCTTCCGCAAGCTCACTACGCACGCTCTCGGGCTCGGCATAGGAGCCTGCGACGGCGCGGGCGTAGTCGTCGCCCAAGCGGCTATCGCGAATCTCGGAAATCACATCGACGGTCGAAATCAAGCCGAACAGGCGCATCGGGTCAACCTCGTAAATCGACTTGGGCGGCTCCATGCCATGCGCCAGTGGGACATTGGCGACCTTGTAGCCCTGATAGGCTAAATACATCGACAGCGGCGTCTTGGATGTACGCGACACACCCAGCAGCACGATATCGGCACCCGACAGATCGTCGCAACCACGACCGTCATCGTGCTCAACGAAATACTCCATGGCCTCGATACGATGGAAATAGCGGTCATCGGTCTTGTGAATCACGCCCGCAACGCACTTGGGCGGCACACCGATGAGCGACGACAGCACGGCAAGCGTCGGGCCGATCAGGTCGACCGAACGGATATGCAGCATACCCAGGTAATCGAGCACGCGGGCGCGAAGCGCCGGATCGACAATGGTATGGAACACGGCGACATCGCGATGGTCGGCATCGACGCGCGGCCCCACAAATGACTTGACCTGCTCCACGGAGGTCACCTTGGGCAGGCGCAAGAGACGAAAAGCCCCTTCATCAAATTGCCCGGACGCCGCGAGCACCACCTCACAAGCGGTATCGCCGAGCGAGTCGGAGATAACGATAACGGTGGGACGAGCGGTGACCGGGCAATCCATGCGGGGCTCCTTTTGCGCTTATGCGCAGGCTGGCTTACTTTTTGCGGGCAAGCTCACCGATGTTGGCAATGCCGGAGAAAACGGCCTCGAAGCGGTTGAGCAGCTTAAGGCGATTATCGCGAAGCTGCTCGTCCTTGTCCATGACCATGACCTCATCGAAGAAACGGTCGATGGGCGCGCGCAGGGCGGCGAGGGCGGCAAATGCGGCCGGGTAGTCCTCGGCAGCAAGGGCGGCATCGACGGCGGTCTGAGCAGCCTCGGAGGCGTCGGCGAGCGCAAGCTCGACCTCGCCCATCAGGCTGCGGTCATACTCCGCACCCAGCTCGGGCTTCGAGATATGCGCGGCGCGGGCATAGGCGGTCGCCAGGTTGTCGAACGTCTCAGCGTCGTTCTTGCGGGCCTCGTCGAGGGCGGCGCAGCGGGCAAAGAAGACGGACGGGGCGATGATGTGCACCGCGGAGACGGCGGCGACGGTATCGGCCGGAATCTTTTCGTCGCGGGCCATGCTCACCAGGCGGCCATGGAAGAAGTCACGAACCTGCTGGGCGACCTCGGCGGCGTCGAACTCAATGCCCTGCTCACTGTAGAGTTCGAGGGCAAAATCGATGAGCGACGTGGGGTCGATCGGCAGACGGTCGCGCAGGATGTTGATAATGCCGATAGCGGCACGACGCAGCGCGTAGGGGTCGGAGGAGCCGGTCGGGGGCTCGCCGATGGCAAAGATACCGGCGATGGTATCGAGCTTGTCGGCGCAGGCCACGATGCAGCCAGCGGTGCCCTCGGGCAGCTCGTCACCGGCAAAACGGGGACGATAGTGATCGCGAATAGCATGGGCGACCTCGTCGTTCTCCCCCATCGCGGTCGCGTAATAACCGCCCATCACGCCCTGCTGGCTCGTGAACTCGACGACGGCGTTAGACACCAGGTCGGCCTTGCACAGGTGAGCGGCGCGAGCGGCGTCGGCGGCAAGATGGGCGCCCAAATGAGCCTCGCGGGCAATAGCAAGCGCGAGCTGCTCAATACGCTCGGACTTGGCGAGCACGCTACCGAGCTTCTCCTGGAAGGCGACCTTGGCCAGACGCTCGCGGAACTCGTCGAGGGAGATCTTCAGGTCCTCCTCGTAGAAGAACTTGGCGTCGTCCAGACGGGCGCGCACGACGCGCTCGTTGCCGTCGATCACGCGCTCGGCATTCTCGGGCTTGCTGTTGGAGACGACCACGAACTCACGCGTCAGCTTGCCCTCGCCGTCATAGATCGGGAAGTAGCGCTGGTTGGTGAGCATGGACTCGCAGATGATCTCGTGCGGGACCTTGAGGAACTCCTCATCGAAGGTACCGACGAGCACCGTCGGCCACTCGCAGAGGTTGATAACCTCCTCGAAGACCTTCTTGGGCGTATCGACATGGCAGCCGGGACGGGCAGCCTCGACCTCGGCGATACCGGCGAGAATCGCCTCGCGACGGCGCTCGGCAGAAAGCACGCCGGCGTCCTCGAGCACCTGCTCGTAGACGGCGGGGCTGGCAACCACATGGTCACCGGGGCCAAGTACGCGATGACCGCGCGTGGTGTTGCCACTCGTCACGTCGGCAAAAGACACGGGCACAACATCCTCGCCCAGAAGGCAGCAGATCCAACGAACCGGACGAACAAAGGTCGCATGCTCGTGACCCCAGCGCTGGGAGCGGTAGTTGGGCCACTGCAGGCCAGCGATGGTCTTCTCGCACAGGGCCGTCAGGATCGGGGTAGCCGGTGCGGAGGGAATGTTCTTCTCGGCAAAGACGTACTCACGACCGTCAGTGTCCTCGCGACGGACCAGGTCCTCGGCAGCCACACCGCACTTGCGGGCGAAGCCCTGGGCGGCCTTGGTGGCGTTGCCGTCGGCATCAAAGGCAATGTTTGCCGCGGGGCCACGCTTGACCTCGTGAACCTCATCGGTAGCGGTGGCAACGTCGGCAACGAGCGCAGCCAGGCGACGCGGGCTCGAGATCACGTGGACCTCGCCGTGGGCCAGACCGGCCTCGTCGAGACCCTTGGCGATCATGGTGCCAAGCTGCTTGACGGCATTGTTCAGCGGTGCAGAGGGCATTTCCTCCGTACCGATCTCAAACAGGAAATCCTTAGCGTCTGCCATGGCTTACGCCACCTCGCCTTCCTGGTCGGCATTCTCGTTGACTCCGGCGACCTCGGCCATATAGGCCTCGCAGCACGCCTTGGCGACGGCGCGGACGCGCAGGATGTAGTTGGCACGCTCGACCGCGGACAGGGCGCCGCGGGCATCGAGCAGGTTGAAGGCGTGGCTGCACTTCATGACACAGTCGTACGCCGGCAACGGCAGCTTGCGCTCCAGGCAGGAATGGCACTCGGCCTCGTAGTCGTCAAACTTCTGACGCATCATCTCGACGTTGGCGACCTCAAAGTTATAGGCACTGAACTCGCGCTCGTTCTCGAGGAACACGTCGCCGTAGGTCATGGGCGTGCCGTCGGGCAGATAGCTCCACACCAGATCGTAGACCGAGTTGACGCCCTGAGCGTACATGGCGATACGCTCCAGGCCATAGGTGATCTCGACGGGCACGGGGTCGACCTCGATACCGCCCACCTGCTGGAAGTACGTGAACTGCGTGACCTCCATGCCGTTGAGCCAGACCTCCCAGCCAAGGCCCCAGGCGCCCAGCGTCGGGCTCTCCCAGTCGTCCTCGACAAAGCGGACGTCATGGTCGTTGGGGTCCAGGCCAATGGCGGCCAGCGAACCCAGGTAGAGCTCCTGGGCGTTGACCGGCGACGGCTTGATGAGCACCTGGAACTGATAGTAGTGCTGCATGCGGTTAGGGTTCTCGCCGTAGCGGCCGTCGGCGGGACGGCGGCAAGGCTGAGCATAGCAGGTGCGCCACTCGGCGGGACCGAGCGAGCGCAGTGTGGTCGCGGTATGGAAGGTACCGGCACCGACCTCGGAGTCATAGGGCTGCATAATGACGCAGCCCTGCTCGCCCCAGTACTGCTGGAGGCGCAGGATGATGTCTTGGAAGGAAAGCGATGAAGCGTTCATGCCTCTAATATCCCCTCGTCGAAACGAATACACGGTTAGGTACTGTACTATAGCGGTTTTTAATCGATAGCGCCGATGCGGTTGAGTGGCCAGTAGCGCACAAGCGCCACAGCGATCAAATCGGAGCGATCGACGGGACCAAAGTAGCGTGAGTCGGCAGAGTTCTCTCGATTGTCGCCCATCACCCACACGCACCCGTCGGGAACGGTGTAGGGATAACTCACCTGGGCGCCAGGCGCTTGGACCGAAAGCGGCCAGCTCATGCCCGTCGTATAGTCCTCGTCGAGCGCTTGGCCGTCAACGACCACCTTGCCGTCCTGCAGGTCGACCGTCTGGCCGGCCGTGGCAATAACACGCTTGACAAGAACATCATGCTCGGAAGTGGCATCGGGGTTGTGGAACACCACGATATCACCCTGTTTGACGGGCTGACCGAGCTCGAGGCTCACCTTTTGTGCCAGGATCTGGTCGCCAATCTCGATCGTGTCCTCCATGGAGCCGGTGGGTACCACAAAGGGCTCGACCACAAAGGTGCGGATCAGGAAGGTGGCCACGAGCGCGATCGCGATGACCGCGACCCACTCAAAAGCGCCCCTCAACGCGGAATGCTGCGATGGAACCATTCTCACTCCTCGCTCTGCGAATACGAAGCGTCCAGAATCTCCTGCGCGTATGCGCGCTCCTGGGGCGTAAGCCGTGCCGTCTCGATCAGGTCGGGACGCCAGCGGCAGGTGCGCTCGATGGCATTCTTACGGCGCCAGGCGTCAACCTTGGCATGGTCACCGCTCACGAGCACCGGCGGCACGCCCTCGCCGTTGAATTCAGCAGGGCGAGTGTACTGCGCATACTCGAGCAGGCCTCCGTCCTCGGCGGTCGAGAACGACTCGTCGACGTTGCTCATCTCGTCACCAAGGGCGCCGGGAATCAGGCGTACGACAGCATCGGCAACGACCATAGCGGGAAGCTCGCCGCCCGTGAGCACGTAATCGCCGATCGACAGGCGCTCGTCGGCATACGCATAGGCACGCTCGTCGACACCCTCGTAACGGCTGCACACAAACAGCAAGCGCTCGCTTTTGAGCAGGCGCTCGGCCACATGCTGTGTAAAGGACTCGCCACAGGGGGTAAAAAACACCACGGTGGGCTTAGGACCCTCGGAGCTAATAGCCTCGATGGCCTCGGCAATAGGCTCGACCTTCATGAGCATGCCCTGCCCGCCGCCGTACGGCTCGTCATCGACGGTACGATGGCGGTCGTGCGTCCAGTCGCGCAGGTTATACGCCTTAAAATCAAAAAGGCCGGCCTTGCGGGCGCGGCCCAAAATCGATGTGGACATGACGGGCTCAAACATCTCGGGAAAGACCGAAAGGGTCTCAATCAGCATGTTGTCCTCCCTACTTGTCCATATCGATCAGGCCGTCCATAACGTGGACGGAAATTGTTCCTGTGTCGGGAAGATCGAGCACAACCTGCTCGATCACGGGAATCAGTACCTCGCCGTACCGATCACCCTCGACAACCCAAACATCGTTAGCGGGCGTCGACATGATCTCGACGATCGTGCCGAGTGAACCGAAGCGCTCGTCGACCACCTCGCGACCCATCAGGTCGGTATAGGCGGCGTCGAGTGAATCGAGCTCAAAATCGTCACGATTTGCCAACACATAGCATCCCGTGATGCCCTCGGCGGCCGTCAAGTCGTCAATGCCCTCAAACAAGACCAGATCGCCATCGCCCGTATCGGTGACGGACACGACCGTGCAAAAGCGGTCGCGCTTGAGCGCCGGCGGCGTCAGGGCGACGCGCATACCCGGCTCTAATACAGAAGGAAGCCCCCGCAGCGGCTGCGCGAGGACCTCCCCCTTCCTTCCGTGCGGCTTGACCACACGGGCGATGTTTTTGTACTGGGACCTCAAGGTCCTAGCCCAGAACCTCTACCTCGACAGCAGTGTCGAGGCGAGCGGCCAGTGCACGGGCGAGCGTGCGAATGGCCTTGATGGTACGGCCACGACGGCCGATGACCTTAGCGACGTCATCCTCGGCGACCGAAACCTCAATCGTAGAGGCGTCGTCACCATCGATGACCTCAAGGCTCACGGAATCCGGGTCGTCGACGATCTGAACAACGAGATATTCGACGAGATCGGCGATGCGATCTGAGAGCATTGCCTCACCCTCGAGCTGTGCAGCGTCAACCTCAGGCACGATTTACTCCTCGGCGCCCTCAGCGGCCTCAGCGGCAGCCTTAGCGGCCTCGGCCTCTTTGGCGAGCTGCTTCTTGGACTTCTTGACGACGGTCTCGGTCTTCTCGCCCTCGTTGGCGGCCTTGACCAGAGCGGCGACGGCGTCGGTGAGCTGAGCGCCCTTGGACTGCCAGTCGGCGATCTTCTCGAGGTCGAGGTTGATGGTCTTGGGGGCGGTCATCGGGTTGTAGCGGCCAACCTCCTCGATGATACGACCGTCACGCGGGGCGCGGGAATCGGCGACGACGACACGGTAGTACGGACGCTTCTTAGCGCCGTGACGAGCAAGGCGAATCTTGACTGCCAAAGGAAACTCCTCCAACCAAGCAGCTTTAGGCTGCAACTACAAACAAACAGTTGAACATAATACGCCATCGACGCGGGCAGGTGAAGTCCGTGAGACCAACTTCTTCGGTGTAGTCGAGGGCAAATCCATATCTTAGACAAGAATTCGGGATTTGCAAGCACATACACGCACCCCACATGAGCTGCGCGGTATACTCATGACATGGAAAGACGCGAACATACATACGGTTATGAGGATGCCATGAGCGTCACGCCGCCTCCCTGGACGGGTCCGGCGGTGGGCCTCATGGACCTCGATGCGTTTTTTGCGAGCGTGGAGATGCTCGATCATCCCGAATGGCGCGGAAAGCCACTCATCGTGGGCGGAGACGCCGATTCGCGTGGCGTCGTGTCCACGTGTTCGTATGAGGCGCGCCGCTTTGGCGTGCACTCTGCCATGGCCTCGGCCGAGGCGCGGCGCTTGTGCCCGCAAGCCATTTGGACGCACGGGCACTTTGATCGCTACCGCGAGGTGAGCGCGCAGGTCATGGCGATTCTTGCCGAGGAGACGCCGCGCGTTGAGCGCGTATCCATCGACGAAGCCTTTATCGATATCACACCGGGTCGCTTTGCGCCCGAGGACCCACTGCTGGTTGCACGGCGTATAAGCGACCGTGTGGCAGCGCTGGGAGTGACGTGCTCCATTGGCGTGGGCTGCAACAAGACGGTCGCAAAGATCGCAAGCGAGCGTGACAAGCCGTTTGGATTGACGATTGTGCGCCCCGGAACCGAGCAGCGCTTTTTGGCCGCGCTGCCGGTATCTGCCATGAGCGGCATCGGGCGCTCGGCCGAGGAGCGACTGCGCCGTATGCGCATCTACACGCTCGGCGAGCTGTCACGCGCGCCGGAATCCACCTTGGCCTCTATTTTTGGCGTCAACGGCGAACGTATGCGTCAGCGTGCGCTGGGACTTGAAATCTCCGAAGTCACGAGTCTCGATGAAGAGCGCAAGATCAAGTCGGTCAGCAATGAACGCACCTTTGCGAAAGATTTGACTGAGCGCGGGGACATCGAAGCGGCGATTGCGCTGCTGGGTGAGTCGGTTGGACGCCGCCTGCGCCGTCAGGGACTGACGGGCGGCACGGTAACGCTCAAGCTCAAGTATTCGTATGGCAGCGGGCGTACGGCACAGCGCCGGCTGCCTCATCCGACCGACGATGAGAACATCTTCGTGGCGGTTGCACTCGAACTGCTCGACAACATCTGGCAGGAAGGCATGCATGTTCGCTTAGCGGGCATCGGCATGAGCGACTTCGACCACCAAGGCGGCATCCAGACCGACCTGTTCTGCGAAGTCGACGACCGCGGAGCCCAATCAAGCGACCGTCGCGACCTCTCGGTCGCTATCGACGCCGTCCGAGACAAGTTCGGCGACACCGCCCTATCCTTCGGCCGCCAATCCCGCTTCAGCGATTAACCGCCTTTGAGCAAAAAGAAAGCCGGGCAGGTACAGAAAACCGCAACTGCCCGGCAAAATGCGCGAGGCTAACTAAAAGCCCCGTATCAAATGAGCCACTAGAGGAGGTCGAGGGGGAGCTGGGGGGCGTCACCCCAGAGCTTTTCTAGGCGGTAGAAGTCGCGGGCTTCGGGAGTGAAGACGTGGACGACAACCGAGCCGTAGTCCATGAGCATCCAGGTCTTCTGCTCGCGGCCCTCGATGGAGAACGGATGCTCGCCGCAAGCCTCGGCGACCTTCTCCTCGATCTCGTCGACGATCGAATCGACCTGGCGGTTGTTGGTACCGGTGGCAAGCACAAAGTAGTCGCACACGTCGGAAAGCTCGGTCAGGTCGAGCACCTGCACGTCCTCGCCCTTCTTGTCGTAGGCGGCCTGCGCGGCGGCGCGGGCGACATCCTCGGCGGCGACACCGCTCGCGGACAGCGAGGCGGCGGTGCGGTCGGACGTGGCAACGAAACTCTTGTGCTCCACACCTTCAAGAATCTGCTCGTCAGTCATGGTCTCGTCGGCCATGGAATACCTCTTTCTAGACACACCCGAGCTAGCGCAGCTGGGCGTAATGGTTGTAAATCGTAATAGCCGTGGGATAAAGATAGCGCCCGGACTGGATCACATAGACCAGACCCTGCGCAAAACAGGAGAAGAACAACTCGTCAAGCGTCGACTCCCCCACCATCTTGCGCAGCGCATGGGCATAGTCGCCGTGACGGTTGGGCTCGATGGCATCTGCCACAAAGACCACCATATCGAGCGGCGTCATGTCGCAGGCACCCACGGTGTGACGGTCGACAGCCTGGAAAACGGCCGGCGACAGCTCGGGAAAAAGCTGCGGAAGCTCATAGGCGGCAACAGGGCCATGCAAAAGCGGCGTCGCGGCGGAAGGAGAGCCGACAACCTTGATGCCATAGTGAAGCGCGCGGGCCACGAGCTCATCATCGGAAAGCACCTTGTCCCAGTCGTGAATTAAGCCGGCGGCAGCGGCATCAAAGCGGTCAACGCCGTAGACCTCGGCCAGATGAAGTGCGGTCTCGGCAACACCCAGCGAATGCACATAGCGCTTGCGCTTATCTTTCATGCGAACATCGAGCAGCTCTTGAATGCGCTTGAGCAGCGCGCGCTCATCGCCCTCAAACTGATCCTCTACCGACAACGTAGCCCCCATCACTCAAAATCTTCTTGACCCAGATCGACATACAAACTGCGCTTGCGAATGTAGCCGAGCACAGACTCGCTCGTAAGATAGCGCACGCTCATGCCGCGGGCAACTCGCTTACGAATGTTCGTCGAGCTGATCGCCAGCGCCGGAATCTGAATATAGCGCACGTCGAACGGCAGCCCCGACTCTTTGATTCGGGCACGCGCCGTATCGATATCAAAGCCCGGTCGCGTCGCCGCAATAAAGGTAGCAAGCTCAGCAATTCGTTCGGCATCATGCCAGGTCACAATATCGATAATCGCATCGGCGCCCGTAATAAAGTAGAGCTTTACCTGCGGCGGGTAAAAGTCGCGAAGGGCATGAAGCGTATCGGCCGTATAGGTTACGCCCGGACGGTCAATCTCGAACCGGCTCGCCAAAAAGGCCGGGTTCGCGGCGGTGGCGAGGACCGTCATGGCATAACGGTCCTCGGCAGGCGTCACCGGCTTGTCAAGCTTAAAGGCGGGAGAGCCCGCCGGCATAAAGAGCACAGCGTCCAAGTCGAGCGACTCGCGCGCCTGCTCGGCAGTCACCAGGTGCCCGTAATGAATCGGGTCGAATGTGCCGCCCATAATGCCAAGCCGAAACTCTTTGCCCTCTTTTATGGGCAGCTCGGGCAAACCGATTCCACCGCGCAGCGACATGGCTTACTCGCCCTCCGAGGTCTCGGCATCGTCCGCGACATCCGCCGCATCGACAACCTCGACGCCCTCATCCGCAACGTCGGCCACGTCAATGGCCTCAACGGCAACGTCCTCGCCAGCGTCCTCGAGCTCCTCGTACTCCGAGAAGTCCTCAGCGCCCTCAAAGTCAAAGGCGCGCTGGCAAATGCGGACCTCGTCGCCCGCACGGCAACCGGCCTTCTCGAGCGCGTCGTCAACACCCATACGCGCAAACTTGTGCTGCAGATAAATGACAGCTTCCTCGTTTTCCCAATCGGTCTGGATGACCATGCGCTCAATCGCGCGACCAACCACACGGAAGGCACCGGGCTCTTCCTGGACAATGCGGAAACGCTTCTCGCGCTGCAGACGGCGGCGCTCCCACTCCTCGTCGCGCAGATCGACTGGCTCAGCGGAGACCACCAACTCGGCACGCAGCTTAGCCACCTGCTCGCCCACGGCAAGCATCAGCGTGTTGAGGCCGGCGCCCGTCACGGCGGACACGGCAAAGAACATATGTCCATCGTCGAGCGCGGCGCGCTTGAGGTCGGCAATCTTGTCGGCCGTGCCCGGCGCATCGCACTTGTTGGCGACGACGATCTGCGGACGCTCCGAAAGCTCGGCGCCATACTGCTCGAGCTCACGGTTGATGATACGGTAATCCTCGACCGGATCGCGATCCTCAAACCCGCCCGTCATGTCAACGACATGCATGATGAGCGCCGTGCGCTCAATGTGGCGCAGGAACTGGTGGCCCAGGCCCTTGCCCTCGCTCGCGCCCTCGATCAAACCAGGAACGTCGGCAACGACGTAAGAATACTCACCGGCACGCACCATGCCGAGGTTCGGCACGAGCGTTGTAAACGGATAGTCGGCGATCTTGGGACGGGCGGCACTCATGCGCGCGATAAGCGAGGACTTGCCCACCGAGGGGAAACCCACGAGCGCGGCATCGGCCATAAGCTTCATCTCAAGCTCAATCCAGTGCTCCTCGGCCGGTTCGCCCAGCTGAGCGAACGCGGGCGCGCGACGCACCGACGTCACAAAGTGCGTGTTGCCCAGGCCACCGGCACCGCCGGGCGCCACGACAACGCGCTCGCCATCGTGCACCAGGTCAGCAATCTCGAACATCGGGGTCTGCGTCTCGGGGTCGAGCTCGCGCACCACGGTGCCCATGGGAACCTTCAGGATCAGGTCCTCGCCGCTCTTACCGTTACGACGGGCACCCTGCCCATGCGTGCCGCGCTCGGCGCGGAAGTGATGCTTGAAGCGGTAATCGATCAGCGAAGACAGCTGAGCATCGGCCTGGATGACAACATTGCCGCCACGACCGCCGTCGCCGCCATCGGGGCCGCCCTTGGGGACAAATGCCTCGCGCCTAAACGACATGCATCCGGCTCCGCCGTCGCCGCCGCACACGTTAATGCGGCTGATATCGGTGAACTGTGACAACAGAATCGCCTCCTACAAAAAGAGGGAGACCCTTGAATCCTAAAACTCAAGTGCCTCCCACATATGTGCTCTATGAAGGGTAAATTACGCGTTCGCGAGCGGGCGTACGCTGACCCTGTGCTTGATACCCTTGTGGAACTCAACGGTACCGTCGACCAGCGCGAACAGCGTGTCGTCCTTGCCACGGCCAACGTTCTCACCCGGGTGGATGTGCGTGCCGTGCTGACGGACGAGAATCGTGCCCGTGGTTACCGTCTGGCCGGCATAGCGCTTCGTGCCAAGGCGCTGACCGCGGGAGTCACGGCCATTACGGGAGGAACCGAGTCCTTTTTTGTGTGCCATTGTGTATACCTACTCTTTCGTTACGAGTGTAATCTACTCGGCGACGGGAGCCTCGGCAACAGCCTCGGCCTCTGCCTTGACAGCCTTCTTGGCGCGGGACGTAGCCTGGACCTTCACGATCTTCAGCTTGGTGAGCTGCTGACGGTGACCCTTCAGACGACGATAGCGCTTACGCTTGTGGAACTTGAAGACCAGCTGCTTCTCGCCCTTGAACTGCTCAACGATCTGAGCGGTAACCTTGGCCTTGGCCAGCTTGTCGGGATCGGTGACGATCTTCTTACCATCGTTGAGGAAGATGACCGGCAGGGTGACCTTGTCGCCCTCATTGCCCTCGATCTTCTCGACGGTGATGACATCGTCGGTGGCGACCTTGTACTGCTTGCCGCCCGTGTTAACGATTGCGTACATGTTTACTTGCCCTTCATGCATCAGTTAGTGCAACAGCCGAATATAGTAGCAGGCGAAAATACCCCCGTCAACGAGTATGTGGAGCAAATCCACAAGTTCGCACAGGTATGGGGCTGACGAGTCGGCCCTCGTCGTCCTCGCATGCTTGATTCTGACGCTCGACATCGTAGGAGCAGATGGTCACGAGGTCTTGCATACCGGTGGAAACAATAGGTGCATCCACGCCCGGGGTCAAGCCCTGCAACAAAACATCAGCAGCGGAAAGCAAAATTTCCGGACGCATGGAGCCCTCGTTGTCGGCATGGGTGTCGAGCATGAGCACCAAATGGTCCGGGCGCTCCCCCGCCGTGAGCTCATAGCCCACGAGCGTGTGATCCAAATCCAAGCGCTTGCTCTTTTTGCCGCGCGCGTAGTCGATGCTATGGTCCGCGCGCAGCGTGTCAATCGCACGACGCACCTCGTCGGCGCTTACGGGCGCCTCGGGATCCAAGTGCAGGTCGATGCGATACGACAGACGCGTGAGTTGCGCCGTCAACGCCGGCGTGCGCACGTCGATGTACGCCGCCTCGATGGGCGCCAGATCGGCCGGAGACGCCGCAGCTAGGCGCCCAAACGCCTCGTCGAGCGCCACGAACTCGGTCATAAACAGGTCATACCACTCGCAGATCGACGACGTACCCACCGGTAGCGCCGAAGAGAAGCCCACTCGCATGTGCGGAGAGAAGCCCTGCGTGACGGCATAGGGAAGTCCCGCACGGCGCACGATGCGCTCAATGGTATGGATTACTTCGAGATGGCCCAGGTACTTAAGGCGATCGCGCTTGCCATAGCGAACACGAAGTCTAAAGAGCGTGGGGTTGTCGGTCAGGCGCTCACTCATGCGCGATCACCCATCAATACATTCTTGGCGTGGAGCGTGGGGCAGATTCCGCAGCCGGTGCACGACGTGCGGGTGCAGTCGGGAGTCGTGACACCCTCGAGCGAGCGACGGTACTCGCGCTCGAGGAAGCCGCGCGTGCAGCCGGGGCTCACATGCTCCCACGGCAGACGCCAGTCCAACTCGTAGGGCAGGTGCACGAGCTCATTGAGGTCGATGCCGTTTTTGGCAGCAGCCTCCTTCCAGTTATCGAGCGAGAAATGCTCTACCCAGGCGTCAAAGCGAGACCCCGAGCGCCAAGCATCGATGATGACGGGCGTCATGTCACGACCGGCGCGGGAGAGCGCGGCCTCGATGAGCGAGGTCTCGGCATCGTGGTAATGCACGCGGACGGCACGGTTGCGAACGCTCGTGATGAGCAGCTTCTGGCGACGCTTGACGTCGTCGTAGTCGAGCTGCGGGCACCACTGGAACGGCGTGGCAGCCTTGGGGATAAAGACCGAAACCGAGATGGACACCGAGATCGAGCCGCGACGAGCCTTGGGCACCACGGAACGACCGAGCTCCAGCACGTGATCGGCCAGATTGGCGATGGCCACGATGTCCTCGTCGCGCTCGCCGGGAAGGCCCATCATAAAGTAGAGCTTCATGCGGTTCCAGCCGGCCTCGAAGGCCGCCTTGGCCGCACGGTCCAGGTCCCCCTCGGTCACGTTCTTGTTAATGATGTCGCGCATGCGCTGGCTGCCGGCCTCGGGCGCGAACGTCAGGCCGCCCTTCTTTTCGCCGGCGACCGACTCGGCCATATCCACGCCAAACGAATCCAGGCGCTGCGACGGAATAGACACGCGAATACCCGTATCCTCCAGGCGACGGTTGAGCCTGCCGAGCACGTCACGAATGCAGGAGTGGTCGGTCGTGGAGAGCGAGGTCAGCGACACCTCGTCATAGCCGGTCTTTTCCAGACCCTGAATCACCGACGAGACGATCTGGTCGGCCGAGCGCTCGCGCACCGGGCGATACGTCATGCCGGCCTGGCAAAAACGACAGCCGCGGGCGCAGCCGCGCAGAATCTCGATAGACAGGCGATCGTGAACCAGCTGCGCATAGGGCACGCACGACTGCGACAGCGGATTCGTGGCGCCGAAATCCTCGACGACGCGTTTGTAGACCACGGTCGGCGCATCCTTGCCCTCGCGCGGCACGGTGTAGCCATGCGGCGAGCAGGGCTCGTCGTGACGAACCTCATAGAGCGACGGCACGTAGTTGCCGGCAATGGATGCAAGCTGCTCAACAATCTGCGCGCGCGGAACTCCTTCGTCGCGCAGGCGGCGATGCAGCTGGCAGGTCTCGAGCAGCGATTCCTCGCCCTCGCCGATGAGGATGGCATCGAAGAAGGCCGCGTACGGCTCGGGGTTGTACACCGAGGGGCCGCCGGCGATGATGATGGGGTCGTCTTCACCTCGGTCGGCCGCTAACAGCGGAATGCCAGCGAGGTCGAGTGCCTCGAGGAAGTTCGTCACCGCCATCTCGTGCGGCACATGCAGGCCGACGATATCAAACGAAGCGACCGGCGCTGCACCCTCGAGCGAGAGCAGCGGAATGCCTGCCTCGCGCATAGCGTCACCCATATCGGGCCACGGCACATAGCCACGCTCGCAGGAGATGCCCTCGGCCTGGTTAAGGATGTTGTAGAGGATGGCGATACCCTGGTTGGGCAGACCAACCTCGTACACATCCGGGTAGATCAGGCAGCAACGGTAGTCGGCATCGGCCTTGGAAAGCGTGCCCCACTCGTGATCGATATAGCGACTCGGCTTCTCGACCTTGGCGAGCAGCGGCTCAATTAAATGAAAGCAGTCTTGATACGGAACGCGCAACGGAAAACCCCTAAGCAGCGAGATCGGATGCGTCTTGGTAGGACGCCATAGGACGGGTAGCACCCGCGACCGTGGTCACCAGATCGCGAACGCGGGAGAACGTGGCAGTGACCACCTCGTTGGCACGGCTGTAGTCGACATCGCGCTCGTAGAGCGAAACGAGCGCACGGCCCATGCCATAGGTGCCCGCGGCAGCAGTGAGCGCCTTGACGGCAAACCCAATATGCGGCGTCTGCTTGACGAGCGCGCGGGTGACCGCGCGGATCACAAGACCGCCGGCAAGCACGCCCGCGACCTCGTAGCCGCGCTCAGGCTTAATGCCGCGTCCAAAGACGGCAGCGAGCTCAAAGAGCATGCCCACCTGCGCCAGCGCCATAACGGGATAATCGGCGCCCGGCAAAAACACCAGCGCACCGGTCGCCATATTGGTGAGCGCGCACGAGGTGATGATACGATTAGCTACCGCGATGCGCATAAAGGCAAAATTCGCCGCAAAAGCCGTTTCCTTGTCGGTGCGATCGAGAATCCAGCGGGCAAGCGTCTCGAGCAGATACGTCTTATCGGTTGCCGCCACCACGCCGAGCATGGGCGTGGATTCCTCGATAAACGGCACCTCCACAGCTGACTCGGCAAGCACGCACACGGGCGCGCCGGCGATCACGAGCTCCTGCACGGCACTCTCCAAGCGGTCGGAACCGCACGAGAGCACCAGTACCACATCGGTATCGGTCTTTGGAGCAATTCGCTCCTCCCCCAGACGCTCGACGCGCACAATGCCCGAGGTCGTCTGCGGCACAAAGGCGTCACGCACCGTCTCGGCCAGAAAGCGCGAGGCGGACGAATCCAAATAGACCGAGACGCGCACCGGCGTATCGGAATCCTTCTTAACGGACGCGCCCATCTTAAAAGCGCGGGTCAGCTTATCTACGGGAATTTTCATAGCAAACCCCTCCAGCGGTTACGCGGCGCCCGAACGATGCCGCCATATGGATTGTACGATACCCACCGTCAGCAGCTGAATCATCATCGAAGACGAACCGAAGCTAATAAACGGTAGCGGAATACCGGTAATCGGCATCATGCCAATGCACATGCCGATGTTTTCGAAGGTCTGGAACGCCCACATGCCAACGATGCCCACACACGATAGGCGCAAGAACAGCGACTCACACTTAAAGGCGACGCGAATCGTCGAAAAGATCAGCAGCACGTAGAGGCATAGGAGCAAAAAGGAACCGCAAAAGCCAAAGGTCTCGGATAGGAAGGCGAAGACAAAGTCGGTGTGGAACTCAGGAAGAAAGCCGCCGGCCGACTGCGTCGCATGGCCCAAACCCTTACCAAAGAAGCCGCCCGAGCCAACGGCGATAAGCGACTGCTGCAGGTTGTAGGCATCGTCCGAATCGGCATTATCGGGGTCGATAAAGACCGTCAGACGGTTCATCTGATACTGCTTGATGAGCACATCGTGGCCGAGCAACGAATCAAAGACCGAATCGAGCGCCAGGACGAGGGCCACCAGGCCCACGAGCAGGGCCAGGGTCGACAGCACCCATTCGCGACGTGCACCGCTCATACAGATGACGATAGCGCCAGAAACCAGTACGACCAGACCCGATCCCAGGTCGCCCATGGCAACGACGGCCAAAAACGGAATGGACAGCATGCCGCAGAGCTTGACGTAGTCGCGAACGGTATCGATGCGACCGTTATACTGCGAGCCAAGCGTAGCAATAAAGAAGATGGTGATGAGCTTGGCAAGCTCAACCGGCTGGAATGTCAAGCCGATACCGGGAATCTTGATCCAGCCCGTCATGCCCAGACCGCCCGTATAGGACAGACCCGGAATCTTGGGCGAGAGGATCACGATCAGGTCGATGACGAGCAACGCCGTCGAGAAATTGGAAATACCGCGCAGATCGGTACGCCAGACCAGCACCGCCAGCACCGCTCCGATGCCAATTCCCAGCAGATGGCGTGAGAACGAGGCATCGGCCTTAAACTGCGAAGCCGACCAGATGATGATGGCACCGTAGGCAACGAGCGCCACAGTAGCCACGAGCACGCCGATATGCACCTTTTGGCGAAACGTGCCGCGCGAGGCCGAAAGTTGCTTGTTGACGCGGTCCAGGCTGCTGCGAGAGCCGGTCTTGGTTGAACGGAACAGATCCGCCGGAGAAAAATCCATCGCAACCTCCTATCGAACCGAAGAATCGCCCGAGGCCGAAGAGGTATCGGGCTCGTCATAAATCACGCCGAGTACATCGCGCACGACATGCATCGCGGTATCTGAGCCGCCGCCGCCCTGCTCCAGGACAGTAGCGATGACATACTTGGGGTCATCGGCCGGTGCATAGGCGCAGAACCACGCGTATTCGTCCTCGCCGCTTTTCTCGCCCGTGCCCGACTTGCCGTATACCTGCGGCGTCAGGGTGCCAAAGTGCGCCGCCAGGGACGTCGATGCCGTGTAAATCACGTCGTGCATGCCGTTGCGAACCAGAGCCAAATCCGAATCGCTGTTGATCTTGGCCTCCAAGCGCTTCTTCTTGCCCTTGCCGTTGTACTTATAGGCATCGCCGTCGCCATCGCGCGACACGGCAGATAAAAACACGTGAGGTACGTACTGTTTACCGCCGTTGGCAAGACCCATATAGGCGCACGCCATCTGCAGGGGCGTCACCAGGATGTCGCCCTGGCCGATAGCAATGTTGGTCATATCGCCGGCATTCCACTTGCGGTCCTCGGCAGATGCGTCGGTGAAGTACGACTCTTTCCACTCGGCATCGGGAATACGGCCCGCGCCCTCACTCGGCAGATCGATACCGCAGGTCTTGCCTAGGCCCCAGCGACGAAAGACCTCCTGCAGGCCCTCGGAATGTTTCTCGTCATAAAAGAACGCCTTGCCCATGTCGTAGAAGACGGGGTCGCACGAGTTGGCGATACCCGACTGCAGCGTCATGGTGCCGTGGCCGGAATGCAGCCAGCAGTACTTGCCCCACGACTTGCCCAGACCCGTCCAATAGCCCGTGCAGTTGGTCGTCTGCCCCGACGTGTAGGTTCCAAACTCAAGACCGGCCAGTGCCGAGAGCGGCTTGATGGTCGAAGCCGACATGTACTGTCCGCTAATGGCGCGGTTGAGCAGCGGGTGCGAACCCTTGTCATCATTGAGCTCGGTCCACACGTCATTTGAGACGCCGCCGATAAAGACGGACGGATCGAACTTGGGCTCGCTCGCCATGCCCAGGATCTCGCCATTGTTGGGATCGAGACACACCACAGCGCCGTTGCCGGCATTGCTGTAGCCAGTGGTCTTGGCAAGCTCGATAGCGCTCGCCAGTGCCGTCTCGCAGGCCTGTTGGATCTTAAGGTCGAGCGTGAGCTTAATGTCGGAGCCGGCCTTCGCGGGCACGGCGCCGGCCTGACCAGTCACATTGCCCGAGGCATCGACCTTGACGGTCTGCTCACCACGAATACCCTGCAGCAGGTTTTCGTAGTAGCTCTCAACGCCCGCCTGGCCCACGATATCGCCCGACTGGTACGTAATCTTGCCAGCAGAAGCATCATCATCGCCAGAGGTTTTCTTATTCTGGGCCTCGAGCTGCTCGGAGGTAATGGTGCCGGTATAGCCTAAGATATGGCATGCCGTCTCGCCATATGGATACTGACGCTCAGTACGCTCGGCAATCTTGACGCCCGGGAACTCGCCGGCGTGTTCCTTGATATAGGCAACCGTGGAGCGACGGACGTCCGTCGCGATGGTATGCAGGCTCTGGGCACCCTCGGTATTGTCCTGAATATTGCGAAGGACCGCCACGTAGGGCATTCCAAGCACGTTGGCAAGATGGCGAACCAGAACCTCATCCTCGGCAAGGTCGCGGTAGGCCACGACAGCAAGAGAGGGACGGTTCTGGACAAGCGCCACGCCATTGCGGTCGAGGATGCGACCGCGCACAGCGGGAGTGGTAACGGTGCGAGTCTGATTGCTATTAGCCTGCTTCTCGTAATAGTCCGACGAGACCATCTGCATGCCCCACAGCTTGACGGCGAGCGCCGCAAACATCGCGCCCACACCCGTGGTGAGGATGGAAAAGCGGCCCTTAAAGGCGGTCGCCGCGGTATTGCCCTCGCCCTCGGTGGCGCGCGGGGCCGTTCCATGCTGCGTATCGTAGGTAAAACGGGAATCGCCCCGACGCAAGATGACCAGCGCGACCACGATGGCCACGACCAGCACGATACCGGCGATAATAACCGTCATCTGGGAAGACATCTACGGGCCTCCCCTATTTGAGCTTGCGGGTCTTGGGCTTAAAGCGCATACCCGTCTGGCGTCCGCCACGTGCGGAGAATCCATAGCCGGACTGCGGCACGACGCCGGACATCAAAAATGGAATGGCAACCAGACCCGTCAGGATCGAAGACGGCAGCGCATGGCCGAAGATCGCCACGACAAAGCTCGTCTCCAAACCCATAAACAGCAAGATGATGCTGTAAATCACATTAATGACGAGCGCGAAGGTGCCCACCGTGATGCCGCGCGCACTCGGGGTACCGCCCGCCTGACCAGCGGCGCTGTGCACCAGGGCAAAAGAACCCACGGTCAGCAGGAGCGACATAACGCCCACCGGCACGGCAGCGGACAGGTCATAAAACAAGCCGCTGCAAAAACCGCACACGACGGCACGGGTCGGGTCGCCCGAGAACACGCTTAGGCACACCAGGATAATCATGAAGTTGACGCGACCGCCCGCAATGGAGATCTGCGGTGCCAGGCCTGCCTGCAGCAGCACGCACACGATGGCGGCGATCGCAAACGTGCGGGAGCTCATCCCCTGCTCGTGTAGATCCATGGACATGCCCCCTATTCGCTCGAGCCGGAATCGGTCGTCTCGGACGTGTCGGAACTGTCATCCGAACTCTCGTCCTTCGTCTTGGTCGCAGCGTCGCGCGACGTTCCCTGCGGCGTGCTGTTGGCCGTGCTCACGTCCTCATCCGAGGCCGACTGTTCATCGGTCAGCGAGGTGATGACCAGCACTTCCTCGTTGTTCTCGGCCGTCGTCTGGGCGCGCACCACAATGGTGTAGTACACGTCGTTTGCCGATTTTTCAACCGACGAGACGGTGCCGAGCGGTAGACCCTTGGGGAACACACCGCCAATGCCCGAGGTCACGATGATGTCGCCAACCTTAACATCGGAGTCGACGCTCACGTACTCAAGACGCAGCGTGCCGTCAGCCTGACCCTGCAGCATACCCTGGGCGCGCGTGTCCTGCACCATGGCGGATACGCCGGAGTTCTCGTCGCCAATCAGGCGCACGGTAGAGGTCTTGGCCGATACCTCGATAATCTGGCCGATAACACCGGCAGAACTCGTCACGGGCATGTTGATGGCAAGGCCGTCGGCAGAGCCCTTGTCGATGGTAACGGTCGAGGTCCAGGCATCGCCGGAGGCACCAACGATACGAGCAGCGGTCGATTTGAGGTTATAGGTCGACTGCAGGCCGACCAGCCCCTCCAGACGCTCGGCGGTCTTTTGAGCCTCGGAGAGCTCAGCAACCTTAGAGGTCAGTTCCTCGTTTTGCTTCTTAAGCTCGTCAAGCGTGTCCTGCGACGCCGTAAGGTTAGAGAACACGTTACCGATCGCATTGAAGGGAGCCGCCACAGCCGAGCCCACAAAGCGCACCGGCGAGGTAATCGTCGTCACGCCCGAGCGCACGGCATGAATCGGTCCTGCCTCGCCCTCACGAATATAAAACGTGAGCAGCAACACCGAAATCAGGCTGAAAACAATCAACGGGCGCATACCCGTTGATCGTCGCTTGGTATTCAGATTTGTGGAGAAACCCGAAGATCGTGCCAAATGGAATCCACCTTTTGGAAATTAAGCATTGGTCTGGACGAAGCCGCCATCAAACGCATTGGCCTCGAGCACGCGGGCACAGCCGTTAACGACGTTATCGAGCGCCGTGGGGCTGACGTTGACCGAAACACCGGTCTCATCGCGCAGGCGCACGTCGAGACCGCGCAGCAGCGCGCCGCCACCGGTCAGCAAAATGCCGTAGTACATAAGGTCCGAGGCAAGATCGGGAGGCGTAGCGTCGAGTGCGTCCTTGACGGCCTTGGCCATCTCGTCGAGCGGCTTGTTGAGCGCGCGACGAATCTCCTCGCTCTCGATGCGCACGGTCTTGGGCAGACCGGTGATCACGTCGCGGCCGTTGACCTCAACGTCGAGCTCGTCCTTGAGCGGCACGGCGGAACCGACCTTGATCTTGATGTCCTCTGCCGTACGCTCGCCGATGGCAAGGTTATAGGCATCGCGAACGTGCGTGAGGATGGCCTGGTCGAACTCGTCGCCAGCAATACGGATGGACTGTGAGACGACGATGCCGCCCATGGCGATAACGGCAACCTCGGTGGTGCCGCCACCGATGTCGATGACCATGGAGCCGGTGGGCTCCTCGACGGGCAGGTCGGCGCCGATAGCGGCGGCCATAGGCTCTTCGATCAGATAGGCCTGGCGGGCACCGGCCTGGATCGTGGCCTCAAAAACGGCACGTTTCTCGACCGACGTGACACCGGAGGGAACGCAAACGACAACGCGCGGACGCGGAGTCCACGGATAGCGCTTCTCGGACGCCTTGTCGATAAAGTAGCGAAGCATGGCCTCGGTAACATCGAAGTCGGCGATAACGCCGTCCTTAAGGGGACGAACGGCCACAATGTTGCCAGGTGTACGGCCGAGCATGCGCTTTGCCTCGATACCGACCGCCAGGATGCGCTCGTCGTTCTTGTCGATGGCAACAACAGAGGGCTCGCGAATGACGATGCCCTTGCCGCGCACGGAGACAAGCGTATTTGCGGTGCCGAGGTCGATGGCAAGATCGCCCGCATAGCTACCGAAGAACATATCCATCAAAGAAAACAACGCAACTCCTGATGTGTTGGATGATTGCTGGAAAACTACTAGCTCATGATACTAGCGCAAGCCCAGCACCTCACTTGCGGTGAAGCACCGGGCAAAGCTAAATCCCATAAGGTCACTACTGGTTGTCAGCAGCCGAGAAATCCATATCGAGCGAGGAAACGGCCCAGCCGATATGGTTGTCGGAGCGCACGAATTTAACGGTGTACTCCTGCTCGCCGCCCTTGGACAGCGATGCCTTAACCTTGGCGGTCGTCTCGGTCATGGACTGATCCATGCCCTCGACGGACACGGTGGCGCCCTGCGGAATCGAGGAGATGATCATCGACTTGGCGTCCTCGGACAGGCTCGAGGCCAGGCAAGACTCGGCCTTTGCGGTGTCACCGTCGCCGGCAGCCTGGAACAGATCGGTAACGACAGACTCCTGAGACGGGAAGCCAAAGCCGCGCGTGTAGGCAAAGCCCAGACCGCCCGCGGCGATCAAAATGAGCAGAAGCAGCACGATGAAGACTTTGAGACCCGTGTGGCGATGGCGACGACGAACCTTGGCCTGCTTGCGGTCCTGACGGTCCTGCTGGACCATCTCGGACTCGGACAGCGTAAAGAAGCCGGTGTCCGAGGGATCGGGCATAAACTGACCGGTCGCGCCCGTAGGATCGAGCGGATCGACGGCAGGAGCGTCCATCGCGGGCGCCGGAGCCGTGGCCATAGCCGTTTGGGCAGACAGCGCGGCAAGCGAATCGTGCACGCGGGCAAGCTCGTCGGCCTGCTCGGAGGTGAGCTGGTAGATGCCATCGGCAGTAGCGGCGTTAAAGGCGTCGAGTGCGTCGGAGGGACGGCCGGCGGCAGAAAGCGCCTGACCCATGCCGGCGTTGAGCGCACGCGTGTCGTCGCGGGGGCCGGCAAAGTCGATAGCCGTGCGGTAGGTCTCCACGGCATCCGCCGGACGGCCGAGCTTAATGAAGCAACGACCGAGCTCGCCGAGTGCGGCGGCAGGAGCCGGATTGGCGCCGTCGATGGCGGCCTGACGGAAGGCAGTACCCGCGTTGGCATAGTCGCCCGACTGGAACAGCGCGTTACCCAGGCCCAGATAGGCCTTGAAAGGCGTGGCATAGGAAGCGTCTTGCGTAGCGGCAGAGAACGCCTGGGCGGCCGTCGTGTAGTCGCCCACGGCGGCGAGTGCCTTGCCGCGGTTGGTGAGCAGCGCGCCGCGCTTGCCATAGGTGCCGTCGTTGAGGGCGGCGGCATAGGCCTCGGCGGCCTCGGCATACATGCCCAGGTGCATCAAGGCGTTACCACGAAGGTGATCGGCCTCGCCCATAATCTCATCGGGAGTCTTTGCCGCCCCAAGCATCTGGGCTGCAGCGGAAAAATCACCCGCGCGGTAAGCGGCGCGGCCCTGTTGGATCAGCTGGCTATTCAAGGAAGTCCCCTTTACTCGTGAACGATCTCGACATGGACGATCTCGTCGCCGGCACGCAGCTGCGAAATCACATCGAGACCCTCGACCGTGGTACCAAAGACGGTGTAACCGGAATCGAGGTTATGCTGGGCACCCAGGCAGAAGTAGAACTGCGAACCCGCGGAATCGGGGTCCATGGAGCGTGCCATGGCAAGGGCACCATCGACATGGCTGTTGCGCGGATTAGTGGCAAACTCGCCCTTGATGCAGTAGCCGGGGCCACCGGTACCGGGCATGCCGTCGGGGCCCTCAAGGCCGGCAGCGACGTCGGCGCCGGACATGTCGCGGGTATTGGGGTCGCCGCCCTGAATAACGAAGCCGGGAACATAGCGATGGAACTTAAGGCCATCATAGAAGCCCATCGTGGAAAGCTCGCAGAAGTTCGCGACATGAATGGGAGCGCCCTCGCCGTCAAACTTAACCTTGATGGTACCCTTCGACGTCTCGATAACGGCGCACTCGTCGCCGGCAAGCTGATACTCGGGCGTGTAGAGCTCTTTCTTAAAACCAAACATGTGGTTCCTTCCTCGTGCGTTTAAAGCATATTTGTACGAATTGTAGCAATAAGCATGCGCTTACATCAATTGCGCACGTAGGTTATGCCGACTATGGCGAACTAATTTTAGTTACGCTGCTGCGGCTTCCAGGAGCCCACGTTGGCGTCGAACTGATTAAGCGCGCTGTTGCCACTCTGCGCGATGGGCGCCAGGATCTCGCTTTGGTGAGAACTCATCGACTCGCCATCGGGAATGGCCAGCGAGATGTCCCAACTCTGGCAGATCACGTCGACGCGCTCATACATCCACTCGGCAAGCTGCTTTAAGTGGGCGATGTCGTCCGCATAGACCGTATCGTCCTGGTACTTAAGGTTGCTGAGCTCATCTTGCGTCTTTTTAATCTGGTCGCGCAGGGCGTAAGCACTCTGCGACAGCTCCTGACGGGTGGAAAGCGACGTTCGGAGATAGCCGTTGTTAAAGGAATCGATGACCTCGCCGATCTGGTCCTCGTCACCGTAGGACACGATGGTCTGATACAGACCGTCGAGCCTAGTATAGAGCTGATCATCGGTGAGCACGGTTTCTTCCTGGACCACCTCGGCAGAATCGTCTTGCTTGGTATCGTCCTCAGTCGCCTCGCCCTTTTGGCGCGTGGGGAAGGTGGTTTGTGCAGCTTGGCCAAACTGGTCGTAGAAGCCAGGCATGACACCCATGGGATCGGTCGTCACGAACCAATAGGCACCGCCGCAAACGACGGCAAGGACCGCGATGACGATGAGCGGCTTGGGGATATGACGCTTGTGCTTGTGATAGGCGTCCTCGTCGGGATGCACCTTGCGCTTGGGTTTTTGAGGATCGTCGTGCAGGGAAACCGGCGTGGGAATATCGACCTTGGGGATACCGAAATCCTTATCGAAAGCCGGCAGCACGCAGGTCTCATTGGGGTCGGCGGCGTCCGAAAGCACCGCAGCGGCAGAGGCCGGCGCATGCGGCACCTCGGTATCGATCTGCTCTTGCGTTAGACGCGGAAAGCCCGCCGTGCGGCCCGCAGCCAGATCGGATGCGGCCGCGTCCTCGGAAAGGATGCCTGGCGCGGGGCGTCCGCATTTGGGGCACGTACGATCATGCGGAGAAAGACGGGCACCGCAGCCCTCACAGAACACGAACTCGGTGTGCTCGGGACCATCGCCCGGACCCACATAGGCGTTGCAGTAGGGGCAGAACGAGGCGCCGTCCTCGATAGTCTTAAGGCAATGCGGGCAGATCACGGCATCCTCTTTTCGAAGCAATTCAAATAATCGAGGTTAGAGCATAACATCGCCACGGCCCCACAGGAGCAAGGCACCAATTCAACATCGCCAGGGCGCGTAGTTACTTCTTCTTTTTGCTTGGCATCGAGACTTTGATGCCTTGGGCGGACTTGGTTACGCGAGAGCGCTTGGCTCCGGTACTCTTCTTTTTCTTGGGCTGGGCCTGGGCCACGCCCTCGAGTGCGCGGGCCTCGGCCTCACGAACGGTGCGCGCCTCACGGCGCTGCGCCATGTCGGCGGCGACGCGCTTGGCAAAACGCTCCGCCGTTGAACCCGTCGAGCTCACCTTGCCGCCACCGCGACCCAGGCGGACGCGCACACCGCGGCCAAAACCAGTTGCGGCATGACGACGACGCGGCCTGAGCGAATCCATCATCGTGGCGAGCTTAAAGAACACCGAGCAGGTAAAGACCACGATGGCAGCCAAGAAAACCATCTGACCCATCGTCAGATTGGCAATAGACAGCAGCTCCGGGAATCCGATAACGCCTACCAAGATGCCGGCGACTACAAACACAAAGAGCACCACACGTAAGGGCGTGAGGGGCTGCGAGATTCGCCAGATCAGGCTGACGCTCGCCGCGCACGACGTAAGTAGGCACATCGTAGACAGCGTGAGCTGGTTAAAGCCGAACACGCGCGCCACAAAGATATCGAGCGCCGCAGCCAAAATGACCGCAATCGACGCCGGCAGTGCACGCTTGAGCACGTTGGTCAAAAACGCACCCTTCACGCGAGCATTGTTGGGCTCCAGGCCCAACACAAAGCCCGGCGCGCCGATGCAGAAGAAGTTGATGAGTGTCATCTGGATGGGCTCGAAGGGGTACGGTGGCAGCGCAATGCACAGCGCCGCCAGGCCCATCGAGAACAGCGTCTTGGTCAGGAACAGCGAGGCCGAACGCTGCAGGTTGTTGATGGAGCGACGGCCCTCGGCCACCACGGCGGGCATCGAGGCAAAGTCGTTGTCGACGAGAACGATCTCGGCCACGTTACGTGCGGCATCGGAGCCAGCCGCCATGGCCACGGAGCAGTCGGCCTCCTTGAGCGCCAGCACGTCGTTGACGCCGTCGCCCGTCATGGCCACGGTGTGCTCGCGGCGCTTGAGCGCCTGCACGAGCTCGCGCTTCTGCTGCGGGGTCACACGACCAAAGACATGGTAGCGGTCCACAGCGGCATCGAGCTTGGCCGGCGTATCGAGCGTCGTGGCGTCCACATAAGCGTCCGCCCCCGGCACGCCCACCACGCGCGCGATCGACGACACCGTACGCGGGTCGTCGCCACTGATCACGTTGAGGGTCACGCCCTGCTCGTTAAAGTAGCCGATGGTCTCGGCCGCCGAGGTACGAATCTCGTCGCGGATGGTCACAAAGCCCACGGGCTCGGCCTCGCCCACCATATCGCCATCGGGCGTAAAGCCGTCCACGCGCGCCACCACGAGCACGCGGCAGGTATCGGCAAGCTCGGCGACACGGTTCTCGACCTGCGAAAACACACACTCCGAAAGCACAAACTGCGCGGCGCCCATCACATAGGAGC
Source organism: Coriobacteriaceae bacterium AF08-21 (assembly GCA_027687465.1). Lineage (GTDB taxonomy): Bacteria > Actinomycetota > Coriobacteriia > Coriobacteriales > Coriobacteriaceae > Collinsella. The sequence goes on from JAQCQR010000003.1 coordinate 116,153, forward strand.
CCTGCGCAAACGAAGCGCCACTCCATTTTTTAGACGACGAGAATGGAATGACCGACAGCGGCTCAGACACCTCGACCGGCCGATCGGCGTAATAGTTGAGCAGCGCCTGGCAGGTCTCGTTGGCATCGGCCGAAGTCGCACGTGCCACGTTAGCCAGCGCAAAATCGAGCACCGTGGTATCGACGGGAACAGCCGCCTCGTTCTCCCCCACGCCCAGGGCAACGCCCTCAACCGGCAGCGGATACGTGCCCTCGACCTCCATGCGGCCCGACGTGATGGTGCCCGTCTTGTCCAGGCACAGCACGTCGACGCGAGCGAGCGTCTCGATGCAGTAGAGCTGCTGCGCCAGCACCTTGCGGCGGGCCAGGCGCACCGTGGCGATGGCGAGCACCGACGAGGTCAGCAGCACCAGGCCTTGCGGGATCATGCCCAGCAGGGCGCCCACCGTGGACAGCAGCGCCGACGAAGGCACATGACCAGCCAACAGCTCGGAGAAGCACCAGGAAAGCGCGCTATCGCCTGGAGTTCCCGCGGCATCCCACAGCTCGCTCACACTCGAGGCAAACAACGCCAAACCGAGCGGGATCATGATAATGCTCGCAAAGCGCACGATGGCATTAAGCGCGTTCATGATCTCGGAATTGACCTTTTTGACGTACTTGGCCTCGTTATTAATTTTGGCCACGTAGTTGTCGGCGCCGACATGAATCACGCGGGCGCGCAGCAGGCCCGAGTCGATAAAGCTGCCGCTCATGAGCTCGGAACCGGGCTGTTTCTTAATAAGGTCGCTCTCACCCGTCAACAGGCTCTCGTTCACGAGCGCCTCGCCCGAAACCACCACGGCGTCAGCGGGAATCTGGTCGCCGCGCCCCAGGCGGATGATGTCGTCGAGCACGATCTGGTCCAGGTCGAGCTCCACCTCGGCGCCGTCGCGCACCGCGATGGCCTTCTTGGAGGTCAGCAGCGTGAGCTTATCGACCATCTTCTTGGAACGCATGGACTGAATGACGCCAATAGCGGTATTGAGGAACACCACGAACAGAAACGTCAGGTTCTTAAACGAACCGGTCAAAATGACCAGGAACGCCAAGATCACGTTGATCAAATTGAACAGCGTACAGAGGTTCTCGATGATGAGCTCTTTGACCGACTTGGTCTTGAGCTCCATGTTGCGGTTGATCTTACCGGCGGCGATGCGCTCCTCGACCTCGGCGGTCGAGAGTCCGCGCTCGATATCCGTTGCTGCCATACCACGTCCCATCACGTCGCGTCGGTATAAGAAAAACCGCCCGGACCATGCGAGGTTCGGACGGTCTTGCGTTCGATGGTGCCCCATGTTGGATTCGAACCAACGGCCTTCTGCTCCGGAGGCAGACGCTCTAATCCCCTGAGCTAATAGGGCCAACGTTTGGCATTATACCCAAGTGCGCCACGGGCTAACAAAAGAATAGAAAAAGCTTTGCAATTCCGAGGAAGACGCGGCGCAACGGCCCACTTTAGAAGGCAAAAGCGAGTCAGATAGTATAAACTCTCATGCACCATATATACACGGCTCGCGATGCGGGCCGTTTTTGCAAGGGTTATCCATCGAGGTGAGAGGCACACCATGATTGCAATTTTAAAGCAGAGCGCCAGCGACGAGGCCGTCAGCCATATCGTCAGCTGGATTGAGAAAAAGGGTCTGAAGACCGATGTCTCGCGCGGCGAGAACGAGACGATCATCGGCCTGGTGGGCGATACGACCAAGATCGACCCGTTCCTGCTCGAGTCCATGGACGTCGTCGAGCGCGTACAGCGCGTCTCCGAGCCGTTCAAGCGCGCCAACCGCAAGTTCCACCCCGAGGACTCCGTCATCGACTGCGGCCACGGCGTACATGTAGGCGGCGACCAGTTCCAGGTCATCGCCGGCCCGTGCTCCGTCGAGGGCGAGAACCTCATCCGCATCGCCCGCCGCGTGAAGGCAGCAGGCGCTACGATGCTGCGCGGCGGCGCCTACAAGCCCCGCACGTCCCCGTACGCCTACCAGGGCATGGGCCCCGCCGGCCTGGACCTGCTGTGCGAGGCGTCTGCCGAGCTCGACATGCCGATCGTCACCGAGATCATGGACCCGCGCGACGTGCAGGTCTTCCTGGACAAGAAGATCGACGTCATGCAGATTGGCGCCCGCAACGCCCAGAACTTCCCTCTGCTCAAAGAGGTCGGCAAGACCAAGACCCCGGTCCTGCTCAAGCGCGGCATGTCCGGCACGATCGACGAGCTGCTTATGGCAGCCGAGTACATCATGAGCGAGGGCAACGACAACGTCATCCTGTGCGAGCGCGGCATCCGCACCTTCGAGACCCGCACCCGCAACACCTTCGACCTCAACGCCGTGCCGGTGCTGCACCACCTGTCGCACCTGCCCGTCGTCGCCGACCCCAGCCACGCCACCGGCTACACCCGCTACGTTGAGCCCATGGCGCTCGCCGCGACAGCCTGCGGTGCCAACGGCTTGGAGATCGAGGTCCACGACGAGCCGAGCCGCGCCTGGTCCGACGGCGCCCAGGCCCTCACCCCCGATCAGTTCGACGACACCATGCGCCGCATCCGAGCCATCCGCGAGGTCGTCTGCCAAGAGACCATGGAGTAACCCATGGGTACGGTGAGAAACGCGCGCGTTAACCAGGGCGGCCCCAAGTGCGCCGGAATTGTGGGCCTGGGCCTCATCGGCGGCAGCTTTGCCCGCGGCTATGCGCAGGCGGGCGTCCGCGTGCTGGCCTGGGACCCCGATGACGACGTCATGACGGCCGCCAGCATGGGCACTGTCGCCGGAGAGCTCAACGACGAGACGCTCGGCGAATGCGACATCATCGTCCTGGCTTGCTATCCTAAAGGATGCATCGAGTGGCTCGAGGCGCACGCCCAGGCGCTCGCCGACGCCACCGACACCGACGCCATCATGGGTCCCGTGGTGATCGACACCGTGGGCGTCAAGGGCATTGTGTGCGAGCGCGCCTTTGAGCTTGCCCGCGAGCACGGCTTTTACTTTGTGGGCGCGCACCCCATGGCGGGCACCCAGTTCTCAGGCTACGCTAACTCTCGTGCCGACCTGTTTCACCGCGCGCCGCTCGTGCTCGTGCCGCCCGCGGTGGACGATGCGCTCAAGCTGGAGCTTTTGGGCCAGGTGCGCGAGATGGTGCGCCCCTTGGGCTTTGACAAGTTCAGCGTGACCAGCGCCACCGAGCACGACCGCGTCATCGCCTTCACGAGCCAGCTTGCGCACGTGGTATCCAACGCCTACGTCAAAAGCCCCACAGCCCAGGTCCACCACGGCTTTTCGGCCGGTAGCTACCGCGATCTCACCCGCGTGGCGCACCTCAACCCGCAAATGTGGTCCGAGCTCATGATCGACGACGCCGACGCACTCGCCTTCGAGATCGACCATCTGATCGAGTCGCTTGGCGCCTACAGCCGTGCGCTCAAAGACCGCGACCAGCGCTATCTGGAGAATCTCCTTGCCGAAGGTGACCGCATTAAGCGCGCACTCGACGACGAGACCTCCCACTAGACCACTTATCACGCCAGGTCGAAAGGACCGAAGCTTATGGCGATTACCATCGATATCGACACTGCACGCCCCTACCAGGTGCATGTTGGCACGTTTTTGCTGGAGCAGGCGGGACCGCTCGTGCGCGCCACTGCCGGCGGCACCAAGGCCGTCATCGTGACGGACACCAACGTGGGTCCGCTCTACCAGATGCCTGTTAAGCAGAGCCTGGAGGCATCAGGCTACGAGGTGAGTATCTGCACCTTCGAGGCCGGCGAGGCCCATAAGCGCGCCGAAACCTATGTTGCCATTTTGGAGTTTGTGGCCGAGCACGAGCTTTCACGCTCCGACGTGATCGTGGCGCTCGGCGGCGGCGTTGTGGGCGACGTGGCCGGCTTTGTGGCAGCCACGTACATGCGTGGCTGCAAGTTTGTGCAGATTCCCACGAGCCTGCTCGCTATGGTTGATTCGTCGGTGGGCGGCAAGACGGCCATCGACCTCGCTGCCGGCAAGAACCTGGCCGGCGCCTTCTGGCAGCCGAGTGTGGTCATCGCCGACGTGGGATGCCTGGCCACCCTCACGCCCGAGCAGTTCGCCGACGGCTGCGGAGAGGTCGTCAAGCACGCCGTGATCGCCGACCCCGAGCTTTTCGCCGAGCTCGAGAAGACCCCGCTCACGCTGGAGCTCCTCAACCAGGACGTAGCCCGCGTGGCGCTCATCATCGCCCGCAATATCGACATTAAACGCGCCGTGGTCGTTGCCGACGAGCGCGAAACCAATCAGCGCAAGCTCCTCAACTTTGGACACAGCGCGGGGCACGCCGTCGAGGCCTGCGAGCACTTTGAGCTGGGACACGGCAACTGCGTCTCGATCGGCATGGGTATCATCACGCGTGCCGCGGCCCTGCACGGCGTCTGCGATGCCGAGCTGCCCGATCGCATCGAAGAGCTCTGCGCGCGCCACGGTCTCAAGACCCGCTGCGAGCTTTCCGCCGACGCCATCTTCGCCGAGGCGCTCCACGACAAAAAACGCGCGGGCGACACCATCGACCTGGTGATTCCGCACGGCATTGGCCGCTGCAGCATCGACCGCACGCCACTTTCCACCTTCCACGGTCTTATTGCCGAGGGCCTCGGCCAGAAGGGAGACACATCCGTATGCTAGCCCGCATCACCCCCTCCCCGCTCAAGGGCACCGTTCCCGCCATCGCGTCCAAGTCGATGGCGCATCGCCTGATCATCTGCGCCGCGCTTGCCAACGGCGAGACGCACGTTACCTGCAACACTACCTGCGCTGACATCGAGGCCACGGTGCGTTGCCTCACGGCGCTCGGCGCCCGCATCGAGACCGTCGAGGACGGTTTCCAGGTCCACCCCACCATGAAGAGTGTTGAGTTTGGCCTGCTCAAGGCCCTTGCCGGCGGCACGCTCGACTGCGGTGAAAGTGGCTCCACGCTGCGCTTTATGCTGCCCGTCGCCTGCGCGCTGGGCGCAGAAGCAACTTTTGTGGGCCAGGGACGCTTGGGCGCACGCCCACTCTCCCCGCTTTCCGACGAGATCATCGCCGCCGGCTGCGACCTACAGGGTCTGGGCGGTTTTCCGCTCAAGACGAGCGGACGCATGCGCCCGGGCACCTTTGCGCTGCCGGGCAACGTGAGCTCGCAGTACATCTCCGGCTTGCTGCTGGCAGCCCCGCTGCTGGCCCAGCCCTCCTGCGTGCAGGTGACCGGCCTTATCGAGAGCCGCCCCTACATCAACCTGACGATCCAGGCCATGAAGGCCTTTGGCGTCGAGGTCAACGTCGAGCGCATCCCCGCCAAGAATGGCAAGCCCGAGGTCACGAACTTTCGCGTGAGCAGCGGCTCGTACCGCACGCCCGGCAGCGTGGCCGTCGAGGGCGATTGGTCCAATGCGGCCTTTTGGCTGTGCGCCGGCGCCATCGGCTCCGACCCCATCACCGTGGAAGGCGTATCGCTGAGCTCCGCGCAGGGCGACCGCAACGTGCTCGCCGCGCTTTCGCGCTTTGGTGCCCGCATCGTGCGCTCCACGAACGCCGCCACCGTGCAGTCCGACAAGCTCGCCGGCTTCGAGATGAGCGCCCACGACATTCCCGACCTGGTGCCCGTCATCTCTGCCGTGGCATCGCTGGCGCAGGGCCGCACGTTCATCCGCGACTGCGCCCGCCTGCGCATCAAGGAATCTGATCGCTTGGTCACCACCACCCGTGAGCTCACCGCGCTGGGCGCACAGGTGCGCATTGCCGGCGACGACCTCATCATCAAGGGCGTCGATGCCTTTACCGGCGGCGAGGTCGATTCGCACAACGACCATCGTATCGCCATGATGGCCGCTATCGCCGCGAGCCGTGCCACCGGCGAAGTTGTGATCCACGGCGCCGAGGCCGTCAACAAGTCCTATCCCGATTTCTTCGACCACTACCGCCTGTTGGGCGGCAAGGTCACGCTCGAGGAGGAATAGCATGTCCTCGACCTTTGGCAACGTATTGCACCTGAGCATTTTCGGCCAATCACACTCCCCCGCCATCGGCTGCTCGCTCGATGGCATCCCGGCGGGCATCGCTGTGGACCAGGAGCAGCTGCAGGCCTTTTTGGACCGTCGCGCCCCTGGTCGCGACGAGACCGCGACCAAGCGCCGCGAGGCCGACGCCGCGCATATCATCGCCGGCGTGGTCGATGGACACACCACCGGCGCACCCATCGCAGCGATCATTGAGAACACCAACACGCGCTCCAAGGACTACTCCGAGCTGCGCCGCAAGCCCCGTCCGGGACATGCCGATTACCCGGCGCGTGTGAAGTATCACAACATGCACGATGTCGCTGGTGGCGGGCATTTCTCCGGCCGCCTAACAGCACCCCTGTGCATCGCCGGCGGCATTGCGCTGCAGGCACTCGAGGCCCGCGGCATTCAGGTCATGGCGCACGTCGCGCAGATCGGCGGCATCTCCGACCTGCCCATGGACGACATGATCTATCGCGAGGCCGACCGCAAGGCGATCCTTACGAACGATCTGCCGTGCATTGACGCCGCCGCAGCCGGCCGCATGCGCGAGGAGATCCTAGCCGCGCGCGACGAACTCGACAGCATCGGCGGCATCGTGGAGTGCGGCATTTACGGGCTTCCCGCGGGAATCGGCGACCCCATGTTTGACGGCATCGAGAACCGCATCGCTCAGATCGCATTTGGCATTCCCGCCGTGAAGGGCGTGGAGTTTGGCATGGGCTTTGCCGTAGCCGCCATGCGCGGAAGCGAGAACAACGACCCGTATCGCGTTGATGCCGAGACCGGCGAGATTGCGGTCGAGTCCAATAACGCCGGCGGCATCCTGGGCGGCATTTCAACGGGTGCACCCGTCATGTGGCGGATGGCCGTAAAGCCGACGCCCTCAATTGGCCGCGAGCAGCAGACCGTAGACATGGACGCCATGGAAAATGCCGAGCTCTCGGTCCACGGCCGTCACGATCCCTGCATCGTTCCGCGCGCCGTCCCCGTTGCCGAGGCAGCCGCAGCGCTGGCCATCTGGGACGCCCTCCTCGAGGACGCCGCCCAGCGCTAAAAATCTCCGGGGGCCAACTCCGGCCCCCTCACCCACCCAGTGATTTTTCTGGGACGGGGATTAAAAAATCATTAGGTACACAATGATTTTTTAATCCCCGTCCCAGAAAAATCACCGACACGTGAAAGGGGCCTCCATGGACCTTGCCGATATTCGCCAGGCCATCGATGGCATCGACACCACGCTGCTCAACAGCTTTGTCGAGCGCATGGATATTGCCACCGAGGTCGCCAAATCCAAGATAGAGATGGGCAAGGCCGTCTTCGACCCCGCCCGCGAACGCTCCAAACTCAACAACCTCGCCAGCCGCGCACCCGAGCGCTACGAGGCCCAGACCGTCACCCTGTTCCGCCTCCTCATGAGCATGAGCAAGGCCGAGCAGCAGCGCTACATCAACGAGGTCAAGGGCATCACGGTGTCGCAAAAGGCCCATGCCACGGCCGTAGCCTTTGACACGCCCTTCCCACAGACGGCTACCGTCGCCTGCCAGGGCGTCGAAGGCGCCTACAGTCAGATCGCCGCATGCAAACTCTTCGACGTGCCCGATATCGCGTTCTTTGAGACCTTCGAGGGCGTCATGCGCGCCGTACGCGACGGCTTTTGCGAGTTTGGCGTGCTGCCCATCGAAAACTCAACTGCCGGATCGGTCAACGCCGTCTACGACCTGCTCGCACAGTTCGACTTCCATATCGTGCGCTCGCTGCGCCTCAAGATCGATCACAACCTGCTCGTCAAACCCGGCACCAAGCTCCAGGACGTGCGCGAGGTCTGCAGCCACGGCCAAGCCATTGCCCAGTGCGCAGGCTTTATCGAGGGCCACGGCCTGCATGCCACCAAGTACCCCAACACGGCCATGTCGGCCGAGATGGTCGCCAACTCCGAACGCACCGACGTCGCCGCTATCGCCTCGCGCAGCTGTGCGGCGCTCTACGGCTTGGAGGTGTTGGAGCCCAACATCCAGGACTCGGACAACAACTACACGCGCTTTGTCGTCATCAGCCGCGAGCCGCGCGTATACCCCGGCGCCAACCGCACCTCGCTCATGATCACCACGGCCAATGAGCCGGGCGCCCTCTACCGCGTGCTCGAGCGATTCTACGCGCTCAACATCAACCTCATCAAACTCCAGAGCCGCCCCATCCCCGGCCGCGACTTTGAGTTTATGTTCTACTTTGATCTGGACTGTCCCTTTGGCAGCAAGGCCCTCGACGACTTGCTCGATTCTATCGACGACGTGTGCGAGAGCTTCACCTACTTTGGCAGCTACACGGAGGTGCTCTAGATGACCGATACAGCCGCAACCCGTCCCTACGGCGTGCTGGGCCGCGTGCTGGGCCACAGCTACACCCCGACCATCTACAAAGAGCTCGCGGGGCTCGAGTACGTGCGCTTTGAGCGCGAGCCCGAGGACCTCCAGGCCTTTATGACGGGCGACGAATGGGAGGGCACCAACGTGACCATCCCCTACAAGCGCGCCGTCATGGAGTATCTGGACGAGCTGAGTCCGCTCGCCGAGCGCATGGGCAACGTCAACACCATCACACGCCTGCCTGACGGTCGTTTGCGCGGCGACAACACCGACTACTTTGGTTTTCAGTGTCTGGTCGAGGAGTTGGGCGTTGAGGTTGCCGGCAAGAAGGCCCTCGTGCTCGGTGCCACCGGCGGCGCCGGCACCACGGCAAGTATGGTGCTGGGAGACATGGGCGCCATCGTCGTACCCGTGGGTCGCACGAGCGAGGTCAACTACGACAATATCGCGCAGCAGTCCGACGCCTCCCTACTCGTCAACTGCACGCCCGCCGGCATGTTCCCCCATTGCCCCGACGCGCCTTGCACGCTCGAAGGCCTCGATGCGCTCGAGGGCGTCATCGACATTGTCTACAACCCCGCCCGCACGGGCCTGATGCTCGAGGCCGAGCGCCGCGGCATCCCCTGCATCGGCGGCCTGCTTATGCTTGTTGCCCAGGCGGCACAAGCTGTCGAGCGCTATACCGGCAAAGCCACCCCGCGCGAGAGGATCCTGGACATAACGGAGCGCCTGTCACGCCGCGAACAGAACATCGCGCTGATCGGCATGCCGGGCTCGGGCAAGACCCGCGTGGGCGAGCAGATCGCCCAGCTCACGGGCCGCGAGCACATCGATCTCGATCGCGCCCTCGAGGAGCGCCTGGGCATGCCCTGCGCCGACTTTATCATCAAGTGCGGCGAGGCGGCCTTCCGCGAGCAGGAGACGGCAGCGCTGGCCGACATCTCCAAGCGCAGCGGCTTGGTGCTCTCCACCGGCGGCGGCGTGGTTACGCGCGACGAGAACTACCCTCTGCTGCACCAAAACAGCCAAATCGTGATGCTCAACCGCAAGCTCGACGAGCTCGCCCACAAGGGCCGCCCCATCACCGCGCGCGACGGCATCGACAAGCTGGCCGAGCAGCGTATGCCGCGCTACCGCGCCTGGGCCGACTACATCATCGACTCACGCGACTGCGCCGCCAACACCGCCCATGCCCTCCTCGACACCCTCCCACCCGCTCTCTAACCAAAACCACCACAAAGGGGGCAGGCACCTTTGTGGTGGTTTTTCAACTGCAAAGGAAGCAACCATGAAAGCACTCGTCATTAACGGCCCCAACCTCAACATGCTCGGCATTCGCGAGCCGGGCATCTACGGCAGCGACAACTACGACCGCTTGGTCCAGATTTGCCAGGAGGCAGGCGCCGCGCAGGGCTTTGACGAGGTCGAAGTCTTCCAGTCCAACCACGAGGGCAGCATCGTCGACAAGATCCAGGAGGCCTACGGCAAGGTCGACGGCATCGTCATCAACCCGGCAGCCTACACGCACACCAGCGTGGCAATCCTTGACGCCCTCAAGGCCGTCGCCATCCCTGCCGTCGAAGTCCACATCAGCGCCGTAGAGACGCGCGAGGACTTCCGCCAGGTGAGCTACGCCCGCCTGGCCTGCTTCGCCACCATCACCGGCGAAGGCCTCCAAGGCTACGCCCACGCGTTGGAGCTGCTGAAAGAGCGTCTCGAAAAGTAAGACTGCAACACTACTGAATACTGACAGCGGGGAGAGCCAACTTGGTCCTCCCCACTTTTAATTACGCCTTCTTGATCACGTATGCCAACCCAATATCGCAGGCACAGCGTACGAATGACGCGAAGAGCCACGATACTGGCAGCGTCATAAACAGAGGCATGGTCTGCCAAGGAATAAACCAATCGACCGCGTGGATTGCAAAGATCGCCAGACTGGCTTGTCCGCAAAACACGAGTCCTCGCTCAAAGGACCCCAAAACCGGCACGTCTTTCAACTTCACCAACGCCATCGAAACCCAACAGACGCAGTAGCTACCCGCAACAGCAGCAACCGTCGCAACAACAAATCCATCCACGCGGCGGCTCGAAAGCTCAAGCCCACTCAGCGCGGCAAGGACGAGCCAAGCAACACCGGCTCCAATAAACAGCAGAGGCTTGCTCACGCTCGGCTCCAGCCCCCTTTGGCGCGCCGTATAACCAATCCACATCAGCAAGACGATATAGCAGCTCAAATCCAAATCGAGCGGCAGGTAAGCACCAAAATAGCGAGACACGCTCAAACCGCAAAAGGCAATCGCGGCACAGACAACGCCCTGCCAAACAACCCCAATCCTGCGGCGATCAAACAGCCGCACGAGCGCATTAAACAGCAGGCGCGACGTAAACAGCGCCGCCAAAAACCATGCCATGCCAACGGCGGTAACGCCAAACCCAGGCACATCAACGCCCGAGGCAAACACAAGCGTCTTAAGCCCCGCAACCAGCGTACCGCTTGTCAAAGGAGCGCCGCTCATTAAGAACGTCGGCACCTGCCACGCCAGTGCAAGAACCACATACGGCACCAGCAGGCGCGACACCGAACCACTCAGCAGCTCGCGCCACGGCTTCGGCCTAAACGTATACCCGGCAAGAATAAAGAACACCGGCATGTGAAACGAGAAGATCGCGTGCCGCAAGGGAGAGGGATTTGGAACGGTGTGCCCCACAATGACCAGAATAATTGCGATCCCCTTTGCAATATCAATCCAGTCGAGCCTTTTGCTTCCCATTGCGAACCCTTCAAAACCGCAGCACACAAGATGAAAAAAGCCCAGACCACCTAGCGGTCCGGGCTTAATAAACGATGGTGCTCCATGGCGGATTCGAACCGTCGACCTTGGGATTAGAAGTCCCCTGCTCTATCCAACTGAGCTAATGGAGCAAATAACCGCACGCCCAAGCAAGCGCAAGCCTGTCAGGCGCAAGTAATTATAACCTAGTTGAACTGCTCGCGATACGCCTTGCAGACCTCATCGACCGGGCCGTCCATGCGAAGGTCACCCTTCTCGATCCAAACGGCACGCTGGCAGATGCGCTCAACCTGCTCCATGGAGTGCGAAACGAACAGAACCGTCACGTCACCGCTCTGGATAAAGTGCTGGATGCGGGCCTCGCACTTCTGCTGGAAGAACACATCACCGACGGACAGCGTCTCGTCAACGATCAGAATATCGGGCTCGGTAATCGTCGCGATTGCAAAGGCGATACGCGCCACCATGCCCGAGGAGAAGTTCTTAAGCGGCATATCGACAAAGTTCTGCAGCTCAGCGAACTCGATAATGCCGTCAAAGTTGGCGTCGATGAACTCCTTGGTATAGCCGAGCAGGGCACCGTTCAGATAGATGTTCTCGCGGGCGGTCAGCTCGGGGTCAAAGCCGGCACCAAGCTCAATCAGAGGCGCAATATTACCGTGCACCTTAACGCTGCCCTCGCTAGGCTCAAGCACGCCAGCGATAATCTTGAGCATCGTAGACTTGCCGGAGCCATTGGTGCCGACCAGACCCACGACCTCGCCACGATGAATATCAAACGAGATATGCTTGAGCGCCCTAAACTCCTCAAAGAACAGCTCGTGCTTGGCAAGCTTGATGAAGTACTCCTTGAGGTTGGTCAGCGACTCGGACGCCATGTTAAAGATCATGGTGACGTCGTCGACCTCGACAGCCAGAGGCTGCTCGCTGTAATCAACAACAGATTCAGTCATCACAGCACTCCTTAGATGTAGAGGATGAACTTGCGCTCGGACTTATGGAACACGGTATAGCCAATAACAAGCGCAAGAACCGCCCAAGCAACGCACATACCAAACGTCATAAGCGAGGGCGTAGTCTGGAACAGGAAGATATCGCGCATAAACTGCAGGTAGTTATACATGGGGTTTGCATAGACCAGAATGCGCACGAGATGCGGCATTTGCGCAACGAAGTCGGTCGTCCAGAAAATAGGCGTGATGTAAGTCCACGCCGTAATGACGACGCTCCACAGATGCATAACGTCGCGGAAGAAGACCGTAAGGGCAGAGAGCATCATGCCCAGGCCCATGCAGAAGCACATAAGCAGCAGCAGGCAAACCGGCAACAGAATCAGGTGCCAAGAAGGCATAACGCGGAACCACAGCATGACGATGGCGACGGCGACCAGCGAGAAGGCAAAGTTGACCAGCGAGAAGAGCACCTTCTGCACCGGGAAAACCCAGCGGTGCACCTTAACCTTCTTGAGCAGAGGGGCAGCGCCCACGATCGACGTCAGGGCCTGGTTAGTAGACTCAGACATGACGGCAAAGGTGATGTTACCCACGATCAAGTACAGCGGGTACATCTCGGGCGTCATTGAGCCATTGCGGCCCTGGCCAAAAATCGTCGAGAACACGATGGCCATGACGATCATCATCAGCAGCGGGTTGAGCACCGACCATGCGACGCCCAGAACGCTACGGCGATACTTGATCTTAAAATCCTTGGTAACCAGCTGACGAAGGATAAACGCGTCCTTCTCAAATTCGTTCTTAGCAAACGTCGCAGGCAGACTGCGAGTTTCTTGTTGCTTTGTCTGATCCGACACGGATGCAACTCCTTTACTCGTAATCGTTGACAAACGAACAGTATAGACCCGACGGCCATGCAAACGATTCGCGCAACAAAACTGGAGAACTAACCCACATCTTAGGATGCCAGGCCCAAACGGCTATACTTTCTAGGATTGAATGTATAAGGAGCATTAAGTGAATTCTGAATCCATCGCCGTCATCATCCCTTGCTACAACGAAGCGCTCACGATCGGCAAAGTCATCGACGACTTTCACCGCGAGCTTCCGCAGGCGACGGTCTATGTCTATGACAACAACTCGTCGGACGATACCTCACGCATTGCCACCGAGCACGGCGCCACAGTCCGCTTTGAGCCCCGTCAGGGAAAGGGCAACGTGTGCCGCCAGATGTTTCGCGATATCGACGCCGATTGCTACCTGATGGTCGACGGAGACGACACCTACCCCGCCGAGGCGGCCAAGGCCCTCTGCGAGCCCATCCTTAACGGCACGGCCGACATGACCGTAGGCGATCGCCTTTCCAACGGCACCTACGCCGAGGAGAACAAGCGTGCCTTCCACGGCTTTGGCAATAATCTGGTCCGCGCCATGATCAAGTGGATCTATGGCTACAGCTTCGATGACGTCATGACAGGCTACCGCGCCATGAGCCGCCCGTTCGTTAAAACCTTCCCAGTGCTTTCCGAGGGCTTTCAGATCGAAACCGAGCTCTCGATCCACGCCGTCGACCACCGCTGGCGCATCAAAGATGTGCCCATCGAGTACCGCGACCGTCCCGAGGGTTCCGAGTCCAAACTCAACACCGTGAGCGACGGCATTAAAGTCGTTGCGATGATCGGCACGCTGTTCAAGGACTACCGCCCGCTGAAGTTCTTCAGCCTCGTTGCGCTTCTGTTCGCGGTATTCGGCCTCGCCCTGGGCATGCCCATCGTTGTCGAATATTTCCAGACCGGCCTCGTCCCGCGCTTCCCCACCGCTGTGCTCGCCGCCTCGTTTATGTTCCTGTGCGGCCTGAGCCTTGCGACCGGCTTCATCCTTGATTCTGTAGCAAAGGTCGAAAAAAAGCAGTGGGAGGTCAACGTGTACAGCAAATACGCCTACGACGACCAGCCCGGCCACCCTACTTCCATGCCAAGCGAGAGGTAGATCTTCCGCAAAATACTATTGGCACCACTGCGCAGATAGCCACCAACAAGAAAAGCCGCCGTTAAAGAACGGCGGCTTTTACTCTCGAAAAGTTAATAGCGGCTAGAGCGTCTTGATGTACTCCCCCAGCTCTTCCTCCCAGTCGGGCATGTGGAAGCCGGCAGCCTCGAGCTTGGACAGGTCGAGCGCGGAGTGGACCGGACGCGGGGCGATGGGGCCGGAGGCCTCGGCGTAGTAGTCGGCGGTCGATACCGGCACGACCCTCTCCCCGTTGCCGTTGGCGGCCTCGAAGACGGCGCGGGCGATGTCGGCCCAGGACTTCACGTCGCCGGAGCCAGTGCAGTCGTAGGTACCGTAGGGGGCGTGCGTCCCCAGCACATGGAAGATGGCGGCGGCCATGTCGCGCGTAAAGGTCAGGCGGCCCAGCTGGTCGTCCACGACGGTGACCCGCTCCAGCTTGTCCTCGAGGTCGGCGACGCGGTCGGACAGCCCCTTCATCGTCTTCACGAAGTTGTGTCCCTCGCCGATGACCCAGCTGGAGCGCATGATGTAGTGGCGCGGGCACCCGGCCACGGCGATGTCGCCGGCCGCCTTGGTCTGGCCGTAGACGGATAGCGGGCTGAGGGGCTCGTCCTCCGTGTGGACCTCGGCGGTGCCGTCGAAGACGTAGTCGCTGGACACGTGGACGAGCGTGATGCCGTGCCCGGCGCAGGTGCGGGCGAGCAGGGCCGGCCCGGTCGCGTTGGCCTTCCAGGCGGTCACGCGGCCCTCGGGGGTCTCCGCTTTATCCACGGCCGTGTAGGCGCCGCAGTTGATCACGGTGCCGTAGAGCGACCAGTCGTACTTGGAGTAGGCGTCCGGGTCTGACATGTCGAAGGTGTCGATGTCGCAGAAGTCGAAGTCCTTGGCGACGCCGCGCTCCTCCGCCAGCGCGCGGACCGCGCGGCCCAGCTGGCCGTTGCAGCCGGTGACGAGAGTGCGCCTGGGCGCCATGGGGACGACGTCGGCGAGCATCGGGTGGTTGAGGTCGGCCTCGGAGACGGTGGCCTCGGCCAGCGGGATTGGCCACTCGATGGCGAGCTCGGGGTCGGCGAGGTTCACGAAGGTGTAGGTCTTCTTCAGCTCGAGGGACCAGTGGGCGTCCACCAGGTAGGTGTAGGCGGTGCCGTCCTCCAGGGCCTGGAAGGAGTTGCCCACGCCGCGCGGGACGTAGATGGCCTTGCTCGGGTCCAGGGTGCAGGTGAACACCTTGCCGAAGGTCTCGCTGCCCTCGCGCAGGTCCACCCAGGCGCCGAAGACGCTGCCGCGGGCGACGGAGATGAACTTGTCCCAGGGCTCGGCGTGGATGCCGCGGGTGACGCCGCGGCTGTCGTTATAGGAGATGTTGTTCTGGACGACCCTGAGGTCGGGGATGCCCAGGGCGCACATCTTGGCGCGCTGCCAGTTCTCCTTGAACCAGCCGCGCGAGTCGCCGTGGACGGCCAGGTCGACGACCTTCAGGCCCTCGATGCCGGTCTCGGCGACGGAGAGGTCCTTCTCGAATGCGATATCTGCCATGTGGAAAAAGCTCCTATCGAAGAGGTTGGATAACCGGGGGCGCCCGCGCGGGGACGCAGGATCATCCCCATGCCCTGCGGCCCCGCGCGGGCGCCCCGCGGTGCGGTTCGCCGGGATGCGGTCTTACTGGCCCTGTGCGCGGTAGCGCGCCTCGGTGGCCTCCTTGGCCGGGCGCCACCAGGACTCGTTCTCGACGTACCAGTCGATGGTCTGCTTCAGGCCCCCGGCGAAGTCGGTGTGCGCCGGCCTCCAGCCCAGCTCGCGCTGGAGCTTGGTGCTGTCGATGGCGTAGCGGCGGTCGTGGCCGGGGCGGTCGGCGACCCAGTCGAAGTCCTCGGGGTCGCGGCCCATGGCCTCCAGGATCATGCGCAGGACCGTGATGTTGTTCTTCTCCCCATTGGCTCCGATGAGGTAGGTCTCCCCCATGCGGCCCTTGGTGAGGATGTCCCAGACGGCCGAGGAGTGGTCCTCGGTGTGGATCCAGTCGCGGACGTTCTCGCCCTTCCCGTAGAGCTTGGGGCGGACGCCGTCGATGATGTTCGTTATCTGCCTGGGGATGAACTTCTCCACGTGCTGGTAGGGGCCGTAGTTGTTGGAGCAGTTGGAGATCGTGGTGCGCAGGCCGTAGGTGCGGGTCCAGGCGCGGACCAGCATGTCAGAGGACGCCTTGGTGCTCGAGTACGGGCTGCTCGGGTGATACGGCGTCTCCTCGGTGAACTTCGCCGGGTCGTCGAGCGCCAGGTCGCCGTAGACCTCGTCGGTGGAGACGTGGTGGTAGCGGATGCCGTACTTGCGGACGGCCTCCAGCAGGCGGAAAGTGCCCTCCACGTTGGTGCGCAGGAACGGCTCGGGGTCGGCGATGGAGTTGTCGTTGTGGCTCTCTGCGGCGTAGTGCACGATGGCGTCGTGGCCCGGGACGATCCTGTCCAGCAGCTCCGCGTCGCAGATGTCGCCCACGACGAGCTCCACGCGGTCCGAGGGCAGCCCGGCGATGTTCTCGGGGTTGCCGGCGTAGGTCAGCTTGTCCAGGACGGTCACGTGGACGCCCGGGTGGTTGTTCACGACGTAGTGCACGAAGTTGCTGCCGATGAAGCCGCAACCGCCCGTGACGATGATGTTCTTGGGTTCAAAGATCTCAGACATGAAAATCCAATCTGAAGCATGTACAGCTTCTTTAGTATGCCGCAGGAAGTGACGACGCGACACTATTCAACAAAACTATCGGACATTTCGGCATGCGATAAGAGCCATGACCTTCGCAGAATTACTTCCCGTACAAAACGCCTCCGGAATGCAGTCTTTGTCGTACTGAAAAACCGAACCCGTAGTTTCTTCGCGTAAGTACTTATAGAAGAAGTCCTCCCAGCTTTTAAACTTCTCACTGTCTGCAAACGCTTCCGGGGCTTCCAGCACCGTCTTAGCATCAAGCCCAGAAATTACGTCGGAGCTCAGCAGAAGCCACTCGAACGACTCGGGAAGACAAACCGTTACTGCATCGCGGCGAATGTCCTGGAGCTTAAGGACACGGTCCGCATAGCACCCAAATGCTGCTCCGTCCGCAACAACAAACACGCGATCGTCGAGATGCCGATCCAACCACCCCAAAATCGCGCTGTTCGTCATAGCCGAAGCACAGGTAAGCTCACTGTCAGCGAAATGTCGTTCAAAGAATTGAAAACCAGACTTACTGTCCTCGCATAGAAGGATAGAAAAGTCCTGTTTTGGCGTCGACCGGGAAAGAGCGTAACGGTGATTGCCGCGATCTTGATAAACGGGTACGAAGGAGTGGTATTTTCCGCTCGTCTTAATCTTGTAAATCTCATCCACACTATACGGAAGATTGGGAAAGTCAGCCCTTGAGATCAGCACGAAGTAGTTCGAGGAATACAACACATGATGAGCGAATTCGTCGGAATGAATCTCTTTTAAGCCCTCGTCAACAAATACAATCGAATCATGAACGGATGAAAGCTGGTTTCTCCAGTCATAATCGGTCAGGGCAACGCAGGGACAATCGCATTGCAAGGAAACGCCAGACTGCTCGCCCATGCGCATATAGTCTGCGACCATATCGAACAGCGTCGTCTTGCCCGTGCCGCTATCACCACGCACGATAGTGATATTCCGCTTAATAGTGAATGTATACTTAGTTCCCCTGCGGCGGGAAATCTTAACGAGATGCGAACCGTTCATAAGCAGCACCTACAGATACGGAATCGACTCATGAATCAGCTCGGCCATGTTATGGACAATGCGGCCGCTGTTCACGACTTTAATTTTGAAGTCCTCGCGTCCAAAATCCATCACATGGTAAAGATTCACAACAAGCTTGCGGTCTTTCGCCATGTCGAGAATCCACTTAGCGCAGTTATCGCCACAGGTCGAAGCATTATAAATATGCTTTCGATCGAACCTCATGAGCAGCAACGTTTTCACGCCACCAGAAAGCTGAAGTGGAGAGATGGACCCAAGCACGGGGCTTTCAATGACATTTTCGGAGACAACATCCGATCGATCGACATCTTTAATGATCGAAACCGCATAGGGGTTCGTGATCCAAGAAGACCGGTAAGAGTTTTTGAAATATGTCGCTGTGTTGTAAATCGCTTCTGGCATATCGCCAAAGTAGACGTTTAACACATCCACTCCCAATCATATTGTCTTTGCGGTCAACGTAATCATAACGAAAGGGGCCACCAGATAAACGGTGACCCCTAAAAGAAAGCAAGACAGCGCTAGTACTCGCGCGGGCTGTTGACGATCTCGCCGGCGGCGACCTTCTTCAGGTGCTGGCCGTAGACCGACTTGCCGTAGGCCTTGGCCGCCTCCTCCAGCTCGGCGGTCGTGATCCAGCCGTTCTCCCAGGCGATCTCCTCGGGGACGGACACGGGAAGGTCCTGGGAGTGCTCCACGGCGCGGACGAACTCCGCGGCCTCGTGCAGGCTCTCCATGGTGCCGGTGTCCAGCCACGCATAGCCTCGGCCCAGGGTGACGACCGACAGCGTCCCCTCCTCCAGGTACATCTGGTTGAGCGTGGTGATCTCAAGCTCGCCGCGGGCGGACGGCTCCACCCTATGTGCCTTGGCGGAGACATCGCCCGGGTAGAAGTACAGGCCGGTGACGGCGTAGGAGCTCTTGGGCTCCGCGGGCTTCTCCTCGATGGACACGGCCCTGCCCTCGCCGTCGAACTCAACGACGCCGAAGCGCTCGGGGTCGTCCACGTGGTAGCCGAAGACCGTGGCCCTCCCCGACTCGGCGTTCTGGACGGCGCGCGTCAGGTGGCGCGACAGGCCGTTGCCGTAGAAGATGTTGTCGCCGAGCACGAGGGCGCACGGCTCGCCGGCGATGAACTCCTCGCCGATGGTGAAGGCCTGCGCCAGGCCGTCCGGCGAGGGCTGCTCCGCGTAGGAGAGGTTCACGCCGTAGCGCGAACCGTCCCCGAGCAGGCGCTCGAAGTTGGGCAGGTCGGTCGGCGTGGAGATGACCAGGATGTCCCGGATGCCCGCCAGCATGAGGGTGGACAGCGGGTAGTAGATCATGGGCTTGTCGTAAACCGGCAGCAGCTGCTTGGAGGTCACGAGCGTGAGCGGGTACAGGCGCGTGCCGGACCCGCCGGCGAGGATGATGCCTTTCATAACATAACTCCTTAAAAAATAAAGCAGCCAGACATTGCATGCTTGCGGCAACGTTAACTTAAAGGTCTACGTTGCCGCAAGTATGCATCCATCACATTAAAACTATAGTATCAGTCATATAGGCGAACGACTCTATCCGTCAGTTTTGACCAGTCCCTCTCCTCCGCAGTCTTCAATCCCCCGTCATACAGCGTCTTACGAAGACCGTGATCATTAACGATGCGATTAATGCAGCTCACCGCAGCATCAATATCTCCCCGGTCATAAAGCAAGCAATTCAATCCGTCGCGAAGGAACTCTGCATTACCTCCATTGGGAACAGCAACAACAAAGCCGCCGGTCGCCATCATCTCCAGCGGGGGATATGAAAAACTTTCGAGAATGCTTGTCTTCAATAAAATATGACACTGGTTATAGATGTCTGATATTTGATCATGCGGTACTCTACCGAGGAAATTATCAATACGGTACCAAGGCTTCTTTTTACCAGTGTAGTTCATGTACCAAATCTCATATCTTTCAGAGTCAAGCCTTTCCACTACCCTGAAAGCTTCATCAACATTTTTATAATCAGAACCGCAATCCCCCTCAATTAGAATCCTAATTTTGGGCAAAGAAAAATCGCGCACAGAATGAGGGAACGCAGCAAGGTCAAGTCCGTTTGGCACAGACTTACAATCCTGACCGAACCTGTCCTGAAGCCATTCCTCACACCAAGGCGAAATTGTCAAATAGTCAATATCATTATTCAAATACGTGGCATTTGCTTGAAGGCGCAGTCTATCTCCTGGAAGATAAAAATCGGTCTCCAGATTCTGGACCAAGTACTTTTTCTTACCAATACGTGGATAGCGCCTAACAAAATCAAGAGTGTCCCAAAGGGTTGCAACTGCGGTATCAATTGCACCCGACAAAGGACATTTATCGAGCTTACCGCTAGGAACGACACGATTAAGAACAGGAATACGATGTCCGAAAACTTCAAGCCACTTTGTTGAATCATCAGTATTAAGCAACAATACATCAACGCCAGCGTCTTGAAGAATGCACAGATGCTTAAGGGCGACTAAGACACCACCGCTAGTATTCACGCTCGGCATGACCATTGCGAGATTGGGAGATTGTTCTTTTACAATAATATCTCGGATTGCTTTAGCAGCCGAAACAGTAGTGCAGTGCTCATGGCAGTATAAATATGCAGATTCGCCGACGCTCTTCCTAAGATCAGAATCTAATATCAGACGATTGAGGGCAGCACACCAGTCCTCAACACAATCGCAGAGAAATCCAGTAACGCCATCCTGAATCATCTTCTTAAAGGCGCCAACATTGCTAGCAACCGTAGGAACCTTAACAAGCGATGATTCAATCCATTTATTCTCGGATTTAGCTCGATTGAATAGAGTATTCTCCAAAGGAGCGATATTGATATCACAGGAAGCTATATAATTTGGAAGCCGACGCCAATCGCAAAATGGGAACGTGACAATACGTTCAGAAAATGGCATCAAGTCATCAGGAACATCGAGTTCCCCGCCCACCATCAGGGTGACGTTGTGATGAGTCTCCATTACCTTAGATAATGCTGGGAGCACTGAATTGAAATCTGCATTATGGGTAATGCTTCCGCTAAAATAGCCGATTCTGATTTCCTGAGTTTTCTGTTTTTCATCCCTTCGCTCAACCGCTCGCTTATAGGGAACCCTATCCTCGGGCAAGACGCTTGAGCTTTGCAAGCTGGGGAGTACATCTCGACGATAGATAGCAATATTCGAATAATCAATCATCGATTCAGATGCTACATTTCTATTTATATAGACCCTGGGAACATATTTTTTTAGTTCTTCCGCCATACCCTCAGTAGTAGTGATAGCGCAATCGCAAAGCTTCAGTGTTTCACCCATTCGCCTGACTCCATCGTCATAGCAAGACTTATCATGAGCAGTCATTGCATTAACGAACGGAATAGAATCGGTATAAGCAGTGTCGATAACCAAATCATCAATGTCATAAATAACACGCTTATTGAGTTTTTTTGCCTGCCTAATTAAAGATTCAACTTCATCACTTAGGGGACAACGGAAAATAATAAAAGT
This sequence comes from Coriobacteriaceae bacterium AF08-21, assembly GCA_027687465.1. Classification (GTDB taxonomy): domain Bacteria; phylum Actinomycetota; class Coriobacteriia; order Coriobacteriales; family Coriobacteriaceae; genus Collinsella. The sequence continues at coordinate 137,589 of JAQCQR010000003.1, forward strand.
ACGCGCATGCCTAAGAATATCCTTTTCCATCTCCCAGGCATTAACCTTTTGGACCGTTAAGCCGGCAGCCTCAAGTTCCTCAATCTGATGATCGACACGGTACCTAATAGGATGCGGAACGGAATAATCACATCCATTAATAAAAATAACATCAAAAAAAGAATTGTCTTGGCGAGAGCCAAAATCAAATCGAGGCCTATGCATTGAGAGTACATGGGAGACCTTCTTGGGGACGTTATAAAAGCCCTCTTCTTTAACGGTGTAACCAATGCCCTCAAGAAGGTTCAACATGAAACACTAACTCCTAAAACGCAGAAAGAATTGAAATAAAGTCAACAAATAGAATAGTACTCATTATCAATGAAGAACCAAGCAAGACATGTCCTTCAGAACTTGATTTTATCGGTCGCAAGATATTCAACAGAACCGGAAGGACCAGTGGGAATAAATATCGTCCTTGGACCCCCATGATAATATCTTCACGCTTATCAACAGTAAGAGTCCAGTTCCTCATCGTCATAACAATCAGGAAGAAATTGACGAATACAACAGCAATCATTACAAAGCGATCCGTACTGCAGAATAATTTTTTATTATTCTCATCGTTATAAAACAGAACAACGGACTGAAGAATGATGTAAAGCCAAAAACAAAATGGCCAAACATTAATCGAAAGAGCGCCAAGATTGTAACCTGCATAGGATTGAAACCAGAATGGCCCCATCTCCCAAATAGACTTAATAAAGACCTTTGCGCAATGCAGCGGCGCTCGCATCAAATCAAAAGAATCTGGCATGAAACTACCATGATAAAGAGACACGAACGCACAGCTCGCAACAAAAGCTATCGCAAAGAAGGAAAAGATGAACTTTATATAGCTGTCTGTTCCTTTAAGTTTTTTCCAGTGAATAAGATTCAAGAGTACCAACGGGAAAAACATTATCTTTGAAAGAAGCAGTAAAACGGATAGCAGTATTAACGCCAGCAGAGATCGATATGAGTACAACGAGTCCGCATAAATCTTAACAACTACAGCAACGTACAAAATGGCAACAATGTTTGCGACAGAATCAGCCGAAACAGACGCTTCCTGCTGCAATAAAATGGGATTTAGTAAAAAAATCAAAACAGCATTTTTACCAACTGGCATCAGTTTGATTATCCAATAAGCCGCGAAGCAATATATTAATCCAGCGCACACGCGCGAAACTGAAAGGGCCACAAAGGCATTGAAACCCGTTTGCTGCGCAAATCCTAGAATTACTCCCGGAATTAAATAAAGATGAGGGTAATAGCTCCCCAAATACGTATGGCACACAAAGACGCTAGACCAATCGGTAGGCTGAGTCATTGCATTAAAATAATCTGCGTACGATGAAGGAAACTGACCCAATTGGAAGCAAGAGACAACATCAAAGCCATTGCCGTTACGAGACAATAAGGCGGCCGCCTGCCAAATATGAGAAGCCTCGTCTGGAACATTAGCGGGCAGCATGAAAAGGCCAAAAGCAGTTACAGCGGGCACACCAATCACCACAAAGCAAATTGCGGGATTGTGCTGCTCTTTAATTAATAATAGGACACCAACGAACAAGCAGGCGATTAAGGGCAGAGCCGAGAGCCATAGCCCAGACAATCCGATAGCGCTGGCTTTAAAGGCGCAATAGTAGAAAAATCCCAAGCAAAGAGAGAGTGCAGCTATAAGTGGATAAACGATAAACGTCAGAGCTTTTCGATAACTATCAGATAGTTTCAGATGACCAGTAAAGGTATCTAGATTCATAACTCTACAACTCCGTCTCGATAAATGTTCAACTTACGCCGGCATTGTTGCAGCGTCATAAAGAATTGCTTCTCATGCTAAGCGAATACAGGCTACAGACTATTGGAGCAAACCACTTGGGCCAGAATTTTTGAAGCATAGTTTCATCCTCCGACCTCCTTGTATCATCTTTAATCAACGCCGTGGTCTCAGAGCCTTCATGAATTCGATGAAACATTAAAACCTCGGGAGAATAAACGAAAGATCCGTCGATTTTCGAGAATCTTTCCCATGCCTCCCAGTCCAAGTCACATTTCATGTCTGTCATAAATAACGGTGTCTGTAAGATGCTTAGATTAAATGTCACAGAAGGACAGCAGATGGCGGAACCGAACCTCAGGATATCCCTTTTATCCTTAACCGATGAAAGAGCGCCGTGGCGAGCAAACTTACGAAGTAAAATTCTCTTAATTTTCAGAATAAGGAGGTTTTCTTCATATACGCCATTTCTTATCTCACCATAATTAGAAAAGAAGATTAAAGGTCGATCCGCTTCTTTCATAGCCCGCAGCATAGTTTCCGTATAACTAGAGCTATAGATATCATCCTGATGAGCTATAGTCACAAGCTTTGTATTTGAATTCGCAATAGCACAATTCCAGTCATGAGATATGCTAGGCGACCCCTCGTTAGCAATTACCGGAATCGAATAATTAGACGCTATACGATCAATATAGGAATTAGGAGTTGACGTCGATATAAGGATATTACTTCGGGTGCTTTGGTTCACTAAAGAATCTAAACAGTCAGACAAGTACGGAGACTCGCCGTATGCGCACAATACAAATGTATGATCTTTTGCCAAGCACATGGCATTACTCCCTATTTTTTGATTCAAGCTCTTTTTCAAGCAATGCAATTCGTTGAGTTAAGTTAGCAATTGCAGAAGATTGTTTACTTGACAGACATGCCATAGAAAGAACAATGCATATCAAAAATAAAAACCCTAAGACAAAAACAAAATTGGCTGGAGTCTGAAAACCAAATAAACTTGAAATGAAGTAAAGAGGTTGCGGAAAGAGGCCGCATACCAACAAAACCAATGCAAGAACAATCCAAAGAAGTGAATACTTGAGCTGAAGGCTATCCTTTAATACAAGACGCAGCACAAAACAAAGCAAAACTAAACAAGCAGTAATGACACCAAACTGTAAGGAAATATGCATAACAACCCGTCCTAATTCGAGAATGAAGAGATGATAATCGCCAAAGTAACCTTTATCATGTAATAAATGCTACTAAAACCAGAAATTGACGACTTTCCCCCCTGTCGTTCTTTCATTACGACAGGCACTTCTGTAACGCGAAGGCCCTTAACCATAGCCGCAACAGCAGAATCCGGCTCCGGATAGTCTACGGGATATTTTTTACAGAACAGATCTATGGCCTTAGATCCACATGCGCGAAAACCAGAAGTGGGGTCGCTAACACGAACGTGAGTTGTAAGATGAATTACCGTAGAGAGCCATCTAATTCCAAGACGCCTCAAGAAGGTTGACTTGAAGCCTTCAGATTCCTCAAGAAATCGCGATCCGATAACTAAATCAGACCCATTATTTATTTCATCAAGCAAGCGCGATATGTAATGGGCGTCATGCTGCCCATCACCATCAACTTGGATGTCTACATCATAGCCAAAGCGTTTGGCATATTTGTGTCCGGCTTGAACCGCGCCTCCAATGCCAAGATTCTGCGGTAAATCCAGGACATTAACCCCCGCATCGCGACAAACACGCAAAGTGTCATCAGTGGAGCCATCGTTAATAACTACATAATCGTATCCAGCTTCCTCCACAGAAGAAACCGTATCTAAAATGTTCGCCTCTTCATTAAAAGCTGGGATGATAACCAGCGCTCTTAATTCATGCATCATCTGAATCCTCAGTACAGAATATCAATCAAACAGCCCAAGTCGAACTGAAAAACCCTATCGAAACAAGGAGAGCGAATTTACAGTTCGGATGTGACAGATTGCTTCGCCTTCCGATTTAATAGGTTAATTATACAAAGGAAGGAAAATAATAATCCAAAACCGTATGCCACCAAGATAATGATATTGATGACATTTGCATCAGAAGCAAATACCGGATTCACAAAACAATAACGAGAAAGAAACACGGCCAACGCTAACGAAGCGGCACCAGAAATCGTGCCAATAATCGGTTTCCCAAATGCAATAAAGACATCAATAGTGAAAAAGTTCAAACCAGTGAATGCGGTAGCAACGAGTGCCAACGGAAGATAATCTGAGTGAAGGCCAACTTCTTTGCCATAAATAGCAGTAAGCACAGGTTCGCCTATGAAAGCACTAGCCATGGCACACATCGCCGTCAAAACGAATACGGAAACGAGCATCTTAATAAATACTAAGCGTAATCGGTGAGTTTCGTTTTCTCGCCACATTGCCGAAATAGGTCCAAGCAGGGGGGCATATAGATAAGATACGAGAGCCTGAATTACGGCAGTCGGAGTGGCAACGGCGGCATAAAAACCCAACGCCTCATTTCCATAGGAAAGGCCATAGAACTGTCTTGTTACGCTAACAACAGCCGTGCACGCAAGAGATGCAACAAAACCGGGAAAGCAGATACGCGACAATTTGATAAGGGAAGTAAAATCAAAATCAGGTATAACGGCACAAAACCGTTTTGTCATTCTAAAATCATATGTAAGCACAACAGCTATGGTAACAAAAGCCATTGAAGCAACGGCTATTACCAAGTTATCAAATAGCAACAAGCACAACGAAAAGGAGACTAGAACTCCTACGCCACGAACTATTTGAGAGATAGCCGCAATGTCCAATCTGTTGTTTACCTGATCCACACCGTGAAGAACATCGACAAATGAATCACCAGCTTTAAATAGGCAATAAACAGCAACAACTGCCCAATCGTTGAATGCAACAGAGACTAAACAATAGAAGAAGCAAATTACACAGGCAAGTATTGTTGCAACGATTCTATGAGCGATAAAATTCCCAGTCGTAAAATCAGAATAGCTCTCAGAAACCTGAACGGGGCGCGCTCTAAGCAAAACAATGGTCGCAAAAATATTACCAACAGACATAGCCACAGCAAGGCTACCAGACATGCTAATGTCGGAACCAAGTGTCACCACAAGAACAGTAATCAGCCAGTTGCAAATCAAATACGCCATCGAGCCGACGCTGTTCCAAACAAGACTCTGCTCAACAGAGAGTTCTTTCGTTTTTCTATTAGACACAATCACTCCAGCAGTGGATCATCAGGCCTTGTTGAATAAAAACAAAACGCGAAGAAGTAAATCAGAAATCAAAGTAGGTCGCAGACGCTTTGGGAAAAATGCTTTCCTAAGTCTTGAAATAATCCCATCATCATTGGTGAAAATATCAAGCTCATGTTTCTGCTCAAAACTAAGCTCATCATAAAACACCGCAGAAAAATGGCTTAACTTTTTACTCTCATCTTTCGATCTATCACCAAATAGCTCGTCCTTAAAATAGGTCTTTAAAAGATCAAAATAACGATTATCTCCAGACGTGACCGCAGAGGAATGACGAACATGTGAAGCCGTACAGACGGAATCAAACAATACCTTTCCAAATGCCGAAGCACACCGAATCAGCCAGCGATCATGCATTTCATTCCCTGGATCTACCTCAAGAATAAAGGCCCTGCAGGCAAGGCGATTAAATACTATCGTGAAGCCTAGTCCGGGAGTATAAAACAAGGTGTTATGAAAAGAGAGGTACTTGTCCTGCGGAGCCGACTCGCGTATCGTCTCGCCATCTTCGTTTACATATGAAAAGGAAGAAAAGTAGACAGTCGGCACCTTGTCTCCACTATTTTCAATTGCCCTGACTGCCCGTTCAATTTTATCGGTCTTCCAAATATCATCCTGATCGGCAAATGCATAGTAGTCATATTCGGGAACCCGTTTGATAATTTCATAAAAACTATTTGGGCACCCAAGATTACCGATTGAATCTTGAATTAAATGAATGCTGGAGTTTGACCGACAGTACCATTGTGCAATTTCAACAGTTTCATCCGTTGAACCATCATCACGAATATAGACGGAGCAATTTGGCCAAGTTTGCTCCAAGATACTATCAAGCTGTTTGGCCAAATACTTTCCGCCGTTATATGTGGGTAAAACAATGCAAACAGACTTGTCTTTGATTTTATCCATAATCCTATTTATTTCTTTGCGAGGCACGATATTTAAGAAATGCGGGAATCAACCCGCTGATCACTTTATAACGAAGCTGAGGAAAAGGCCTGGTTAGGAAATTAAAAGTCCGCCAAGCAAGAAAATAAGCGCCCCAACCATCTTCATCTTTCGCGTCCTTCCAGAACGTTTCTGATAAATAAAAGTGATACTCATTATTGAAGCGATGAGTATTCCCCCGCCGCCATGGCCTCTCTTCGCCGAGATAATGGACAACGATGGGCTTCGATCTTGCGGTATTAAAACTGTTTTCATCCGAAAAGCCCGGCATTAACGAGTTTAAGAATATAAACGGATAGTAGTCAAAGATATTGGAATAATTGAACGCAGGGGATAAACTGCAAATCTTATCTTTAAGTACTGCATTTAGAGCATCTTGATCATTCGCAAACAAGCGTCCTGAGCGGCGCTCGCAATAATCCAATAATTGATCTTCGCAACAAGTTGATCTCCATTGCTTTAAATCAACGAGCAACACGCCAGCATTGTGGTACAGACAGCCATTTAAGTCTAAATCATTAAGTCGAGATGGGCCGACCGTTGGCTCGGGAACCATTCCAACCACGCAACCCTTAAGATCTTGATTCCAAAGAAGAGCAATATCCCCAAGAACAATCGTATCGCCATCGAGGTAAATAACTCTTTCGATCTCATTAGGTAGAAAATGTGCCATCAAAAGCCTAGCAAGAACTATTTCATTCCATCCCGATGTATCAAAATCAAACCCGAGAGCATCTTTGAAGTTCGAAATATCATAAAATACAAGGTTTTGGTTGTATTCGGTCACCATCTCCTGGAGCAAACGCTGGTTATCCTCTGTAATGCCATTAGAGAAGACATGAAAAGTAATGTCTTGAATACCGGAATGATTTGAAACAACCGAGCAAATATTGGCGGCCAACTGTGGGACAAAATTGTTATCAACCGTATAAAGCAAATTCATGATTACCAAACTTCACCTTAATTCACCCAATAGAAATTAATGATGACGACTTAATGAAAGAGGCCGAAACGAAATCCTTACACAAAGGATAAAGTCTAGCACGGTTTGTCTCTTTCAAATAACTTGCAACTAAGGAGGGTGAATTGAGGGGACTACAACCCCATCAATTCACCCCCACTTCATTAGCGTTGGTATATAGGCAAATTGGATCTATATTTAGCTTTTCTCAACCAGTCTAACCTCAAGCGCTTCTAGATGCAGAGCCTCACCAGTTGTACCGGCACACTCGCCCGATTTAACCCAGTCTAGCCAACCTTTGCTTTGAACGTGTGCCCTATAGACAACGTCATAATGCTTGGCAAGATCTCCCGTCAGTTTTATTTCAACAGCCTCAACAGCAAGAGACTTCCCCGTAGTACCGGCAACCTTTCCATTTTTGACCCACTTTTGCCAGCCGATATTTTGAACGTGAGCTCGATACTCGATGCCGCCGGAATACCCTAGGTCAGGCTTGCTAATCGTCAACGCCTCAACAGCAAGATTTCGGCCAGTTGTGCCAACGGTCATGCCTTCGTAAACAGGCGACTGCCAACCAAGGTTTGAAACATGTGCCTTGATTGAAAACGCTCTCTGAATAGAGGGCTGACTCGTATCCCCAGGAGCGGGCGAACCCTTTTCGACCAAAACGACCTGAAATGCCTCTAGCCTCAAAACGAAACCGGTCGTTCCGGCAACTTGATCATTGCAGGCCCAACCGAGCCATCCCTTATCCTGAACGTGAGCTCGATAATAAACGTCATAGTGATTGGCCATCTCACCAGTCAGGCGAATCTGAATAGCCTGGACAGACTTGCTCTGGCCCGTAGTACCAGAAACTTTCCCCTCCTTCACATAGCCCTGCCAGCCATAATCGGAAACATGTGTCCTGTACTCCAATGCACCATCATAGGGAGCATTCTGCAGATTGAGAGTAATAGCCTCGACGGCTTTTGACTGCCCAACGGTACCGGAAGCATTTCCACCCTTAGAGGCCGATTGCCAGCCGTCATTTGAAACATGCGAAGTTGCCAAGACGTCAAGAGGGCCTCGTGACACCTTAACAACATCATAGCCCGACTCGCCCTTCTTGAAATAAGTCAGAGCACCGCTATTGTGCGAATAGATAGCAAAGTCGTAATTTGCCGAAGCAAGTATGGAATCCGAAAACTCTACGAGATAGCAAGAGTCTCCCTGTTTGCAAAGGGATCTGATAGCAGCATCCGTGTCTTCGGTAATCGGAGAAGCAAACCAATCCATAATGGAATAATCGATGACGGCACCCGGCTTCAAGGCCTCGGCCTTTGTGGAATTCCAAAGTCCACCAGCAGCATCGGCACTGGCCGAGTTATACGTACTAGACCCATAACCAGACAGACCGATCTCCGGATTAAAGAAGAGGATCAGCTCTGCAGCGACGGAAGAATCGACATCGGTAATGCCAAGACGGTCAAGCTGTTCCTGCTTTTGGGGATACATACCCGTCGGTGTGTTTGGATGCCCCTTGTAATAATACAAATAGTCATCGCCATAGATAACTTCGGTCAAGTTGGCATAGTCGTCAAAATTCTGCTCGTAAGAAACGTACGTTCCAAGCAGCATCATTACCTTTTTGCCCTGCTGAGTCGCCGCATCAAAATAGCCATCGTTAAAGTTGTACAGCGCCTTAAACGCTTGGACTGTATCCTCTCCCCTATTCTGCAGGCTCGTAAGCATGCCCGAAACATTCACCTTCTTAACGCCGGGATCGGACGCGATCTTATTCGCAAAGGCATTATCGTCACCACTCGTAAACAGATTCGTTCGAGTCATCCACCACTGAGTGCCAGGCTCAATACTCAGCACGGCATACATAGAATCCCAGTGATCGTGATAATCGCTATACGACTTTGAGACCTCACCGGTTTCGTATTCCTTATTCTTGGCGGCGTTCCATAAAGTAATCAGCTCCGCTTGCTTAGAATCTGGATCCTTAACGTCAAAGGCTTCGTTGGTAAAGACATACGTGGCGGATCCATCGGACAACAGCCGAATGGAGTATTGGCCTGCGGGAATCTTGTTGGCGTAAATCATCCTATGGATCAACGAACAGGTGATGTCATTGATATACAGATTGAACTTTGCCTTGGGATTGATCTTGTAGAGAGCAGCGACATAATCCGCGAACGCCTGATAGCTCGAACTAGAAGCATTCTCCTCATGAGTCAGATACGGAAGACCGTACATCCCGGATGGAAGCGAGTTCCAGTTATAGGCACTTGGACGATCGAGCATTACAATTGACGGAACGGTCGTTCCAGCAGAAGAGGTACTGATATCCCAGAAAGATAGCGAATAGAGAACAACGGGGAAAGAAGCACTCAAAGGGGCAAGGTTGTACTCACTCGCAGAAATGCCAATTGACTGATGGTCCTCTTGAACGATGTTTCCGTTCTTCAAATACTGCAACGTAACGTCAAACGGACCATAATCGCTAAATTCAATTTCACTGGAGCTAGAGCCCAGATCTCCGAGTGCAATCGTGCTTGAGACGGAACGGGTGACCCTCCCTCCATACGACATGGAGCCTGCCACCTTTATCGAATCAGCGATCCCGAGTCGTTTTATATCCTCGATCTGCGGAATATTCAGGGTTACTTTAGTCGTCTCCCCAACCTGAGAAAGAGAGCAATTAAAGACATATGGGACATAGGCACCAGCAGTATCGCCGGGCGCCGCGTCACCCTTTTTTACAATGACGATCTGTATTGCTTCAACGGCATAAGACCAACCGGTGGTTCCCGCAGTCGACCCATTTGAAGTCCATCCAAGCCAGCCGAAATTAGAAGCATGAACGCGATAATACAGGTCATAAGAAGCCGCCCTGTTGCCCGTCAGCTTGAGCTCGACGGCTTCAATCTGAAGGCCCTTTCCCGTTGTGCCGGAGACGGCTCCATTAGAAACCCAATCCTGCCAGCCTTCATTTTGAACATGAGAGCGGTATTCGATACCAAGGTCTTCTGAATTAGGGAGGGAAACCCTGAGTGCTTCAAGCCTACGGGACTGGTCTGTTGTGCCAGAGGTCGAGCCATTCGATGTAAACGTCGGCTCCCAACCAATGCCTGAAATGTGAGATTTATAGCTGACGTCCGGGGCCGCCTCTTTGGGCTCCACGGTAGCATCAATCGAAGGCGCCGTTTCATCGGCTACAGCAGCAGTTTGATCCGAGGGGTCGGATTGGGTCTCTGGAACGGATTCATATTCGTTGGAACCAACATTTTGATCTGCCCAACAAGCCAAAGGGCTCAAAAGCAGCATCGTCATGAAGCAGGAAATCAGAACAATAAATGCTCTAAATTGCCTTTTCAAAAGAATCGCCTCCTAGATAGACGGTCGTCAATAACCATACTATCGGGAGTTAGCTTCATTAATGTCACCAATTAGGTGAACGAAGAAAAAGGAGCCTAATCCAACGGCAAGGGCCCTTTCCTGTTGCCAAGACTACGGCAACAGGAAAGGGCCCTCTAACAAGCTCTCACCGCTTACGGGAATAGTTAGTAGATTACCACCTTGGTAGCAAGGGGCACGTTATCCCAAATCCATTTAGCGCGATCAATGGGCAAACGCACGCAGCCTTGTGAAACATGCATTCCCATTCGGCTGTCCATGGGATTAAAAGTTCCCTGGTAGTACGGTATTGAATGGAACAGATAGTCACCGTAAAACTGCGTGTAGTAGTAGCAGGTATACCCATGTCCAAACGAGTAGCCCTTGCCGGTGACGGTATACTCACCCGTAGGCGTTGGAGTACTAGGGGCGCCGGTAGAGCAAGTCCAGTATTGAGCGTAACTCCACGACCCGCGCTGTCCACGAAAAACTCCAAGGCGGCATGCTTGCCTGTCAACCATAATGAGCCAGCTTGTGCTGCTCGAATATCTATTAGCTCGATTAAGCATAGTCATCATATCTGCCGGCAACAAGGGCTGGTCAGTAAACGGACGCGCAGTAGAACCGGGAGCACCAGCGCCCTTGGGAACAATCTTCACTTGAACAGACTCGACTCTGCAGCCTATCCTAGACGTACCCGCAGGCTGCCCATTTGAGGTCCAGTCGAGCCACCCAAAGTCTTGGCAATATGCTCGATACCAAACATCAAAGTAGTTCGATAAATCACCGGTCAACTTAATCTTAAGAGCCTCGATACGCTTTGCGCAGCCTACTGTGCCAGCGACATTCCCATTGGAAGTCCAACCTTGCCAGCCCACATCCTGTACATGGGCGGAGTACTCAATACCGCCTGATACGCTACTGGAGACATTCAACTTCAGCGCCTCAATAGCAAGCGATCTGCCGGTTGTGCCCGCAACACCACCGTTGCCAACGGGATTCATCCAACCAAGCGTGGCGACATGCGCCTGGAGCGTTAGAGCTGGTACCGAGATAAATGCGGGCACAGACGACGCACCAGGATCACCGCCCTTCGCCACAAGCTTAATTTGGACAGCTTCTATCTGGATATTAAGCCCGGTAGTTCCAGCGGAATCGCCGTTTTTGGCCCAACCCAACCAACCATAGCCCGCCGAATGAACTCGATAGTAAATGTCATACTGATTCGCGAGGGAACCATTTAAGCGCAGCTCAAGAGCCTGAATGGCCAATCCTTGTCCAACGGTCCCAACATAACCGGCAGATCGCCATTCCTGCCAACCAATATTGGCAACATGTGCTCTTGCCTCAATTTGAGAATCGTCATCCACGCCGGACAACGACACATTCAAAGCTTGAAGAGAAAGCGATTGTCCCGTTGTGCCGGCTACCTGCCCATCTAAAACAGATGGAGACCACCCACGATTAGCGGAATGTGCCTGATAGACAACATGAGGGTGATCAGCGGAAGTATCGGAAACAAATGCACCATCCGTTACACCGGGCGCACTGCCCCCTTTGCTGACAATTTGCACTTCGACAGCCGTAAGGAATGAACCCGATATTGTTGCCCCCGCATCCGCACCATTGCAAGTCCAGCCAAGCCAACCTTTTTTGGAGTCAAAGCAGCGATACCAAACGTCATAGGCATTTGACAAATCACCTGTAAGAGTCAATCTCACAGCCTTTAAAACACGCCCATTGTTTTTAGAGTTAAGCGCAACGCCGTCTGAAACAACATCACCCCATCCACCAAATTCATAGCAACCTGAATAACCGATTGAACCTAAAGTCTCTTGATTATCAAATGAAATAGAAAGCGAAGTTAAAGGTTCAGAGCCGCTCTCTGAACCCAACAAGATCGATTTGCCTTGTGCGGAGCCCAGACTTTTCCCGTTAAGACCGAACGAGCTACCGCTCAGAATATCCGTAGCTCCAATAAAATGATTCGCTGTATCGCCAGGGGTAGAGCTGCCCTTTTCGACCAACAGAATCTGAACCCCCTGGATAGCGGCGCCCTTCGCCGCAGAACCCGCAGGGGACCCATTCGATGTCCAGCCCAGCCATCCACCCAAATTGCAAGCAAAGACACGATACCAAATGTCATATGCAGCAGATAGCTCGCCGTTCAGCTTAAACTGAACGGCCTCAATGGATCGAGACTGCCCCGTCGTGCCAATGACGCCTGAAGACCAGTCTTGCCAACCAAAGCCAGAGACGTGCGCGCGAGAGGAAATAGAGCCTCCGTGACCATACCAATTAACACCAAGCGACAGTGCCTCGATTGCATTTCTTGAGTCAATGGCCCAAGATGTCTTTCCGTCCGCGACAGCACCCATCCATCCGACATTGGAGACATGAGATCGATAGGAAACGGTAGGCGGTTCCTGAGAATGATCCCTAAAGGCATCACCACGCGCTGGCGCATCTTGAGCATTTTTTGGAAGCACCTTAATCTGAATAGCTTCGATCTGGTAAGCATAGCCCTGCGTTCCAGCAGGTTCACCATTTGAGGCCCAGCCAAGCCAACCAACATTTGCAGAATGAACGCGATACCAAATGTCATACGAATCAGAAAGACTGCCCGACAAGGATAGCCTGATTGCCTCGATGGCTCGCGACTGTCCAACTGTTCCAGAAACCTGCCCGTTGCCCACCGGCTGAGGCTCCCATCCGATCCCGGAAATGTGCGATTGGACCGAAATGCTGTCATTCCCCAAAGGGCTGCCACCCTGTGAAAGCAGATTGATCTTGAGGGCTTCGACGCGCTTTGCACGACCTGTAGTACCGGCCGTCATTCCATTTGAAACGGGAGCTTGCCAACCAATATCCTGCACATGAGCCTGGTATGAAACAGAGCCAAATACAGTGGATACATCATTTTCGGGTTTCGCCGAATCAGTTGCATTGGAGGTAGACTCGCTAGAAACGGATGAGGAAGAATCATCGTCTGACACAGTCGGCTGCTCGACTTCAGCCCCCTGTTGTTCGTTATTTAAGACGGGGCCCTCGTCTTTCGAGCTGCTGGCAGCACCGTCGGAATAATCAGTAGCCTCCGGCTGCACCTGTAAAGTATCAGCCCAGACAGAAAGAGGCGTCATAAGACATTGGAGGATTAGTAATGGCGTCATTGCCGTTGCTAGCAACCGTTGCGTCTTTTTCATTCGACTCCCCCATCACTCGACCATCTTTAGCATCATTATTTACCGTTTCGGCAATTGCTTAAATACCGAAAACGTGAATGGCACTTAAATAGAAACGAACGGACCGTTGCAAAACGACCCGTTCGTTTAAGTCAGAGTATCTGTTAGAACCTGCGTGAAGACACGAATTGCGATCAGCTATGCAAGCGGCACGTTGTCATACCAGCCCCATTTTGGCTTGTATGAGGTGGAATAATAATCCAACCAATACGCCATATCGAGTGTCCTAATCTGACCGACGTTATCCATTACCTGATTATTGCCGATATAAAGACAAACGTGACCGTAAATGCTGCCCATGCGTGTATGCGTATGCGAAGGAACGGCAATGACCATTCCGACTTTCAGCTGAGAATAATCGATGTATTTACAATAATCCCAGTAGTAATCGCAGGCATCCGTATGGACGTTCCTAAATCCGGCACGCTCGTAGATATCTGCAATCCACTCGGAGCACAATCCCGGACCAGGAGACGGTACCTGTCGGGCAAGATCTACAATCTTCTTCTGCATGGGATTTGCAAACACGGAAGGTTGCCCAAGCAAACACGGCGAAACGGTGCTTCCGGGGGCATTGGCGCCCTTCCTTGTAAGGCGAACTTGGACAGCTTGGACATGCGTTCCATAACCAGTGCTACCGGCAACTGCACCATTTCTAGTCCAACCAAGCCAGCCGACGTTATCGACATGGACCCTATACCAGACATCGAAATAAGTTGCCAAGTCACCTGACAGGGTGACTTTAATTGCTTCAACCGAATTGGACTCAATAGCAGACGACAGTTGATCCCCGTTTGACTTACCAGAAGTCCAACCTACATTCGAAAGATGCAGTTGATAATTAATCCCGCCGGCAACAGATGAACAAGTTTTAGCCGAAAACCCGGTGATGGGAATTCCCTGACCGGTTGTACCGGACATCTCTCCGGCCGAGACAGAATTCTGCCAAGCACCTTTAACCTGAGAGGAATACGTCACCGTGGGTATTTCAAGATGGGAATATCCCGACGTATCAGGATGGGAAGCGCCCTTCTTAATGAGCTTAATCTGAACAGCCTCGAGGGAACAGGACATACCGGTGGTGCCGGCCTCCTCGCCGTCCTTGGCCCAGGCCATCCAGCC
>JAQCQR010000030.1 GCA_027687465.1 Coriobacteriaceae bacterium AF08-21
AAGAAAGCCTCCCATTTCTCATGTCCAAGAAATGGGAGGCAGTTCAACTTCGTGCGGCGAGGGCTTCTTGCGTCCTGCGGAGTGTGCCTAAAAGTAAACTAATGGCGGACCCTGCGATGTCCGGTTTTCGGCGGATTACTGGCTGGGGGAATAATGGCGCGCTTCGCGCGTTTGAAAAGGGCTTCGTGCTGCGGAATGCATTCAGAGGGAGACCCATCGGGTCCCTTCGTCCTCGGTCTTCTGGGATTAAAGCTGAGGAGAAGAATGGCGCGCTTCTCGCCTTACGACTGTAGCGGCCGCGGTCCCGTTTGGGATCGCGGCCGTTTTGTTGTGGGTCAAATATGAACGTTGTGTTAATGAGTCGGTGGACGGTGGAGTTTTTCGGTGAGCGGCGTATCCTTCCAACGGTTTATCTAGTGTGTCAGTTGAAAGGAAGAGGGCGCTCGTCATTGTTTGAATGTGAACTGCCGTTTGACCACAAGACGTTGCATCTGGAGCTCGAGGATAAGAACTTCGCGGGTGTGATGGAGGGTCATCAAAACGAGTTTAAGACCACGAAATCGCAGGAAGAGCTGGTAGAGGAGTCGCTTGCCAACCCTTATGGCTCGCCTTCACTCGAGGAACTTTGTGCTGGCAAGAAGGATATCGTCATCATTAGCTCCGACCATACGCGCCCCGTTCCCTCGCGTGTGACGATGCCTATTCTGCTGCATCACATCCATTCCGCTGCGCCCGAGGCTCGCGTGCGTATTTTGGTTGCTACGGGTATGCATCGTCCGTCGACGCACGAGGAGCTCGTCAACAAGTACGGCGAGGAGATCGTTGCCAACGAGGAAATCGTTATGCACGTCGCGACTGACGACAGCATGATGAAAAAGATCGGCACCCTGCCTTCTGGTGGCGAGTGCATCATCAACAAGATTGCCGTCGATTGCGATCTGCTGCTTGCCGAGGGCTTCATTGAGCCGCACTTCTTTGCCGGGTTCTCTGGCAGCCGTAAGTCCGTCCTTCCCGGTATCGCCAGCTACAAGACCATCATGTACAACCATAACGGTCAGTTTGTGAATGATTCCCATTCGCGTGCCGGCAACCTGTGCCACAACCACGTGAGCGAGGACATGTTCGCCGCCGCCGAGATGGCTCACCTTGCCTTTGTGCTGAACGTGGT
This sequence comes from Coriobacteriaceae bacterium AF08-21, assembly GCA_027687465.1. Lineage (GTDB taxonomy): Bacteria > Actinomycetota > Coriobacteriia > Coriobacteriales > Coriobacteriaceae > Collinsella. The sequence goes on from JAQCQR010000030.1 coordinate 1,169, forward strand.
GCTCAACGGCAAGCATGAGGTCATCGGCTCCTTCGCCGGTGACATCCACAAGGCACACGAGGCTGGCTGCGAGTTCGTGAAGAGCCTTGCCGGCGTTGAGCCCGTCGAGTGCGAGATTGCCATCACCACCAACGGCGGCTACCCGCTCGACCAGAACATCTACCAGGCCGTGAAGGGCATGTGCTCTGCCGAGGCCACGCTTCCCGAGGGCGGTGTGATTATCGACGTTGCCGGTTGTGCCGACGGTCACGGTGGCGAGGGCTTCTATCACAACATCGCCGACAACGATCCGGCAGAGTTTGAGCGTGCCTGCATCGATCGTCCCAAGGACGAGACCCTGCCCGATCAGTGGACGAGCCAGATTTTCGCCCGCGTCCTGGCACATCACCCTGTGATCATGGTTACCGACCTGTGCGATCACCAGATGATTAAGGATATGCACATGACGCCGGTCAACACCCTCGAGGAGGCGCTCAAGCTCGCCTTTGAGATGAAGGGTGCCGATGCCAAGGTGGCCGTCATTCCCGATGGCCTGGGCGTTGTCGTCGCTCAGCACTAGCGCGCGGCCTAAACGAATCGTTTATAACCGACAAGAAAGATAAGGTTTTATGCTTACCAAACTCCTCTGCGAATTCGGCGCAACGGCCCTCATGATCATCTTTGGCGTGGGCGTACACTGCGATACCGTGCTCAAGGGCACCAAGTATCAGGGCTCCGGCCATATGTTTGCCATCACCACTTGGTCTTTTGGCATCTCGGTCTGCCTGTTTGTCTTTGGCGGCGCCGTGTGCATGAACCCGGCTATGGTGCTTGCCCAGTGCATCGTAGGCCTGGTGCCGTGGAGCAGCTGCATCCCCTTCATGATTGCCGATATGCTCGGCGGCTTTGTGGGCGCCGTAATCGCTTGGCTTATGTATGCCGATGAGTTCAAGGCTTCCGAGGGCGTCGTCGACCCCATTGCCCAGCGCAACATCTTCTCGACCAACCCCACCACCGAGGGCACGAACTATGCCCGTAACTTCTTCTGCGAGGCTATCTGCACCTTTGTGTTCATCAGCGCCATCCTTGCTGCCGCCAGCCGCGCCGGCGAGAACGTTCTGATGCTCGCCATCTGCGTCGGCCTGATCGTTTGGGCCGTTGGCATGGGCATGGGCGGCATCACCGGCTTCGCCATGAACCAGGCTCGTGACCTTGGTCCTCGCATGGCCTATCAGGTGCTGCCGATCAAGAACAAGGCTGACAACAACTGGAAGTACGGCCTGCTTGTTCCTGGCATCGCGCCGTTTGTCGGTGCCGCTCTGGCCGCGCTGTTTGTGCATGGTTTCTTGGGCATGTTCTAGTCCAAGACAATTGATATAACGCCCGGGTCCGGCATAGGTTAACTTTCCGCCGCGTCCTCGGACATGCAAGAAGCTCCCGCTGCGCACTTCGTGCGGCGGGAGCTTCTTGCGTCCTGCGGAGTGCGGCGGAAAGTTAACCTATGCCGGACCCTGCGGGAATCCAGTTGCGTTCGAACAAGCAACCAACATATATATCTGAATTTGGATGTGGTGGGCACTTTGTTGTTGGGCGCTTTGAGGTGCGAGTGACACTTTGGGATGCGTGGCGGCCTGGGGTGGGGCGGTGCTTCGGGATGAGAGGCTTACTTACTTAGTTGAAGAGGGGCTTTATGGCTGACAAGTAGTCTTTGGCTACGTCGGCCTTATCTGCTTGGAAGTTGTGCCAGGCCCACCATTGGACCATTCCTACGAAGCTTGAGGCTATGTGGTGTAGTAAGAAGCTGCGGTCCATGGTGCCGGCGGGGCCGTTTGGGTCGGTGGGGACGGTTTCGGCTGCGCGCGACATGATGGTCTTGCGGAGGCAGTCGGCGAAGACGCGTGAGCCGGCGCCGGCTACGAGGGCTCGGACGCCCTGGCGACGCTCCCAGAGATTGTTGAGAATATGCTCGATCTGCACGAGTGGGTCATCGAGCGGTGTGCCATCGTCGTCGAGGGCGTGGGTGCAGATGTCGCTCACGAGCTCGGATAGTAGGTCGTCTTTGCTCTTAAAGAGGCCGTAGAATGTCGCGCGGCCTACGTGAGCGCGCGCGATGATGTCGCCGACGGTGATCTTGCCGTAGTCCTCCTCGCGAAGGAGCTCGGAAAACGCCGTGACAATAGCGGCGCGGCTTTTGGTTTTGCGGGCATCCATGGTTATGCATCCACGTGAACGAGCAGGCAACGGAGCGTGCCGGAGCAGCCCTCGTAGGGGCGCTTACCGGCGCCGTAGCCGACGGCCTCGATGCGGTAGCGGGCCGGCAGGTGCTCGGACGTGCGCAGTGCGGCGACGATGGCGGCGCCCGTGGGCGTCACGAGCTCGCCGGCGACCGGTGCGGGCGCGAGGGCGATATTGCCCGCCTGGCACAGGTTGACGACAGCAGGGACGGGAATGGGCATGAGGCCGTGGGCGCAGCGAATGGTGCCGTGGCCCTCGGAGAGCGACTCGACCACGATGTCCTCAATACCAAGGTCATCGAGGCAGATGGCGACCGAGCAGACGTCGACGATGGAATCGACGGCGCCCACCTCGTGGAACATGACGGTCTCGGGCGTTTTGCCGTGAGCCTTGGCCTCGGCAGCAGCGAGTACGGAAAAAATGGCGAGGGCGCGACGCTTGGCGCCATCGCTTAGCTGCGAGCCATCGATGATGGCGGTGACGTCCGCCAAAGAACGGTGATGATGGTGGTGGGCGTGATGGTGATCCTCGTGGCCATGACCGTGGGCCTCATGGTCATGCTCCTGGCAGTGCTCGTGTTCGTGCTCGTCATGATCATGATGGTGGTGCTCATGCTCGTGCGTGTGCTCGGCAGCTGCTTCGTTGCCGTAGAGCCAGGCCATATCGTGATCATGGTTCTCGAGCTCCTCTGCAAGCTGGACGTCAAAGTCGCAGGCGTCGATGCCATGCTTGTTTACGCGTGTAACGGCAATCTCAAAGCCGTCGACTGGTAGCGTGGTGAGCTGCTCGCGCAGATGCTCCTCGCTGGCGCCCAGATCGAGTAGAGCCGCGACGGTCATGTCGCCGCTGATGCCCGAGGTGCCGTCGATGATAAGCGTGTGCTGATGGTTGGACATGAAATGCTCCTTAGCGGGCGCGGGATGTGCCGGCGCTCAGATGATTGATAAGACTTGCCTGGTAGGCGGCGCCGAAGCCGTTGTCGATGTTGACGACCGAAACGCCGCTGGCGCAGGAGTTGAGCATGGCGAGCAGTGCGGCCACGCCGCCAAAACTCGCGCCATAGCCCACACTGGTGGGTACGGCGATGACCGGACAGCTCACAAGGCCTCCGATGACGCTCGCCAGGGCGCCTTCCATGCCGGCGATGGCGATGACCACCTGCGCCTGGGCAAGTTCCTCGGCATGCGCGAGCAGGCGGTGCAGGCCGGCGACACCCACGTCGTAAAGGCGATCGACCTCGTTGCCGTAGAACTCGGCCGTCAGTGCCGCCTCTTCGGCGACGGGCAGGTCGCTCGTGCCGGCGCAGGCGACGACGATGCATCCGTTGCCGGTGGGGGAGGGCTTGCCACCCACCAGGGCGAGCTGGGCGTCCGGGACATATCCCAGATCGATGTCGTTGCCGAGAAGCTCAGCGGTGCGCGCGGCTTTTTCGGCATCCAAGCGTGTGACCAGGATGCGCTCCTGGCCTGCATCGCGCAGCGCCTCGATAATGGCGGCAATTTGCTCGGCGGTTTTACCAGCACCGTAGACAACCTCGCCGGCTCCCTGGCGCACTCCGCGCGAAAGATCGAGCTGCGCAAAGCCCAAATCGGCGGTCGGAGCCGTCTGGATGCGCGTAAGGGCGACTGCCGGGGTGACTGATCCGCCGGCAACATCGCTCAGCAGCTGCTCTAGATCTCGCTTATCCATATATGTTCCCTTCGACGGCGCAAAGTCTAGCACTCAAAGGGTATGTTTCCGAACACTAAGACAAAATTGTTCGGAAACTATAGGACAGACTGATTCAATTGTTAGACGGATCGGCTAGTCGCGTAGGATGATGTCCATGGCGAGCATCAGGTTGCGCTCGTCGATGGCAAACGGGGCTGCCTCGCGTGTCTTGGGCTTGGCACAAAACGCGATGCCAGTGCCCGCGGCCCGGATCATGGGGATGTCGTTTGCCCCGTCGCCAATAGCGACCGTGTGGGCCATGTCGACGCCGCACTCAACTGCCCAGTCCAGCAGCTGGATGAGCTTGGACTCCTTGGTCACAATGTCTGCCGCCAGCTTACCCGTGAGCTTGCCGTCTACGACCTCTAGGCGGTTGGCCAGGCAAAAATCGATGCCCGCGGCGGCTACGATCTTGTCAGCGATCTCGTGGAAGCCGCCGCTTACCACGCCGACCTTCCAGCCCTTGCTGTGTGCCGAGCGCACAAGCTCTAACGCGCCGGGGGTAAATGTCACGCGCTCAAAGGTGCGCTCGAACACGCTCTCGTCAAGGCCGGCGAGCAGCTCCACGCGTTCCACGAGCGCTTGCTTAAAGTCCAGCTCGCCGCGCATGGCGCGTTCGGTGATCTGTGCCACCTGTTCGCCTACGCCGGCCTCTTCGCCCAACAGGTCGATGACCTCCTGGTTGATGAGCGTGGAGTCGATATCCATAACGATGAGGCGTGCAGTCATGACGGGCCTTTCCAAGTGCTGTTTTATTGGGGCATATTGTCGCACGTGACGAGCGCGGGCGGGTGCCGCGGCGCGTCAATTGTTTCGTCTCCGTCAAGTCTTTGGGCAGGAGCCACTTTTTCGCGGCACATCGACGCGAGTGCGATAAGATAGAACGCCATGTCTGGCTGCGCGGTTTACGCAGGCTGGGCAAATCTGTACGACGCCGCCCGGAACGACACGGGGCGGCACAGATCCATAAAGGAGGATCACTGGTATGAGCCAGACCCGTCCCATCGATGAGCATTCCATGCACACCCGTACCTGCGGCGAGCTTCGCTTCGAGAACGTGGGCGAAGAGGTCACCCTCACCGGTTGGGTGAGCCGTCGCCGCGACCACGGCGGCCTTATCTTCTGCGACCTTCGCGACCGTGAGGGCATCACGCAGCTCACCTTCGACCCCGAGCACTCCGACGGCGATGCCTTTAAGATCGCCGAGACCATGCGTCCCGAGTGGCCCATCAAGATTCACGGCGTCGTACGCGCCCGTGGCGAGGAGACCACCAACACCAAGCTCGCGACCGGCGAGATCGAGGTCCTGACCGACCACGCCGAGGTGCTCAACACGTCCGTCACCCCGCCGTTCCAAATCGAGGACGGCATCGAGACCAGCGAGGACACCCGCCTGCGCTATCGCTATCTGGACCTTCGTCGTCCCGAGATGATGGCCAACCTCAAGCTGCGCTCCGACTTTACCTTTGCCATTCGCGAGGCGCTACACAACCGTGAGTTCATGGAGGTCGAGACGCCCTCCCTGTTCAAGTCTACGCCCGAGGGCGCCCGCGACTTCATCGTCCCCAGCCGCATCCAGCCGGGCAACTTCTACGCCCTGCCGCAGTCCCCGCAGCTCCTGAAGCAGCTGCTTATGGTCGGTGGCGTCGAGCGCTACTACCAGGTTGCCAAGTGCTTCCGCGACGAGGACTTGCGTGCCGACCGTCAGCCCGAGTTCACCCAGGTCGATATCGAGATGTCCTTCGTGGACCAGAATGACGTCATGAGCGCGCTCGAAGAGGTCCTGGCCGATGCCTTCGGCCGCATGGGTGTCGAGATGCCCACGCCGCTGCGTCGCATGAACTACTGGGAGGCCATGGACACCTATGGCTCCGACAAGCCCGATACCCGCTATGGCATGCACTTGGTCGACCTGACCGACATCTTCGCCAACTCCAAGTTCAAGGTCTTTGCGACTGCCGCAAACGAGGAGGGCTCTGTCGTCAAGGCTATCAACGCCAAGGGCGCCGGTGCCTGGGCACGTGCCAAGATCGATAAGCTCGCCGGCGTGGCCTCCACGTTTGGCGCCAAGGGCCTGGCCTGGATCGCCTTCCGCGAGGACGGCTCCATTAACAGCCCCATCGTCAAGTTCTTCTCGGACGAGGAGATGGCCGCTCTGCGCGAGCGCATGGACGTCGAGCCCGGCGACCTTGTGATGTTCGCCGCCGGCCCGCGCCTGCTCTCCGACGAGATCCTGGGCGGCATGCGTTCCCACATGGCCAACGCGCTCGAGATCAAGCGCGAGGGCCACGACTTCCTGTGGGTCGTCAACTTCCCGCTGTTCCACTGGGATGAGGACCGCAAGGCCTACGCTGCCGAGCACCAGCCCTTCACCCTGCCGACCGAGACCGACATCGCCAAGATCGAGGCCGACCCGCTGGCAGCCGGTTCGTGCACCTACGACTTTGTCATGGACGGCTTTGAGGCCGGCGGCGGCGGTATGCGTATCCACAACGCCGAGATGCAGATGTCCATGCTCAAGCTCCTGGGCTTTACCGAGGAGCGTGCCGAGTCGCAGTTCGGCTTCCTCATGGAGGCGCTCAAGTTTGGTGCGCCCCCGATGGGCGGTTTTGCTCTGGGCCTGGACCGCGTGTGCATGCTGCTCACCGGTTCCGACTCCATCCGCGACGTCATGGCGTTCCCCAAGACGGCCAGCGGCTCCGACCTCATGTCGGGCGCCCCGAGTGCCGTTAGCGGCGCCCAGCTCAAGGACGTCAGCCTGCGCTTGATGTAGGCGAGCGGCCACAAATTGCTTGCAACGAGGGAAGGACGCGTGCCTTCCCTCGTTTTTTATACGCCGAGATTGTGAGGGCATGGGGTGACCGGACGTCGCGGAAACTGCGACCCGGAATCTGTGTCCAGAACGGGTCGCGCTTTCCCAAAGGGAATCCTCTGGGAAAGCGTGACCCAGAATTCGGCAAAATAATGGGGCACAGTTTCCGGTTGAGCGGTCTAACGGAAACTGTGCCCCAGAATGAGCACTCAAAACGGGGCAGGCTTTCCGCAACAACTGTCTGGCGGAAAGCCTGTCCTAGTTTCTTATAGCGAGTCTCTCTGGATTAGCTGCATGTGCATCACGGAGGTGGTGGGCTCGGCGCCCTTGATCATGTCGAGCGCAATGTTGGCGGCCATGTGGCCTTCTTCGCGCAGGGGCTGGCGGACGGTCGTGAGCGCGGGGACGCAGCGCGCCGCAATCTCGTGATCGTCGAAGCCGACGACGGAAACGTCCGCCGGAACAGATAGGCCTGCCTCGTTGAGTGCGGTGATGACGCCAGCCGCGATACAGTCCGATCCGCAGAGCACGCCATCGAAAGCAATCTCGCGCGCGAGGATCTGGTGCATGGCCTGATAGCCGTCTCCGCTGTTCCAGCCGGTATAGATAACGTTTGCGCCTGGGAGGTCTTCGCCCAGGACGGTGCGGTAGCCGCGCAGGCGGTCGACAACAGCGGGGTTGTCTTGCGGTCCCAACACGGCGACGATATCTTTGCGCCCGCGCTCTTTCATAGCGAGCGCTGCAAAGCGTCCGCCCTCTTCGTCGTCAGAGTAGACTGTCGAGAACACGTCGCGATAGGGGTGGCCCTCGAGCTGGCCGCACAACACGGTGGGTACGCCCAGCTCGCGCAGCACCTCGAGCAGCTCGCTGCCCTTGTAGGGGGAGACGTCGATCACGGCGTCGAACGAGCGGCGCTCAAAGTGCTCGCGTGCGCGGTTGCGCTCATGCGTAGAAGACGCCTGCAAGATAACGGGCAGATAGGACGACTCCGACAGTTCCTCGGTAATGCCGCTCAAAAATTCGCTATAGGTGGGGTCGCTGAAGAGCTCACTCAGGGGCTCGGTCACGAGCACGGCGATGATTTCCGTGCGCCCGACAGCGAGCGCTCGGCCGCGAGCGTTGGGGACAAAATTGACTTCCTTGGCCGCTGCGCGGACGCGTTTTTTGGTTTCCTCGCTAATGCGGGGCGAATCGTTGAGGGCGCGTGAGGCCGTGGAGCGCGACACGCCGGCAGCTGCGGCAACCTCGGCAAGCGTAGGTGCGGTGCGAACTGGTTGGGTCATGGCGTCTCCTGGAAAATGCGGTCGATGTTGTCACTGATACGGGCTGGTGCGGATACAGCTTACTATAGTGCACCTGAAGAGCGTTCATGATATCCGGTGACAGGTGTCGTTTTGCAACCAAGCCGCAATCGAATACGTCTCGTGTGGGTGAGATATCAGCGGGCGCGGCGGTTGCCTACGAGCTTAAGAACGATGTTTTGTGTTGAGTTTCGATACTCAGGGTGACATAAGTGTCGCAGCTGTACAACCGGTTGCACCGTTAATCCGACCAAATCGACCGTTCAGCGGACAACCGGTTGCACAATTTTTTGCATCGCCCGTAAGATAAGGACAACCGGTTGCACAAGAATCACAACGATGACGAAGGAGCATCACCATGGACGCCATTAACGATTGGGAAAACCAAGCGCTCACCCACAGGAACCGCCTGGCACCCCATGCGTACTTTATGGGTTACGAGACCGCCGATCTCGCCGCTACGTACAGCCGCGAGCTGTCGCGCGGGTTTGTCCAGCTGTCTGGCTCGTGGCAGTTCCGCCTCTTTGAGGGGCCTGCTGCCGTTTCCAACGAGGAGCTCTCTACGTACGAGCCCGAGTGGGATCACGTGGAGGTTCCGCACCTGTGGCAGGTGGATGGCTATGGCAATCTTGCCTATACCGACGAGGGTTTCCCGTTCCCGGTGGATCAGCCGTTCGTTCCCTCCGACGACCCCACGGGCGTCTACCAGCGCATCGTCAACCTTCCCGCCGTGCCTGCCGGCGCTCGCGAGATCATTCGCTTTGACGGCATCGAGAGCTATGGTGAGCTGTACGTCAACGGTCAGTTTATCGGCATGACCAAGGGCTCGCGCCTGTCTGCCGAGTTCGACGTGACCGACGCGCTCGTCGAGGGCGACAACCTGTTTGCGGTCAAGGTCCTGCAGTACAGCGATGGCAGCTATATCGAGGATCAGGACATGTGGTGGGCCTCGGGCATCTTCCGCGATGTGTACCTTATGCAGCGTCCCGCCGCGCACCTGGTCGACTTTAGGTTCCGCACGCACCGCGAGGGCGATGCCGCTCTGATCACGCTCGATACGGTGGCCGAGGGCGCTTCCCGCGTCGTGTTTACGCTCAGCGATGGCGAGAACGTGGTCGCTACGGGCGAGTGCGTCGATGGCCATGCCGAGTGCAGCGTTGCCGATGCCCACTTCTGGAACCCCGAGGACCCCTTCCTCTATGACCTTACGTTTGAGGTCTACGACGGCGACGAGGTCAGCGAGTACGTTCCGCATCACCAGGGACTTGCCGAGGTGACGGTCGAGGGCAATCATATCTACCTCAACGGCACTTACTTTAAGATGCATGGCGTCAACCGCCACGATCACGACGATCACAAGGGTCGCGCCGTGGGCCTCGATCGCATGCGCCGCGACCTGGAGCTCATGAAGCGGCACAACATCAACGCGGTGCGCACCTCTCACTATGCCAATGACCCGCGCTTCTACGAGCTGTGTGATGAGTATGGCATCATGCTGGTCGCCGAGACCGATATGGAGAGCCACGGCTTCGAGAATATCGGCAATATCGCCCTGGTCACCGACGACCCGGCATGGGAGCCGGCCTACGTCGACCGCATTGAGCGCCTGGTGATGCAGGAACGCAACCATGCCTGCATCATTATGTGGTCGATGGGCAACGAGAGCGGCTATGGCTGCAACATCCGCGCGATGTACGCCAAGGCTCACGAGCTCGATGATCGTCCGGTCCATTACGAGGAGGACCGCAACGCCGATACCGTCGACGTCATTTCCACGATGTACTCCCGTGTTTCGCAGATGAACGACCTTGGTGAGCATCCGTTCCCCAAGCCGCGCATCAACTGCGAGTACGGTCACTCCATGGGCAACGGTCCCGGAGGCCTGTCCGAGTACCAGGAGGTCTTCGATCGCTGGGATTGCATCCAAGGCCAGTTTATCTGGGAATGGTGCGACCACGGTTTGGCTGCTGTGACCGAGGACGGCGTTGCCTACGATATGTATGGTGGCGACAACGGCGATTACCCCAACAACAGCAACTTCTGCATCGATGGCATGGTGTTCCCCTGGCAGCAGCCGAGCCCGGGCCTTACCGAGTACGGCCAGGTCATCTGCCCGGTCCGCATGGCTTATGACGCCGAGGCAGGCGAGCTGACCGTCACCAACAAGCGTTGGTTCACCACCCTCGAGGATGTCTGCCTGTCGGCCGAGACCCTGGTGGACGGCGACGTGGCCTGCCGCAAGACGCTCATGCCCGGCGCGGTTGCCCCCGGCGAGTCCGTCCAGCTGCCGCTGGTGATTCGCGAGGCCGCAGTGGGCGAGACCCTGCTGACCGTGCGCGCCTACACCATGGCCGCTCACGTCTGGTGCGAGCCGATGTTCCAGCTGGGCGCAAGCCAGTTTGCCATCGCAAACCATCCGGCGCCGGCCATCGTGCCCCCCGCTCGTCCTGAGCTTACGGTTGAGGAGACCGAGCAGGAGATCCGCATCCACTCCCTCAACGGCGAGCTGACCTTCAGCAAAGTCAACGGTACCGTGAGCGAGTGGAAGGCATCCGGCCGCGACGTAATGGCCTCTGGTCCCCAGGTTGGTTTTTGGCATCCGCTCGTCGATAACCATGCCCAGGAGTATGACTCACTGTGGAAGGACAACTTCATCGATGTGATGCAGACGTCTACCCGCAAGGTTTCTTGGAAGCAGGATGGCAATGCGGTCGTCGTTACCGTGAGCCAGCGTATCGCTCCTCCCGTCCGCGCGTTCGGCATGCGCGTCGAGCTCGTCTACACCGTGCTTCCGAGCGGTCGCGTCGACCTCAAGGTTTCCGGCGAGCCCTACGGCGATTACTCGGATATCATCCCGCGCATCGGCATCTCCTTCGAGGTCCCCGGTTGCGATCGTGCCGTCGAGTGGTATGGCCACGGCCCGGGCGAGAACTATCCGGACTCGCTGCGCGCCAACCCGGTCGGTCATTACCGCACTACGGTCGACGACATGTTCACGCCCTACGTTATGCCTCAGGATTGCGCTAACCGCGAGGGCACCCGTTGGGTCGCCCTGCGCTCTAGCCACGGTGACGGTCTGGTCGTGACGCGTCCGAGCGACGCCGCTTCCAACCCGTTCTCGTTCTCGGCATGGCCCTATAGCTGCGAGGCCATCGATAACGCCAAGCACGTCTACGACCTTGTCAAGGGCGACACGGTTACGGTCAATATCAACGACCAGCTGCTCGGCCTTGGTTCGAACTCTTGGGGTTCCGAGGTGCTCGATTCCTACCGCACCCGTTTTGAGAGCTTCAGCTTTGAGGTGTCCCTGCGACCGCTGACGTCTGCCGATCTGGCTCAGGCGCTGGCACCCATTAAGGAGGCATAAGTCATGCATGTCTTTAACTCGCGCGCCGATTTCGACGCTCAGATGAAGTCCGTCAAGAAGTGGATGCGCACCGGTCAGGCGCTCGATGGCGTTGCCGACCTGCAGCACGACGTGGCTTACTCCATCGGCGACTCGTTGGTGTACTGGTGGGTCTATGCCCGCGAGGCCGCTACCGCCGATCTGGTCGGTCACCGTCGCTACCATGCCGTGCTCGCTCCGCTCGACGGCGACCTGACCGTCGAGGTGGCTTCCAAGGCGGATCTTACCTGCACGCGCACTTACAGCGATATCGACGATCGCGAGCGCTTTGAGGGTATGGGGGAGACCGTGACGATTCCCGCCGGCGGCGTCGCCGTCGTCGAAATTGACGAGGCCTACCGTGTCGTGGCCGATGTCGCGGATTCCCGCGTCGTGGTACTGCACGTGACGGTTGAAGGTTATTCCTTCCCCAACAAGTAGTATTCGTCCGTTTGGGCGTTTGCTTAGCGCCGTTAAGGGGGATGGCTTTGTTGACTCCCTTTTCCCCATTCCCCTTAGCAGGTGCGCCGTCCACGATTGCGCTTGCAGTCCGGACGGTTTTAGATGAGATATAACGGATGATTGGGAGGGCTTATGAGCTCTGAAAAACGAGGAACGATTGGTTCGTTCGCTCTGCTGGGCATGACGGTCGCCGCCGTGTTCGGTATCAAGAACATCATCAACAACAACGCGGCCATCGGCTTGGCAGCTGCGCCGTCGTTCTTCTTCGCCACGCTTTTGTACTTTGTCCCCTATACCCTGGTTACCGCCGAGTTCGTCGGCCTTAACAAGGACTCCGAGTCGGGCGTGTACGCCTGGGTCAAGACCTCGATGGGCGGCCGCTGGGCATTCCTGACGGCGTTTAGCTACTGGTTCGTTAACCTGTTCTACTTTGCGTCCGTCCTGCCTAACGTCATCATTTACGCGAGCTACGTGTTCTTTGGTGCCAATGCCGAGCTCTCGCAGCTGTGGATCACCATTATCGAGATCGTCGTCTTTGCTATCGCCACGTGGGTTTCGACCAAGGGCGCTAAGTGGATCGGCTCCATTTCCTCCTTCGGCTCGACCGCGGCTCTCGGCCTGACTGCCGTGTTCATCTTGCTGTCCCTGGCTGCTGCCTTTGGCGGCGTCGAGTTCGCTACGGCTCCTACCCCCGCTAACATGGCTCCCGACACGACCAACTTCGCAACTATGTGGGGCTTCTTCGGTACGCTTGCCTGGATCATCCAGGGCGTTGGCGGCGCTGAGTCTGTCGGCGTGTTCCTTAACGACCTTAAGGGTGGCGTCAAGGCCTTCGTGCGCACCGTCGTTATCGCCGGCCTGACCATCGGCCTTCTGTATGCAGGCGCTTCGCTGCTGGTCAACCTGTTCATTCCCGAGGGCGGCGTTGCCATCTCCACCGGTATCTTCGACGTATTCGGCGCTGTCTTTGCCCACTTTGGCATTCCCATGGAAGTGTCCACGCGCGTCATTGGCCTGATCCTTCTCGCTGCCACGCTGGGCTCCCTCATGATGTGGACCTCTGCTCCCATCAAGGTCTTCTTCACCGAGATCCCCAAGGGCGTCTTTGGTAGCAAGATCGTCGAGCTCAACGAGCACGGCATTCCTGCCCGCGCTGCCTGGCTGCAGTTTGCCATCGTCGTCCCCATCCTGATCATCCCGGCCCTGGGCTCCGGCAACCTAGACGACCTGCTCATGATCGTCACCAACATGACGGCTGCCACCGCTCTGCTCCCGCCGCTGCTGATCCTGCTTGCCTACTTTATGCTGCGCAAGAACTTCGACGCTGCTCCCCGTGGCTTCCGCATGGGTTCGCGTACCTTTGGCCTGGCCATTGCTGCATTCCTGCTTGTGGTCTTCTGCTTCGTGCTTATCTGCGGCACCATCCCGCTCGATCAGCCTCTGTGGCTGACACTGGTCTACAACGTTGGCGGTGTAGTTATCTTCCTGGGCCTTGCCGTGATGTGGTACAACCGCTACATCAACCGCCTGCGCGAGACCGATCCCGAGGCTGCCGAGAGCGAGCTTCGCCCCTCCGTCCTCGACATGATGGAGTAGCGGCTAGGATTAATCTGCGGCTGTGGAATAAATCGATTCCCTTTCCTAAGGAGGGGCCTTACGAGGGTAGCGCACAGAGATGTGGTGTAAGAGGCGGGGCATGCCCCGCCT
>JAQCQR010000031.1 GCA_027687465.1 Coriobacteriaceae bacterium AF08-21
TTGCGCTGAGTCCTGAGGCTGTTGCAATGAAAATGAGAATCAAGGGTTTAAACAAATAATGCTACCTTTTGCAGTTTTTCAAACAATTCTGCTGTATTTGCAGCTATACTCCATAACTGTCGTGTAGGAATTACGTAGACAAAAAGGAGGTTATGTGATGGTAAGTATTGTTCTTGCTAGCCATGGTGACTTGGCGGCTGGAATCAAGCAGACGGGCTCGATGGTCTTTGGCGATCAGCCGTCTGTAGCCGTGGTCTCGCTCGAGCCGAGCATGGGCCCCGACGACTTCCGAGCCAAGGTCGAGGAAGCAGTCGCTTCCTTCGAGGACCAGGAGCAGGTGCTCTTCCTCGTTGATCTGTGGGGCGGCACGCCCTTCAACCAGATCAGCGGTCTCATCGAGGGCCATGATTCCTGGGCTATCGTCACCGGTGTCAACCTGCCTATGCTCATCGAGGCATATTCGCAGCGCTTTGACGCAAAGAACACTGCACATGCGATCGCAAAACATCTCGTGACTGAGGCTAAGGCCGGCGTGCGCGTCAAGCCCGAGTCTCTGGAGCCCGAGGAGAAGAAGCCGGCTGCGGCCGCCGCTGCTCCTGCGGGTGCCATTCCTCCGGGAACGGTGATCGGCGACGGGCACATCAAGATCGCCCACGTCCGTATCGACACGCGTCTGCTGCATGGTCAGGTGGCCACCACGTGGACCAAGCAGATCAACCCCAACCGCATCATCGTGGTCTCCGACGGCGTTGCTCACGACGAGCTCCGCAAGACCATGATTGAGCAGGCTGCCCCTCCGGGAGTCCACGCCAACGTCGTGCCCATCAAGAAGATGGCCGAGGTCGTCAAGGACACGCGCTTTGGCGACACCAAGGCGATGCTGCTGTTCGAGAACCCGCAGGATCTGCTCAGGGCCATCGAGGCCGGCGTCGACATCAAGGAAGCCAACATCGGTTCCATGGCCCACTCCAAGGGCAAGGTCGTCGTCACCAACGCTGTCGCTATGGGCGATGACGATGTCAAGACCATCGAGGCTCTCAAGGCCAAGGGCGTCAAGTTCGAGGTCCGCAAGGTTCCTTCGGATTCCTCCGAGGATCTCGACGCCATGTTGAAGAAAGCAAAGGCCGAACTGGCCGCTCAAGCATAGTAAAGGAGGGTCCGATACATGTCTGCAATCACTATTCTGCTTGTTGCGATTGTCGCGTTGCTTGCCGGTATGGAAGGCATTCTGGATGAGTTCCAGTTCCATCAGCCGCTCGTGGCATGCACGCTTATCGGTCTCGTAACCGGTCACCTTCAGGAGGGCATCCTCCTGGGCGGTTCGCTCCAGATGATGGCCCTTGGCTGGGCTAACGTCGGCGCCGCCGTCGCGCCTGACGCCGCTCTGGCCTCGGTCGCTTCTTCGATCATCATGGTGCTCGCCCTCAACGGTGGCGCCACCGATTCGGCCAAGGCCGTTACCGCCGCCATCGCCGTCGCCGTCCCGCTGTCGGTCGCTGGTCTGTTCCTGACCATGATCTGCCGTACCCTGGCTACCGCTATGGTTCACGGCATGGACGCCTGCGCCGAGAAGGGCGACTTCGCCGGCATCGAGCGTTGGCAGTACGCCGGCATCCTCATGCAGGGTGTTCGTATCGCCATCCCGGCAGTACTTCTGTGTATCATCCCGGCCGAGGCTGTTACCAACGCGCTTAACGCTATGCCCGATTGGCTGTCCGGCGGCATGGCTGTCGGCGGCGGCATGGTCGCTTCCGTCGGTTACGCCATGGTCATCAACATGATGGCCACCAAGGAGACCTGGCCGTTCTTCATCCTCGGCTTTGTCCTTGCTGCCATCCCTCAGCTCACGCTGATCGCCCTTGGCCTCATCGGCATCTCCCTTGCCCTCATCTACCTTGGCCTTAAGGATCTGGCCAAGCAGGGTGGCGGCATGGGCGGTGGCTCCGGTGACCCGCTCGGCGACATTCTGAACGATTACGAGTAGGAGGGGAGTGATACATATGGCAGAGAACAAGATTCAGCTCACCAAGGCTGACCGTAAGAAGGTTTGCTTCCGTCATCAGTTCCTTCAGGGCTCGTGGAACTACGAGCGTATGCAGAACGGCGGCTGGTGCTTCGCAATGATCCCTGCGATCAAGAAGCTCTACACCAGCAAGGATGACCAGATTGCCGCTCTTAAGCGCCACCTGGAGTTCTATAACACCCACCCCTATGTTTCCGCCCCCGTCATTGGCGTTACCCTCGCCCTCGAGGAGGAGCGCGCCAACGGTGCTCCGATTGACGACGTCGCCATTCAGGGCGTCAAGGTCGGTATGATGGGCCCGCTCGCCGGCGTCGGCGACCCCGCCTTCTGGTTCACCCTTCGCCCGATTCTGGGCGCACTGGGCGCTTCCCTGGCCCTGTCCGGCAGCATCGCCGGTCCGCTGCTGTTCTTCTTCGCGTGGAACATCATCCGTTACGCCTTCCTGTGGTACACGCAGGAGTTTGGCTACAAGGTCGGCTCCTCCATCGCCAAGGACCTCTCCGGCGGTCTGATGGGCAAGGTCACCGAGGGTGCTTCCATCCTGGGTATGTTCATCATCGGCGCCCTGGTCGAGCGCTGGGTGTCCATCTCCTTCACCCCGGTCGTCTCCAAGGTCACGCAGTCCGCTGGCGCCTATATCGACTGGGCCAACCTGCCCGCCGGTTCTGAGGGCATCAAGCAGGCATTGACGATGTACAGCTCTGTCGGTGCCAACGCACTCGACCCGGTGAAGGTCACCACGCTTCAGGCCAACCTCGATCAGCTCATCCCCGGCCTTGCCGCCGTGTGCCTGACCCTTCTGGTCTGCAAGCTCCTCAAGAAGAAGGTCAGCCCGATCGTCATCATCCTGGCTCTCTTCGCCGTCGGCATCATCGGTCGCGTCTGCGGCTTCATGTAAGCACGCTTCGGCTTAAGACCGAGAGTTGCTAGGCAAGGGCTTTTGAGCCATTGAAACGGACCGCACCCGGTGGGTACACTGGATGCGGTCCGATTGTTTTTATTGGAGGGCGAGGCGCGTATGGCGCAATCTCAGAACAGCACGGTCGATCTGGCAACGCCGGCAACCTGCCTGATGGGGCTTACCAGTCACGGTAACGTGATGGTGGGCAATAAGGCGTTTGAGTACTATAACGAGCGTAATCCCGAGGATTATATCCAAATCCCGTGGGACGAGGTCGACTATATTGCCGCCGAGGTTTTGCGCGGCACCAAGAAGATTACGCGTTTTGCCATCTTCACCAAGGACAACGGTCACTTTACGTTTTCGACGCGCGATGACAAAGAGACGTTGCGCGCGGTTCGCAAGTACGTGGACGAGGACAAGCTTGTGCGCTCGCCCGACTTTATCGACGTGACCGCCAAGGGCGCCAAGAGCATCCCCTCCGTCATCAAGAACCTTTTCCACAAAGGCAACTAGTCATTAAAGAGCGCCCCCCTAAAGTGGGACGCGGTTTCCCATGAGGCTCGATCGGGAAAGTGCATCCCGGTTCGAGTGCCGATTGCGGGATGTAGTTTCCGGAACGGGCCCGTTTGGGAAACCGTGTCCCGTTTCGAGCCGAAATTCTGGGACACAGTTTCCCGGCGAGGTCTCATGGGGAAAGTCTGACCCAGAATTTGCCTGGATAGTGGGGCGCACTTTCCGGAGGGCTGTTCCACCGCAACTTCGAAGAGTGGCTATACGTTGCATTACAGCGGCGTAAATCTGCTACACTAGTACAGCATGCCTCCGTAGCTCAGGGGATAGAGCACCGCTCTCCTAAAGCGGGTGTCGACGGTTCGAATCCGCCCGGGGGCACCAGAAAAATCGCAGGTCAGGAGTTAATTTTGCTTCTGACCTGTTCTGGTTTTAGGGTTAAGAACTGCTTTTGTTTGTAAATCTGGTAAGTAAATAATTTAACTTACCGAGTTTTCCACTGAAAACAGGAAATCACCATTTTGGGGATAAAAAGTTTTCAACAGCCGTTAGTCGGTTCCATTTTGGTGAAGCGCTTCCTCAATTTGGGTAAAAAATTTCACCATTTTGATGATTCGGCTGCTTTGAGTTTTTGATAAAAACGCCTGTTCAGAAGCTTGCGCAATACCCATTTTGGTGAAACCAATTAATAGAGAAATATACTATAAAGATATAGGGACGGCGATGCCGTCCTCTTCGCTCGCGAAGCTCGCTGCGCGGCCACGTACCGTGTCCTTGCCGCCGGCTACGCCGCCGATTTATTCGCTCACTTCGTTCGTTGATTGATGGACTAATCCGATTTATCGCTGACACCAGTCATAAGTGCAGCAATTGATATGTTGAATCCATCGGCAATTTTAGAGAGGTTAGAAAGACTGACATTTCTTCGTCCGACCTCAATGCTCGCGTAGTAGGAACGATCCATCTCAATCAAATTGGCGAACTGCTCCTGGCTGTACCCGAGTCCAGCGCGGAGCTCTTTGCATCTCATGCCGAATGATTTCTGAAGCGTCTTCGTATCCATGACAAAAAGAGTCATGGATTGTTGTATTTATGCCAACGGACTATATACAACAATCCCTGTTAAGGCGCATAATTACCTTTATTGGAAAGAGTTCTGATGCCTAGTCGGACATGGCATGGAAAAGGAATGGAATAGCAATGACTCAGGGAAAGCACTTTGCTGCCGGTGGCGATCACTTCGCCGCACTGCCAAGCAAAAAGATTCACGCCCCGAAGGGGATCGCACGTCTGACCGTCACCGCGGCGACCATGGCCGCCATGACCGGATCGAGCCTCATCTCACCGTTCGCGGCATTCGCCCAGACAGGTGACGGGACCATGCAGCACCCTGCCGTGATGTCGCCGATCGCCGCCCACGCCGGCGCGGCATCCGGTACCGGCGCGAAATCCGTCGCACAGACCATCGCGGATCTGCAGAAGGCAGTCGACGAGGCGAAGGCGAAGGAGGACGCCGCCAAGGCATCTTACGATGAGGTCGCCGGCCCCTACAACGAGGTTGCTTCCGCCCGCGACCAGGCCAAGGCATCCTACGATTCGGCAGTCAGCGCCGGCACGGCAGCCGACCGAGCGGCAATGGACGAGTACGCCCGTCAGGTCGCAGAGGGCAAGGACGCCGCCGATGCCGCTGGCAAGGACCTCGAGCAGGCGAAGGCGGGTCTCGCAGACGCTAAGGCGGATGCGTCCGAGAAGGACGAAGCGTACCAGTCCGCCCTCAAGGCGGCTCAGGATGCCAAGGATGCCCTCGATAAAGCCAAGGCAGATGCTGTAAGCGCCACCCCGGAGGCAATCAGTGCCGCCGAGCAGGCCGTGCGCGACGCCCAGGCTGCCGTGGACAGGGCACAGGCCGAACTGGACAACGCCAACGCGACGCTTGCCGATGCCCAGTCCAAGCTGGTTGCGGCCCAGTCTGCAAAGGATTACGCCGATTCTGTCCTCGCTGCAGCCAGGCAGAACAAGGACGCGGCGGATGCGAAGGCCGCAGCAGCCAGCGCCGCCTACGAGAAGGCGAAAGCCGACCTCGCTGCAGCGGAGGCAGGTGCCAGCGGTCCGGAGTACGATGCGGCAAAACAGAAGGTCGCGGACGCAGAGGCAGCCCTCGCTACCGCACGAGCGGCACAGTCCCAGTGCGAGTCCGAGCTCGAGCAGGCACAGTCCGCTGCGGCAACGGCACAAGCCGACCTGAATGATGCCCAGGTGGCCCTCTCCGCGAAGCAGCAGACTGCCCTCGATGCCACGTCCGGCGTGAACGCCGCCCAGTCCGCACTCGATGCCGCGAACGCCGACCTCGATGCGGCCAAGCAGGCGAACGTCGACGCCATCTCCAAGCTGGATGCAGCGAAGCAGGCTGTCAAGGACGCTGAGTCCGCCAAGGCAGCCGCCGATGTAGAGCTTGCGAACGCCAAGGCGGCGAAGGATACCGCAGACGCCGCCGTGACCGCCGCGCAGCAGAAGGTCGACGAGGCACAAACGAAGGTGGATCTCGCAGACGCGCAGCTCAAGCAGGGAGCCATCGGTTTCTTCAAGGCCATGGGTGCCGATTCAGCCATCGAGATCATCCAGAACTGCACGTACAAAGACTACACCGAGATCGGAAACAGTCTCGACGCAACGGGCCTTGAAAACATGCTTTCGTCCATCACGGTCATGAAGAACGTGAACGCCTACCGTAAGTCCGTCGGCCTTTCCGAGCTTGAGGTAAGCTATAAGCTCATTGCGGCAGCGATTGCAGATGCAAACTATTCGACGAAAAATGTAGAGCATGCCCAGCAGTTCGATGTCGGTGAAAACCTTGCCTGGAGCTATCGCGACCCCTGCAAGGCCTGGATCTATCAGGAAAAGGATCTGTTTGACAAGACTGCAGCAGCCCTTGGTGCGACGAATCTTTCCGGAAAGGACGCCTACGACTTCTGGTACGCCAACCAGGACAAGTTCGATTACTACCGTATCGGTCATTACATGAACATCATCAACCCTGACTATGCTGTCATGGGATGCGGTCTGAACGATGACACCCGTTTGACGTTCTCGCTCACGCTGCAATACGGCGGTTGGGCCGGTTCGGGCTGGAATACCGGAGCCATCTCCGTCGACGAGTACGAGCAGAAGCTGACCTCCTACATCAACGGCCTGAAGAACGCCAAGAGCGCACTCGACGCAGCCAAGGCCGATCTCGCAGCCAAGCAGCAGGCAGTCGCCGGCGCCGCAGCAACCGTCCAGCAGAAGCAGGATGCCTTCGATGTCGCACAGACAGGTGTCGATGCCGCGAAGCAGGGCGTCACCGATGCGCAGCGTGCCTTCGATGCCGCAAAGGCTGATGTCGCCGCCAAGCAGCAGGGCGTCACGGATGCTCAGGCCGAGCTGAATGCGGCGAAATCGAACCTCGATGCCGCCAATGCAGCCGTCGATACGGCAAAGTCGACCGTCCAGCAGAAGCAGGTCGCCTTTAATGCCGCCAACGCAGCCGTAACGACCGCACAGTCCAAGCTGGACTCCGCCAAGGCGGACACCGCATCCAAGCAGCAGGGCGTGGACGATGCGAACGCCGACCTCGCGAAGTTCTTCCAGGACGTCGCCGACGCCAAGAAGGTACTCGATACCGCAAAGAGCGTCCACGACGCGGCGGCAGCCGAGCAGGCCGAGAAGTCGACCGTCCTCGCCGACGCCAAGCAAAAGGCGGACGGCACCGCAAGCGCCCTCGCGGATGCGCAGCGTGCCTTCGATGCCGCAAAGGCCGACACCGGCGTTGCCGCCGACAAGCTTACCGGCTCCCAGTCCGATCTCGAGGTCGCGCAGTCGAACCTCGACACCCTCGCCGGTCTTGCCGCGAAGCTCGCAGAGGCACAGCAGCGCGAGCAGGATGCAGCAAAGGCCGTCAATGACACCAAGGCTGAACTCGATGCCGCGAAGGCTGATACCATCGCCGCCGAGTCCCTGGTCTCCGCCGCCGAGCAGGCGAAGGCACAGGCAGACGCCAAGCTGGCGAAGCTGAACTCCATCGACGCCGGCGCGGCGATCGCCTCCGGCCATGACGCGAACGCGGATGACGCCCTCAACGCGCTTTTCGCCGCAGCAGTCGAGGTACGTGCCAAGGTCGCGCCCGCCAAGGCCATCCTGGACGAGAAGCAGGCCGCGGTGGACGAGCTCCAGCCCGGCTACGATGCGGCACTCGCCGCCTACGAGTTGGCGAAATCCGACCGCATCGCAGCGGAGCAGAAGCTTTCCGATGAGATCGCACGACAGGGGGCAGAGGAGGCCGCAAAGCAGCAGGCGGCATACACCCCGAAGCACCTCGCCGGCACGGAGGCCGCCCAGACCGGCAGCCTCGCCCAGACCGGTGACCGCGCGGGACTCATCGGCGAGACGTTCGCCATCGGCGGTACCGTCCTCGTGGCGGCCGGCGTCTTCCTCGACCAGAAGAAGCGCCGCGAGCAGATGTAAAAGCGAGTCGGGCGTTGGATATCGGCTGGTGTCCAACGCCCGGTTTCATGGGCAGGGAGATCGGTGTGAGAACAAAGGCCATTATCGTTGCGCTTCTGGTGTGCCTTTCGGCACCTCAACTTGGATGTGCCAGCGTTGCAAAGCAAGGAAGCGGCTCTACGGAAAGGGCCGCCACAGCGGTAAAGAATAAAGACAAAAAGAAGCCAAGCGAAGAAAAGGCGGCGCAAACCTCTGGAGCCAAGACCGAGGAGAAGAAAGAATCCGATGGCAAGGACCAGAAGTCCGATGACTCCAAGAAGGAGGATAACAAGTCTTCCGATTCCTCGAAGTCGGACAGCAAGGGCGATTCCCCCCAGTCCAAGCAGAATTCCGGCAATTCGCAGGGCTCTGGCAGCAACAATTCCTCTTCCAACGGCGGCAGCCAGAAGAAGTGGGTTGCCGAGCAGGGCCACTGGGAGACAGACTATGGACAGGTTTGGGTTTCCAACTGGGTTTACACGACACACCCCCGCTATTGGGTAAACCATGGTGGCACTATGGTAGGGCCCTTCGATTCATCCGATGCCGCCTATGCTTGGATTATTAACGATGGCGAAAACGGCGGCATCGGCGGATCTGTCGTAAACGACTCCTATGAAACGAAAGAGGATCAGGGACATTATGAACAGCAGGCTACGGGACAGCATTGGGTTGTCGACGTCGCCGGCCACTGGGAGTAATGTGCATCGTTCCCCTTCTCTTACATTCGGTGAATAAGTATTTATTTGCGGGCGGCCGGTTTCGGCCGCCTTTTTTAACGCCCATTCTGGGAGTAAACGATAGGAAAGCAATCAAACGAGAGACCGTTCCAAAAGAATCCGGCGGTGCCGGATGCTTCGGGCAAAACCTTCCGCAAATCGGTAAGGTCTTCCATCAACTTGCTCCAGCCCTCGCCCGGATTCCGCTGCGCGGTAATGCAAACACTCGGCATCCCTCGCATTCGCATTACCGCTCCGCTCTCGCTACAGCGAATCTCTAACACTCAGCATCCTTCGCGTTAAAAATTCGCTTCCGCTCACGGTCTTCGCTGACACTACGACACCGCGAAGCCTTTCGCTCGAAACGAGGCCTCTCATTTCGTGTCTACGCTACGCTCCGCCCAATCGCCGTAGCAGGCGATTGCAAGATGACTGTGGGTGGTGTTTTTGTGGGTCCATCCGGACCCCAAAAACACCACGCCACAGACCTTGCTTATCGCCTGCTACGGCGATAAGGTTGTTGTGAAGTTGAAACTTCGCGATAAAGAATCGCGAAGTCGATTCTTCATTTTTGGAACGACGCCAGCCGTTCCTCATCAAAAGGAAAGCGAATCGCATAGCAGGTTTTGATCGGAGGCCTCTCCGATCGCTGATTCGTTTTCCGGAGGAATCATGAGCAGGCTCCGCCCACACACCGTCAAGGCGTCTCTTTCCGATGAAGAGAAGAAAGCCATCACCGCAATCGCAAAGCGACATGAGATGAGCGAGGCGGAACTCATACGCCTCGTTTTGTGCAATGCTGACGATCTCGATATCGATTTTAGTTTTGCGGAAATCACTGACCAGAAATTCCGAACCGATGACATTCACGTCCGGGTCTCGCCGGAAGAAAAAAAGAAAATTGAAAGCAATGCTGATTCCCTTGATATGACTGTCAGTTCGTATGCTCGTCGCGTACTGCTCAAAGGGAATGTTGAGAAAATCGATGTCGATCGGGCGTCGATCGACAAGATTTATCACGAGCTTTTAAAGGAAGGAACAAACCTCAATCAGCTCATGTACTTCGTAAATGCACAAGGTCTTCCGGCGTATAACGAGAAGGCGGTTTTCCGAACACTTGAGAAGGTCTATCAAGTTGGGCGTAAGCTAGACCGTTTCATCGACGAGCTCGAGAAGCGCTATTTCGTCGGTGGTGATGTGAAATGACGGTTATCAAACAGAAAAGCGTTTCGAGCGACCGCTACGCAAAGAACGTCCGTAAATACATCAACGGAAAAGATGCGCTTGCGCGTGGCGGCTGGAACATCGAATACAGCGATCGCTGGTTTTCGAAAATGGATAGAACCAGAAAGGTTTTCCATCACGACAAACCATCGAGAGCCGGAGCCAAAAACGTAATCCTGCTTCATCAGATCCTCGCGTTCCTTCCGGAAGAATGCTCATGCAACGGGGGCAAGATGACCCCCGATGCATGTTTGGCCTACGCGGAGCAATGGCTTGCGAAGCACTATCCGCATCAACAAGTGATTCTCGCGCTGCACGAAGAAAGCGATAAGGCGGGAAAACGCTACGCAGTGCACATGGCGATCAACCGTACCGATTTGTTAACCGGCAAGCGTTGCGAGACGGGCGGGCGGCATGGAAAGTACGAACGCGCCTCATGGGTCCGCGAACTCGATAAGGACTGGAATCTCGCCCAGCTCGAAAAGGGAAAGAAGAATTCGAAGATTCGCGATCGCCAGCCGCGCGACACAGAAAAGGAGATTATCGGTCGCGGTGAGTACAGTTATAAAAACAATCTGCGCGAGTTGATCCATCTTGCAATCAACGAGGGTCATCCGAAGAATATGGAGCAGTTTAAAAAGTTACTTGCCTCATGGGGCGTAGACATTTTCATCAAGAACAATCGAGTCTATGCGACAGATCTCGATATCAAAGAGGCCGGCAATCCGAAGTGCACTTTCAACCTGACTCGTCTTGACGGGCGGTTTGCGGTCAAGCAACTTGAGGCGGCCTTTAAAAATAACGTGCTGGAAGCCGAGCGAGCCCTTCCTTATGAGAGGCGTTGCGAGATTTACATTCAACGGCTTAAGAAAGCGTATTCGGCGTGGGTCGAGCAGGCAAAGGCGAGCAAGGGCGTCGCCTACAATCTCTTCCCTAAGTTCATCGCACCGAAGTGCGATGAAGATCTGCTCGAGGATCCGGCGGTTCGCGATGAGCTTCTTGCCCGGCGCGGTTACGCAAGGGAGATTCGCAACCGTTACGCTGGCGCCGTTCCCGATGCTGGCGATGACCGCGTTCGCGCCGCAGGCCGAGCCCATGGTGGCAACGTCGACATCTCGCCGCAGGTCGATCGTGCGGTCGACCGAGGCGATTACGCTCGCGGAGACACGCCTCGCTAGTTTTGGAAAGCCTATCGTTGGTGCCCTAGCGTGCTGCCATCCAGTGCCGATTCTTTCATGCTCGCAATTCGGCGAGGGTGAGGAGTATGAATTGATCGGCGGGAGTCAGCCGCTCTGATAGAATCGTCCTTGCTGTCGGCAGCCCTCGTGCCGGGCAGAGCCCTCCATTTGATGGGAGGTGATGCCCATGACCGATTTCACCGAGCTCGTGAAGCTCCTGACCGCTACGGTCTCGCTCCTCACGGCCCTTGTCGGCCTTTCCAAGGCACTCAAGCAGGGTTCGAAGCCCAAAAAGAAAGGCCACCGTCGCTAAGACGATGACCCAACTTCATTAAGCAACGGCTCTGCCCAGCTCTCTACAACTTGGGCTGCCGTCGGCACCATTTTACCCTCCTGACAAGGAATTCGTCCATATTTCAAAAATCAAATCCTATTCGCGCGTGGGCCCTTGATTCTCATTTTCATTGCAACAGCCTCAGGACTCAGCGCAAC
>JAQCQR010000032.1 GCA_027687465.1 Coriobacteriaceae bacterium AF08-21
TAAAAAAGCCTCCCATTTCTTGTGTCCAAGAAATGGGAGGCAGTTCAAAAAGACTGATTGGGAGCTGGGGCGTGTCGATGCGATAGTATTACGTGGTGATATTCGACAAACCGTGGGCTTCATCCGAGGGCTTTATGGAACAGCACCAGCATTATCAGAGCCTGCAAGATCAGGCATACAACGCACTGCGCTCTAAGATCATCTATGCCGAGCTCAGGCCCGGCACGCGCCTTTCGGCGATTGGTCTGGAAAAGGAGACGGGAATCGGGCGCACGCCCATTCGCGAGTCCTTTGTGCGCCTGCGTGAGCAGGAGCTAGTGGAAACGCGTCCCAAAAGCGGCACCTATGTCTCAAAAATCAGCATGGAGCGCGCCGAGAACGCCTGTTTCTTGCGTGAGAAACTCGAGAGAAGCGTACTCATTAAATGTTGCTCTGCCGCCACGCCTGAGCAAAAACATCGGCTCGAGCAGATTCTTGCCGAGTCCGAGTCGCTCGACCATAGCGAAACGCGTCGCTTTTTCGATCTGGACAACCTATTCCACGAGACGTGCTTTGAGATTGCCGGCCGCCACATGTTGTGGGATTGGATGAAGAGCGTCAATACGCATTTTGAGCGGTACAACTGGTTGCGTATGGTGTCGCAGGATCTGGATTGGGAGCCGATTCGTCGTCAGCATCGCCGGATTCTCGAGTCCATTAAGAGGGGCGATACCGACACGGCGAGCTATCTGGCAGAGACACACCTGCATCTGATGCCCGAGGAACAGGGCCCGGTTATCGCCTTGCATCCCGACTATTTTGAGCTGCCTAAAGACTCGAATATCTAGCCCATCATCGCATCTGCTCGAGACACAAAAACGATGTTGCTCACCTACAGCGTTTTGCAACCGAGATTTTTAAAAATGTCTAAAATGGCTCAGAATGCCGACAGTTGGGAAACGGGGTGCGCTATGGCGCAGATGAGAATCAAGGATATTGCCGCCGAGGCGGGCGTGAGTCCGGCCACGGTCTCGCGCTACCTCAACAACCGCCCCGGGCAGATGACCGAGGAAACCCGTGCTCGCATCGCGGCAGTTATCGAGCGCACCGGCTATCGTCCACGTGCCGCCGCGCGCAATCTGCGCAGCTCGCGCACCAACCTCATCGGTGTGATCCTAGCCGACATCGCCAACCCGTTCTCTAGCGCCATGCTCGAAGGACTTTCCGCCAGCGCCGCCGCGCGCGGCTGCTCGCTCATGACGGCCATTAGCGGCAACGACCCCGCAAAGGAAGCGGAGTCGCTCATCAGGCTTATCGATGCCGGCGTGGACGGCCTGGTCGTCAACACCTGCGGAGGCAATGACGAGGCGATCGCCGCGGCAGCGGGACGCCTGCCCGTCGTGCTGCTCGACCGCGATGTTGCCGACGGCGGTATCGACTTGGTGACATCTAACAACCGTGAGCTGGTCGCCGGCTTGGTAGACGCCTTGGTCGCCGCTGGCAGCGAGCGCCTGTGCCTGCTCACCGAGGCAAGCGACGACAGCTCCGTCCGTCGCGAGCGCGCCGAGGCCTTTACCGACGAGCTATCGCGACGCGGCCTTGCGGGCGAGGTCGTCACCCTGGCCGACGGTGGCGCCACGGGCATCGGCCGCTTGGACGAGACCATGCGTGACTATGCGGGTAAGAAGCTCGGCCTCATTGCCGTCAACGGTCTGGTCTTCCTGCGCCTGACCGAGGCGCAGGCACAGTTGGGACCTTCGTTGCCGGCGGGTCTCAAGATCGCAACGTTTGACGACTATCCCTGGAACCGCGTGCTCTTTGGCGGTGTGACCACGGCCGCGCAGGACACCCTCACCATTGCCGAGCGCGTGGTCGAGCGCCTGTCCGAGCGCATCGACGTCGTTACCACTACGGTGGGCGATGCCGCAAAGCTCGCCCCCAAGCGCATCGAGATACCCGGCCACATCGAACACCGCGCTTCGACCTCGCGCTAGCCGCCCGTCCGAGTCGGTCTGTTCGTGCTTGGCACCCGCCTGTTCGCGCACGTTTTTTGAGCGCTTGATACGCTTTAACCCTGCGGAAACATTTTTCTGCGATAGTATCTGCGATATAGACCAGTCGAAACCCGCCCGAAAGAAAGGGGAGCGACATGAACCAGCAGAACATCGATTACGTACTCCGCTCCGTAGAGCAGCGTGACATCCGCTTTGTGCGTCTGTGGTTTGTCGACATTCTCGGCCGCCTCAAGAACTTTGCCATTAGCCCCGAGGACCTCGAGGTCGCTTTTGAGGAGGGCATTGGCTTTGACGGCTCGGCCATCGAGGGCTTTGCCACGCCCGAGGAAGCCGACATGCTGGCGTTCCCCGATGCCTCGACCTTCCAGATTCTGCCGTGGCGCCCGAGCCACAACGGCGTCGCCCGTGTGTTTTGCGACGTGTGCACTCCCGATCGCGAGCCCTTCGCCGGCGACCCTCGCGCTGCGCTGCGTCGCATGTTCCACAAGGCCGAGAAGGCTGGCTACCTGCTCAACGTTGGTGCCGAGCTGGAGTATTACTACTTCCCCGACGAGCGCACGCCCGAGCCGCTCGACAACGTGGGCTACTTCGATCTTTCGGTGAGCGATGCCGCCCGCGACCTGCGTCGCAACACGGTCCTCACGCTCGAGAAGATGTCCGTGCCCGTGGAGTACACCTTCCACGCCGCCGGTCGCTCGCAGCATGGCATGAGCCTGCGTCACGCCGAGGCCCTGAGCATGTCCGACGCTATCACCACGGCCAAACTCATCATTAAGCAGCAGGCCTACGAGAGCGGTTGCCACGCTTCCTTTATGCCCAAGCCGTTGGCGGGCGAGGACGGCAGCGCCATGTTTTTGCATCAGTCGCTGTTCGACCACGACGGCAACAACGTCTTTTGGGGCGAGGACGACGAGAAGTACCACCTCTCCGAAATCGCCAAGCACTACATGGCCGGCATCTTGGCGCACGCGCGCGAGATCAGCGCCATCACCAACCCCACGGTCAACTCGTACAAGCGCATCACCACGGGTGGCGACTCCGTGCCGCAGTACGCCACGTGGGGCCTGCGCAACCGCGCGAGTATGGTCCGCATCCCGGTCTACAAGCCCGGCAAGCCGCTGTCCACGCGCATCGAGCTGCGCAGTCCCGACCCCATGGCCAACCCGTACCTGGTCAACGCCGTCACGCTGGCGGCTGGTCTGGACGGCATCGAGCGCAAGCTGGAACTCCCGCCCGAGGCCACGGCCGAGACGCTCAAGCTTACCGACCGTCAGATGGTCGAGGCCGGCTACGCGCCGCTGCCGCGCTCGCTCAAAGAGGCGCTCGACGTGTTTGAGGACTCGCAGTTTATGAAGGATGCTCTCGGCGAGCACATCCACAGCTTCTTCCTCAAAAAGAAGCGCGACGAGTGGCATAAGTTTGAGTCTACGATCACCGAGTGGGAGATCAAGCACTACCTGGCGAACTCCTAATCGCGCTGGCTTGTTCCAGTACGATTGAGCTCATTTCTTTGGAGGCCGATATGTCCGATAAGAGTGCCCTGTTCATGGCGCGCACGACGCGCTTCCACGAGTTTGCCCGCAGCTTGACGACCACCCTGGGTGTCGAGGTGAGCCTGGCAACCCCCGATTCGCCAACTGCGGCGCACGACTTTGACCTGCTGATTCTCGATTCAGATGGCATCCGCAGCGACCGCATCGATCAGATTGCCAAGTGGCTCGACGATCGTGGTGGCGTCCCCATGTTGGTGATCGTTGACGACGAGGCACTCGGTACCCTGCGCCTGCCGAATCACGCGCATGCCGACTTTGTATGCCCCACGGCGACGCCCAACGAGCTCAAGGCTCGTGCGCAGCGCCTGATGGGCGAGGAGGAGACCGTCACCGCTGACGATGTACTCAACATCGATAACCTCGAGATCAACCTGGCTACCTACCAGGTGACACTCGATAACGAGCCCATCGACCTGACGCTGATGGAGTACTCGCTGCTGAGCTTTTTGGCGACGCACCCCAACCGCGCCTACAGCCGCGAGGTGCTGCTGCACCGCGTGTGGGGCTTTGAGTACTGCGGCGGCACGCGCACCGTCGACGTGCACATTCGACGCATTCGCTCCAAGGTGGGCCCGCAGATCGCGGCGCACATCACCACCGTCCGCGGCGTGGGCTATCTGTTTAAGGACTAGATTTCCACCACAAAGGGGACAGGCACCTTTGTGGTGGTTTTGACGCAGGTGCAGGTCCCTCTCGAATCTGCAACAGAACTTAAGCCTTCCTAAAAGATTGCGTTCTCGTACACGTACGCCCGCATATTGGGGTACAACTCAACATGAACAATGATGGCCCGCCACATGTTTGGTGGGCCTTTGGTTATTTGACGAAAGGATCGCAGCTATGAGCGAGAACGATTCCCAGCGTCCCCAGGATGTTGGCAATGCCGGCGAGACTCAGCAGCAGCCGCGCGTGCAGGTGGAGTCGACGCCTGCCGACAGCAACATTCCCTATGTGCAGGCCTACGACACGCAGACCGGCCAGCCGCTGGACGGTCAGCAGGTTGTAAACAAGCACACGGTGGTCAAGACCAAGACCAAAAAGCTGCCGATCTTTATTACGGCGCTTGCCGGTTGTGCCTGCGGTGCCCTGCTGGTCATCGCGCTCATTATGAGCGGCACGCTCAACATTGGCGGCGGCAGGAACGCCGTGACGGCGGGTGCTTCGGGTTCGTCGACGCAAAAGATTTCGATCGACTCCGAGGACACCACGCTGGCCGAGGCCGTTTCTGCCAAGGCCCTGCCCTCCGTCGTTTCCATCACCGCCACTTCGAGCGGCAACCAGAATGGCTCGCTTTCTCAGTCTGCTGATGAGTCGAATAGCTCGGGCAGCGTCGGTTCGGGCGTGGTGCTCGATACCGCAGGCCACATCCTCACCAACAACCACGTGGTCGATGGTTACGATCAGTACGTGGTGACCATGGACGACGGCACCACCTACGAGGCCGAGTTTGTGGGCAACGATGCCTCGAGCGACCTGGCCGTCATCAAGCTCAAGGATGCAGACGCCTCCAAGCTCACGCCGATCGAGATTGGTGACTCCTCCAAGCTCAACGTGGGCGAGTGGGTTATGGCGATCGGTTCGCCGTTCGGCAACGAGCAGTCTGTCTCCACGGGCATCGTCTCGGCGCTGTATCGCTCCACGGCCATGAGCTCTACCAGCGGTAACACCATCTATGCCAACATGATCCAGACCGATGCTGCCATCAACCCGGGCAACTCCGGTGGTGCGCTCGTCAACGACAATGGTGAGCTGGTGGGCATTAACTCGCTTATCGAGAGCTATTCGGGCTCCAGCTCGGGCGTGGGCTTTGCTATTCCCGTTAACTACGCCAAGAACATTGCCGACCAGATCATCGACGGCAAGACGCCGGTGCATCCGTACCTGGGCGCCACGCTTTCGAGCGTCAACGCGCTCAACGCCCGCACCAACAAGCTGAGCACCGATAGTGGCGCGTATGTGGCGAGCGTCGTCGAGGACGGCCCCGCCGCCAAGGCCGGTATCCAGGAGGGCGACGTCATCACCAAGCTGGGCGATGACGAGATTACGAGCGCCGATGGCCTGATCATCGCGCTGCGCAGCCACGAGGTGGGTGAGAAGGTCGAGATCACGCTCATGCGCGGCAAGGAAGAGAAAAAGGTTACCGTCGAGCTGGGTTCCGATGAGAAGCTGCAGAATCAGCAGCAGGACGACAGCGCGACCGACACCGGCAACGGCGGTATTACCGACGAGCAGCTGCGCCAGTATCTGGAGGAACTGCTGGGCAAGCAAGGGCAGGGCCAGAGTCAAGGCTACGGCCAGGGTTACTAACGAGCCACTCCACACATACCGATGCCAGAGGGGGCCGTCCCGCCAACGCGGGACGGCCCCCTCTTTTCCTATTGATCCGTTCGGGTTTTGTCAATAAGGATAGAGAAAAAAGTAAATTATTTTTATGAGGTTACAACATCGGATTGAATAAGGCGCAGTACCTTGTCGGTAAAGGTTTCCCGGCTGGTCTGGCTGAAATGGAAATAAATATCAAAGGTCGTACCGCCAACGGTCTTTACCATATCGGGTGGCGGTACGTCCGGGGCGGGTGAAGCGTTGCCGCCCGCCATCACGGGCAGGGGGATGGCCTTGCCCTCTCTGCTGGTGCTGTCGCTCCCCTCCGGGGCGGGGATGGTGCTGGTGATCGTCATGCTGGGGTCGTAGGTCATAGGCTCTCCTTTCATCATTCATCAAAGTTAATCCACGTGAGCGCCATTTTGCCGCCCACGTTGGAGTGGGGGAAGGGGAATGTATTAGTCCCCCTTTGAGGACTGTCCACAAGCCCCCTGATTGCAAGGCTTTTCAGCCTCTAAATGTCCACGCCTGCGGCGTTCCCGTTCGCTGGCAGCTTTCTTTCTCCGGCGCACATTGGCGGCGCACTCGTCACAGTATTTGCCCCGATTGGAGCGCGGCACGAACATCGCCCCGCACTCGGCACAGGGCCGCGCCTGTCCTCGGTGGAGCAAGGCGGCACACAACCCCTTGTCTGTTGGCAGGACGGCGGCGCGGAACCATTTACAGACCAGGGAATAGGTGATACTCTGGACGCAGACACAAGGCTCCCAGCCGTCATCAAGAGCAAGACAGTTGCCGCCGTCATAATTGCAGCAGTCATGCACCAGCCGCCGGACGGCTCGGTACTGCTGGTAGGTCAGTCGGGGAATGCCGTTCACCGCTCCACCTCCCGGCGTTTCTGCTGGGTCTGCTCCTGCTGGTGTATGGCAGCATCGGCGTTCCGCTTCACCTGTTGAAGCCGCCGCAAATCGTCTTGGATAGGCTTGTACTGCTCATACTCGGCTGTGTACTCCTGGTGAAGCCTCGCCTGTTCCTGTTCCCACGCATGAACGGGGATTTTACCAGCAGGGGAACGGTGCTTGTCCAGCTTCCGGCGGGCCATGTGGAACGTCCTCAACTCGTTCTCATGCTCCCTCTCGAATTTTTCCCGCTTGCCCTTCCACTTGATACCCTGCAACTCGTCATAGACGGGCTTGGTGTCTCGGTAGAGGTCAACAAGGCGAAGCAGTTCCTTCAATTCGTTCAGACGGTCACGCTTCGCTTTCATGGATGTGTTGATGGCCTCCGTTCGTTCACTCTGGGCGGCGATATGGGTCTCTAAATCTTCCAGCGTAGCGATGCCCCTCTCGGTCAGAAAATTGATGGCCTCGGCAAAACCTTTAAGATTTCCAATCCTGGCGTTGCGGCTCCATGCTCCGGCGTTCCGGCCCTCATAGTAGTCGGTCAGCAGGGCGGCAAGGGTCGGGGCCTGGGGCTTGCTCAATTCTTCTTTTATGGCCTTAATCCAATCCGTCAGGCCGGCGATTTTCTTCCGAATATCCCGCAGAATGTTGTTGGCCTTTTTTATCCAGCGGTTCAGATCGCCCTTGTCGGTGGGGATGCCCTTGGCCTCCATCTGGCGGACGGCCACGCCCTCATGGACGGTGGGCAGCAGGTCAAGGCCCTGACGCTCATAGGAGCGGTGGTCGATGCGGCAGGTCAGCCCCTTTTCCTCAAACTTGGCGTTCACCATAGCGGCCCACGCCTCCCGCCAATGTTCCAGTGTTTCCGGGCTTCCCCAGTCGGTAGTGGGAACAGCGTCAAAGAGGGGCTTGCCGTCCTCTCCCATAATGCGGTTCCCGTCCTCGTCCAGACGGTAGCGGCGGCGCTGCTTGCACCCCCATTTGCCGTCTGGCTCAATGGGCCGGATGGGGCAGAGAACATGAAAGTGCGGGTTAGGAATACCGCCGTCCTCCTTGTCCGGCTGGTGGATGGCAAAGTCGGCAATCATGCCCCGGCCCACAAGCTGCTCCGAAACAAATTGCCTTGCAAGAGCGATGTTTTCCTCCAATGAAAACTCGTTCTGCAAGGCAATGTCAAAGCTATATGCAAGCTGGGCTTTCTTGCCGCGCTCGGCCTTCTCCACGGCGTTCCAGAGGGTGGCGCGGTCTTGGTACTGGTTGGGGGCCTGGGGCGGCAGGAGAATGTCTGTGCAGACCACGCCGCCCTTGTGGGTGTAGTCGCTGACCTCGCCATAGTATTCGCTATACAATTTCTCCCCGGCTCGGTAGGCGGCGGACGTGACAACAGACTGTCCCGCGCTCCGTTTGACCTGGGTAACGTGGAGATGGAACAGGGCCAATTATCCGCTTTCCTGCTGGTCAGTGGCTTGGCTCACCAGGGCGGCAACTTCCGGCAGGGAAAAGACCTTTTCCATCAAAAGAAAAAAGGCCCTTTCGCTCATGCCGCGCACCTCCGGGGCGATACTCTCCACCGCTCCGCCACGGGTGATAAGTCGGTGGTTTCGCTTCTTCCTTTCGCCTTGGGTGTAGTAGCGGATGCGGTTCTCATACCGCTGGCCTCTGTGCTGGTACTGCTCCAACTTAGCGGTGGCCTCAGCATACTCTTTCTCTAATTCTTCGCGTGACTTGTCCATCGTGTTTGACCTCCTTCTTGGCAAAACAAAAGACCGTCTACCTGCTGTGTCGGGTAAACGGTCAAGGGTAACGGTATTCGGTTTTAGCCTCGCTGGAAAGGTGCAGACGCAGAGCGGATGTACCTTTCCAGCGAGGGCGCAGGGATAGCCGCAAAGCGGCGCAAGGGGCGCAGCCCCTTGTACGGAGCGGAGCGACGCAAACGGCCCGGACTTTCGGAAGTCCGGGCCGTAGCCTCGCAGAGCGCACGATACATGGTCGCAGACCATGTATAGAAGTGCGCCCTTTGTTCCAAAGGGATTTTATAAGTCCATCATTGATGGGAGAATTTTGTTGAACATATGGCGCACCTTATCAATCCGGGTGTTTGGGCGGCGTGGCTGAAAAACTGGTTCGCCGCTGGCGATTTGATACCCCTTCAATTCTGTTAAACAAACGCTTCTCCCGTTTGTATAAAAGGTGAGGTCATTGCGGTACTCTTGCACACAGCGGGCAGGGATTTCGCCAGTAAAAATCACCTCGCTGTTTTTAACCTGGGTCGTTTCAATACTCGCGCAATATTTTGGTGCGTCATGATAAGCTCTGGAGAGATATTCCTGCGGCGCATAGAGTGTAAAAGAAAGATATGGTTCCAATAGCTGCGTCCCCGCCTTTTTCAACACCTGCTCCAATACAATAGGTGCCAATGACCGAAAGTCTGCGGGAGTGCTGACCGGACTATAATAAAGCCCATACTCAAAACAGATTTTACAGTCCGTTACCTTCCATCCATACACGCCTTGTTCCAGACCGTAGCGGATACCATCCAATACAGCGTTTTGAAAACTCTGATTCAAGTATCCAACGGAAACTTTGCTCTCATACTGCACTCCGGTGCCAAGGGGGAGAGGGGTGACGGACAGCCCGATGGACGCCCAGAATGGATTGGGCGGCACTTCGATATGAATGGTGTGACTTACCGCTTTCAATGGCCTCTCCATATAGATGAGGGTAGGTTCTTTTGCAGTTGTGTTGAGCTGATATTTTTCCACCAGAAGATCAGAGATAATTTCCAATTGTACCCGGCCCAAAAAGGAGAGAATGATCTCATGGGTCACAGCGTCTACTTCATAGCGCAGAAGCGGGTCGGTATCCGCAATTTCTGTCAAGGCGTTTAACAAGCGTTCCCTCTGTTCTGGTTTCTCTGGTGCAATTGTTGTCCGCAGCAAAGGGAGAGGATTGTCGCTCCACGTTTCACGGGGCAGCAGCAGTTTGTTTCCCAGCACATCATTCAGCCGCAAACTGTCGCAGGGTACAATGACGATCTCGCCCGCATGGGCAATCTCTGTTCGGACAATCTCACCCTTTGAGGGGATACGCATTTCCGTAATTTTCAGTTTTTCTTTCCCTGCCAAGGCTACGGAATCCCGCAAATGAAGCGTACCGCTATACAACCGCAGATAGGCAAGGCGTTGGCTCTGGTTTGCGTACTCAACTTTGAACACAGTTCCGCACAATTCAGAGCTGTTCTGCCCGGTGGGTGATTGGAATGTATCTGTGACCGCTTCAATGAGTTGTCGGATTCCCAAGTTTACCTTGGCACTGCCATGATAGACCGGAAACAGAGAGACGCTTTGGATTCTCCTGTTTTCCTCCCGCAGAAGTTCTTCTTTGTCCATTGGTTCTCCGGCAATATATTTCTCCAACAATTCATCACAGTCCGCAATCACGGTATCCCAATTCTCCAGCCCCATGTTTTCCATGATGGATATATCCGGGGAAAGCTGCACGTTCTGCTTAATAATCATATTTGCGGAGAGCTTATCTCGGATAGACTGATACACACCTGGCAGGTCAATCCCGTCCTGGTCGATTTTGTTAATAAAGATAACAGTTGGGATTTTCATTACTTGCAGAGCATGAAACAGAATACGGGTCTGCGCCTGAACGCCGTCTTTTGCAGAAACAACCAAAATCGCTCCGTCAAGAATGGCAAGGGAGCGATAGACCTCCGCTAAGAAATCCATATGCCCAGGAGTATCCACAATGTTGACCTTACAATCGTGCCACTGAAAGGAAGTGACCGCCGTTTGAATGGTGATTCCACGCTGCCGCTCTAAAAACATGGTGTCCGTTCTCGTTGTTCCCTGATCCACACTGCCGGGCGCCTCGATTGCTCCGCTGGTATATAACAGGCTCTCCGTCAAGGTCGTCTTACCTGCGTCTACATGAGCAAGAATGCCAATATTGATGATTTTCATATGATTGTCCTCCATACAAGGCCCAGAAGGGCGCAAAAATCCCCAGCGACAAATACTTTTACCGCTGGGGATGATAGGTAGGACACACATGAAAACTGCGGCCAAGGCTGGCCGTTGTCTATCACGATATGAAATGAAAAGGCAAAAGTATTCTTAAATTGGGTACAAAAACCAAGCCCTCTCCTTGAGGACGTTTGTCTTTGCTCCCATTATCAAATTTTATTTAAGAATACCTTGCCGCATATTGATAAACTCCTTTGCTTGGTTTTTTATAGTTTAGCATATCAAATTCCCAAAAGCAACCCTGTTAAGATAAATTTTTTCTGTCACTGCACCTCCCTTGATTGGCAACTTCATCCGAACACCTCCCATATTCATCCGTACA
>JAQCQR010000033.1 GCA_027687465.1 Coriobacteriaceae bacterium AF08-21
AGCGACGGACCTCGGGACGCTCTTACACCACGTCTGCGCGCGCCACCCTGCCGACTATGTGAAGCATGCGTATTTGCTCGTTTTGATTAAAACTAGGGTGCAGCCATAAGACTGCGCCCTAGTTTACTGCGTGCCGGTGCGTCCAGACGGATTGCACTGTGCCTGGCAGGCGCTCCCGCAGATGGATCGGTTATTTCGCAAACAGGTTCTTGAGGTTGAACTCGGCCTGTACCGTGCGGAGCATGAGGTCGGTGTCGTCCAGACCCAGATGCTGCTCGTTGGCGTCGGGCGCGAGGGTGCCGCGACGGCGTGCCCAGTTCTCGAGCGCGGCGGGGGCGGACTCGCGGGGGAGCGAGCGCACGTCGGCGTCCAGGCTGCGGCAGATCTGGCGCGAGTCGATGACGATGATCTTACCCGCGCGGCGTGCCTCGGCGTAACCATCCAGGTGAATCTTGAACCAGCTGTCCTCAAAGGCGGCGTTATGCGCCATGTACGGGTACTTCTTCATAAGCTTGAGCAGCTGCTTTTGCAGCTCCTTGTTCTCGCGGAAGGGCGTTTTGCCGTCGATGTCGTCCCAGGTGATGTGGTGGATATTCGACAGCGGTACATCCTCGCCGCGGTAGATGTCGGGCAGGCCGCAGTAGTGTGCCTCGGCGTCGTGCGGGACGGCGTCGCTGGTGAGCTCCATGATCTCCCAGCCCACGTTGATGATATAGCCGCGCTCGGGTGCACGGCCGGTGGTCTCGATGTCGATACCGAGCACGGTGCCCTGGATGGGCTTGCGGGCGTAGGCCACGCCGAGCGCGTCGCGGTCGCCGCGGATTTCGCGCATAACGGACGCGGCAGTGCGCTTTTGCATCTTGCCGATGGCGGCGCAGGTGTCAGCATCGGACAGGCCGCGCGAAAGCGTCGCGGGCGTCACGTTGCGCAGGCGTGCCTCGCCAATCTGGTCGCACAGGTCGCGGTTGCGGTCGGCCAGGTCGCGCACGGTGGCAAAGTCGAAGCTGGGGTCGCCCTCGGCGGTAAAGTACTCGGTCTCGAGCACCTTGAGGGCCTCTTCGCCCTTCTGGCGCTCGGACTCCATGGCGCCGTGATCGCCATAGATAAACATAGGGATAAACGGTTGGCGTTCGTATTCGAGTGCTTGCGAAACGTTCATAGGCTGCTCCTTGGACGGGCCGCGTCGCGCGGCTCGGGGTTACTGAGTTGTGGCGAGATGATAGTTTACCATGGGCAACTATTGGCACCGCGCCCGGGACAACTACAATACCCTAGTTGACCGCTAGGACTTTTACAATGCTGCCGAAAGACACGAAAGGTTCCATCCTTCATGGATTTGCTGATTGATATTTTGCTCGACGCCGGCAAGGACACACTGTCGCTGGTGCCGTTTTTGTTGGTGACGTATCTGGCCCTCGAGACCTTGGAGCACGTCGCGGGCGACCGCGTTAACGGGGCCATCAAGCGCGCCGGCGCCACGGGTCCCGTGGTTGGCTCGCTGCTGGGCATGGTGCCGCAGTGCGGCTTTTCGGCAATGGCGGCCACACTGTACGCCGGTCGTGTCGTGACCTTGGGCACGTTGGTGGCGGTGTTCCTTTCGACCTCCGATGAGATGCTGCCGCTGTTGCTCGCCGAGCAGGTGCCCGTGCAGACCATGGCGATGCTTTTGGCTTCGAAGGCACTGATCGCGCTGGTCACGGGCTTTATCGTGGACGCCGCCATTCGCGGCCTGCGTCGTAACGCTCGCGCGCATGCGGCGATTCGCCGCACCGTGCTGGGAACCGCGGCCAACCCGGCCCACGTGAATTGCGCGCACGACGACCACACTGGCGGTGACATCATCGACGAGGTGGCCGAGGCGGGCGTGAGCGCCGACCACATCCACGAGCTGTGCGAGCGCGACCATTGCGGTTGTGATGAAGACGAGGACGAGCACGAACACGGACATGGCCACGATCACGGTCATGAGGGCGAATATGAACACCATGATGGTCACGGTCACTCCCATTCCCACGAAGGGACGCCTGTCCTGTCGATTATCCGCAGCGCCATCTCCCACACCGTGCAGGTATCGGTATTCATTTTCCTGGTGACGCTGATTCTGGTTGCCGTGCTCGAGACGTTCGGCGAGTCCGCAATCGAGCAGTTCCTGCGCGGCAACGAGACGCTTGCGGTCCTGGGCTCGGCACTCGTCGGCCTGATCCCCAACTGCTCGGCCAGCGTCGTCATCACGCAACTGTACCTGGAAGGCGCGCTGCAGCTGGCCCCGATGCTCGCCGGCACGCTCATTTCCGCCGGCGTGGGTTATCTGGTGCTGTTCCGCACCAACCGCAGCGCCCGCGAAAATGCCGTGTTCCTGATCATGATGTACGTCATCGGCGCTGGCTGGGGCCTCATCCTCTCCGCCGTTGGCCTTTAAGTAGATTATTGGGACATGTCTTACGATCTACCTCTGTGACCAGGGCATTCCCCGCCGCCAAAACAAATAGGTAGATTTCCGGACATGTCCCAAAAATCTACCTTGGTTAGCGCAGCAGCTCGGTGAGGTTGCGTTTAAAGCGGGCGCGGTCTTCGCTGGTAAATGCCGCCGGCCCGCGAGTGCGTCCGCCGGCGCGGCGCACCTTCTTTTCCTCGTGGCGAATAAACAGCTGCATGTCGATGGTTGCTTTGTCGTAGACGCGCCCGCGCACACCGATAGCGGCGGCATCGCGCCCGAGCACCATGCTCGCCAAGCCAATGTCCTGCGTCACGACCACGTCGCCCGCCTGCAGGCGTTCGACAATGGCAAAGTCGGCGCTGTCGGCGCCCACGCTCACGTCGAGCGTCGTGACCCAAAAGCCGCGTCGCGCGTGCTCGGCATCGCGCGGGTCGTCGCGGCGAATGTGCCGTTCCAGGTTTTGCGTGCTGTTGCCGGCGATAACAACGGCGACGCCCGCCCGCCGCGCGCAGTCAATCGACTCGCGCGTGACCGGGCAGGCGTCGGCATCAATAAAGAGCGTTCGCGGCATCTAGTGCACCAGTTTGCCAAATTGAATAGCGCGAACAATCAGCGTTACGCCAAACACCAGCAGCGCGGCGCCGCTAAAGATGACGAGCATCTTGGCCGACCACAGCGGATAGATAAACACGAACATGCCGGCGATGATGGAAAGTGCGCCGCTCAGGATAGCGAGGGCGCGGTTGGACGAAAGCTCGGACTCCAGAATGGACATGACACCTTCGACAATCCAGCCAAAGCCGGCCACGATAACCACCATCGTGGTGAGCGTCGCGGTCGAGAAGGCCTGGTTGCGCAGGATTATGACGCCGCCCAGGATAATGAGTAGGTTGGAGATGATGCTCGTGACGCGCCAGCCGGTGGGCAGCAGCGGCTCAAAAATGGCAGTGAACAGCCTGATGGCTGCCGTAATCACAAAGTAGAAGCCCAGGACGGTCGTCAAAAAGACGAGGGACTTGGCGGGTGCAAAAAGCAGCGCGATACCAGCAATGAGCGCCACGACGCCCGTGATGGCGTAGATCCAGCGCACGGCCTTGACGGCTTTGCCTGCCATGCTTTTCTCGTCAAATCCAAACTGGCTCGATTTTTGGTCATCGTTCTTAAAGATGCCCATAATGTCTCCTTTCCGTGCGGCGTAAGCCTTGATCGTTACAACCAGTATCCCCTAAGGGCGCTGACGTATGGGTCGGGGAGGGCGAAACGTAACCCAAAGGCCCCGAATTGTTTCCGTTGTTCCCCACGTCGCGATTTTCTATTCAACAGGTGTAGAACATTGCAGCCCTGTTCGTTATTGCCTACGTTTTAGGTTAGATTTTCCTAAGGACAATTGGCTTGTATTGGGGGTCCCTATGAACGAAGCAGTTCCCGAGGCACCGTCGAGTGTCGAATCGATGGCAAAGCAAGGTTGCGAAAAGCTCGGTCTGGAAGCGTTTGATGCGCTGGTCCGTCGTGCCCGTACGTGCCGCCGTTTTGACGAGTCCATGCGCGTGCCGCGCGAGTTTTTGCTCGAGCTGGCGGAACTGGCGCACCTGGCTCCCTGCGGCGCCAATGCTCAGCGTCTGCGTTTTCACGTGGTGAGCGGTGCCGAGGATTGCGCGCGTGTATTTGACGAGCTCGCATGGGCCGGCGCACTTAAGGATTGGCCGGGTCCTGCCGAGGGCGAGCGCCCGACCGGCTACATCGCGATTCTGGCTGAGCGCGCCGTTCCGGGCAAGCCTGCCGCTCCCATTACCGAGGTCGACACGGGCATTGCCGCGCAGACGATGATGCTCGCCGCCCGCAGCGCTACGCCCGAGGTGGCAGCCTGCATGTTCAAGGCCTTTACGCCCCATGCGATCGATGCCATGGG
The DNA here is from genome assembly GCA_027687465.1 of Coriobacteriaceae bacterium AF08-21. Classification (GTDB taxonomy): domain Bacteria; phylum Actinomycetota; class Coriobacteriia; order Coriobacteriales; family Coriobacteriaceae; genus Collinsella. The sequence goes on from JAQCQR010000033.1 coordinate 4,347, forward strand.
GCTCGATAACGACAAGTATGAGCTCAAGCTGATCATGGCCTTTGGCGTTCCGGCCGAGATACAGGTGATCGATGCGATCGATTCCAACCCCGATGGCTCCATCAATTATTGGCGCGACGAGGCACAGGTGCACCACGTACCCAAGCGTTCGCTCGCCGACGTGCTGGTGTAGCTGAGCGTCACCGCGGCGTGATCAGACGGTAAACCACCACAAAGGTGCCTGTCCCCTTTGTGGTGGTACGAGGGGAGGGCGTGTGGCAGATCTGTATTTGGTGCGGCATGGGCAGACTGAGCTCAATGTGCAGAGCATTTTGCAGGGCTGGCACGATTCGCCGCTTACGGCGCGCGGGCGCGAGCAGGCGCTGACGGCGCGTACGGCGTTTGCGGCGCGTGGCGTGGCCTTTGATCATGTGTATTCCTCGCCGTTGGGCCGGGCGCGGCATACGGCCGAGCTTATCGTTGGCGAGGGCCGTTCCATTGAGCTGGTCGATGACCTGCGTGAGTGGCATTTTGGCTCGCTGGAGGGCACATCAAATCGCGAGATGCCGCCGCAGCCCTGGGGCGATTATCCGGTGGCCTTTGGCGGCGAGTCGGAAGTGCAGCTTCAGTCGCGCATGGTCGCGGCGCTGTCCCGTATTATGGCCCGGCCGCAGCACGACTGCGTGCTGGCGGTTTCCCACGGCTCAGCCTGCCAGGAGTTTCTTGAGTATGTGACTGGCGGGGGAGAGCTACCCGACAACGGTGCTGTGCTTCATTTTGGCTATTGCGACGGGGCGTTTTCGCTCTTGGGTTGGTAACGAACGAAAGGACCCCTATGAATAAAGATCTGTATCTGGTCCGTCATGGACAGACGATATACAACCTTAAGCGTATCATTCAGGGGTGGAGTGACTCGCCGCTTACGCAGTTGGGTTGCGACCAGGCGGCGCGCGCCGGCATGTTTTTACGTGCGCGCGGCATTGAGCCCGATCATGCCTACACCTCTACGCTTCATCGCACCGAGCAGACTATCGCCAACTTGTGGCCGGGCTTGGCGTACGAGCGCCTGGACGGCCTGCGTGAGTGGTTCTTTGGCGACTTTGAGGCCGAGCGCGTGATGCTTATGCCCGAGCGCCCGTGGCGCGACTTCTATCGGCAGTTTGGCGGCGAGGGCCAGATCCAGGTGCGCACGCGCATGGTGGCGACGCTGACCGATCTTATGCAGCGTCCGGACCATACGTGCGTGCTCGCGGTAAGTCATGGCTCAGCTATCAAGGAGTTTTTGGACCACGTGCGGGGCGCGGCGGCCGACGAGCGCGAACGCGTGCCGGGCAACTGCTCAGTGCTGCATTTTGCGTTTGACGATGCGGCCGATACGTTTGAACTGGTCGAAGTCTTTACGCAGGAAGACTACGCGCGCGAGCTGGGGCTAGAGCCGCTCGTGGCGGCGGCAGGTCCGCAGCGTGGATAACGCTGACGTTGCGGCCCGGTTTACCGGCGTAATTGTTTGATGCGAAAAGGGCGGAGGTGCATGCGTTTGCTGCATCTCCGCCCCTTGTTTGTTTGGATGCTGGGTTTTCCAGCTTAGCGTTTGAGTTCGCTAGAACCGTGAGACCTGGTGAGTGAGCAGACCCGTCGGAACCTGCGGCGCGCTGCCGCTGACCTGCGCGGCGGGGAACAGCACGGCTACAGCAAAGTTGAACGGCTCTTTGCCAGAGTAGGCGCCGGCAGCGCGGGCCTCGTCGGCCAGAATCTGCGATGCCCCAGCCAGTGCGGCGACATAGGCGGAGTCACCGGCGAACACCGGGTCGGGCGCCTGATCGAGCATGGCACGGATGGCGGCAACGGCGTCCTCGCGCTTGACCTCCCACACGCGATGTGTGACGCCCGCGGGATCGGTGACGGCGTAGAGCGATGCGCCCTCTTTGGCAGCGCTCAAAATGATATCCATGACGGGCGACGCCTCGTAGGCGAGCGACACGGGGCGCGGCTGCACCTTGAGCTCGGCGATCGCGCGCGCGGTGGCGAGTGCGTCGATGCTCTCGGCGGCAGCCTCGTCGCCGCCCGTCAGCACGTTAACCGGGCAAATCGCCACGACACCCGTCACGCGTCCCGGCTCACCCGAGCATTCGTACACGTAATACGCCGCGCCTGGATCCTTGAGCATCAGACCATCGGCAATGGCTCCGCGCAGAGCATCGTTGCCGCTCAGGATGCTGCCCATTGCAGGCAGTGCCTCGAGCACGCGGTCCTGAGCCGGGCGGATGCAGGGAAACGGAAGTGCTTTCATGGGGCGGTCCTAACGCACGAGTCGGTTTGTTCGCGGCTTATTATGCCCCAACTTGGCCGCTCGCGTCCCAGAGCACGTTATCGGCGAGCGCGATTAGCACCTGCTGACAACGAACGATGTCGGCGTGGGGCACATATTCGTTGGGCTTGTGCGCGAGCGCGAGCGACCCGGGACCGTAGCTCATGCAATTGCGGTTACCTGTCTTGCCGGCAATGACGGCGGTGTCGGTGTAGCCGGTAAAGAAGCCGACGGTCGTGTCCGCGTCCGTCACGTCATCGGCGGCACGCTTGAGCGCTGCTAGAAGGGGAGAGTTCGGGTCGCGCTCGATGGCGGGGCGGTCGCCCGTCACGGTGTAGCTGCCATGGCAACCGGGAACGGCGGCTTCGGCGACGGCGATGGCATGCTCGACCATATTGATTGCGGCGGCCGTATCGGTCGGCGGGGTCAGGCGCATGTCGACCCAGACTTTGGCGCGGTCGGGTACGACGTAGGGGCGATATCCGCCCTCGATTTGGCCAAACGTGATGGTCGAAGGCCCCAGCTCATCGTGCGCGGGCAGCGCCGCAAACGCGCGACGAAGCGAACACACGACCTCGGCCATGGCGGCGACGGCATCCGCGCCCTTCCACGGCTGGCTCGCATGCGCCGTTACGCCAGCCATTTCAAACTCGAACCACGTGCGCCCCTTGTGCGCCACCTGAATCTGTCCGTCGGTGGGTTCGGTGTCCAGCACCCATTCACGCGAGCCGACCCAGCCGGCATCGATCGCGGCCTCTGAGCCGCGCATAAAGTCTTCCTCGTCGACCGAGTAGATGAGCGAAAAGCCGCGGCGGGGCAACGCGCCATCCGCCGTCACGCGCTCGAGCGTATGGATCAGTGCGGCAATAGCGCAGGCCAGGCCACCCTTCATATCGCAGGCACCGCGGCCGTAGAGCTTGCCGTCGCGCACGACCGCCCCGAGCGGCGTAATGTCCGCGTCCCAGCCGTCGCCCAAGGTGACTGTGTCCATGTGGCAGATGTAGACGAGCCGTGGCTCGTCGCTCAAACCGGGCACGGTGACCATAAGGTTGCGGCGCCGGGGCAGCACCTCGAGTTCCTCAACCTGCACGGCATGGAGCACCGGATGGCTCAACCGCTCCGGCTGAGCCTCAACCAGCGCTTTGATATACCGCTCAATTTCATCCTCATACGCGCCCGGGTCTGAGCTGTCGATCCGCACGAGCTCCTGCGCAAGCCGCCAGGCAAAGTCCTCATCAACCATATGCAACCTCACAATCAGTCTGCTTTCCAAACCGATTGTAAGCCTCCCAAGAGATCTGCGACGCGCGCACAGCAGCATTTACCGTTCGCAGGCCGAGCCAGCGCGTTTGCCGTCCAGGCGGGTTTACAAACGACGCGGTGGGTACGTACCCTTCATGGACGACATGCTGTGCGACATATCTGCCTTTCGGTATCACCGGATACCTCCACAGGTCTTGGCGATAATGCCGGACCTGCCCGATTCTGCGGACGATTCGCGCAGGGAGCGCCTTTGCGAGCATCCGCTCGTCAAGCATTTCCTGGGCACTCCGTTACACGTGTTGGCGCGGGGCGTCTGTGGGCGCAAGGGCGATCGCATTGTCAGGCATGTTTGGAACGGGGAGAGGCCGTTTGATTCCGTGCGGCAGACAGAGTTTGGCCTCGATGTTGCGTCCCCACTCTTTACCCTGCTGACCCTGGCTTCCTCGGTCTCAAACGAGCGTCTGATCATGTGCATGTATGAGATGTGTGGCACCTTCGCCGTGTGCAAGATTGCGCCTCAGGTAAAGTCGGCACTTGAGCAGGCATATGGGGACCGGTGGGGTGACGCACGGTTGGGTTGGGAAAATGTAAAGGATACCTCGGGGAATCCAACAGACTTGTGGAAACGACCTCCCTTGATTGAGCTCTCTGAACTTACCGAGTACGTCGATAAGATCCGGGGGCTTCGCGGCGCTAAATCGTTCACACGTGCCGCAAAATGCGTTTCGGGGGTGGCGGCATCGCCGCTTGAGGTCCAGGCTTCGATGCTGTTTGGCCTTACGAGGTTGCGCGGTGGCGAAGGGCTGAGCCTTACCAATAACGTCGAGATTCGCATGACGCGCGGCGCCCGTCTGATTTCGGGGCTTGATAGGCGCTATGCCGATATCCTGCTGGCAAATAAGGACGGCAGCCGAGAGTGCCTGGTTGAATGTCAAGGTAAAGCCATTCACGGATCCATAGAATCCAAGATCTCTGATTCCGACCGAACGACGGCCTTGCAAACGATGGGATATCCCGTCGTTCTGATGACCTATGGTCAGCTAGTCGACTCCGATGCCTTCCGCGTGGTGATGGAGCTCATCATGTCCTATCTCGATGTGCCGTTGAAAGACAAGACGCCGCGGCAGCAGGGGCTCGAACGGCGGCTTCGTGAGGAGATTTTTATCGATTGGGCGGGAATGTAGCCGCGCGGGTGGAAAACGGTCGCGTGAGCTAGAGTTTTGGCCGCGAAAAGGCTTCAGTTGCTCCTTGAAATTGGTTTTAAAAGTGCTACACAGAACAAGTTATTTCGGAAAATGGGCAGTCAACTTTAATTTGGCATATAGAGATCGATTTTTACTTACTAAAACCCCTGATAAAGTTGTTTATAAAAACAGTTGTGCTTAGCGATTTGGGCCTCACGGTCGATTATCCGAAACAACATGTTCTGGGTAGCTCTTTCCCAGCCGCCGGGAGCAATGAAATCGGCCCCCGTTTCGTGAAAATGAACTGCGTCCCAAATCTTGGACGCCCTAAATAGCGACTAGGCC
>JAQCQR010000034.1 GCA_027687465.1 Coriobacteriaceae bacterium AF08-21
GCGACGGACCTCGGGACGCTCTTACACCACGTCTGCGCGCGCCACCACAGTCCCCAACAGCACCGCCCCGTTCGGGGAACGACCGCCACAGGTACGGCGGGCAGAGGCTCACTTTTTTCCTCGGTTTTTCTTGACGGAATCTCACCTGTTGTAGTACATTGTCCCAGTCTAAAAACGCGTGGACTTTTCTGGGCGCTAGCCACCTTTTTGCCACGCAACCGAGCAGTCGGTTGCGTGGCTTTTTTCGTCTTGGCAGCAGGTGCCACATGCACCGCCAGAAGACCGCACGAGCCCACCTTCCGACTGCAGGGAACAGACGCACGAGACGTGCGTCTGCAAGACAGCAGACGGAGGGGAGCCTAATGGCAGGAACAAACACAATCAAGCAACAGGCCGCCGGGGCGGGAGCCACGGGCGCGGGACAGGCCAAGGCGGCGCTCCAGGTCTTTGCGGGCGGCGCCTGCTACGGCGCGATGGCCACGACCTACAAGCTCGCCTACGCCGCGGGCTTCACCTCGGCACAGGTGGTGGCGAGCCAAGCGTGGCTCGGCTGCCTCTTCTTCGCCCTCGCCACGCTCGCAGGGCACGCACTCGGGCACCGCTGGCAGCGCGTGGGCTGGAAGCTCGCCCTCAAGCTCATGGGCCTGGGAGCCCTCACCTGCCTCACCTCAATCCTCTACTGCTACGCCATGAGCGTGCTGCCCGCCCCGGTGGCACTCACGCTCCTCTTCCAGTTCACGTGGCTGGGGCTCGTGTGGCAGACCGTCATGACGCGCCGGCCGCCGAGGCTCCTCCAAGTGGCCTCCGCCCTGGTCATCGTCTTCGGAACGGTGTTCGCCAGCGGCGTCTACAAGACCGGCATCACCGGGTACGACCCCGTGGCCCTGCTCTGCGCGCTGGGGGCGGCCGTGTCCTGCTCCCTCTTTGTCACCCTCTCCGGCAAGGTCGAGGCCCCCTGCTCGTCCGAGCAGCGTGGCGTCATCGTATGCGCGGGCTCCGTGGTCATGTCGCTCACGGTGTGTCCGGACTACGTCGTCTCGGGCGTCCTCGCCCAGGGCATCCTGCCCTTTGCCGTCATCGCCGGCTTCTTTGGCATGCTCTGCCCGGTCCTGCTCTTCGGCATGGGCTCTCCGCACCTGCCCGCGGGCCTGTCCACCGTCATGGCCGCCGCGGAACTCCCCGCCGGCCTGCTCATCGCCATGATCGTCCTCGGCGAGCCGCTCGGCGTCGTCGAGTGGCTGGGCGTCGCCATCATCCTCGCCGGCGTGTGCCTGGCACAGGTTCCCTCCCTGCTTGGAGGCCGGGAGGCACGTCGCGCCGCCGCAGGACAAGCCGTCAGCTAGTCACCCCTTCACAGGCGGCCCGCGCGCATCAGGGAAAGGGCCACGGGCCAGGCGCGCGAGGCCGCAAGGACGTTATAAAGCGTCCCCCGCAGAGATGGGGGCGCCAGAGAGAAGGAGGCACCATGCCATTTCCAAAAGGGTTCCTTTGGGGAGGAGCCACCGCCGCCAACCAATGCGAGGGAGGTTATGACGAGGGCGGCCGCGGCCTTGCCAACGTCGACGTCATCCCACACGGGCCGGAGCGCAACGACGTAAGCCGCGGCCTGAGGCGCATGCTCGACTTCGAGCCCGGGTACTACTACCCGGCCCAGACGGGCATCGACTTCTACCACCACTACCGCGAGGACATAGCCCTCTTCGCGGAGATGGGCTTTAAGGTCTTTCGCCTCTCCATCGCCTGGAGCCGCATCTTCCCCAATGGCGACGAGGAGGAGCCCAACGAGGCCGGGCTCGCTTTCTACGAGGACGTGTTCCGCTGCTGCCGCGAGCACGGGATCGAGCCCCTCGTGACCATCACGCACTTCGACTGCCCCATCCACCTCGTCAAGAAGTACGGCGCCTGGCGAAACCGCACCCTTATCGAGCTCTACAAGCGGCTTGTGACGGTGCTCTTCAACCGCTACCGCGGCCTCGTGCGCTGGTGGATCACGTTCAACGAGATGAACATGATCTTGCACCGTCCCTTCATGGGTGCCGGCATCGTCCTCGAGCCCGGGGAGAATGCCCGCGAGGCCGAGTACCGCGCCGCGCACAACGAGCTCGTGGCGAGCGCCTGGGCCACCAAGATCGCCCACGAGGTCGACCCGGAGAACAAGGTTGGCTGCATGCTCGCCGCGGGAAGCTACTACCCCTACTCCTGTCGTCCCGAGGACGTCCGTGCAGCGCAGGTCAAGAACCAGGAGGACCTCTTCTTCGTGGACGTGCAGGCACGCGGGCACTACCCCGGCTACGCGCTCAAGATGCTCGAGCGCGAGGGCATCGACGTGGGCATGACCGCCGAGGACGAGCGCATCCTTGCGGAGAACACCGTCGACTTCATCTCGTTTAGCTACTACTCCTCGCGCTGTACCGCGGGCGACCCCGATTCCGTGGGCGGCGTCGCCGAGGGCAACGCCTTCGCCGGCGTAGAGAACCCCTACGTGCGCACGAGCGACTGGGGCTGGGTCATCGACCCGCTGGGGTTCCGCATCACGATCAACGACCTCTGGGACCGCTACCAGAAGCCGCTCTTTGTGGTGGAGAACGGCCTCGGCGCCTATGACGAGGTGCTTCCCGACGGCACGATCGAGGATGACTACCGCATCGCCTACCTGCGCGAGCACATCGAGGCCATGCGCGACGCTATCGAGCAGGACGGCGTCGAGATGCTCGGCTACACCACCTGGGGGCCGATCGACCTCGTGAGCGCGGGCTCCGGCGAGATGGAGAAGCGCTACGGCTTCATCTACGTGGACCGCGACAACCTGGGCAACGGCACGCTCGAGCGCAGGCGCAAGAAGAGCTTCTACTGGTATCAGCAGGCCATCGCCACCAACGGAGGCGACCTGGGCTAACCACCCGGGCAATATCACTAAGGAGAAAATAATGGCAGAAAAATACGACGACCTGGCCAGATCCATACTCGAGAACGTAGGCGGCGCCGAGAACGTCGCCAGCGTCGCGCACTGCATCACGCGCGTGCGCTTCAAACTCAAGGACGAGTCCCGCGCCAACACGGCCAAGATCGAGGCCCTCAAGGGCGTCATCCAGGTCATCCAGGCCAACGGCCAGTACCAGGTGGTCGTGGGCAACATCGTCGAGGACGTCTACGACGCGGTCCTGGAGGCCGGCAACTTCTCGGGCGGCGCAAGCGCCGACGACGAGCCCCAGGGCGATAAGACCGTTGCCTCCGTCATCATCGACCTCATCTCTGGCATCTTCCAGCCCATCCTGGGACCGCTTGCCGCCGCAGGCATCATGAAGGGACTGCTTGCCCTCATCACCTACTTCGTCCCGGCCTTTGCAAACGACGGCCTCTACACACTGCTCTACACCGTGGCTGACGGCTTCTTCTACTTCCTTCCCGTCGCCCTGGCGTTCAGTGCCGCGCGCAAGTTCCGCATGAACGAGTTCACCGGCGTGGCAATCGGCGTGGCGCTCCTCTACCCGACGATGGTCGCCCTGACCTCGGGCGAGGCGCTCGGCAGCATCGACCTCGGCGTGGCCGGCACGTTCTCGTGGTACGCCACCGCCCTCGGGCTCCCCATCATCATGCCCGTGTCCGGCTACGTGAGCTCGGTGATCCCCGTCCTTCTCATGGTGTGGTTCGGCTCTATCCTTGAGCGCTGGCTCAAGAGCTGGATGCCGGCTGCGCTCAAGATGTTCCTTGTCCCGCTCGCCACGATGACGGTCTCCATCGTCTTGGGCTACCTCATCATCGGCCCGGTGGCCACCCTCATCACCAACCTGCTGAGCGCGGCGTTCTCGTTCATCTTCCAGCTCCCCGTGGTTGGTTCCGTCCTGGGCAGTGCCCTAGTCGGCGGACTGTGGATGTGCCTCGTCATCTTCGGCTTCCACTGGAGCCTCATCCCCATCTCCATCATGAACCTGAACACCCTCGGCCACGATAGCGTGCTCGCCGCCACCATCGGCCACGGGTTCGCACTCGGAGCGGTCATCTTTGCCATGTACCTCAGAAACAAGGACGAGCGCTTCCGCGGCATCGCCCTTCCCGCGATGATTTCCGCCTTCTTCTTCGGCGTCACCGAGCCGGGCATCTACGGCATCGCCCTCCCCAACAAGCGCGCGTTCGTCGTGGCATGCCTGAGCTCCGCCGTGGGCGGCGCTATCGTGGGAATGACGGGCGCTCTCATGTACATCTCGGGCGGCCTCGGCGTCTTCAACCTGCTCAACTTCATCGACGGGACCCCTGGTGGCGCCGGGATCTCCCACATGATCTTCGCGATCATCGCCTCGCTCATCTCCGCCGTCCTGGCCTTTGTTATCGAGTTCATCACCTACCGACCCAACGACGAGGAGGAAGGCGCCCACTAGCTTGCGCCCTCCTCAATCAGCTCTATGTAATTGAGGAGCAGTTGAGGTGGGTGAGGGCCGAGGGCGATCAAGGTGGCCGCCCTCGGCCCGGGACAACCTGCCAGAAGGCGTTTAGCTTTCTCGGGCGGCGCTGAAATGAACTGCGCCCCGAAACTTAGACGGGTCAATTAGCGGCCTATGCCGCACATGGGGACTGATTCCGGAACTCCTCCGGGGTCAGTCCCTTTTGCTTAACCTGCCTCCTCTTGTTCCAGTGAACGGTGTAGGCGTGGAGGTCCCGCTTGAACTCCTCGAAGCTCCGCCACGTCCGGTTCCTGTAGAACTCGTCCTTCAGGAACCCGGGCAGCAGCTCCGTCGCAAGAGCTCGCCCTCGCGCGCCGTCGGCCCCGGCCGGGTCCGGGCGCCCTTCGGCCTTCGGTGCGCCCGTATCCCCTGTCGCAAAACTCTGCTGCAAGAGTCCTCAGCGTGGCGTCGTGTCCGACTTTCCCGTCCATAAAGAAGCCCCCATTTCTAATGTCCAAGAAATGAGGGGGCGGTTCAATTTCGGGACGGGGATTAAATAATCATTCGGGACAAATTTTTTTATCCCCGTCCCAGAAAAATCATCGGGCGTGGTCTTGGGCAAACGGTCTAGTTACGCTTGAGGTGGACGACGGTTTCGCAGTGGAAGGTTTGCGGGAACAGGTCGACCGGTGTGATCTTGACGGGGGAGAAGGTGCCTTCCTCGACAAAGCGCTTAAGGTCGCGCGCCAGGGTGGCAGGGTCGCAGCTCACATAGGCCACGTCGCGTGCGCTCGTGCTGGCGATGAGGTCGATGGCCTCGGGTGCCAAGCCTGCGCGCGGCGGATCGACCACCAGGACATCGGCGTCCTGGTCGGGGAACTCGCGTACCGCGTCGCCGCCGATGACGTCGACGTTGTCGAGCTTGTTGATCTCGAGGTTGCGACGCAGGTCGCGCACGGCCGGACCGTAGGCCTCGACGGCGGCAACAAAGTCGCAGCGGCGGGCGAGCGGCAGGGTAAAGGTACCGGCACCGCAGTACAGGTCCACGGCCAGCTCGTCTTCCTGCGGGTCGAGCGCCTCCATGACAAGCTCGATCAAAATCTCGGCACCCTTGGTGTTGACCTGGAAAAACGACGGGGCCGAAAGGCGCATCTGGCCGTCGGCGATGTTCTCGGTCCAGGAGCCCTCGCCGGCGAGCATCTCAACCTTGGAGACGCGGCGGGCCTTCTTCTCACCCTTGCTCATAACGCGCGCTATGCTCGTGGGGTGTGCAGCGTCTGCCAGCACGCGCGAGACCTGCGAGCGCGGAAACGAGCCCGTGGGCGTCCAGAGCGCGACTTCGAGCGCCTTGGTGCGACGCGAGGCGCGAATGCCCACGCGCTCCAGGCCTAGGTCGTGGCTCCCGCTCAGATAGTTGAGCGCGCCGACGACCGACTTGAGCGCCTTGGGAAAACGTTTATCGAACAGCGGACACGAATCGACGGTCACGATCTTGCTGGGATCGACGCCGTGCATGCCAAGACGAACGCGGCCGTTGACGACGGTCGGTTCGAGCTCAATTTTATTGCGGTAGCCCCAATCGTCCTTGGTCTGGCGGATGGGCTGCACCAGCTCGTCGACTTGCTCAGGGGTGAACTTGCCGATGCGCTCGAGCGTGGAGCGCAGGTTTTGCTCCTTGGCGGCAAGCTGAGCGGTGCGTGAGAGATTGCCCCACGAGCAGCCACCGCAGATGCCCACGAAGGGACAGGGAGGCTGGATGCGATCGGGGCTCGGCTCCAGAATCTCGGTGGCGCGGGCGCGCATAAACGATTTGCCGTCCTGCACGATCTCGGCCTCGACGGTGTCGCCCGCCACGGCGCCCTGCACAAATACGGCTTTGCCGTTGTCGGCATGCGCCAGACCGTCGGCGCCATACGTCATCGATTCTATGGTGAGCTTCATATTCCTGCCTGTCATTCGCGTTGTTGTCCGCAACCATGGTAGCAGGGAAAAGCGCCTCGTATCTGAGGCATTCCTCAAATACGGGGCGCTTCTACAAACGTCTATTTCGTCTTGCCGGTAATGAGCGTCTTAAGACCCAGGCCGATCAGGCCCAAGCCCATGCGCACGCGGCCGGGGCGATGGCGCTCGATGGCCTTGGTCTTGCCGGCGGGTTTCTCGCGACGGGCGCTCGTCTCGGGTGCGGGCTTAGCTGCCTGCGGCTCGGGCTGAGGTGCAGGTGCGGGCTCGGGCTCAATGACGGTCGCCTGGACCTTCTGAACCTCGGGTGTGGCCGGCTGCGGCTTAGGAGCAGGGGCGGGCTTTGCCTCAATGACGGGCTCGGGCGCGGCCTCGGCGTTGCGGTAGGCACGCTCCAGCAGGGCTTCCTGCGAGTTGAAGGGTTTCTCACCCTCTGCGCGCTCCACGGGGACCCAGGTGCCGTCGCTCGTGAGGCTGCGGGCCTTCACGTTGTCGCGCAGCTGCATGCTCATGTACTCGTGCACCAGGGCGCGGCAGGTGGGGTCGAGCACGGGGAAGGCGATCTCCACGCGGTGCTCGGTGTTGCGTGTCATCATGTCGGCCGAGCTCAGATAGATCATGTCCGAGTCCACGCCAAAGGCGTAAACGCGCGCATGCTCCAAAAAGCGTCCGACGATAGAACGGACATGCACGTTCTCGGTCTTGCCAGGAACGCCCGGCTTGAGGCACGAGATGCCGCGGATGATCATGTCCACGCGGACTCCTGCGCACGATGCCTCGGCGATCTTGTCGATGACCTCGCGGTCGGTGAGCGAGTTGAGTTTAAAGAACACGCGGGCGGGCTCGCCGGCGAGGGCGCGCTGGATCTCGCGGTCAAGCCCGCGCATGATGAGCGGTTTCAGTCCGACGGGCGCCACACCCAGGAAGCGGTAATCGCCGCGCAGGTTGCCCAGCGACAGGTTGCGGAAGAACAGGTTGGCGTCCTCGCCGATGCCGGGGTGAGCGGTCATGAGCATAAAGTCGCTGTAGAGTTTGGCCGTCTTCTCGTTAAAGTTGCCGGTGCCCAGCAGCGTCAGGCGCGTTAGCGCCATGCCCTCGCGATAGGTGAGCTGGCAGATCTTGGAGTGGCACTTAAAGCCCTCGGAGCCGTAGATGACGGTGCAGCCGGCCTCTTCCAGGCGCTCGGCCCACTCGATGTTGTTCTGCTCGTCAAAGCGCGCGCGGAGCTCCATGAGCACCGTGACCTCTTTGCCGTTCTCGGCGGCATCGATCAGTGACTCGCACAGGCGGCTCTGCTTGGCCACGCGGTAGAGCGTGATGCGCAGTGAGATGCACTCGGGGTCGTAGGCGGCCTCGTGCACCAGATCCAGGAAGGGGTTCATGGCCTCATAGGGATAAAAGAGCAGCTTGTCGTGCTGAAGTACCTGCTCGCGGATGGAGCGGGTCATATCGATGGTGGGGTTGGGCTGCGGCTTAAACGGCGTAAAGAGCAGCTCGTTGCGCAGGTGCTCGGGAATCTTGCCCTCAATGCCAAAGACGTAGCCTAGGTCGAGCGGGATATCGCAGGTAAAGACAGAGCGGCGCGAAAGCTCGAGCGCCTTGCGGATGGTCTTGAGCGTCGCCTTCTCGAGCGACCCCGAGACCGCGAGCACCACCGGCTGCAGGCGCAAGCGTTTCTTGAGGATGCGCTTCATGTGCTGACGGTAATCCTCTTCCTCCTCGACGCCCTCGCCGTCCGGGTCGATGTCGGCGTTGCGGGTGACGCGGATGAGCGCGCGGTCGAGCGGCTTATAGGAGCCAAAGCAGCTGTCCAGGCAGGCGAGGATGACGTCCTCGAGCAAGATGTAGGAGTAGGTGCCGGTGGGCGAGGGGATCTCGACCACGCGGTTCATCGAGGTGGGAATCTCGATAAGGCCCAGCAGACTCTCCTCGTCGGTGACGCCGTCCAGGCCGCAGGCCAGGTAGAGTGCGCCGTTGCGCAGGTTAGGGAAGGGGTGGCGCGGGTCAATCACCAGCGGCGAGATGACCGGCGACACGTAGGCCTGGAAGTAGCGGGTGACAAAGGTGCGCTCCTCGGGCGTAAGCGAATCGATGCGAGCGCGGTGAACGCCTAGGGTGTCGAGCTTGCCCTCGATGCTCTTAAAGATGGACTCCCATCGGGTAAGGAGCCCGGGCATTTCGGTCATGACAGCATCGACCTGTTCGGAGGCGGTCATATTGCTCTTGTTGTCGACAGGCTGTTTTTTGAGCTCCGCCAGATCGGACAGGCCGCCCACGCGCACCATGAGAAACTCGTCGAGGTTAGACTCGAAAATCGACACGAACTTTAGACGCTCGAACAGCGGAACGGTCTCGTCGAAGGCTTCGTCAAGCACACGGTTATCAAAGCGCAGCCAGCTGAGCTCTCGGTTCTGCGTGTACGAGAAGTCGCGCGGCGGTTTGCGCAGCTTTGCGGCGGCTTGCTTTTTTTCGATTTTGCTCGGCATATGCATCTGTCCGTTCAGTCCCCGCAGGGGACGGTTGCCTAACACTATTCACTATTGTCTCAATTTAGTCGACTTGTGGCACGGACGTATTGTGCGAACGGTATCTTAACCTACTTCTTACGCTGTCAAGCCATAGAGCTGACGCCCGTCGCGTTGCGAAAAACGGTCTAGATCCTCACTCAACTGCTGAGTATGTGTGAATAAGAATGATAGATAGCTGAATATCATCGAATACAGGCAGAAACGTAAACAAGCGTCATTTATATACATAAAACCGTTGTAGATATGCAATTTTTAATCGAAAGATTGGAGTTGTAATTGCGAATGATTTTTGAGAAAAAAGAGCGTTTACCTTAGAAAAGCTACTTTAGAACGCCGAAGTGCATTATGGGGGAATCATATTCGATATACCGTTCATCGAACTTTGTTGACCGTTCGGGGGCGAGGTGGAATTGCGGTTGGAATTTGGATATAACTAGAGCTGTCAGTAAGCAGCACCCGTTACGGAAGGGTGCTGAGAGATTCGGCCGAAAGGCCCGAAAGAAAGGTAGGAGGCCATGACGAAAGGTCTGCACGTGCC
>JAQCQR010000035.1 GCA_027687465.1 Coriobacteriaceae bacterium AF08-21
AGCGACGGACCTCAGGACGCTCTTACACCACGTCTGCGCGCGCCACCCTTACGAGGCCCCTCCTTTTGTGTTTTGGGACATGGTTTTGGACCCCGTGGTCAAAAAATGCCAAATATGAGTACTGTTGCAAAATAGGTGTCATATTTTTCGGCCCGTTCTGAGCGAAAATGGGCTCAAAATCAATTTATCTAACCCCCTTTAAAGGGCGTTTGACGGCTTTCAACCTCTTCGAATCGCTCAAAGTAGGCACTTTGCTCTCGATTTTGCTGCTACTAAATTGGTGACAGTACTCATATTTGCCACTTTTTGCCCACGAGGTGTTCAGAGGAGCTCTCGACAAGCATCTAACGCTACAATAACTACCACGTGGCTGGGTTTGCCGGCCGAATGTGCGATGCCGCGGGAGGGGACATGGTCGAGTTTACAAAGACGATTAAAGATCCGTTGGGACTGCATGCCCGCCCGGTTGCGCTGCTTTACGACATCATTGCCAAGCATCGTAGCAACGTATCGGTCAGTATCGGCGATCGCCATACCGACGGCCGCGATGTAATGGGGCTCATGGCTCTCTACGGCGAGTGCGGCGAGGACATCATCTTCCGCGTTTCGGGCGTAGACGAGGCTTCCTGCGTCACGTCGATCAGAAACCTCTCGCTCTAAGCATGACAGGGCGCGGCAAAGGACAGCTCTTTGCCGCGCCTTTTTGTTTCGTATAGGAAACTTTTTCGGAATCTAAATGGGGACCCTTTCCAAAAAGTTAACCACGTGCTAGTTTACTAAAGCGAACATAGATGTGGTTAACTTTTACCGCGTCGATGTTGAGGACGAACTGACGTTAGGAGCCACTCATGTCTTGCGGACCGCAGATGCCGGCAATACCGCTTTCGATGGTAAAAGCGGGCGAAACCGTGCGCGTGTCTCGTGTAAAGGGCAATGAGGATATGAAGCACCACCTCAAGGACCTCGGCTTTGTCGAGGGCAGCGAAATTCACGTGGTGAGCTCGAGTGGCGCCAATATCATCGTCACGGTGCTGGGCGCACGCTTTGGTATCGATTCCAAGGTTGCCATGCACATCATGACCGTCAGTTAGTCCGCAGCATTTAAAAAACGAAAGGGGGACAAGAGGATGAAGACGTTGGGTGACGTTAAGGTGGGCGAGAGCTCTACTATCGTCAAGCTTCACGGTGAGGGTGCGCTTCGCCGCCACCTTATGGACCTGGGGCTCATCAAGGGCACTTCGTTCAAGGTCGTGAAGGTTGCGCCGCTCGGTGATCCGGTCGAGATCAACGTGCGCGGCTACGAGCTTTCCATCCGCAAGGAGGAGGCGGCCGTCGTCGAGGTCCAGTAGGGGCTTGCGGCGTATATTTCTGCAGATAAAGTTAGGTTTTTCTAACTTAATGCAGCATTTTTGAAGCACATTATCCAGCCCGTGCGGAGAAAGCAGCGCGGGCACACAAGGAAGAAGGATTGAATGGCGGATTCTCAGATCCATGTCGCGCTGGCGGGTAACCCCAACTGCGGTAAGACCACGCTTTTCAACCTGATCACCGGCGCCAACGGCTACGTTGGC
This sequence comes from Coriobacteriaceae bacterium AF08-21, assembly GCA_027687465.1. GTDB lineage: Bacteria > Actinomycetota > Coriobacteriia > Coriobacteriales > Coriobacteriaceae > Collinsella. Next base: position 1,572 of record JAQCQR010000035.1, read on the forward strand.
AACTGGCCCGGCGTCACGGTTGAGAAAAAGGAGGCCAAGCTCCTAAGCGACAAGAACGTTACCATCACGGACCTCCCTGGTATCTACTCGCTTTCCCCCTACAGCCCCGAGGAGCAATGCTCGCGCGATTATCTCATGAGCGGCGAGCCCGATGTGGTCGTCCAGGTGGTCGACGCCACCAACCTCGAGCGCAACCTGTACCTAGCGCTTCAGGTTATCGAGACCGGCCTGCCCGTGGTCGTCGCCCTCAACATGGCCGACTTGGTCGAGAAGAACGGCGACAAGATCGACACGGACAAGCTCTCCAAGAAGCTCGGCTGCCCGGTCATGATGATCTCGGCCCTTAAGAACAAGGGCATCAACGAGCTGTTCGAGCAGGTCAAGAAGTCCGCTGCTTCCAAGGGCCAGGTGCCGGAGCACAAGTTCGATTCCTCCATCGAGGACGTTCTGGACCACATCGAGAACAATCTGCCGGCGAGCGTTCCCGCCAACAAGCGTCGCTACTACGCCGTCAAGCTGTTCGAGCGCGACGCGGACGCCTGCAAGCTCATCAACCTCACTAAGGAGAAGGCCGCTCGCGTCGAGCAGCTGGTCGCCCAGTGCGAGCAGGATTGCGACGACGACGCCGAGTCCATCATTACCGGCGAGCGCTACGGCGTGATTGCCCACATCATCGACGAGTGCCTCACCAAGGCTCCGGCCAAGATGAGCACCTCCGAGAAGATCGACCGTGTGGTTACCAACCGTATCTTGGGCCTGCCGATCTTTGTGGTCATCATGTTCTGCGTGTACTACATTGCCGTCTCTACCTTGGGCGGCACGGTGACCGACTTCACCAACGACCAGCTCTTTGGCACCGACGGCTGGTATGTGCTCGGCCAGGGCCGCGACGCCTACGACGCAGCTGTCGAGGCTGCGGGTGACGCCGCCGACTCGGTCGACCCGGCACAGTACGGCCCCTATGTTCCGGGTATTACCACCGTGGTGCACGATGCCCTTGTGGCGGGCGGCACCGAGGACGGTGGCCTGGTCGATTCGCTGGTCTGTGACGGTATCGTCGGCGGTCTGGGCGCCATCTTCGGCTTTGTGCCGCAGATGTTCCTGCTGTTCGTGATGCTGTCTTTCCTGGAGGACTGCGGCTACATGGCCCGCGTCGCCTTCATCATGGACCGCGTGTTCCGCCGCTTCGGCCTGTCCGGCAAGTCCTTTATCCCCATGCTCGTGTCCTCGGGCTGCGGCGTCCCCGGCGTCATGGCTACCAAGACCATCGAGAACGAGAAGGACCGCCGTATGACGGTCATGACCACCACGTTTATTCCCTGTGGTGCCAAGCTGCCGATCATCGCCCTGCTCATGGGCTCCATCATCGGCGATTCTTCCACCACCGCCGCGTGGATCAGCCCGCTCTTCTACTTCCTGGGCGTCTTTGCCGTCATCGCCTCGGGCCTCATGCTCAAGAAGACCAAGCTCTTCGCCGGTCGCCCGACGCCGTTCGTTATGGAGCTTCCCGCCTACCACTTCCCGGCGATCCGCTCTTGGGCGCTGCACGTGTGGGAGCGCTGCTGGGCCTTTATCAAGAAGGCCGGCACGGTCATCTTCGCCTCTACCGTCGTGGTTTGGTTCCTCTCCAACTTTGGTAGCTACAACGGTTCCTTTGGCTTCCTGCCTGCGATGGACGGCATCCCCGAGGAGTTTATGGACTACTCCGTGCTCGCCATGCTGGGCAACCTGGTCGCCTGGATTTTCGCCCCGCTCGGCTTTAGCACCTGGCAGGCAACTGCGCTGACTGTCTCTGGACTTGTCGCCAAGGAGAACGTCGTCGCCACCGCCGGCTCGCTGCTGTCCGTTGCCGACGCCGCCGAGACCGACCCGAGCCTGTGGACCGCGTTTGCCGGCATGTTCCCGACTATGGGCGCTTGCGTTGCCTTTGGCGCATTCAACCTGCTGTGCGCCCCGTGCTTTGCCGCCATGGGCACTATCCGCAACCAGATGGACTCCGGCAAGTGGACCGCGATTGCCATCGGCTACGAGTGCGCCTTCGCTTGGGTGATCGCCCTGTTCATCAACCAGTTCTACAACCTGCTTGTCCTTGGCCAGTTTGGTATTTGGACGGTTGTAGCCATCGTTCTGCTGGTTGCGATGCTCTTCCAGATCTTCCGTCCCATGCCCAAGCACGCTTGGACCGACGAGGACGAGACCAACACCGCTTCCGCTGCAGTTTCCGCTTAAGTCCGAATAAGGATCAGCCCCTTTCCACGAGCCCGGGTGTCCCAGCGACACTCGGGCTTTTTGGTGAGGGAGATGTGGCGTTTCCGCAGATAAAACCGACCAAAATATACCTGTCCCTTTTTGGCAGGTGGAGAATGGGGTAAAGTAAGTGGTGGTTAACTAGAGGAGGCTTGCTATGGCACCTATCGATATTGTTGTACTGGCTGTTATCGGCATTGCGTTTGTCGCCGTGTGCGTGCGCATTTATCGCAAGGGCACCTGCGCCGACTGCGCTCAGGGCGGCGTTTGCACGGGACATTGTTCCAACAAAAAAACCTGCGCCGCACTTAAGGGCGTGGACAAAATTGCCGAAGACTTGGGCCGCGGTATTCATTAGCCGACCAGCGTTTGGGAATGCATTACTTCGGATACGGCAGTTGCTGATACGATAAGTACGTTAGCAACTGCCGCCGAGCGGCCCAAACGAAAGGAACCCTGTATGGAGTCCTCCGCCTACCCGATGCTCTTTAGTCCGATCAAGGTCGGTACGACCGAGGTCAAGAACCGCGTCTTTATGCCGCCGGTGTCCACCAACCTGGCCGATCATGGCTATGTGACCGACGACTTGGTCGATCATTACCGTGCCCGTGCCAAGGGCGGCGTGGGCCTCATCATCACCGAGGTCGTGACGGTCGAGCCTACCTATACCTACCTGCCGGGTGACATGTGCTGCTACGACGACACGTTTATCCCTGGCTGGGAAAAGCTCGCCGCGGCCGTCCACGAGTATGGCTGCAAGATTATGCCGCAGCTCTTCCACCCCGCCTACATGGCCTTTAACATTCCGGGCACGCCGCGCCTGATCGCTCCGTCCTTTGTGGGCCCGTCCTATGCCCGCGAGGCGCCGCGCCCCATCACGGTCGATGAGATTCACGAGCTCACGCATCAGTTTGGCGACGCTGCCGTGCGTATGCAGAAGGCCGGTGTCGATGGCGTCGAGGTCCATGCGGCGCACGCCCACGGTATGCTCGGCGGCTTTTTGACTCCGCTCTACAACAAACGCACCGACGAGTACGGCGGCTCGCTCGACGCCCGCATGCGCTTCTTGCTCGAGGTCATCGCCGAGATTCGCGAGCGCTGCGGCAAGGACTTCATCATCGACGTCCGTATCTCGGGCGATGAGTACACCGATGGCGGCCTGACCCTCAACGACATGATCTACGTCTCGCGTCGCCTGGAGAAGACCGGCGTCGACATGATCCACGTGTCGGGCGGTACTACCATCAAGCGCGGCTCCGCGATTCCCGCCGCCGGTACGCAGCAGGCCTCGCATGCCGCCTGCTCGCGTGAGATCAAGAAGCATGTGAACATTCCCGTCGCCACGGTCGGCCGCATCAATGAGGCATGGATTGCCGAGGAGCTGATCGAGGACGGTGCTGCCGATATCTGCATGATGGGCCGCGCCAATCTGTGCGATGCCGAGTTCTGCAACAAGGCTGCTGCAGGCAACGCCGACGACATCCGCCCCTGCATCGGTTGCCTGCGCTGCCTGAACGGCATCATGTTCGGCAAGCGCATCTCCTGCACCGTCAACCCGGACGTGGAGCGCGACGAGGCTGGCTACGAGCCTGCCGCCGAGGCCAAGAACGTACTCGTTGTGGGTGCTGGTCCTGCGGGTATGGAGGCAGCCTACATTGCCGCCAAGCGCGGTCATAACGTGGTGCTCGTGGATAAACAGGACGAACCGGGCGGCGAGATGCGCATCGCGGCCGTTCCGCCGGCAAAGCAGGAACTCACCCGCGTGATCAAGTACCAGTATCGCCGCCTGGCCGAGGCGGGCGTGAAGTGCATATTTGGTACCGAGCTTACTGCCGAGGACATTCAGCGCGACTACGCGGGTTACGAGGTTGTCCTGGCTTATGGCGCCGAGCCCATCGCTCCGGCCTTCATGCAGGGCTTTAAGCAGGTTATGACGGCCGACGACCTGCTGGGCGGTAAGGCTTTCCCGGGTAAGAAGATCGTCATCGTGGGCGGCGGCACCGTCGGTTGCGAGACGGCAGATTACCTGGCCCCGCTGGTCAACGACCTGTCGCCGGCCAACCGCGATGTCACTGTTATCGAGATGACCAAGACGCTCGCCGCCAACGAGGGTGGTGCCGGTCGCGCGGTTCTCATCACGCGCATGCTCTCCAAGGGCGTTCACGTGCTGACCGAGGCCAAGGTGACCGAGATTACCGAGGACACTATCAGCTATGAGAAGGACGGCGAGGTCCACACCATCGCCGGTGCCGATACGCTGGTGCTTGCCATGGGCTATCGTCCCAACACCAAACTGGCCGACGACCTTGCCGCTGCCGGCGTTGCCACCCACGTGCTGGGCGACGCCAACAAGTGCGGCAACATCCGCGACGCCATCGGCGATGGCTACAAGGTCGCCTGCGAGCTCTAGTCAACCCCTTGGTGCATGGGGGGCCAGGTTACTTTGCGCTAAGTTGATGCATGTAAACCTGACCCCATTGCACCATTTGATAAAACGCAAGCGCTCGCTGCCTGCGTTTTATCAAAGAAAGATTATTGTCGAGCCTTAAATGCCTTTTGTTTGTGTGCCTTCCGCAATCATATTGCGGTTGTAGACCAGGTGCAGATACATCGCATCGTGAGCGGCGGTGGGGTTGCGCGTCTCAATGGCGTCGGCCACACCGTGGTGCGTGCGGATGGTCTCCTCGACGAACTTTTTTGCCCGTTACGTCGATAAAGAGGGGAACGGATGCCTTGAGCACACCCATCAGACGGGTAACGGCGAGGTTGCCGCCATCCCAGGGCGGCTTCATGGGGTAGCGCCCGTACGCATCGAATTTTTCCTCTCATAGATGTGCGGCACAAAGAGCCCCGAGTTCATACTGAACTGCGCCCCAATTCTTGGACGGGCTAATAAGCGGCCTACGCCGCACATAGGGACTGATTCCGGAATTCCTCCGGGGTCAGTCCCTTCAGTTTAACCTGCCTCCTTCTCGTGTTCCAATGGATGATGTATTCGTCCAGGTCTCTCTTGAAGTCTTCGAAGCAAGGCCATTTTCTTCCGCGAAAGAACTCGTCCTTCATATGGCCGAACACCTGCTCCGTCGCGCCGTTGTCGATGCAGTTGCCCTTCCGGGACATGCTCTGCACCACGCCGGCCTCCTCCAGCCGCTTGCACCACCCGGCCTGCTGGTACTGCCAGCCCATGTCCGAGTGCAGGACCGGCCTGGAGCCCTCGGGCATCTTGGACACGAGCTGGTCGAGCAGCTCGTGCTGCTGGGCCATGTTGGGATGCAGCGACGTGGACCAGGCGACGATCTCCTTGCTGCCGAAATCGTAGACCGGCGCGAAGTAGGCCTTGCCCCAGGGCTGCTTGAACTCGGTGACGTCGGTGCCCATCTTCTCCCACGGCCCGTCGGCGGCGAAGTCCCTGCCGATGACGTTCTCGAAGGTCTTTCCGACCTTGCCCCTGTACGAGTTGTACCTGTGGTAGTCGGTCTCGCGGCGGATGCCGCAGCTGATGCCCATCTCGCGCATCATCTTGAGCACGGTCTTGTCGGCTATGCGCACGCCCTGCTCGGCGCGCAGGCACATGGCGATCTGCCTGTGGCCGCACCCGTTGGCGGTGCGCGAGAATATCTCGGCGGCGACCTCCCAGAGCTCGGGCCTGGTGGGAGCCTTGGGGTGCGACAGCGCGTAGTAGTAGCTCGACCTCGCCAGGCCGGCGCACTCGAGCAGGTCGGCGAGGGGGTATTGCCCTGAAAGCCCGCTCACGACCGCGGCCTTCTCGCCGTTCGAGAGCGTTTCTCCGCCTTCAGGGCGATCGATTTTTTTAGGTAGGCGTTCTCCGCCTCGAGCCTCTTGATCCTGCGCTCGAGCTCTTGCTCGCGCGTCGTCTCCCCGGACGGGGAGCCGGACCCCCTCGGGCTCCCCCTGGGCTTTGGCCTGAGCGCCTCCGGGCCCTCCTCCCTGTAGGCCTTCAGCCATTTCTTGAAAGGGCTTGGCGAGGCTATCCCGAACTTCTCCATGGCCTCGGGCTTCGTCATGCCCTCGTCGACGACCGCCCTGACGGCGGCCAGCTTCGTCTCGAACGAATAGGCGGTGTGTTTCTTTCCCATCATGGCCAGAACCTCGATACCAGCAGACCTGTAGGTGCACAGCCATTCTCTCACGGTTTCCTCCGGCATCCCGAGAAGGGCCGCGATCGCCGCGCGGCCGTGCCCCTCGTCGTGCAGCTCTGCCGCTCGCAGTCTCATCCCGACGTCGTACAAAGCGTTTCCAGCCATAAAAAAGCCTCCCATTTCTTGTGTCCAAGAAATGGGAGGCAGTTCA
>JAQCQR010000036.1 GCA_027687465.1 Coriobacteriaceae bacterium AF08-21
GGCAGATTGCCGCTCTGGCGGGTTTGCAGCGTCGAGCCGTTACGCGGTTCGTAGAACCGCGTAACTAACAAATGAGCATCGCGTCGCCAAAGCTGAAGAAGCGGTAGCGCTCTTCGATAGCAGCGGCGTAGGCATCCATGATCTGGTCGCGGGTGGCAAGCGCGCTTACGAGCATCATGAGCGTGGAGCGCGGCACGTGGAAGTTCGTGATCAGCGCGTCGACCACGTGATAGGTCGAGCCGGGCATGAGGTAGAGCTGCGTCGTAGCGTTCTCGCGCGCCACGATGTCGCCGCGGCCGAGCGTATCGGCCCCATCCTCGCGGCCCTCAAAATAGCGCGCCGTCACGGCCGGATCGGACACCGGTGCCTCAGCGTCAAAGGCGCTCTCGAGCGAGCGTACTGCGGTGGTGCCGACGGCGATCACGCGGTGCCCCTCGGCCTTCGCCTTATGCACGGCGTCGACAACCTCCTGTGACACGTGGTAGCGCTCGGTGTGCATGACGTGCTGCGTGGGGTCGTCCTCCTCCACCAGACGGAAGGTATCAATACCCACCTCGAGCTCGACGGCGGCAAACTTCGCGCCCTTGGCCTCGATAGCGGCCATGAGCTCGGGGGTAAAGTGCAGACCCGCCGTAGGAGCGGCAGCCGAGTGCTCCTCCTTCATGGCGTAGACGGTCTGGTACTTCTCGGGATCGTCCTCGTAATCGGTAATGTAGGGCGGCAGCGGCACGTGACCGGCAGCATGAATGGCCTCGTCGAGCGTGCGCGGCTCGCCGGCGGCATTGCAGCCGGCCGGCTCAAAGCGCACCAGACGGCCTCCGCGGCTATCGGAGACAAAGTCGATGACCTCGGCCGTCAGCACCACGGGAGCCCCCTCGGGCGCATGGGCGCCACCGGCGCGATACTCAATCTGAGCACCGGGCTTCAGGCGCTTACCCGGCTTGACCAGGCACTCCCAAACGTGGCCCAGCGGGTCAACATCCTCACGGCGCTTGAGCAGCAGCGTCTCGACCACGCCACCCGAGCCGGCTTTGCGACCGATCAGGCGGGCCGGCATCACACGCGTCTTGTTGATGACGAGCACATCGCCCGGCTCGATATAGTCGATGATGTCGCGGAAGATGCGGTGCTCAACGGTACCGCCGTGCTCCAGCGGCTTCCCCGCCTGGGAGCCTTTGCGATCCACCACCAGCAGGCGGCAGGAGTCGCGCGGCTCGGCAGGAGCCTGGGCAATCAGTTCCTCAGGAAGGTTGTAGTCAAAATCATCGGTACGCATAGACACGTCGGATACTCCTTATATAGCTAAAGTCCGCTCTACATCCTAGCAGGCTGACGTCCCAAACGAACTACTTTTTGGCGGCTTTGCGCTCGTCGCGGATGCGGGCGCGGTCCATGGCCGCCTCGACAGCAGAAAAGCGGCAGCCGCAGTAGTTCTGTCGATACATGCCCAGTTCGCGCGAACGGCGCGTAGCCTCGGGATAATACGGGCGAAAATCGCGAATCACCGGGGTGAGCCCATGGGCGGCCGCCAAACGCTCAAGCACGTCATTGCAGGTGTCGAACAGCTGATACGGCGAGACGGCGAGCGTCGTACCCACATATTCAAACCTGCGCTCCTGGGCAACGCGGCATGCCTCGGCCAAGCGCAAGGCATAGCACGAGCGACAGCGACGGGGCCGATCGGCACCCAGCGGGGCCACGCCGGCCTCCCAGCGCTCGCGGTCCTCCCCCGCCTCGATGAGCTCGATGTCGCCATCGGCACACCACCGGCGCAGCTCGTCCAGACGCCGCCGCCATTCATCGCGCGGTTGAATATTGGGATTGGTCCAGCAAATCGTGGGCTCAAACCCCTCCTCGCGCAGCAGGCGAACCGGCTCAAGCGAGCATGGTGCACAGCACGCATGCAGCAACAACGACTTCATCGACATCCCCGTCCCAGAAAACTCACCCCGACATCATGGCAGCTAAAATAGCCCCGTCCCAAAAAGACTACTTTGCGAAAAAGCGCACGCCAAAGGACGTATCCTCGCAGGCGACGATACGGCGGTCGCGCAGAATGGTCCGCACGTAATACCAATCACCCACACAGCCCGACAAGTGCAGACCAGCCGCCAGGTAGCACAGCAGCGGATAGTCCGAGAACGCAAACCCCAGGGCAAATGCTGTCGTCACAACAACCGTCGGCGCCAGGCAAACCGCCATGTACCGCCGGCGCGAATACACAACGCCCTCGGCGCAGGCATAGATCATCGCCGTCTCGCGATTCGCCCCAAAGGTCACCTGCGCGCCCGCAGGCGCCAGCAGCTTAAAAAACACCGCATGCACCAGCTCGTGCACGGCAAACGATGCCATTGAGACCGCAGCCAAGCCGACTATCCAGCCCACGACAGCCATCCAGCCGCCCGCCTCAGCCGCGTCCAAGTCCGCAGGCCCGCCCAACAGCATAAACACCGGCACCAGGCACACGGCAAACACCGCGATCACGGCCATCCCCCACACGAAGCAAGCGTGTAGAAAATCCTCGTCCTCAAACGCATGTATGTTGGAAATCTCATTCATAGCATCTTAGGATAGCGCCCCTGCCACGCACCCGCCCGCATGTGCGATAATGTCGAACGATATGCACGAATTGACCACCGCGCCGCCGAACCCCGTGCCCGGCCGCGCTCTTACCTATATGCGAAGGAGTCCCATGGCATCCAAATACTCCATGAACGACCGTCCCAGCTGGCCGCGCCGCGCCATCGTTACCGCCGGCGAGCCCTACGGCAACAAGGGTCTGCACTTTGGCCACGTCGGCGGCGTCTTTGTCCCGGCCGACTTCTTCGCCCGCTTCCTGCGCGACCGCCTGGGCCGCGAAAACGTCATCTTCACCTCGGGCACCGACTGCTACGGTTCGCCCATCATGGAGAGCTACCGCAAGCTCAAGGAGAACGAGGGCTACGACAAGTCCATCGGCGAGTATGTCGAGTCCAATCACTCCCGCCAGGCCACGACCCTCAACAACTACAACATCAGCTGCGACATCTACGGCGGCTCGGGCCTTGAGCCGGCGGCCCAGATCCACAACGAGGTGACTGCCGAGATTATCGAGCGCCTGCACGAGCAGGGCACCATCTCCAAGCGCTCCACGCTGCAGTTCTACGATGCCAAGGCCGGCACGTTCCTCAACGGCCGCCAGGTCATCGGCCGCTGCCCCATCCAGGGCTGCAAGTCCGAGAAGGCTTATGCCGACGAGTGCGATCTGGGCCACCAGTTTGAGCCCGAGGAGCTCATCGCGCCCAAGAGCCAGCTCACCGGCGAGGTGCCCGAGCTGCGCCCGGTCGACAATCTCTACTTTGACCTGCCGGCCTACCTCGACTTTATGAAGACCTACACCGCCAAGCTCGCCCAGAACCCGCAGGTTCGCTCCGTGGTCTCCAAGACCATGGAGGAGTGGCTGCTGCCGGCTCAGCTCTACATCCAGAACAAGTTCCGCGAGGCCTTCGATGCCGTCGAGGACCAGCTCCCCGAGCACACCGTGCTGGAGCCCGAGGGCAACAAGAGCAGCTTTACCGTCACCTTCCCCAGCTGGAAGGAGCGCGACGACGCCCACGCGGTGCTCGCCAACGGTGGCGTGCGCTTCCGCAGCGGCAAGGCACTCGTGCCCTTCCGCATCACCGGCAACATCGACTGGGGCGTTCCGGTGCCCGAGGTCGATGGCGTCTCCGACGTCACCTGCTGGTGCTGGCCCGAGAGCCTGTGGGCGCCCATCAGCTATACGCGTACCGTGCTCGCGCGCGATGCCAAGGCCGCCGGCGTGACCGAGGGCGTCGCCGCCCAGGATGCCGCCCTCATGGGCGAGCCCGCCGCCGACTCCACGCAGGTGCCCGCACCCACCTACCAGCACAGCTCGCTCGACTGGCGCGACTGGTGGTGCTCTGACGACGCTCAGATTTACCAGTTCATCGGTCAGGACAACATCTATTTCTACTGCATCGCGCAGACCGCCATGTGGGAGGCCCTGGGCTGGGACCTCACGCAGAGCACCGTCAGCGCCTGCTACCACCTGCTCTACATGGGCAAAAAGGCCAGCTCGTCCTCGCAGACGCCTCCCCCGCCGGCAGACGACCTGCTCAACCACTACACCTGCGAGCAGATGCGCGCGCACTGGCTGTCGCTCGGCCTATCCGAAAAGCCGGTGAGCTTTAGCCCCAAGGCATACGACACGCGTGTGACCGGCAAGGACAAGGACGGCAACGAGGTACGCGCCTGCGACGACAAGCGCGTTATCGACCCGGCTCTTAAGGAGAGCGCGCTGCTGACCGGCGTGTTCAACCGTCTGGCCCGCAGCTGCTTCTACGGCGTCGCCGTCAAGGAAGGCGACGAGAGCCCCTACCGCAACGGCTGCATCCCCGCCGGTGCCGCTTCTGACACCGTGGTCGAAGCCGCCGAGCAGGCAGCTCTCGCCTTTGAGCAGGCTATGTACAAGTTCGAGACGCACCGCGCGCTTGCCGTGTGCGACGACTACCTGCGCGCCGCCAACAAGCGCTGGAGCGACGCTTCCAAGGCCGCCAACAAGCTCGAGGGTAACGAGGCAAACGCCGCAATGACGCAGGCGCTCGTCGACGCCTTTACCGAGCTGCGCGTGGCGACCGTGCTCATGCACGGCATCGTCCCTGCCGGCTGCGAGCTCATCTGCGAGTACTTCGACATCGACCCGGTCGCCTTCTTTAGCTGGGATAACATCTTCGCCTCCACGGATGAGTTTGTGGAGAGCTTGGGCGAGAAGCCCGGCGAGCACCGCGTAAAGCCGCTGCCCCCGCGCTTCGACTTCTTTAGCAAGCACGAGAGCCAGTACTAAACACTCGACATGTAATGGAATGGGAAGGAAAGACGGATGTCCAAGCCGCGTCGTCGTAAGCAGAAAAAGCAGGTCAAGGCCGAGCTCAAGCTCAGGCAGTTTGCCGCCACCGAGCTTTCCGACCAGCTTGCCGCCCTTCCTTGCGCCGCCGACCTGCCGCGCTTTATGGTCGACACGGTCGCCGGCGCCTATGCGCCCGCCGATGCCGAGCTCATGATCGAGGGCTTCGGCGCCGCGGCCACACGCCCGGTCACGCTGCGCGCCAACACGCTCAAGGCAACCGCCGAGGACATCGCTGCGGCGCTCGATGCCGCCGGCATCGCCCACAACGCTGTCGCCTGGTACCCGGACGCCTTTATCCTGCCCGAGGCCCAGGTTTCCGATCTGTGGGATCTCGACATCTACCGCGACGGCAAAATCTACCTGCAGAGCCTGTCGTCCATGATGCCGCCGCTGGTCCTGGGCGCACAGGCAGGCGAGGACATCCTGGACATGTGCGCAGCCCCCGGTGGCAAGACGACGCAGATCGCCGCCCTCACGCAGGGGCAGGCGCACCTTACCGCCTGCGAGATGAGCATTCCCCGCGCCGAGAAGCTCGAAGCCAACCTCCACCGCCAAGGCGCAAAAAACGTGCCCGTCATGCGCATCGACGCACGCGAGCTCGACGAGTTCTTCCGCTTTGACCGCATCCTGCTCGACGCCCCCTGCACCGGCACGGGCACCGTCATCAGCGGCAACGAGAAAAGCCTGCGCGGCCTGACCGAGCAGCTGCTGAGCAAGTGTGCCCGCTCGCAGCGAGCACTTCTGGACCGCGCCATGGGAGCCCTTAAACCGGGCGGCACGCTCGTCTATTCGACTTGTTCGATCTTGCCGCAGGAAAACGAGGACGCCCTGCAAGAGGCCCTCGACAAGCACATGGATTGCGAGCTTATCCCCCTCGACGGCACGCCGAGCGAAAGTGAAACGCGCCGTGCTCAGGAAGTTGGCGAAGAGCCACGCATCGAGTGCAACGCCCTCACCGAGGCCATCGCCGCCAGCCACGTCTCGTCCGTCGCCAACGGTATGCCCGGCACGCTGACCATTCCGCCTAGCCGCGACTTTGAGGGCTTCTACATTGCCCTGATCCGAAAACGCAGCTAGCGCACGGATCCAAAACTCAACAAGCTATCTCTGTGCGCGTTTGCCCTGCTGGTCGCGATGCTGTTTAAGCATCGCGCGCTCCTTGCGTTCGACCCTTTTGCCCTTAATGGCCGTGACCACAAAGTAGATGACCGCGGCGGCAACGATTGCGCCCACACACAGGCCAATCGAGCCCAACATTGCTGTCAATTCCATACCGCGTCACCTCTCTTTTAAACGGGACTTTCAAGATAGCACCTCGATCCCCGCCACCACAGCTCCTTCACGTTCGCCGCCCTTCGGTCTAACGGAGGACGCGGCGGGGAAAAATCAACTCGTCAAACGATTTAGCAAGCACAACGCTGCCGGTACCCTGCCGGCCGTCATCACATAGAATCGAGCCTCCATGGATACCCTCAACGATCTAAACGAGCGCGTCGACGCCTTCGTCGGCACCAGCTCCTTCGACACGCCTGCCGCGGCAAACGACCAAGCTCCCATCGATGTGCCCGCCGAGGTTCACGAAGACATCGTCGCCTCGGTCGATTTCTCCGAGGTCGAGCTCGCAGACGAGTTCACCGAGCCCCAGGTAGCCGTCACGCCCAACGGCCTGCTCCCTATGGAGCCCCTGCCCATCGACGGACGTCTGCGCAAGGCTGCCCTTCGCATGCCCGACGAGATCGAGGAGGCCAGCGGCTTCACGCTCTTCGGCCGCCGCATCAAGTCGCTCATTTACACCACCGATGTCGCGGTTATCCGCAACTCCAACGCCGATGCCGTCTTTGCCGTTTACCCCTTCACGCCGCAGCCGGCCATTACGCAGGCACTGTTGACCGTCGCCGAGTGCCCGGTCTTTGTAGGCGTGGGCGGCGGAACTACGACCGGTAAGCGCTCCGTTCAGATGGCAGCCGTCTCCGAGATGCAGGGCGCGGCGGGCTGTGTGGTCAACTCCCCCGCCACCGCCGAGATGGTCGAGCACATCACCAACATCGCCGACATCCCCGTCATCGCCACGGTCGTACGTTGCGACGACGATGCTCACGCAAAGGTGCGCGCCGGCGCCAAGATTCTTAACATCGCCGCTGGCAAAAACACGCCGCAGGTCCTGCGTGAACTGCGCGAGCACTATCCCAACCTGCCGCTCATCGCGCCGGGCGGCAAGACGCCCGAGAGCATCCGCGAGACCATCGCCGCCGGCGCCAACGCCATCATCTGGACGCCGCCTTCGGCACAGCAGCTACAGACCGACATGATGCAGCGTTATCGCAAGATGAAGGAAGACGCCACGCCCGTTATCTCGCGCGACGATGTGCCCATTATCGACCAGGTCGCCGCCGCCGAAGTCAGCCAGGTCGAGAACATGAATCCCGACGTGCCGATTCCCGACGAGGTCATCGAGCGCGTCGCTTCGATCCACGAGCGCGTCGAGGAGCGTCGCGCCAACCGCGGGCTCAAGCCCTCACTGCACGGCTTTTTCTTCCGAGGAAAGAAACGCTAGCAAAACATCTTGGCCCGCCCCACAATGAACTGCGTCCCAAATCTTGGACGCCCTAAATAGCGACTAGGCC
>JAQCQR010000037.1 GCA_027687465.1 Coriobacteriaceae bacterium AF08-21
TCGTTGGGGACGTTCTTGTTTGACTAGTCGTTTAAGAACGTCCCCAACGACTATCCCTTACGACAGTTCGTCGGCTACTTGGTGCTCGTAGAAGGCTTCTACTACGGCGTTGAAGTCGCGGGCGAAGTCTTCCATGGTTCCGTGCCAGGTGGCTCGGCCGGGTTTTCCCTGGCCAACATAGGCGGTTTGAATGCCGCAGGCGGGGCTGGGGAAGTCGCGCTTGGGGTCGTTGCCCACCATGAGGACCTCGTGCGGCTCGAGCCCCATCACCTGAAGCTGCTCTAGATAGTAGGTGGCATCGGGCTTGCAGCGGGTGGTGTTTCCCATGTGCGTGACGAGCTCAAAGGGGGCGTCGGTCAGGTCGCCCCAACCCATGCGGCACTCGATGGCCCCCTGCGGAAAGCTGGGGTTCGTAAAGAGCGCGCAGCGCAGGCCCGCGTTCTGTACCGCCTCGAGCGCGGCGTGTGCACCCGGCATGGCTTTCGCATTGATCATGTCATCGTTCTTGTACGGCAGGACTTCACGATCGTAGTAGGTAAACGCCTCGTAGATGAGTGGGTCTGAGAGGCAAATGCCGCACCGGCGCTCAACCTCTTCTTGGTAGAACTCAAGATTGGTGCGATTATCCGTGCTGCTGCGGCGGTTGGCGTTGAGGTCGACCAAGATGGTGCCGAGGCGTGCCATCGTGCCACCGCGGCTGCGGCGACCAATATCCGCGAGCATCGACGAGACATCCTTAAAATAGCGAAGGATGAACGCGTTGAGGTTGATGCTAAGAAGCGTTTCGTCCATATCGAAAACGACTGCTTTGAGCACGCGGGCACCTTTCTCGATAAATCGTTCCAGAATCGTTGGCTCCGAATACTTTACCCCAAAGCCAAATGCCTGGCTGGTTATCGTCAAGTTGTGGAGACGTGTGTTCATAAGATTACGAAAAAGTCTCCACACGAGTAAAAAATCGCAGTTCACGCTTGAAATCGAACTCATTTCCCCGTAACCTATACGAACGTGATTGCATAAGCGTCACATTAGTATCTGTCGGCTCCCGAGTGTTCCTAAACGTTGTGTGCTTGTCGCACCCTTCTGTAGGTCCTAGCAATCGGGGCCCCGTAGTTCGAAAGGGGTCCACCTTTGAGTGAGATTCAGAACTCGTCCATTTTCTCTCTTGACGATGTCAATGAGGAGGAGATGAACAACCTCATCGACGGTACGATTACCGACTTTGATGAGGGCGATCTCGTTAACGGCACTGTCGTTAAGATCGAGCATGACGAGGTGCTCGTTGACATCGGATTCAAGTCCGAGGGCGTTATCCCGGTCCGCGAGCTGTCCATCCGCAAGGACGCTAACCCTGCAGACATCGTTGCACTCGGTGATCCCATCGAGGCTCTGGTTCTCCAGAAGGAGGACAAGGACGGTCGTCTGGTCCTGTCCAAGAAGCGTGCCGAGTACGAGCGTGCTTGGAACCGCATCGAGGAGAAGTTCAACTCCGGCGAGAACGTCGAGGGCGAGGTTATCGAGGTTGTCAAGGGCGGCCTGATCCTCGACATCGGCCTGCGTGGCTTCCTGCCCGCTTCCCTCGTCGACCTCCGTCGCGTCAAGGACCTCACCTCCTACATGGGCACCCGCATCGAGGCCCGCGTCATCGAGATGGACCGCAACCGCAACAACGTTGTCCTCTCCCGTCGCGTCGTGCTCGAGGAGTCCCGTAAGGCCGAGCGCTCCGAGATCCTGTCCAAGCTCAAGTCGGGCATGCGTCTCCAGGGCACCGTTTCCTCCATCGTGGACTTCGGCGCCTTCGTCGACCTCGGCGGTATCGACGGCCTCATCCACATCTCCGAGCTCTCTTGGAACCACGTCAACCATCCTTCCGAGGTTGTCAAGGTCGGCCAGGAGGTCGAGGTCGAGGTTCTCGACGTCGATCTCAACCGCGAGCGCATCTCCCTGGGTCTCAAGCAGACCACCGAGGATCCGTGGCGCGCACTGGTCAAGAAGTACCCCGTCGGTGCTATCGTCGAGGGCACTGTGACCAAGCTTGTCCCGTTCGGCGCTTTCGTCGACCTGGGCGAGGGCATCGAGGGCCTGGTGCACATCTCCGAGATGGCCAACAAGCACGTCGACCAGCCTTCTCAGGTCACCCACGTTGGCGACAAGGTTCAGGTCAAGGTCATGGAGATCGACCTCGACCGTCGTCGTATCTCCCTGTCCATGAAGTCCGCTGCTGAGACTCTGGGCGTCGAGATCGAGGTTACTCCGCTGCCTTCCGAGAAGAAGGACGAGGAGACCGACGCCGAGTAAATCGGTTTGACGATCACTTGTTTTAAGGGATCCGTCCGTAATGGATGGGTCCCTTTTTGTATTTGCTGCTGATGCGCGCGATGCTGCTCGTGCGCAATGATGTCCGGGCTGTCCACAGGCTATTGGGTTGTCGGTGCATGAAAAATGCCGACATCCCGCCTCGGGGAGGAGGCGGGAACGCACCGAGTAGACGGAGGGGTGCGGAGCGCGGTCGCGTCTCGACTGACGACGTTGCCCATCGACGTGATTATTGTAGCGCATGGGTGGTTCTTGGTTTATCGTGCGAGCGCTTGTGTTGTGCCGTTGCCTGCGGCAACGGTGTGCTACACTCTTGCACTGCTGAGTGGGCCAGACGGTCGCGCGATGTGCTGCTTGCAGCACGCGTGAGGAAAGTCCGGGCTCCAGAGGGCGGGATGCCGGCTAACGGCCGGGCGGAGTGATCCGACGGAAAGCGCCGCAGAAAAGAAGACTCCCACCTGCGCCGCAAGGCGTAAAGGGAAAAGCTGAAACGGTGGTGTAAGAGACCACCAGCGTCGTGGCAACACGGCGGCTTGGCAAGCCCCATCCGGAGCAAGCGCGAATAGGAACGCTATGGGCCGGCCCGGTCCGCGTTCGGGTAGCGTGCGTGGAGCTGCACGGTAACGTGCAGACAAGATAAATGACCGTTCACGACAGAACCCGGCTTACAGGCCCACTCAGCTTTCTTGTTGACGCTGCGACGGCGTCAGCTGGCCGATTTGGCGCTCATTCGTCGGTCGCCGCCATAAGGCGTGCTCCCTCCTCTTTCGGGCCAAATCGACTCAGCTGGCGCCGTCTCGCTGTTTTTGCCTGGTCATCAGCGACCCTATTTTTGTTGCAAACTTGTCTTTCAAGGCACCTTGCTCGCGCTGACGGGTTCTCGCTTTCGTTGACGGATTCATCGGCGGCTCCATTCTTTTCGCCGGGGTTATCGGTACGGCCTTTGCCGTATTATTGAGGCTGTTTGTTGCTCTGCTTGTTGTTGAGGGGCTTTTTTGGACAGTTATTTTACTCTGCAATTGAATGTTGAGGCTTCGGGCGAGTTTGTGGACCGCAAGAGCCGGTTTATTGCCCAGTTGATCCATATTGAGTCCGAGGACGAGGCGAATGCTTTTATCGAGATGGTTCGCAAGCGTCATTATGACGCTCGGCATAATGTGCCCGCGTGGATTTTGGTCGATGGACGCGAGCGCCAGAGCGATGATGGCGAGCCAAGCCGCACGAGCGGAATGCCGACGCTCGAGGTGCTGCGCGGTGCGGGACTTAAAAACGTATGCTGTGTTGTGACGCGTTATTTTGGCGGCACGTTGTTGGGGCCCGGCGGTCTGGTACGCGCCTATACCGCGGCGACGCAGGCGGCGGTGGCCGCGGCTCAGGAGGCCGGGCAGATCGTCGAGATGACGAGCGTCGTGCCGGTTGATGTTCATGTGGCCTATCCACAGTATGAGCAGGTGCTTCGCTTGGCGCAGGATTCGGGTGCCAAGGTTTCGGATACCGATTACGCGGATGCCGTGACACTTCGCTTGGTGTTTAAAGCGGGGGCGCAGGAGCCGTTTTGCGCTAAGATGCGTGAGCTTATGGCGGGGCGCGAGGAGATTGAGGTTGGCGCTCCCGAGTTTGCGGAGTTCTAACGACGACGGCCGGCGTGCTTTTGGATGAATCCAAAGCGCGCCGGCCGTCGTTGTATGTTGCTGCCGTTTACTCGGCGAGATGCTTTAGCACCTCGCAGGCGATCTCGACGGCATCGTCGATGCAGCCGGGGCAGCTGCGCAGCGGTCCCTTGTCCGATCCGATGCCCTTGAGCGTGCCGCAGACGGTCGTCGTGTTCTTCTCGCCAAAACGCTTGGCGATCTCGCGCGACAGCTTGTAGGTCTGGCCCTTGGTCTTGGGGTTTTCCATGCCGTCGCTCATTACAAAGCCCATGATGGCCACGGCGCCCGAGATAGCGCCGCAGGTTTCGGTCATGCCGCCCATGCCGGCGCCAAAGCCCTCGGTGAGGGTAAAGGCGACTTGGGGGTCAAGCCCGACGGCGGGCGCGAGCGTGCAGGCGACGGCCTGCGCGCAATTAAAGCCACGGGCGTGGTACTCGGCAGCCTGGGCCTGACAGGCGGTGATGTCGAGCTGGGCTGTATCGATTTGCTTCATCGTTGTCTCCTTGGTCACGGTGTACCCGCCTATGGTACCCGTGACGGGGCATGTAATCATCGAGAGCTTCATGTATGCCTTATGTATATCCATCGAATAAATGTCTAAGGCTGAGACGAATACCCCTGATTTATTTGTCTCATAACCTATCGGCGGGATGGGTTGAGAGGGGTGCGGGGTAGCGGTATCGTGAACCGAATAAAATCAAAACCCAAGTAAGGGAGTTGGATATGAGCGAGCAGACCATCGGTACCACGTGTGTTCAGGGCGGTTATCGCCCGGGCGATGCAGAGCCGCGTCAGGTGCCTATCTACCAGTCAACCACGTGGAAGTACGACACGTCCGAGCACATGGGCAAGCTGTTTGACCTGGAGGAGTCGGGCTACTTCTACAGCCGTCTGCAGAATCCCACGTGTGATCTGGTTGCCGCCAAGATCTGCGAGATGGAGGGCGGCACTGCTGCGATGCTCACGAGCTCGGGCATGGCTGCGAACTTCCTCGCGATCTTTAACGTGGCCGGTGCCGGCGATCACGTGGTCGCGAGCTCTGCCATCTACGGCGGTACCTACAACCTGCTTGCCCATACCATGGGCCGCATGGGCGTTACCTGCACGTTCGTTGCTCCCGACTGCACCGATGAGGAGCTGGAAGCAGCCTTCCGGCCCAACACCAAGCTCGTCTTTGGCGAGACCATCGCCAACCCCGCCCTCGCCGTGCTCGATATTGAGCGCTTTGCCCAGGCCGCGCATGACCACGGCGTGCCGCTGATGGTCGACAACACCTTCCCGACGCCCGTGATGTGTCGTCCTTTTGAGTGGGGTGCCGATATCGTCACGCACTCCACGACCAAGTACATGGACGGTCACGCGGCCTACCTGGGCGGTGTGATTGTCGATCACGGTCAGTTTGACTGGATGGCCCATGCTGACAAGTTCCCGGGTCTCACCACGCCCGATGAGAGCTACCATGGCGTGACCTATGCCGAGAAGTTCGGTCGCGAGGGCGCCTTCATCACCAAGGCCACCGCGCAGCTCATGCGCGATCTTGGTCCCATGCAGAACCCGCAGGCGGCGTTTTTCCTGAACAGCTCGCTCGAGAGCCTGCATGTGCGCATGCCGCGTCATTGCGAGAACGGCCTGGCGGTCGCTAAGTTCCTGCAGAGTCATCCCAAGGTGCGCTTCGTGAGCTATCCGGGCCTGGAGGGCGACAAATACTATGACCTGGCTCAGAAGTACATGCCCAACGGTACCTGCGGCGTCGTGAGCTTTGGCTTTAACGGCGGTCGCGCGGCAGCTGAGACCTTTATGAAGAGCCTCAAGCTCGCCCAGATCGCCACGCATGTGGCCGACGCCCGCACTTGCTGCCTGCATCCCGCTAACGCCACGCATCGCCAGATGAACGATGAGGAGCTCATCGCCTGTGGCATCTCCGCCGACATGGTGCGCCTGTCGTGCGGCCTCGAGGACACGGCCGACCTGATTGCCGACCTTGAGCAGGCTCTCGAGCAGTGCTAGGCTAGCTCCGTACAAGGTGCCGATGCTGGCAGAAAGCTTCGGTGACTTTTCGTTCCGATTCCGTAGGCGGGACCCCAATCGCGACTGTTTGCAGGCGATCGGGGTCCCGTTTTTTGCATTGCGCCACTCGAAAGGATGGATATGGAGAAAACCGCAGAGCAGCTGCGCCGCGAGCACATTGCCCTAGAGGGCGACACCCATGGCAAGAACAAATGGGCGATTCTGTTTACCGTGCTCATCATGACGTTTATGTCGTGTCTGGATTCGACCGTCGTGACCGTGGCGTTGCCCGTGATGCAAAAGGAGCTGGGCGTGGGCCTCGACCGCATTCAGCTGGTGAGCTCGGTGTACCTGCTTGCGACGTGCGTGGCTATGCTGCCGTTTGGCCGCCTGGGTGACGTGCGCGGCAAGGTGGGCGTGTTCCAGCTGGGCGTCATCGTCTTTACGGTCGGCTCGCTGCTTTGTGGTCTTTCGGCCTCGCTCGAGGTTCTTATTCTGGCACGCATTGTGCAGGGCGTCGGTTGCGCGGCGGCCATGGCAAACAACATGGGCATCATCACCGAGTCGTTTCCAGCGCGCGAGCGCGGCCGTGCCATGGGCATCCTTGCGACCTTCGTGGCCCTCGGCATGATGTGTGGTCCCGTGCTTGGCGGCATGCTGGTGGCGAGCTTTCCCTGGGAGAGCATCTTCCTCATCAACCTGCCCATTGGCGTTATCTCGTTTATCGTGGGGCTCTACACGTTGCCGCATGTTAAGCCGGAGGCCGGCGAGCGCCCCATGTCCCTGATCGAGGCCGCTCGTCGCTGCTTTGCAAATTCGGCCTTCACCATCAACCTTGCTTGCATGCTCATCGTGTTCGTTGGTATTGGCGCATCTGAGTTTATCCTGCCGTTTTATTTTCAGGACGCCCACGGCTTTGGTTCCGACATTTCCGGACTGCTCTTTTTGGCGCTTCCGATGGTGAATGCTTTTATCGGCCCGCTTTCGGGCACGATTTCCGATCGTATTGGTTGCGAGGGCCCCACGGCCGTTGGCCTGGGCGTGTACGTGTGCGGGCTCTTTGCAGTGAGCACGCTCGACGAGCACTCTTCCATCCCTGTGATCGTGTGTTGCGTCGCGTTTATGTCGTGCGGTACGTCGATTTTCCAGAGCCCCAATAACTCGCTGTATATGGGCTCGGCTCCGCGCGAAGCGCTCGGCTTTGCGGGCAGCCTGGGTAGCCTTGCGCGCTATGCGGGTATGGCAGTGGGCATTACGGCGGCATCGCATATCCTCTATGGGCAGATGAGCGTGGCGATGGGCGAGGCCGTGACCAGTTTTGTTGCAGGCCGTCCGGATGTATTCCTATTTGGCTTTCGCTCGGTGTTCTACGTGCTTATGGCTGTGGCCGCTGTGGGCTTTGCGCTCGCCATGGTGCGTTTGGTGAGGATGCGCGCCCGCCATTAGCGTGTTGGGAGGCTGTCTGCCACGATTCGCGCCGTCCCAAAAAGACTGGGGTTGATTTCCGATCTCAGCCGAACACATTGAGCAAATAGGTCGTTC
>JAQCQR010000038.1 GCA_027687465.1 Coriobacteriaceae bacterium AF08-21
AACGCGGGACCCGTTCAGGCTGTTGCGTTGAGATTGAAAATCAACCTTCGCGCGTGGGCGCGTGGGCGTAAACTTTTAGTTGGGCAAATCCGGCAGATTGGAGCTTGAAACATGAGGGATATGCACCTCATGTCGCTCATAAAACGTCTCCTGACCTCGAAGGAGAACGTTTTTTAGCGATAAAAGGAGACATAAATATGATCTGGTTTACCAGCGACACCCACTTCGGGCATGAGAACGTGCTGAAGTTCACCGACCGCCCGTGGGAGACGATTTGGCAGATGAACGATGCCATCGTCGACAACATCAACGGCAGGGTTGCCGTGGACGACGAGCTCTACATCCTGGGGGATTTCTCATTCAAGATGACCGCCCAGGACGCCTACGGGCTGCGCAAGCGGATCGCCTGCAGGCGCATCCACCTCGTCCCGGGAAACCACGACAAGGACTGGGCCCAGCCGGCGGTCGCGGGCGCCTTCACCGTGGAGCCGCCGATCTGCGTGCTCAAGATCGACGGGCAGAAGATCGTCCTGAGCCATTACCCCATGGCCGACTGGCAGGGCATGAGCCATGGATCGTGGCACCTCCACGGGCACATCCACAGCAGCGCCGGCGCGTACAACGAGTTCAACCGCAAGCAGGGCCTTCTGCGCTACGACGTCGGTTGCGATGCCAACGGGCACTCCCCGGTGAGCCTCGACGAGCTGAGGGAATGGTTCGCCGGAGTCGACGAGCCGTGCGGCCGGGTGAAATGGCCCTGGTGGGTCAACGAGACCGGCGACAGGCAGGTCGAGCGCGAGCTGGCGGCGTACAAGAGGGAAGAGGCGATCCGATGACGGTCTATGTGACGGGCGACATCCACGGTGGGCTCGACATGCAAAAGCTCCGCGACTGGGAGCTTGGGGATAGCCTTACCGGCGACGACTACCTCATTGTCGCCGGCGACTTTGGCTTTCCGTGGGATTTCTCTGCCGAGGAATGCGCCGACATCGCCTGGCTGGAGTCGCGCCCCTACACGGTACTGTTCGTCGACGGCAACCACGAGCGCTTCGACCACTGGGAGGAGCGCCCCATGGAGCCGTGGCACGGCGGGCTGACGCAACGCCTGTCGGATACTTCGTCTATCCGCCGCCTCATGCGCGGCGAGGTCTTCGAGCTCGACGGCTCGACGGTCTTCACCATGGGCGGTGCCACGAGCGTGGACAGGGAATACCGCGTGCCGTATTCCAGCTGGTGGCCTCAGGAGCTCCCGGATGAGCGCGAATTCGATGCCGCGCGGGCAAAGCTCGACGAGGTCGGCTGGAAGGTCGACTGCGTCATCACCCATACCTGCGCCACGCGCATGCTCTCGCCGACGCTCTACCCGGACCCAGGCTGGGAACGCCCCGATGTGGACCGGCTGACCGGATTCCTCGACGAGCTCGAGGACCGCCTGGACTATAAGCGCTGGTATTACGGCCATTTTCACCGAGACGGCAACCCGGACGAACGGCACACGGTGCTGTACGACCGGATCGTGAGGCTCGGGGACAAACTCCTGCCGTGGGGTGCGTACTGATGACGGTCTATGTGACAGGCGACGTGCACGGCAGGGCCGAGTACGGGTCCAGCCGGTTTGCATTCAAAAATTGGCCGCTGGGTCGGACCCTGACGCGCGATGACGCGGTGATCGTGGCCGGCGACTTCGGCTTTGTCTGGGATGGCTCGAATGCTGAGAGGTATTGGCTCGACTGGTTCGAGTCGAAGCCCTGGACCACGTGTTTCGTAGACGGCAACCATGAGAACCACCACGCCCTGGCCGGGCTGCCGGTGCGGGAGTGGAACGGCGGGCTCGTCCATGAGGCGCGACCGCACGTGCTGCACCTGATGCGCGGGGAGGTGTTCGATATCGACGGGCTCACGGTCCTTGCCATGGGCGGCGCCGCGAGCAACGACAGGCAGTATCGCAGGGAGGGGAGGAGCTGGTGGCCCGAGGAGATGCCGAGCGAGGAAGAGATGGAGCACTGCCGCGCCTCGCTCGACCGCGTGGGCTGGAAAGTTGACCACGTTGTGACTCACGAGGCGCCGGCTGCCCTTGCTGAGGGGCTGTGTCGCGAGCTCGGGCGCGAGTATCGGGACGACCGGCTTCAGCGATTCCTTGGCGAGCTCGACGGGCGGCTCGGCTACCGCGCCTGGTTCTTCGGCCACTACCACGGCGACAAATGGTGCGACGCCAGGCATCGCCTTATCTACCGAAACATCGTGCCGATCGAAGATGTTGCGCCCAGTTCTAGAAACCTTCTAGAAGCGCTCTAGAAGGTTTCTAGAAATCCGCAGCCTGACAGGAGAAGCGCGGGGCTACTCGTCCTTCATCTGGGTCATGACCTCGACCTTAGCCTCGGCCACGGCCGCCCGCTGTTCGGTTGCATCGAGGCGGTCCTTGAGGGCGGCGACCTCGGCCATCAGGTCGCGCTGGGCCAGGAGTGCGTCGTTCAACTCGGCTTGGGCTTTCAGCGCGGCGTCACGCTCGCCGCGCAGCCGCTCGATCTCATCGGCCATGGCCTCAGCCTCGGCATGGAGTTGGACAACCTGCCTGCCGAGTTCCTTGGCACGGGAAAGGTACCTGACGTTCGCGGCATGGAGCTCGTTGTTCTCGAGCTCGAGGCTCGCGGTATCGAGCTCGAACTTCTCCTCGATAAAGGCGACCCGCTCATTGCAGTCGGCCTCAAGTCTTTCGTTCCGGTCTCTCGCCTCGACGAGCTTGCAGTTGAATTCGTCGAGCTGGGCCCTGAGCAACGCGTTCTCGGTTCTGAGGTCGCCCGTCTCGCGCAGCAGCTTCTCCCGCCACGTCGCCTCGATTCGCTCGGCGGCCTCATCGAGGACGGACTTCACGCCGTAGATCTCCCTGATTTTCTTCTCGTCTGCCATGGTGCGGCACTCCAATCAACAACGGGCATGGCTCCGCCATGCCATATGGCTGGGAACAATGCACGGCCGCTGTTGATTTGTGTTCGCCCTGCGATCGGTGAGTTCTAAAAGGCGTCTCAAGTCATGCGTTCACGCAGGTTTTCGGTTGGAGAAATACCGCACGTTTTCATGGTATCACGCGCCTTAAAGACCATGAATGGACGGCCATATCGATTCGTTGAAAATGGCACCTACGACGTGTTGGTGGCGGGAGAGTGATGGCGTTAAAGATGTCGAGAATGATTATGGGATTGTTTTAGATGCGGGCATGAAAAAGGGTCGAATCGAAGTGTCTGGCCGGACGCCAATTGTCCGGGAACTGTTTCGGTTCGACCCTGTTTCATTTTACATCCGCGGCATGCTCTTATAGACGCCCGGCGATTACCGACCTTCACGACCTCGATGACGGTTTCCCCGTCCTCGATTCTTGCCAGATTGCGGTAGACATGCTGCGTGAATGGTCGGATATCATTTGAGCCAGAATCCTCTTCTATTGAAGCGGATTCTGGCTCAGTGGTTTTTAACTCGGTTGTTTGACAGAAGCCCACGTCGATAGTCGGGCTGTGGACTTAAGATTTCGGGGGCTCCCAAGCGTTTTCGATCGCGGCGCGGTAGATTGCAGCGTAATTAAGCATCCAGCTGCCATCACCAGTTTTTTGAATATACCCCTTATCCTTTAGAGAAGTATAGGCTCGGGATATCGTGTTCTTGCTCAAGTGGTAGTGATCCTCAATCCATTTGCTTCTAGCGCAAAAGCCCATGGGCCGTTTGTTTTTGGAAGGTTTTCCAAACTTCCATACGAGGCCGAGGATGAGACGCTCGGCGGCAACGGTGGTGACGCAGCACGCCCACTCGGGCACTGAAATAAAAATAGCTTTATCCATTTTCTCTATAATCTTTCGTTGCTCGGTAACATCATCGTTGAATATGTCGGAAATCGACGGTAGTTCGCTCATGTTTACCGCCTAGTCAAGGTGGGCGGTACGACCTTCAAGCTGCTTGAAAAGTTCGTAGAACGAGCTTTCAAACATGTAATTCGAGCGATGGATTTGGATGAGCTTGCCGGACTCGCGCATAAACTTGCGCGCGGTGTTTTCGCTCCAGCCAGTGAGTTCGCGGATATCGTTAACGCGGAGCAACCGATCGCACTGAGCGGCACCAGTGGGGAAAGTCGGTGTGGACGCCTGAGTGCTAATCTGTGGAGTAGCCATGATGAGCTATCCTTTCAATGAGGGCCCTCCCTGTGCTTGTAAGACTTACCAGGTTCATAAGCACTTGGGGGGCCGGTTTTTATGACTACATGCGTAGCCATCTGACAGCTTTAGAATCTATTAAAACTCATTAGATGTCAATCAAATAAAGCGTCTACCTGCGGAAATAGTAGTATAGTACCGTAATATTATTGATGAAACGATGAATGAATAACATGCTATTTCTCGCTTTTCTGTATATAGGCGTTGATGAAGTCTTCGTAGCCTTTAACTGCTTTTATTTCTGATTGTTGAACGAGGCTTGTATACGTTTTGAGCGTGATATTGGGGTCCGCGTGGCCAAGAATACCTTGCACGCTTCTAACGTCCGATCCGTTCGCCAGCATAAAAGTGCTTACACAATGCCTGAGCTGATGCGGGCAGATACCCTTATATAGTTTTCCGCCAGTCGAATTGTTCGGCTCATAGATTCCAAGATTGCAGCTAACTGCGAAATCGCGAAACCAATGGTTGAAGATGTAGTTTTTCATGTGACAGACAGTAGGGACCCCCTGCTTGACAGCAATATCGCTAATGATGGGAGTGCTGCCAGTCTGGGACAGCCCCAGAGAGGCCAGGAGCTCTTTTTGTATGGCTGACCATGATTGAAGACGTTCGGCCAAGGTTTCTCCAACGGGGATTTTGCGTTGGCTTTCTTGTGACTTGGGTGCCCTCAGTTCATGGTCGTTGGTGTACTGCCTGTCAATTTTCAAGGTTTTATTGGCAGGGTCCCAATCGCGCCATTCGAGGCCCAGCATCTCGCCTTTCCGCATACCCGTATACACTAGTACTAGCGTACCAACAGCTTCGGCGGTGAGCTCAATGTGTTGAAGATGTGTGCATAGGGTAGCTATTTGGTCGATTGTCAGTGATTCTCTTTTGTTGCGTGGTCTGCGAACATGAACGGTAGCGCAGGGGTTTCGATCAATTATTCTCTTTGCGACTGTATTCGACAGAATCTGGCGCAGTTTCGCATTGATTCGTACAAGCTCAGATGGTTTGTATTTTCCCGTACGACGAGCTTCGGCATATGTTTCTTCGATTAGATCGGGAGTTAGCCCCTCAATTGTCTGAAACGCACCGAATAGGTCTTCGATATGCCTGCAATCGTACGCTTCTCTTTCATAGCTCGTTGGCGCAAGCTCGGTGTCCCTATTTTCATGAAAGGCCCAGCAGTAGGACGCAAGCAAAGTGGGCTTTTTAGTTTTAGTGATCGTGCCAGAGGAGTTGATTTCAGCCAGCTTGGCCTGCATTGCAGCCTTAGCTTCTGTTTTAGTCTTGCAACGAACCGTATAAGTTGGGGATCGTTTGTAACGCCCTGTCTTAGGGTCCTTGACCCCAAGGGAAAAATAATAGCGATAGGTGTTAGGTGATCTCTTGTCTTTCCAACACGTGCCTCTTCCGCTAATTAGTGGCTGTTCTGACATCTTTGCACTCCGTTTCTTTGAATAGTTTTCAACAATTCATTGAGTGCAGTTTAGCTAAAGCTGTTAGTAATATGTTTGTAAAAGCGTAGGCGCAGCTACCGGAGGCAAAAGACACAAACTGCTATGTTTATCTGCGGTTATATGATGTTCAATGATGCTTGATGAATGGTAGGGGGTAGCATTAAATCA
Organism: Coriobacteriaceae bacterium AF08-21; assembly: GCA_027687465.1. Lineage (GTDB taxonomy): Bacteria > Actinomycetota > Coriobacteriia > Coriobacteriales > Coriobacteriaceae > Collinsella. The sequence continues at coordinate 5,813 of JAQCQR010000038.1, forward strand.
TATCTCCTAAAGCGGGTGTCGACGGTTCGAATCCGCCCGGGGGCACCAG
>JAQCQR010000039.1 GCA_027687465.1 Coriobacteriaceae bacterium AF08-21
AGGTGCCGGGAGCTATTCCCGCGTTGCGCTAGCTGCGGAAACGCGGGGCCCGTTCAGGCTGTTGCGTTGAGATTGAAAATCAACCAATTTGATTTTTACTCATTTGACGCAGTCGATTGACTCGACACTTTCAAACACGGCAAAAGCAACTTCTCAAGTTTATCGACATATAAGAAAAGCCTCCGTTACCGGAGGCTTTAAAGTTCAATTGGTGCGGCGTATAGGATTCGAACCTATGACGTTCTGATTCAGTTCTGATTCGTAGTCAGACCCTCTATCCAGCTGAGGTAACGCCGCAACGCACGGATTATTATGCACGTGACCCCTCGATGGGTCAAGCGACAATTTGGAAAAATTTTACGAAGTGATGATTAAGACGCTCGCGCCTCGACCGAGGTTCGAATCCATGCGGTGGCGGCAAAAAAGAAAAGCCCCCGTTGCCGGAGGCTTTCAATTTCAATTGGTGCGGCGTATAGGATTCGAACCTATGACGTTCTGATTCGTAGTCAGACCCTCTATCCAGCTGAGGTAACGCCGCAGCGCAAGACATATAAAACCACTTTAGCTTATTGGAGTCAAGCACAATCTCAAACTTTTTTGTGGAACGCAGTTTTGTCATGCTGCTCCGCATATACCGACGTTCCCCGTACGATCGATTGGCTTTTCGATCACGTCAAACTTAGCATCAAGTTCCCTCAGGAGCGATCTCACCCGCTGGGCACAATCATAATCGGCAAACGAGATGCTCAGCATGCGCGCGGCCTGGTTGGAAGTCCCAACCCCATAGAAATGCTCCAGGGCCACAAGCCCCTCGTGCGCCACAAACGTCTCAACCACATGAGGCGACTCCTCAAAGCACCATTGGGTCAACGGACCCCCGCTCGTCTGTCGAACCACCAGGCCACCCATGCCAGACGGCTCACACGTTACAAGCAGGTACTCCCCGCCCTCGTCGCTCTCAAACAAAACCACCCGATCATCAAACAGCTCCATCGCGTCCCCTTTCTCTCGCTCTTATTTAGCAAAAGCATAGCAGGTAGATGGCTGTATACAGAACAGTTGTTCGTGTGTTTTTTATTGAGCTGTCCGCACGGCATGGTATGGACCTGCGCACGAAATAGGGCGCCCCCGAAGGAGCGCCCTTGCATATCGCCTATGCAGCCAAGTTACGCGACCGGCTCAATCTTCTCGAGGCCGCCCATGTAGGGACGCAGGACCTCGGGGATCGTGATGGTGCCGTCGGCGTTCTGGTAGTTCTCCAGAATGGCAGCCATGGTACGACCAGCCGGCAGGCCGGAACCGTTAAGGGTGTGCAGGTAGCGCGAACCCTTGAAGTTCTCGGGGTCGCGATACTTGATGTTGGCGCGGCGAGCCTGGAAGTCACCGCAGTTGGAGCAGGAGCTGATCTCCTTGTAGGCGTTGTAGCTCGGCAGCCAGACCTCGACGTCGTAGGTCTGACGGGCAGAGAAGCCCAGGTCGCCGGTGCACAGGCTAATCACGCGATACGGCAGGCCCAGCTGCTGCAGCAGGTACTCGGCCTCGGCGGTCATGCTCTCGAGCTCCTCGTCGGACTCCTCCGGCTTGGCAAACTTAACCATCTCGACCTTGTCGAACTCGTGCTGGCGAATGATGCCGCGGGTGTCACGACCAGCGGAACCGGCCTCCTCGCGGAAGCAGGGGGTGAAGGCAGTGTAGCGGCGAGGCAGAGTGTCGGCGTCCAGAACCTCACCGGCATGCAGGTTAGTCAGTACGACCTCGGCGGTAGGGATCAGGAAGTTGTCGCCCGAGACGTGATAGGCGTCGTCCTCGAACTTGGGCAGCTGGCCCGTACCGAACATGGTCTGACGCTTGACGACGATGGGCGGCCACCACTCCTTGAAGCCACGGCTCGTGTGCGTGTCCAGGAAGAAGTTGATAAGGGCGCGCTCCAGGCGGGCGCCGGCGCCACCGAGAACGGTGAAGCGGCTGCCGGAGAGCTTGTTGCCACGCTCGAAGTCGAGGATGTCCAGATCGGTGCCCAGATCCCAGTGCGGCTTAAAGTCGAAGTCGAACTCGCGCGGGGTGCCCCAGCGGCGACGCTCGATGTTCTCGTCCTCGTCCTTACCGTACGGGGTGGCCTCGCACGGAATGTTGGGCAAGTGAGACATGAAGTCGTACTGCTCCTGCTCAAGAGCGGTACGGCGCTCGGCCAGACCGTCAATCTTCTCGTTGACGGCGCGCACGGCCTCCTTGGCGGCCTCGGCCTCGTCCTTCTTGCCCTCCTTCATCAGGGCGCCAATCTTCTTGGACTCGGCGTTACGCGTGGCCTGGAGCTCCTCGACCTCGGTGATGACGGCACGACGCTCGTCGTCGAGCTCAAAGAACTTCTCGCGATCCCAAGACGTCTGGCGGTTAGCCATGGCTACATCGATGGCATCGGGGTTCTCGCGAACAAACTTGATATCAAGCATTAGATCCTCCGGCGATATACATTCCATTTAGGTTGCAACCTTGTACATGTATGGGCAAGTATATACTTATGAGCGTTTACGACCCAACTCAACTACGCAAGAAGGCACCCAATGGACGCAGTTTTTTCCTTTTTGTTTGGCACCCGCACCGGTTTTGCCATCCTTTTCGCCGGCGGCATCCTGCTGTTTGCGATTATTGCCTTTGTAATGGAGAAGCGCACCCATAAGATGTATGTCGACCGCGGCCCCAAGTCCGAGGACGAAGAAGACAGCTTCTGGGACTAACCTGCCAAAAAGGGACAGGTTTATTTTGGTCGGTTTTATCTGGGCAAACGCAAGTGCCCCGCAACTGGAATTGAGCCAGTTGCGGGGCACTTTTCGCTAAAAGGACAAAACCGCAGGAAAAACCTGCCAACATAAACCTGTCCCTAAATAGCAGGTTTTACTGGAGGGTTGCGTCGATTGCCTTGACCAGGGCGCTGCGCATGCCGGCGTCCTCGAGCGCGACGACGCCCTTGATGGTGGCACCGCCGGGCGAGCACACGGCATCCTTCATCGCTGCGGGATGCTGACCGGTTGCGAGCTGCAGCTTTGCCGTACCCAGCACCATCTGGCTCACAATGCGATAGGCATCAGCACGCGGGATACCGTGCTTGACCGCTGCATCGCCCAGGGCCTCGATTGCCATAGCGACAAATGCCGGAGCGCAACCACCCACCGTGCCGCCCACGAACAGCAGGCTCGTATCGAGCTCGACCACCGCACCGAGCTTGCCAAGCAGATCAAGCACCACTGCGCTCTGCTCATCACTAAGCGTGGAAGCCTTCTCGCAAGCGATGACGCCCTCGCCCACCGAAACCGGCGTGTTGGGCACCGTCGAGATATGCGCGACGCCCGGCAGGACCTGCTCCCACTTGGCACTGTCCCAGGTCCAGGCAACCGACAGAACGACCTTTTTGGCAAGAGCATCCTTGAGCGGGGCGAATACCTTCTCGATCATGTACGGCTTGACCGCAGCGACCACGATATCGGATGCGGCGACAACCTCGGCGGCATCGTGGCAAGCGGCCATCCCGCGCGCCTCACAGCGCTCAACCAGTGCGTCGTAGCGACCCGCACAGGCGCACATGTCGCTCGCAGCTACACCGGCAGCGATCCAGCCATCGGCCATAGCGCTCGCCATATTGCCAAAACCGACAAATCCAATCTTCATATCACATAGTCCTTTCAGACACATTCCTCAAAACGAAAGCTATTGTCCCACGCCATTGTTTCGTATTGCTGACCTATTTGTGATACGGCTCGCCGCGGCTAATCTTGCAGGCGCGGTAGATCTGCTCCAGCAGCACCACGCGCGCCAAGTTATGCGGCAAGGTAATACGTCCAAAGCTGAGCATCTCGTCGGCTCGTGCGCGCACGTCATCGCTCACGCCGTCCGATCCGCCAATTACAAAGGCGATGTCGCTGTTACCACGTAGCATAAGATCATCGAGCCGCGCCGAAAGTTCCTCGCTCGAGCGCTCTTTGCCCTCAATGGCCAGCAAGATCACATGTGCTCGAGGCGGCAGGGCTGTAAGAATCGCCGCCCCCTCCTTGTCGCGCGCGGCATCCACACCGCCCGCCTTGGCCGGGTCGATATCGGCCACCTCGCGCATATCCACCTTGGCATAGGCACCTAGGCGCTTGGTGTACTCAGCGCACGCGTCCTTCCAAAAGCGCTCCTTGAGCTTACCGACGCAAACGACGGTGTATTTCACGCGCGTCTACTCCTTCGAATCGTTTTGAACTTTGCCGGCGGCCAGCATCTGCTCGAACATCGAGGCCGACTGCGAAAAGTCGCTCGGCAGCACGACCGTCGAGGTTTTACCCGTGCGAGCGAACTCCGTCATCATCTCGGACCACTGCGTAAACATGAACAGTTGGTTGGCCTCGTCATTGCCGACACCCGTCTCCTGGATGATCTCGAGCGAATCTTTGATACCCAGCGCGATGGCCTTGCGCTGGTTGGCGATGCCCTCGCCCGCCTTTTCCATAGCCTCGGCCTCGGCGGTCGCCTCGGTGACGCGCTTGATGCGGTCGGCCTCGGCGAGCTCCTGCGCGGCAGCGCGCTTGCGCTGGGCAGCGTTGATGTCGTTCATGGAGTTCTCAACCTCGGTCGGCAGTGCGATTTTGGTGATGAGCGTCGACACGAGGGTGAAGCCGTAGGCGGCCATCTGCTCGGAAACGGTAGCGTTGACATCCTTGGCGATGTCATCCTTCTTGGCAAAGACCTCATCGAGTGTGTAGACGGGGATGGAGGAGCGCAGGGCGTCGGTGATGAAGTCGCGCATCTGGTCGACGGGCTCCTGCAGCATATAGTAGCTCTTGTAGATGCCCGAATCTGCCGGGCCGGCGCCCATGTCATAGCTCACGTGGTACTGAGCGGAGACCTCAAGGCCAATGGTCACGTTGTCCTGGGTCTTAACGTCGATGCCAAAACCATTTTTCATGGTGCGCAGGCTCACCGTGGCGGCCTTGCGGTCGATCACGGGCACCTTCACGTGGAAGCCCGCGTTGACGATACGATTGAACTTACCCAAGCGCTCGATGATCACAGCGTGCTGCTGCTCAACGACGTAGCAGGCGTTGGGAAGCAACAGCAGCAGGATGATGATGGGAATCAAAAGGCTGGTAAGGGCAGCGATGATACCGGAAAACAGCATGGTCTCTCCTCTGATAGGCACACATGGCATTAGGATACCCGCACGAAGCAGCTGTGTGACACCAACAAGAGGACCCGTGGTCAAAAAAGGCCAAATATGAGTACTGTTACCAGTTTAGTAACAGCGTATTTGGGTCAAAATCGCCTCTTTGAACCCGAAGTCTAGGTAGCGCACAGAGATGTGGTGTAAGAGGCGGGGCATGCCCCGCCTC
>JAQCQR010000004.1:0-87104 GCA_027687465.1 Coriobacteriaceae bacterium AF08-21
GGCGGGGCATGCCCCGCCTCTTACACCACATCTCTGTGCGCTACCGGGACTGTCTCGATCTGTAACAGTAAGACCCGGTTTTGGTCCGTAGATGTTACAGATTTAGACGTTTTGTCGGGGCGGTTTCCGTTTGTCTTGATCTGTAACAGTTAGGGGTCAAAAGTGGGTCTAGATGTTACAGATTGAGATTGTTGAGGATGGGTGAGGGTAGCTAATTCGGACGGGGCTATTTTAAACATTGGGAAATCGAGCGTGGCAAGCGGGGGTCTTCGGGGTATAAGACGGCTAATTGTATGCCGCCTATGAAAGGAACCCTCATGCCCAGCGTTGCCGTTCTCGCCGCCGATGGCTTTGAAACTATTGAATGCTTGACCATGGTCGATGTCATGCGTCGCGGCGGCGTGCGTGCCACGCTCGTCTCGATCATGCCCACGCGTGAGGTCGTAAGCTCGCTGCAGATCCCTGTGACCTGCGATGCGCTCTTTGATGAGATCAACTTTGACGAGTACGACTGCGTCGTGCTGCCCGGCGGCCTGCCCGGTGCCACCAACCTGCGCGCCGATCAGCGCGTCTGCGACGTGGTCTGCGAGTTCGCCGCGACCAAGCACGTCGCCGCCATCTGCGCTGCCCCGTTTATCCTGGGCGAGCTCGACCTGCTCGAGGGGCGCCACGCCACGTGCTTCCCTGGCTTTGAGAAAAGCTTCCCCGAAGGCGCCTATACCGGCGAAAAGGTTACGCAAGACGGCAACATCATCACCGCCAGCGGCATGGCCCAGTCGCTCCCCTTTGCGCTTGAGCTGCTGCGCACGCTCGCCGGCGACAAGGCCGTCGAGAAGGTCGCCGAGGGCATTCAGCTATGATTTTGGCTTCGCAATCACCGCGCCGCATCGAGTTGATGCGCGAGGCAGGCTATAACATTCGCGTGATTCCCGCAGATATCGACGAAACGCCTTTTGATGGCGAGGTCCCGCTTACGCTCGTTGAACGCTTAGCACGCGCCAAAGCCGCCGCCGTTGCCGCCGAGCATGCCGAGCCCAACGAACTGACCGTCGCGGCCGATACTATTGTCACCTTTGACGGCCATATTTTGGGCAAGCCGGCAGACGGGGACGAGGCACGCACCATGCTCCGCGAGCTTTCGGGCCGCACGCACCAGGTCGCAACCGGCGTCTGCATCGTTAAAGCCGGCGACGCTACAGCTCCGCATGCCGCCGAGAGCCTGTCGTTTGTCGATGTGACCGACGTGACGTTCTATGAGCTTACCGAAGAGCAGATCGAGCGCTATGTTGCCTCCGGCGAACCCATGGACAAGGCCGGGGCCTACGGCATCCAAGGCACAGGCGGCCGCATGCTTGTGCACGATATTTCTGGTGACTTCTACAACGTGGTGGGCTTGCCCATCGCTCGCGTCGCACGCGCGATTCAAAAACTCTCGTAATTGCATCTGGCGCTGGGTATCCCCCAGCGCCTACAATTTTGCCGTACCGTACGGATCCCGACCGGGCATAAGGCCCGGCGGAAAACCGATAGGAGAACACATGGACACACTGCTCGAAGCCATCGATGTTTGCAATGTCGATGGCTTTTGCTTTGGCAACTATACGGACGAGGAGGCTGGCACCGGCTGCACCGTAATCGTGGCGCCCGAGGGTGCCACCGGTGGCGTTGACGTTCGCGGCGGTGCTCCCGCATCGCGCGAAACCGACTTGCTGCGACCCGAGAACACCGTCGACAAGGTCCACGCCGTCTGCCTTTCGGGCGGATCGGCCTTTGGCCTCGAGGCTGCAAGCGGCGTGGCCCGCGAACTCGAGAGCCGCGGCATTGGTCTGCCCGTCGGCCCCACGCAGGTGCCCATCGTGTGCTCCAGCTGTATCTTCGACCTTGCCTTTGGCGACCCCACCGTTCGCCCCGACATTGAGGCCGGCATCGCCGCCGTGCGCGAGGCGCTCGACCACACCCCCACCAAGCTCGAACAGGGCAACGTAGGCGCCGGCACGGGCGCTACCGTGGGTAAGCTCATGGGCCCTGCCACCTGCATGAAGGCCGGCCTTGGCGCTGCCGCCGTGGCGCTCGGCCCCATCAAGGTGGGCGCCGTGGTCTCGGTCAACGCCTGTGGCAACGTTGTCGACCCCTTCACCGGCGAGTGGGTCGCCGGTATGCGCGCCGCAGCCGATAGCGCCCAGATCGTCGACATGGAACTCGCAGCCTTTGCCGCCGCCGGATCCATGCAGATGCCGCTCGACCGCACCAACACCACCATCAGCTGCATCGTCACCAACGTGGAACTCACTAAGGCACAAGCCACCAAGGTCTCTCAGATGGCCGCAGACGCCTACGCACACGCCATCCGTCCCACGCACACCACCAACGATGGCGACACCATCTACACCCTCGCCAGCGGCAAACTGGGTGCCCAGGCAAGCGCCGCCGTTCCCCTAGACCTGCTGGGCATGCTCGCCGTAAGGGCTTTGCAAACCGCCATCGTAAACGGAGCCAAAACCGCCAAAACCTCCCACGGCATCCCCGGCGCCGCGAAGTAGCCTAACCTGACCGGTTGCCCGGTGGGGCTTGGTTATGTTTGCTGCTCTACAGTCCTGGCTCGCACGAAGAACACATTAAGTGCTCTTCGGCTCGTGCGGAACTCGCGACAAACATAACCAAGCCCCACCGGGCAACCTACCAACCAGATTCTTTTCAGCCCAGGCCCCTGTGTACCGCGCGTCGAAGATCTTCAAATTCAAATAACCTGACAATCGATTCTTATAGCAGAGGCCCCTTGGCCTTTAGTTTGCTACAAGTTCCGCACGAGCCGGAAAGCACTCAATGTGCTTTCCGTGCGAGCAGGACTGTTCGCAGTAGCAAACTAAAGGCCAAGGGGCCCTGTCAACCTATCAGCAGCGATTACTCAGCAGTTAGTTGAATTTGAAGATCTTCGAGGCAAGACGGTATAGGCCGAGTGTGGTTTTGTCTCCGGCACGACCGCGGAGGTTAGTGAAGAAGCCGACCACACCGTAACGTGCACGACGATACATACGCTCGTCATAGGCCTTCAAATCATTCCACAGCGTCTTTAGGCGCTCGTCGGCACAATCCTCGTCGGAAAGCTTGGTGAGCACCGAGCAGATCGCCATCATCATGGTGAAGTAGCCCATCATGTACGAACGCAGACGCGACGACTCGACATCGCTGTACAGGTGGTACGACTCCATCATGATACGCGTAACACGGAACTGCTGGTCCAGACGCTTGACCATCGTGGCCTCGTTGACGCTCTGGCCCTCGCGACCGATAAAGTAGCGATAGAGGTCGATGTCGGCGTAGTACATGGTCTTGCAACGCGGCAGTGGCACGTAGGCGTAGATGTTGTCCACATAGAACGTGTGCGGCGGCATGGGAAGGTTGGACTCGCGCAGCACATCCGTGCGATAGCACAGGCTGTGCATGAGCAGATTCTGGTCCAGGCGGAAATGGCCGATCTGGTCCCAGGTAAAGATCTTTTTTCGAGGCAGGGCAAACTTGTAACCAATGGCCGTATGCGTACCCTCGTAAACCTTCTCGTACACGTAGTTCGAGATAAACAGGTCAACGCGCTGGTCGCGCTCTTCAAAGCCGCGCAGAATCGACAGCATGGTCGAAAGGGCAGCGCCGTCAAGCCAGTCGTCCGAGTCGACAACCTTGTAGTAGGTGCCCTGCGCCTCGCGCAGACCCGAAAGGACGGCAATACCGTGGCCGCCATTCTCCTGGTGCACCGCGCGGATGATTCCAGGATAACGGGCCTCCCACTCGTCGGCCTTGGCGGCCGTCTCATCCTTGGAGCCGTCGTCCACCACGATAATCTCGATATCGGTGGCATAATTGCTCCCCTCCAAGATGGAGGTGATGCAATGGTCCATGTCCTTAGCGGCGTTATACGAGGGAATACCGAATGTTATGACTTTATGCATGGCAGGCGATAATCTCATCCGAAAGATCGAGGGCGGAATTGGTCACGGCATCCATATCGTAGTAACGATACTCGGCCAGACGACCCACCGGGTGGAAGTTTGTCAGGTTCTGGACGCGCTCAAGATAGCGCTCATAGAGCTCACGGTTCTCGGGCTCAAGAATGGCGTAATACGGCGTCTCGCCCGAGCCGGGCGTATAGGCCTTGGAGTACTCCTTCATGATGGTGGTCTTGCCGGGCAGGACCTGACCAGTCATGTTCTTGAACTCGGTAATGCGCGTGTAGTCCTCGCTCGTGGTGTAGTTGACGGTGCCCACGGGCTGGAACTGATCCATATCGAGCGTCTCGAACTTCATGTCGAGCGTACGGTACGGAAGAGCGCCCAGGTCAAGGTCGAACAGCTCATCGAGCGGACCGGTATAAACGATCTCGCCGCCGTAGACCTTGCCACCGATCTTGACGGTGGTCTCGTCGATCTCAAAGAGATCGCGGGCGTCCACGTCGCAGAACACGTCGATCAGGTCGTGGTCGAGCATATGCTCGAACAACGCCGTGTAGCCGTCCTGCGGCATACCCTGGAAGGGAGCCTGTGGGAAGTAGCGGTCATCATCGCCCACAAAGATGGGAACGCGGCCGGTGATCGAGGGGTCGATCTGATCGGGCGTCTGGCCCCACTGCTTCATGGTGTAATGCAAAAAGACGTTCTCGTAGACGTAATCGGCGACCTCGGCAAGATCCGGGTCGTTCTTCTTACGCAGCTCCATGATGGGCACCTTGACATCCTTGCCAAAGGTCTCCACGAGCTTCTGATACAGCTCCTCGCCGCGCTCGTCACCAAAGGCGAGCTTGAGACTCGCATGGTTGAAAGGCACGGGCATAAGGGTGCCGTTGATGTTGGCGAGCACCTTGTGCTGATAATCCGTCCACTTGGTAAAGCGCGACAGGAAATTGTGCACGCGCTCGTTAAAGGTGTGATAGATATGCGGACCGTACTCGTGGATCAGGATTCCGGCCTCGTCAGTGCAGTCATAGGCATTGCCCGCAATGTGGCTACGGCGCTCCAAAACGGCAACACGATAGCCGATGGTCTCGGCAAGACGGCGGGCGCAAACGGCACCGGCATATCCAGCACCGACGACAATCATGTCGTACGCGCCGGCGTTAAAGCCTTCAGGCAGGCCTGAGGTAATCTGCATCGATACTCCTTGTCAAAAGCCACGGGCTCGTTAGCTGGGCTTTTCTCGAACATTCTTCGAGACATATTTATCAGAGCGATTATAGCGCTAATGCGTCCTATAATGAGCTTGCCACACAAGGAAAGCTCAAGCACCGCGGCGTACATTATTGAAAGGTAAACCCGCTAGCAGCGGGTTTATTCGTGAACAGCCGGGCGCCTGGAGCTTAGTGAAACGCTTGTAAGGAGTAACATGAGCGATTTCCTTAACCGTATGAAGTCTGCCGCCAAGGCCGACCTTAAGACGATCGTCCTGCCCGAGGGCGAGGATCCGCGCACCATCGTCGCGGCCACCAAGATCATCGAGGAGGGCCTGGCAAAACTCGTCATCCTGGGCAACCCCGACGAGATCAACGTTCCCGGCGCCACCGTCATCGATCCGCGCAATGCCGAGAAGCACGAGGAGTACGCGCAGAAGTTTGCCGAGCTCCGCGCCAAGAAGGGCGTCACCATCGAGCAGGCTCGCGCCCAGGTGATGGACGCCACCTACTTTGGCACCATGATGGTCAAGATGGGTGACGCCGACGGCCTGGTCTCCGGCGCCTGCCACTCCACCGCCGACACCCTGCGCCCCGCGCTGCAGATCCTTAAGACCGCCCCGGGTACCAAGCTGGTCTCGGCCTTCTTCGTGATGTGCACCGACACCCCGCAGTTCGGCACCGACGGTACGCTGATCTTCGCCGACTGCGGCCTCAACATCAACCCGTCCTCCGACGAGCTATCCGAGATCGCCATCGCCTCCGCTCACTCCTGGTCCACCTTTATGGGCAGCGTCGAGCCGCACGTGGCCATGCTCTCCTACTCCACCATGGGCTCCGCCGGCGGCGAGGTCGCCAAGAAGGTCCAGGAGGCCGTTAAGTTCTGCAAGGAGAAGGCTCCCGAGCTCGCCATCGATGGCGACCTTCAGCTCGACGCCGCCATCGTTCCCACCGTCGCCCAGCTCAAGGCCCCCGGCTCCTCCGTTGCCGGCAAGGCCAACGTGCTTGTGTTCCCCGATCTCGAGGCCGGCAACATCGGCTACAAGCTGGTCCAGCGCTTCGCCGGCGCCGACGCTTACGGCCCCATCCTGCAGGGCATCGCCAAGCCGGTTAACGACCTTTCGCGCGGCTGCTCTGCCGACGACATCGTGGGTGTCGTGGCCATCACCGCCGTCCAGGCTCAGATGGCTGAGTAGCGGACGTATCCCCTCGGGACCCTACAGGGTAAAGCTCTGAAAACGTCCTCGGACATGTCGGAAGCCCCCGCTGCGCACTACGTGCGGCGGGGGCTTCCTCCGTCCTGCGGAATGTTTTCAGAGCTTTACCCTGTAGGGTCCCTGCCGCTACGTGGCAGCTAAGGAATCTGGAGTGGACGGCGGCTTGGCTACGAGCTGGGGCTGAGGATCTGAATGAATGGGTCCCGTTGTTGATAGCACATGCGTTTGGGATCGATCACTTTGGATCCGAAAGGCGGAGTGCGGCCGCCGTCCCCCTGACAACAAAAAGGCCTCCGAAGCCGTTTGCTCTGGAGGCCTTTCGTTTAATTGCAAATGAGCGCTAGTTGTTCGCGGTCAGGCGCTCGACGTCGTGGGCGATCATGTATTCCTCGTCGGTGGGGATGACCATGACCGTGACGGCGGAACCGGCGGCGCTGATGACCTGCGGGCCGTTACCCACGGCCTCGCGGTTCTTGTTGTTGTCGATGCGCACGCCCAGCCACTCGAAGCAGTCGCAGAAAGCCTTGCGGATCGACCAGTCGTTCTCGCCAATGCCGGCGGTAAAGGTAATGGTGTCCACGCCCGCCATGGAAGCGATCATGGAGCCGGCCTGCTGCATGGCCTTGTAGGCGAACATATCGAAGGCGAGCAGGCAGCGCTCATCGCCCTCGGAGGCGCGCGTACGGATGTCACGGGCGTCGTTGGAGATGCCCGAGATGGCAAGCAGACCAGACTGCTTGTTCATCATGTCATCGACTTCCTGGTAGCTGTAGCCGCCCTCGCGCTGCAGGTAGCACACGGTAGCCGGGTCAATGGAACCACAACGGGTGCCCATCATCAGGCCGTCGAGCGGCGTGAGGCCCATCGTGGTATCGCGGCAGACACCGTCCTCGATGGCGGCAAGCGAGGCGCCGTTTCCCAGATGACACGAAAGCAGACGGTGGCAGCACGAACCCAGGATCTCCTTGGCCATCATCCACTCATAGCGGTGGCTCGTGCCGTGGGCGCCGTACTTGCGCACGTGGTACTTGTCGCACACGTCCTTGGGCAGGGCGTAGGTGTAGGCAACCTCGGGCATGGTCATGTGGAACGAGGTATCGAAGACGGCGACGTTGGGCAGCTCAGGATACTTCTCGCGGCAATACTCAATCGCCGCGGCCTCACCGTAGTTGTGCAGCGGAGCCAAGGGGGCCACCTCAAGAATCTTGGCCATGACCTCGTCGTCGACGACTGCGGAGTCATCGAAGTACCAACCGCCCTGAACGATGCGATGTCCAATGCCATCAATCGTAAAGTCGGTCTTCTCGAGCTCCTCGAGCACGCGCGCAATGGCCGAGCGGTGATCGGGGAAGGGAATCTCCTCGGTCTGCTTGGCACCACCATTCTCGGAGTGGCCAAAGATGCCCATCTCCGAGCCGATACGCTCGCAGTTACCCTTGGCGAATACCTCGCGGGTATCGGTATCCAAAAGCTGATATTTAAGGCTTGAGCTACCGGCGTTAACAACAAGTACGTTCATGAGACTCCTTTGCAGTGCAATACGGTCGGCACAGGTCCCTTAAGCGGCCGCATGATAATAAGAAGTTATCACAGCTTGATAAATAGCTATCAGACATATCGCCCAACGAGCGCAAAAGAGGGGCCGAACGGCATTTGTCGTCCAGCCCCTCCCCTCTTGTAATTACTTGCCGTTGACGATGCGCTCGACGTCGGAAGCGATCATGAACTCCTCGTCCGTGGGGATGACGAAGATCTTGACCTTGGAATCCTTGGCGGACAGGCACCAAGCACCGTCGCCACGCAGGGCGTTGCGGGCATGGTCCATCTTGACGCCCATAAAGGCCAGACGGTCGGCCACGCCAGCGCGGACGGCCGGAGCGTGCTCGCCGATGCCGGCGGTAAAGACCAGGGTGTCCATGCCGCACATGGAAGTGGCCATCTCGGCGGCCTTGGCGGCAATCTTGTAGACGAACATATCGAAGGCGAGCTGGGCCTCGGGGTCGCCGGCAGCGGCGAGCTCCTCGACATTGCGGCAGTCGTTGGTCTTGCCGCCGGTCACAGCCAAAAGGCCGGACTTCTTGTTCATCATCTCGTCGACCTCGTCGAAGGTGTAGCCACCCTCGCGCTGCAGATAGCACACGGTAGCAGGGTCGATGGAGCCGCAGCGGGTGCCCATCATGACACCGTCGAGCGGGGTCAAGCCCATGGTGGTGTCCATGCACTTGCCGTCCTCGATGGCGCACAGGGAAGCGCCGGAACCGATGTGGCACACGACGACCTTGCGAGCCTCGCCGTTGGTCATCTCGGCAACCTTCTTGGAGATGTAGCGGTAGCTGGTGCCGTGGGCGCCGTACTTGCGGATGTGCAGCTTGTCGCAGACGTCCTTGGGCAGGGCGTAGGTCTTGGCGACCTCGGGCATGTTGAAGTGGAAAGCGGTGTCGTAGACCGTGACGTTGGGCAGATCGGGATACTGCTCCAGGCAGTACTCGATAACGTTGGCCTCGGGGTTGTTGTGCAGCGGGGCGAGCGGAGCGACCTCGCGGATCTTGGCGAGGACGTCCTCGTCGACGAGGGAGGAATCGCCGAAGTACCAACCGCCCTGAACGATACGGTGGCCGATGCCCTCGATCTTGACGCCGTTGGCCTCGAGGTCCTTCAGGACGACCTCGATGGCGACCTTGTGGTCGGGGAACTCGATGTTCTCGGTCACCTTCTTGGAGCCGTTGGCAGCATGGGTGAAGGTACCGCCGGTAAAGCAGACGCGCTCGCAGGAGCCCTTTGCGGACACCTTGTGGGACTTGGTATCGATGACCTGATACTTAAGGGTCGAAGATCCTGCGTTGACGACCAGAACGTTCATGTGTCTCCCTACTAACAGGCGGTGTGGCGCCGCCAGGTTACATACGCTTCAATAATAAACCCAAACGCCCTCGCGCTCGGGTTTATTGCGTTGATATATAAGTTATCGGTACCCAAATACTCATGACCTTTGGCGTGTAAGACGAAATAGCGCGGGGATATACACAAGGGAAGAAATCCCGAGCGCGACAAGCAATACGACTCGAATGCCCGCAACGCTACTCAACACAGCGTTGAGCAGATAGAAAAGAACGGCACCCGCCGCCACCATCTGGCTTTGAACCGAAATCAGTGAACAGCGCATCGAAGAATCGGCTGCCTTTTGAAAAATTGAGTATTTAATTGGAGCAAATAACGAGTACGCAACCGTCTGCAGCACATAGAACACGGGCAGCAAATTAGCCGGAGTAAGGGGAATCAAAAACAAAGCTGTCAGGAAAAGGCGCACGATGCCGCAAATACGCGCAAAGCGGCCCTTGTCGACATGAGCAATCGCACAGGGCACAATAAGTCCCATGGAGGCCGAGGCAAGGAGCTGGACCGCAATGGTCACACCCGAAGCGACGGCATTCATTCCGCGACCCGCAAGCAGCAGTGAGAAAAAGTCTTCCAGGGCGACAAAAGCAAATGCCTGAGAACAGTCCATGATGAACGCTGAACGAAGAATGCCATTACCCGCAATAGCGGTACCGATCATCTTCGGGCTCATTCCACGCTCAGGTGTCGCCGCAGTGCCCCCTCTTCGCATTTCAGGAATGCAGACAACGACAACCAACGTCAACACCATTGCGATGATATCTGCCGAAAGACCAATGAGATATGCACCGACGGACGAAATGAAACCGCCCACGCAAGCGGAGATGGCATAAGAGGCATAGAAAACAAATCGCTCAACGACATTAAGTCTTACGAGCTGGTCCTGAGAGACGCTGTCAATGTAAATCGCTTCGATGGATCCGCTCACACACGCAACGGCAAAACCCTTGAGAGCGAACGCACCGATTAAAAGCAGGGGAGAACGGACGAGAAGCAGGGCGGCGTAGTATCCAAGCATTCCCACGACGCCAACGAGACCGCTTGTCTTTCGTCCAAACCTATCAGCAATATAGCCAGTGGGAACTTCAAGGATGAACTTGCTCACTTGATATGCAATCATCATGCTAGAAATCGATACCATCGAAAGTCCGACGAACTCAAGGTAGACAGTTAGAAAATACAAGATGGTGCTGAAGTTCGACAGAAAAACGAACGTCATATAAAGCAAGACCGTACGGTTTTTCATGCTCCACCCTCCCAGAGTCAGCAATCTAAATCGGAATCTTGGAAAAGCATGAGGGCAAAGCTGTCAGCTATGTGTTACAAGGCGTCAATAATCACTTGATGCCTCGAAGCCAATTAATCTCACGAAGCAAGATGACGCAATAGGTGCAGAAAAACCGTCTGGTGTCGATCAGTCCAGGCATTTTGTCGATAGCAAAAGTAGATGGGCAAGGCTACGTCACGCGAACCTTCAATGGAGCACTCGCTCACTTCCGATCCATCCGATGCGAGAGAAGAGCCAGAAAAACCCAATATCAATCCCCCGGCTTGAAGAAACTCAGTCTGCGCCCTGTTTCCGTATTCGACGTCACGGAAGCGGAAATTAACCAGCTGAGCTTCGGGACATTGATTAATCGCATTGAGACAGGGTGACAAATTAATGGGAACAGCGAGCCTGCCGCCCAGTAACTCGCGAATGGTCATGGCTCCCACAGATTGATGACCCGCTGGGCATGAAAGAACCTTGAGCTCCTTTTCACCCAAATATTTTGAAGAAAGGACGCTGTCCCGTGGTTCCTCGAACGAGATAGCCGCGTCCGAAATTCCAAGTATAAGTGATTCAAAGCATGTTGCCGTTGGCTGATGCCACACATCAAGATGAATCTGAGGGTGCGAGCGTTCAAACGAGTCATACCAGTTTTCGGCAAAAAGGCGCCCCCGCCCATGAAGGCAGGGGGCGTAAAGACGAAAGTGGCCATCGGGCGAGACGCCGTCGCCCCTCGATTGAGCATACTTTTTGAGATCGTCGACTTGTGCCAGGATCACGCGTGCACGACGCGCAAATTCTCTGCCCGCCGGAGACAAAACAGCCTCCCCCGCCGATCGGTCGAGCAAAACAATCTGATACTCAGATTCCAACTTTTTGATTGCCGACGAAACGGCCTGCGGACTCACATGAACGGCGCGAGCTGCTTTGCGCACACCGCCATAGTTCGCTACCGCTTGAAGGTATTCGAGTTGAGAAAGCTGCATAGATTACTCCAAAGGCAGCCAAGTCGACGGGCTACGCGCCCTCAGATGAGGTTCTCGCCCAGGTTCTTGCCGCCGAGGACGTGCATGTGGAAGTGCATGACGGTCTGGCCGGCGTTGACGCCCTTGTTGGAGATGACGCGGAAACCGTCCTCCAGACCCTTGGCCTTGGCGACCTCCTGGATGGCGTGAGCCATGGCGCCCATGGTCTCGGCCGGCACGTTGTCGGCGATGTCGCTGTAGTGCTTCTTGGGAATCACGAGCGTGTGGACCGGTGCCTGGGGGTTGAGGTCGTCGAAGGCGATGACCTGGTCGTCCTCATAGACAACGGTCGAGGGGATCTCGTGGTTGGCGATTTTGCAGAAGATGCAATCACACATAGCTGGTTCCTTTCTTACAGACCAAGGTAATTATATTTGGTCGAGATGGTTAGAACGAGAGACTGTCGTTGGTGTTGGCGGCTTCGCCGTCGGCGAGCACGTCGTTGCCGTCGACGTCCTTAAGGAGCACCGAGACCTTCTGCTCGGCATCGGACAGGCGGGTGCGCAGGCTCTTAAGAAGCTCGACGCCGCGGGTATAGCTCTCGAGCGACTCCTCGAGCTCCATATCGCCCGACTCCAGGCTGCGGATGATGAGCTCCAGCTCTTGCGAGGCCTGTTTGTACGTAAGTTGCTCGACCGGGGTCTTCTCTGCCATATCTGTTTCCTTTCCTAAAGGTTTATCGCTATGAAATGCGGCTTACTCGACCGTATCGACCGTTGCCGCCACGTTGCCGTCTGCCATGCGCACGCGGATGGCATCGCCGGGCTTAAAGGTCTTGGCGCTCGTAGCCACACCATCATCGCTGTACGCGATGGAATAGCCGCGGGCAAGTACCTTGAGCGGCGACAGGGCATCGAGCGAAGCCGCTGCACGGCCCAAGTCGGACGCTGACTTGTTGAGCATTGTGCGCCCCTGATGCTCCAGACGGGAACTCGCAAGCGTGAGCGCATGGCGTTTACCATCGAGCCCTGAAGTGCTTGCGATCAAGCGCTCGGGCAGACGCTCGAAGTTGGAGTGGAAGGCCCCAACCGAACGCGTTATGGCGCCCGACAGTCGATCGGCAGTCAGCGCAAGCTCAGACTCGCGACGCTCGACCACAAACGTTGGATCGTTGAGGCACGGGCGGCATGCGGCCGCATCGAGTGCATCGCCCAGACGAGCCGTATAGGCGTCCCAGGCACGACGACCGCGTTGGTCGAGCATTTCCAGATCGACCTGATCCGACCCGATCATCGAAGCCATCGCGGCGCCCAGACGCTGATGGCGCGTCTCGAGCACGTCGGCCAACTCCGTCATAGCCGGCGCCACCGATTCTGCCGCCGCCGTGGGCGTGGAGGCGCGACGGTCGCTCACCATATCGCAGATCGAGGTATCGGGCTCATGGCCAATGCCGGTCACCACGGGCACAGGACAAGCCGCCACCGCGCGGGCAAGCTCCTCGTCATTAAAGTTCATGAGGTCCTCGAAGGAGCCGCCGCCGCGCACCAGCAAGATACAGTCGGGCGCCGGCGTAATGGCGGCGGCACGGCGTAGGCCCTCAATGAGCTCTGCCGGCGCACCCTCGCCTTGTACCTTGGCGCCCACGCAGACGAGCTCGACGAGCGGATTGCGACGACGCAATGTGCGCTTGACGTCGTCGATCACGGCGCCCGAAAGCGAGGTAACGACTGCCACGCGCGAGCAAAACACCGGAATGCGACGTTTGCGCGCCTCGTCCATCAGGCCCTCGCGACGCAGCTTTTCGGCCAACTGAGCCACCTGCTGACGCAGCAAGCCCTCCCCCGCCAGCGAGAACGAGCGGGCAACGAAGCTCATGCGACCCGTAGGCTTGTAGAGATTGAAGCTGCCCTTAAAGCTCACCTGCATGCCATCACGCAGATCGAAGGTACGCTTAAGGTAGGCGCCCTTCCAGATGATGCAGTCGACGGCCGCCGACTCGTCCTTGATTTGGAAGTAGCAGTGGCCGCTTCGGGCATTGGGCCCACGAAAACCCGTGACCTCGCCCAAAACGCTCAGCTGCGGAATGGCATCGAGCGCGCCGGCGGCGATCTCCACCGCTTGGCTCACGCTGAGCTCTTTGCGCTCCTGCTCGTCCGATCCGTCGAACTCGGCGGAAACACTAGTGCCGGTCAGATTCCAGCCTGCCACGCAGCCCCCTTTCGTCATTGTGCACAAGGGCTCCGGCCCTGCGCAAATTCAAGTCCAACACATAGTACAGCGCCGCGTGGACACGAATCCCCGCGGCGCCTGCCTGTCCTATTTGTTATCGGTTGGAGTTTCTGTTGTAGCGAGCCATCAGGTAGAGCAGTTGAATGATCGAAGTGAGCGCTGCGGCCACATAGGTAAGCGCGGCTGCCGTCAGCACCTTCTTGGCGCCGTTGACCTGCTTGGAACTCATGCCCGACTGCTCGATATACGCCACGGCGCGGCGACTGGCATCGATCTCGACCGGCAGCGTAACCAGCTGGAACAACACGCTAAACGAGAAGAAGACCAGCGCGAGGGTCGTGAGCCCCGCGATGTTCATGAACAGGCCCATGAGCAGCACGATCGTCCAGGTGTTCTGGGTAAAGTTGACGACGGGGACCAAAGCGGTGCGTACCTTCATCATGGCATAACCGCTTTGACGCTGGGCGGCATGACCCGCCTCGTGGCAGACCACGGCAACGCTTGCGACCGACCCGCCCGAACGGTTGGCATCCGACAGATATAAGTTGTTGTCCTGCGGGTTGTAATGATCGGTGAGCTCGCCGGCAACGCCCTTGATGCCCACGGCGCTACAACCGTTGGCATCGAGCATGCGGCGAGCGACCGTGGCACCTGTGTCGCCGTCCGAGCGAACCTTGGACCAGGTCTTGTATGTCGAGTTGATATAGCTCTGCGCGGCAAGGCCAAGCACCGTGCAGACAAGAACAACCAGCAGGTACAGCGGGTCAATGCCAAAGCCGTATCCATAGTAATAAGGCATGCGAATTCCTCCGAATCGAGTTACACGTTGGAGGCATTCTACCCACTCAGCCGACTAGGCTTCCCTATAACAACTCAATCTTTCCGTCCTTCACGGTGAGTCCCATATTGCCCGAGAGCAAATCGTCCAGGCGCGAACCCACAAGCTCAAAACGCCAGCCTTCGCGCAGGGGGCTTTGCTCAGGATGCTCGATATAGTCGGCCAGGTCATCGCGCGAGGCAATGACCGAGGTCGCCACTCCCGAGCGTTCGGCAACCAGGCGGATGAGCGCGTACATCAGGTCCGTCACGCTCTCCAGCTCCGGCGAGATCTGACGGTGCCCGCGCACCATGAGCGGCAGGCGATCGTGCGGGCAGCTTGCGCCGCGCTTGATGGCCATGAGCGCGCCGTCCACGTCGCGCTCCCCCAGCTGATCGGTACCGCGGATGCTGCGGAACTCCTCAACGCGCACGGGGTTACGCTTCACAAGCGCCAGCAGCGTGTCGTCGGACATGACCCACTTGCGCGGGATGTTGCGGCGCTCGGCGCGATCCTCGCGCCAGGCGGCGAGCTCGCGCGCGATACCCAGCTGGTGACGGCTGCACGAATTGATGCGTTTGACCTTGCGGAACGCCTCGTGGCGATCGGCGCGATAGTGCGACTCGTCGGCCAGCGGGCGCAACTCGTCGAGCACCCAGTCCACACGGCCCAGCTCGCGCAGGCGACTCATCATCTCGGTATAGGCGACGATCAAGTACTTGACGTCATCGATCGCGTACTCGATCTGCTTATCGCTCAGCGGGCGGCGCGACCAATCGGTTAGCGACTCGGTCTTGGGCAGCGATACGCCGCAGAACGCCTGAACGAGCGCTCCATACGAAATCTGCTGGCGCTCGCCCAAAAAGGCGGCGGCAACCTGCGTATCAAAAATCGGTCGCGGCAACGCTCCCACAGTGTGGAGCATAACTTCCATGTCCTGCGAGCAGGCGTGGAAGACCTTGATCACGCTCTCGTCGGCCATAAGCTCGGCAAGCGGCGACAGGTCGTCGATCACCAGCGGATCGACAGCGACACTCTCGGCGGGGGTGGCAATCTGGACCAGGCACAGGCGCGGATGAAACGTGCGCTCGCGCAAAAACTCGGTGTCGACGGCGATCGCGTCGAACTCGCGGGCGCGCTGGCAAAAGTCGACCAGAGCCTGATGTGTGGAAATGTACATATCAACCCATCGAATAAGGTTAGGCCCGAAAAACACGGGTAGGATATCGGCATTGCCCTACAACTATACTCGGTTAGTCACAGAACGGGAACGTAAGTATGCGCTGCCTTATCATCCACAATCCGGCATCGGGTCCCAGCTCAGATGAAATCTACGCATTCACGCACGCCCTTGCACAGGGCGGCGACGAGGTCGTGATGCGCTTTATCGGCGATGGCATGGAGCCCGAGGACGCCGTGGCAGACGTTCGCGAGTTCGACCGCGTGGTCGTTTCGGGCGGCGACGGCACTGTCTCCAACGTGCTCGATCAGATGCGCGGATGCGGCGTCCCCACGCTCGTCTTCCCCTCCGGCACGGCCTGCCTGTTCTTTAACAACATCGGCAATGCCCCCGAGGCGGCGGCGCTCGCCAAGGCATGCCGCGCCGGCCGCACGGTCAAGGTGGACATGGGCGAGCTCTTTTGGCTCGACGAGGACGGCAACGAAAAGCGCCATGGCTTTATCATCATCGCAGGCTCGGGCTTTGACGCCGAGATCATGATGAAGGCCGCCCCCACCAAAAACGACATCGGCGAGATCGCCTACTTCCTCTCCGCACTTGCCACGCCCAACCCCACGGTGGCGCACTTCACCATTGAGCATGACGGCATTGTCGAGGAACTCGACGGCATCTGCTGCATGGCGGGCAACACGTCTGTCATCCAAAACGACATCAACCTGTTCCCCAACTGCCGCATGAACGACGGCATGGTCGACATCGCGGTCATCGAGCCCGTACGCACGGTACAGCTGCTTCCCACGGTAATCACCGCCGCGCTCGACCCCGCCGGCAAGGTGCTCGGCCGCCCGCAGTTTAAGATCATCCAGACCAAGGAAGCCAAGATTACCTGTACGCCGTCGCTCGGTATGCAGTTTGATGGCGAGATCATTTCCAGCAACTCCGGCGTCTTTGGCGCCCGCGCGCTACCGCAATGCCTTGATATCATCGTCGACGAATTCTCGCCGCTCGGAAAATAGGAGGACCCCCGTGAACGACAACCCCATCCTTGGCTTTATCGTCATCGTTTTGGCCATGCTCGTCGGCTACGCCATTAACGTGATTCACCGTCGAAAGAAGTAGCCATTACTCTTAGACGGCCCGTGCAGCCCGGACCCCTCGCCGGCATGAAACCACATGCCGGCGAGGGGTCCGCTTTTTTCTTGACGCTTTATTTAGCTACATTTTTCGCTGGCGTTATACAAATTGATTTCCCACTGAATGAGTTCAATTTACCGTTAATCGCATATTTCGCTACGCTTATCGAGTAAATATCTTTCATGAATGTATATTGTTTCGAATTCGTTACGCTAAGGGGGTGTAATTATTGGGTGAAGCCCTCTGGAGACAGAGGGCTTTCGCACGCTGGGAGGGAATATGAGTAAAACTCATCCCGTCAACGCGCTCAAGAAGCTTGGCATAGGCCTTGCATTTGGAGCTGCAACCATCATGTCCATGCCGACGTCTGCGCTCGCCTGCACGCAGATGTACATGGGCAACAAGCTGACGGCCGACGGTGACACGTACTATGGCCGCGCCGAGGACTTCGATAAGCGCTACCTCAAGCACTTTGGCATTGAGCCTTCTCACGGCCCGGGGCATACGTACGGCTCGGACGAGTCCGCATTCATGTATACCTCGACCAAGACCACGTATCGCTACACCTATGTACGCGACCATCCCTCCCAGTGGCACGGGCGCTATGATGCCTACTCTGAGGCAGGCGTCAATGAGAAGGGCGTGTCCTGCTCCGCAACGCTGACCACCGGCATGAATGCTGATGCTGAGGCAGCAGACCCCCTGACCAAAACCGGTATTGGCGAGTACAGCTACGGCAGCGTTATCTTAGGTGAAAGCGCCAATGCACGTGAGGGCGTCGAGCTCCTCGGCAAGATCATCGACGAGCAGGGCGCCTGCGGCAACGATCAGATTATCATCGCCGACAGCAACGAGACTTGGCTGTTTGCCGCACTTTCCGGCCACCAGTGGATCGCCATGAGGCTCACTGACGATATCGCCTCGCTCAACCCCAACATCGGCAACCTCAACTACAAGGTTGACCTCACCGACACCGCGAACTGTCTCCACTCTGCGACCATCGAGTCCATGCCTAAGGAGAATGGCTTCGCCAAGTACTTCGATGACGGTCAATTTGACGTTGCCCAGACCTACGGCGAGGCAATTAGCGAAAAGGCCATGCATTCTTGGGCCCGTTATGTCCAGGGTCGCGCCTACTTCGGTGTGCCGCTCACCGAGGGCACCGACTACGAGATCGTCAAGGACGAGCGCGAAGATGCTCGTGCCACGACCGGCGCCCTGGTTAGCAAGGCGCAGCCGCTGTTCTTCCAGCCCGGCAAGTCCGACTGGAACACCTTTGAGATGATCCGCGCGTTTGGCAACCGCGGCGAGAAGGTCCCGGGCCTCAACGCCAACACCGACGGCGCCTACGCCATTGGTACCGAGACCAACACCGAGGTCAATCTCTTCCAGATCCGTCAGGGCATGGACCCCGAGATCGCGACCATCCAGTGGGAGATGCTCTCCCGCGCCGCCTACTCCGTCGCCATCCCCTACTACTCCGCACTGCTCACCGAGGTTAGCCCGTACTACAGCGACCAGACCGTCTCCTTCGATCACTGCGAAGAGGAGGACATCGTGAACAACGAGGAGCCCGAGAACTCCATCAACTATGTCCTCATGGACATCAGCTCCCTGTGCTTCGAGCACCGTGAGCAGCTCGGCACCGGCGTTCGCGCCTACCTCGACGCTCTCCAGAACGAGCTCATCGAGCAGAACCTCGAGGTCGACAAGGCCATGCTCGCCGAGACCACCACTGAGGGCCGCACCGCCCTGGCCAACAAGGCCGGCAACGCTGCCACCAAGAACACCTATGTCAAGTGCAAGGCCCTGCTTCAGGAGATGCGCGCTTATCTGAAGGCTGAGGACTTCAGCAAGCCCTTCACCCCGAGCGACCTGAACACCGAGACCAACGGCCTCAAGGTGTCCATCACTTACGCCAAGGATGCTCTTGCCACCGATCCGGTCACCCCGGATCAGCCCGGCACCCCCGAGCAGCCCGGCACCCCCGAGCAGCCCGGCACCCCCGAGCAGCCCGCTAAGCCCGAGCAGCCCACCACCAAGCCCGAGAAGCCTGGCAAGTCGGACACCACGACCACAGTAACCACCAACAAAACGAACACCAAGGGCGGCCTGCCCACCACTGGCGATCGTTTTGATGGCCGTATGGTGGCTGCATTCGCCATCGCTGGCGTTGCCGTCATCTCCGCCGGTGGTTACTTCCTCTACCGTCGCAACAAGGAGTAACGTCCTAGCTGAGCGGGCAAGGCGGCAATGTCAGCCTCGCCCGCTTAGCCCGCTCTTTTGACCGGCGGGAAACCCGCCCGAAATCTTTTTAAAAAAGATTTCCCCGCACACACTTCGCTGTGCTATAGTGCAGCGAAACAGCAACTAGGTGCGACCGCGCCACGGCATCACGAAAGGAGCCACCAACATGAAGAACACGATGAACTCTCTCAACAACTGGTGGTGGCGTGATGCGAATACGATCGGTCGACAGTGAGTCCCTCACGCCTGTTTTTGAGCTCTAGGTGATTGGAAGGCCTCCGGTTTCGACCGGGGGCCTTTTTCTATCTCGAGCCCGATCGCATTCGCATCACGCGCCTCCGCTTTTCTCTTGCACTCCCCTTCCGAAAGGATTTTCACCATGTCTCAGAACACCACCGCCACCCAGCCCCGCACCGTCCAGACCGCCGACCGCGGCAAACTCGATGTCCGCGCCCTCGTCCTGCTCGCCATCCTGCTCGCCGCCGGCTTCATCCTCAACTTCACCGTCGGCAAGGCAATCTCGGGCATCTCGGGCGGCATGATCAGCCCCGAGTTCATCATCTCGGCCTTCTGCCTCACCATCCTGGTCGTTCGCCCTAACATCGGTCAGGCGCTCGTCATCGGCCTTATCTCGGCTGCCGTGATCCAGATCACCACCACCTCGCCGTTTGTCGATTTTGCCGCCGAGGGCATCGCCGCCATGCTCATGGCCGTCATTGTCAACGTTGCTGCCAAGGGCTGCCAGGTTAAGCCTGCCGTCGCCATCGTCGCGACGTTCGTGACCACCTTTGTCTCGGGCGTCATCTTCATGGTCATCAAGATGGCCATGCTCGGCGTGGTGGGCGAGCTCGCCGCCGCCATGCTGCCCGTCGTCGCCATGACCGCCGTCTTTAACGCCATTCTGGTCGGCGCCCTCTACTTGCCCATCCAGAAGGCCCTGAAGCTCAACTAACCCACAGTGTCCCATCGGTAAAGACTGTCCCAAACAACTAGCTCTTGGGGACGTTCTTAAACGACTAGTCATTAAAGAACGTCCCCGATGACTATGAAAGGTATCCATGGAAACGATCATCAACGTCGACGATGTCTCGTTCTCCTATGGCACGCAGACCGAGCAGGCGCTCAGCCACATCTCACTCAGCGTGAACAAGGGAGATTTCATCGGCATTATCGGGCCCTCGGGCGCCGGCAAGTCCACGCTTGCCGCCTGCCTGTCGGGCGCCGTGCCCCACCACTACACCGGCACGTTCTTTGGGTCCGTCATGGTTGACGGCCACGACACCTGCGAGGTCTCGTTGACCGACGTGTCGCAAATCGTCGGCAGCGTGCTGCAGGATATCGACACGCAGATGGTCGCCTCGGTCGTCGAGGACGAGATGCTCTTTGGCCTCGAGAACTTTGGCGTTCCCCACGACCAGATCGAGCGGCGCGTGAGTGAAACGCTCGAGACCGTCGGCATCAGCGACCTGCGTGACCGCGAGATCGCCACCCTCTCGGGCGGACAGAAGCAAAAGGTGGCCATCGCTGCCATCCTCGCCATGCGTCCGCGCGTCTTGGTTCTCGACGAGCCCACCGCGGCACTCGACCCCGCCAGCTCCACGTTGGTCTTCGAGACGCTGCGTGAGGCAAACCGCGCGCTTGGAATCACCATCGTCGTCGTTGAGCAAAAGGTCGCCCTACTCTCGGAGTACTGCAACCGCGTGCTCGTGCTCAACCATGGCGAAATCGCGCTGCAGGGCGAGCCACACGAGGTCTTCGCGCATACCGACGAGCTCCGTGCCATCGGCGTCGACTGCCCTCGCGTCACGCGTATCTTCAATAGCCTCGAGGCCGATGGCCTGGTAAGCGGTACCCCTTGCTTGGATGTCGATGAGGCCGAGCGCCTGATTTCGGGCATTGTCGACCCCGCACACGCGGCCAGCGAAGCCCAGGCGCCCGCCGGCTCCCCGCATGCACCGTCGTTGCGCCCGCACGCCAAGGACGCCGAGCCCGTGCTCACCTTCGATCACGTTGAGTTTGCCTATCCCAATGGCGGCGCCGCCGTACACGACCTCAACCTGACCCTCTATCCCGGCGAGCTCGTGGGCATCGTCGGCCAGAACGGTGCCGGCAAGACCACGCTCACCAAGCTGCTCACAGGCCTGCTTAAGCCCGCCTCGGGCAGCGTGCGCGTTACGGGGCTGGACACCGCAGCCGTTCCCACGAGCCGCATCGCCCGCGAAGTCGCAACCCTCTTCCAAAACCCCGACCGCCAGATCTGCAAGGATACCGTACTCGACGAGGTCGCTTTTGGCCTGGAGCTTGCCGGCATCGACCGTGCCGAGGCTCTGCGTCGCGCTCGACTCGTTATCGACCGCTTTGGCCTGCCTGCCGATGAGGCACCTTTCTCGCTTTCGCGCGGCCAGCGACAAATGGTGGCGCTTGCCTCCGTCGTAGTTGTTGAGCCCAAGATCGTCGTGCTCGACGAGCCCACGAGCGGCCTTGATTACCGCGAGTGCATGACCGTCATGGAAACGGTGCGCACCATGGCCGAGCGCGGCTGCGCCGTGATTATGGTCTGTCACGACATGGAAGTCGTTTCCGACTTTGCCGAGCGTATCGTAGTAATGGCCGACGGTCGTATCCTCGACCGCGGCCGCACGCACGAGCTATTCTCGAACATCGAGCTCATGCAGCAAGCCTACGTTGAGCCACCTCAGGTCATAGAGCTTTCTCATCGTCTGGCATCCTCCGTCTCTCCCGTCTTTGCACAGGTGAGCGAGGTCACCGATATCGTTCGCATTACCGAGGAGATGGTCCACCGTGGTTAACGTCATCGACTATATGCCGGGCGACACACTGCTGCACCGCTTGAACCCGGTCGTCAAACTGGGCCTTGCCGCCGCCATCATCATCGGCATCTTCCTGTCCGACACCTACGTGGCGCTGTTGGGCTTTTTGGCACTCACCCTCGCACTGGGCGCCTATGCCGGTGTCGTCGACCGTCTGCTCTCGCTACTCAAGCTGCTGATTCCGCTCGCACTTATCATGCTGGTGCTTCAGCTGGCCTTTATGCGCGACGGCAACATAGTGTGGGGCTTTATCACCGACACGGGCCTCATTACCGGATCGAAGGCCTGCCTACGCCTGTTGGGCGTGGCGCTGCCACTCATCCTCATGCTTATGGTGACCAAGCTCAACGACCTCGCCAACGCCTGCGTCGAGGTGCTGCACGTGCCGTATCGCTATGCCTTCACCTTTACCACGGCGCTACGCTTTGTGCCGGTGTTTGGTCAGGAGATGAACGCCATCATGGAAGCGCAGACCGCACGCGGCGTCGAGTACGACACCAAGAACCCCATCAAGAAGCTTAAGCTCATGCTGCCACTGTGCGTGCCACTGCTCATCTCGAGCGTGGGCAAGACCGATGCCACAGCCTTGGCGGCAGAACAGCGCGGCTTCTATCTGCGTACACGCGCCAGCTCGTACAAGCGCTACCCCATCAAGGGCCTGGACATCGCCGTGCTCATCGTCAGCATCGCCCTCATCGCCATCGGCTTCCTGTTCTAGTTCGCCACCGGCAGCAACCGCCCAACGCAAAAGGCCTCGGCTCGCACCAAACGAGCCGAGGCCTTTACTGTTTCACCAGATAAAACCTACCAAAATTAACCTGTCCCTTTTTGACAGGTCGGAAGCTAGAGGCGGTAGGGGGCGCCGCTGCGGATGATGGATTCGCGCACCAAGACATCCATGGCATCGAGGGTGATCTCGGGCATCTCTCGATACTTCTGCAGCACCGATAGCTCGGTGCAGGCCAGAATGACACGGTCGCAGCCGCTACGGGCGAACTCCCACATCACGCGGTCGAACTTATCCATATCGGGCTCACGTCCGGCCTTCACATCATCGTAGATAAGCGACATCACATCGTTCTGACGTTTCTCGCTGGGATAGACGACCTCAACACCCGCAGCCTCGCATTCGCGGCCGTAGACGCCCGCGCCCACGGTTCCGTCGGTGCCCATAATGCCAATCTTGTGCACCGGCTCGGCCGGCATACTCAGGTTGGGGTCGAACTCGCACTCCCCCATCACCGCACCCGCAAGGGCATAGCGCACCGACTCACGCGGCATGTGGATAATCGGCACCTTCGTAAACGACTGGATCTGGTCGTAGAAGTAGTGCGACGTGTTGCAGGGAATGGCAATGTGC
Source organism: Coriobacteriaceae bacterium AF08-21 (assembly GCA_027687465.1). Classification (GTDB taxonomy): domain Bacteria; phylum Actinomycetota; class Coriobacteriia; order Coriobacteriales; family Coriobacteriaceae; genus Collinsella. The sequence continues at coordinate 23,301 of JAQCQR010000004.1, forward strand.
GCACAGCCCAGCGACTCGAGTGCCTGGGCACACTCTTTCATGGTCGCCAGCAGCTTGGCATGCTCGCCGGTCTTAATGGCAAGCGTGCGGTCGGGCATGGTCGACTTGGAGAGCACCACCATGTCGATATGTTCCTGATCGCAGGCAGCAGCCGTATGGCGCACCACCTGGTCGTAGTAATACGACGTGGCCTCGGCGCCCATGCCGCCGATAACTCCCAGCTTTTCCATCGCCGCCTCCTTGGTGACGCTTGCGCAATTGCGCGTATCATACCCGCGCCCGCCCGATGTAAACCGGACGGGCGCCGCACTCATCTACTTGTAATACGTCTTGAACAGCTTAAAGTGGCGCAGCTTGGTGTGCCACATGCGCAGCCAGCGGTTAAAGACAAAGTCGCCCTTCATAAACGAAGGGTCGGCGCCCTTGCCTTCCTTGTCCAGGCGATGCACCTTAGCGCGCAGCTCGGGATCCTTGACGTACTTGTCGACGACCCCCATGGGAACGACCATCCACAGCGCCTCGTCCTGCGCCGTCACAAACTCCGGCTCAAACGGGCGGTTGAACACATACTCGTCCACCACATACTTGGCAACGTTAAAGCCGCTGTTAGTGACGTAGTAGTTGCTGCGACCTTGGCGCGTGTTGAAATCGAAGAACTTAAACGAGCCGTCGCGCTCGTCGTACTTAACGTCAAAGTTGGAATAGCCCACAAAGTGAAGGTCCTCGAGCAACTTGCGCACGCCGCCCATGAGCTCGTCATTGGGCTCGGTGATGATACAGGCGTGGTTGCCGACACCGTGAGGCTGATGCTCCTCGAGCAGCACGTGACCCAGGCACATCATGCGCACCTTGCCGTTGCGGTCGGAATAACTGGTGAGCACGCGCATGTACTCGTCATTGCCGGGCACGCGATCCTGCAAGATCAGGTCGTCGGTGTAGCCGCTGGCATACGAGTCACGAATGACCTGTTCCAGCTCGGCACGGTCGGCAATCTCATAGGCCTTTTTCTGGCCCTCGAACTCGTGCTGCCACCACATGATGCCGTCAGAAGGCTTCAGAATCATCGGGTAGGGAAAATCGATCTGGTCGAGCACTTCGGCAGGCGCCTCGCCTTGGGCGTTCAGCATCGCCATGGTGAAGGTAAAGGTATGCGGATAGGGCACGCCATGCTTCTCGCACAGCTCGTAGAAGATCTCCTTCTTCTGACACTGCTCAAGCATGCTATAGGGAGCGTAAGGCGCGACGATGTTATCCGCCAACTCATGGGCATCCTTGGCCTGAGCCACGAGGGCAACATAGTTATCGCCACAGCCCACAAGGACAATCGTCTTATCGGCATGCGCTTGGGCAATGCCGTTGACGGTCCTGAGCATCACGGGCATGGTATCGATATCCACGTTGGGCGTATAGTCGATAATCTGGCTGCGGTACGCGGGACCCGTCTGATACTTGCCAAAGACCAGACTCTTGACCTGGTACTCTTCGTAGAAGGCGCGCGCCACCGAATAGGCGTTGATGTCGCCTCCGAGCAGCACGGGAATGAACTCGCGCTCTGTAAACTGCAATGCCATGGAAACTTCCTATCATGAACTGCCCACACAACGGGCGGTCTTTGCGCAACTGATTTATTCTAGCGTGCCAAGCCGCCGGCGCCCAAAGCTCCACCGTATCTATGGCAATCGACGTGATCGTCCAGCATAAAGCCGCACTCACCGCGATGGGGCCTTGTAGCCGCAAACCCCCTGTTGAGATAGCTTTCACGACCGAAAGCCCGTCCGCAAACAGGCCCCCGTAACGTTAAAGTTGAACTCTATGGTTTCTCAACAATTCATCATAACTGCAGGTCAAAGCCAAAGCCTCAAGTTCAACTTGACCCTTTGGAACCTTTAAGGTTCAAGTTGAGGTCGAAAGCAGTAGTAGAATACCGTTCGAACCATAACCTACGATTGATTGCAGAGGGACTGGATGCAGCATTCGAATCATCGCACCGCAGCGCTCATTGCGTCGAAGCCGGCTCGTATCATCACGAGCGCCGCGCTCGCCGTTGCGCTGACGGCCACGCCGATGCTCTCCCCCGTTGCGGCGTATGCCGCCTCGCAGGCAACGCAGGACCAGCTTTCCGCAGCCCAGCAGAAGATCGAAGCCGCCACGAGCGCCTACAACGACGCCCGCACCAAACTCGATGACCTGCAAAAGCAGATTGACTCCAACGAGGCAAGCATCGAGGAAATCGAGGCTAAGCTTCCCGAGCAGCAGGCCAAGGCAAGCTCCGCCATGCGCGATCTGTACAAGTATCAGAAGGGCACCAATCCCATCGTGAGCTTCCTGGTCAATGCGCAGAGCCTGGGTGAGTTCATCACGACCTGCAAATACACCAACCAGATCACGAGCTCGAGCGTCAACGAGATCGAAGAGCTCAATAATATGCAAACCGAACTCGAGCAGAACAAGGCCGAGCTCCAGCAGGCCAAGTCACAGCTTGAGGCAGAGCAGAAAAACGCCGAGGATGCGCTGGCGCAGGCCCAGCAGCTCCGCAGCGAGGCACAGGCAAAAGCCGAGCAGGAAAATGCCGCCGAGCTTGCCAAGCTTGAGGCCGATAAGGCCGCTGCCGCCGAGAAGCTCTCGGGCGAGGGCGTAAGCGGCGGCAATTCCAGCAGCCAGGCCACCAACACCAACACCACCATAGACACCACGGTGAACAACTCCAATACCGGTAGTTCCGATTACGATTCGTTCATTAATGAGTGGACGAGCCGCATCGACAATTATCTTGCCGGCTCCCCCATGGCAGGCCAGGGCTATAACTTTGCCGTCGCCGCCTGGAATACCGGTGTCGACCCCCGTTGGTCCCCCGCCATCGCCTGTATCGAGAGCACCAAGGGTGCTTATTGCGCCAATTCTTACAACGCCTGGGGCTGGAGCGCCCGTGGCGGCGGTTGGCGCAGCTTTGGCAGCTGGAGCGAGGGCATCTCCGCTCACGTTGCCTATCTGGGTGCCAACTACGGCTCCACCCTTACTCCGGCAGCGGCCAAAAAGTACTGCCCGCCCACGTGGCAGGACTGGTATAACAAAGTCGCCGCTCAGATGAACCGCATCTAAGCGCAACTGCAAAGGGCTCCAATGGGGCCCTTTTCTTTTAGGTAGCGGAGGTATCGACGACGCCGGTCGCATTGGCAACCGCGACTATGACGATCATGCATAGGAGCAGCACACCCAATGCCTTGAGCCAGAGTTTCGCGAGTTTCTTGCCGCGATAGCTGTCGAGCAGTACGAATCGCCGACGAAGACGGCGCTTATCGAGCAGCGCAAAATGCATAAGCACCATAAGGCCATCGACAAAGAAAAAATACTCGATTATGAGAAGCCACGTCGGGTAGCTTTGGTTTGCTCCCGTGGGGTGAAAGACGGCAAAGTGACTTCCGGCAAAGAACACAAGTAGCGAGAAGCAGACAAGCGTATTCCAAATGCGCCCCAGAGACTCCGGAACGCGAGAGAGCAGACCGCATGCAACAGAGGCGGCAGGCCTAGGAAGCCCTGCGGGGTTCTGGAGCCCTTGGGGCGTCAACACCGTCTCCGAGTCTGGAGTACGGACAGGCGCAGGCGCAGGAGGCCGCACGGGGCGACTCAGATCGTATGCCGCGCGCGTAGCCCGTCCCAACGCTTCCGCACTCGCAAAACGCTTAGCCGGGTCGAGCGCCATCGACATGCAGATGACATCGGCCAGAGGGGCAGGAATGCCGCGCATCTCGCATTGCTCGCGCATGTCGAGCCCCGATTTCGGATCGGCCCCCGTCAAGCAGAAGAACAACAGGGCGCCAAGTGCGTAGACGTCGCTGCGCACGCTCGTCTGCCCAAACCCATACTGCTCGGGCGGCGCATAGGGTCGCGTGCCAAACTTGACGGTGTCGGCATCGGCGCCATCGCGCCATACGCGCGCGATCCCCAAGTCGATAATCACCAGCGATGAAAACGTCAGGCCCTCATCGAGCGTACGGCTCGCACCCGTCACGATGATATTCGACGGCTTGAGGTCGCGATGGATCACCGGCGCCGACGTCTCCCCCGCCATTGCAAAACCGGCGTGGAGCTCACCCACGGCATCGCATAGGACAGGATACAATTCACGCGCATAATCGGGGGTGGCTCCCAGACGGTCCACCAGCGCCCCGAGCGTCTCCCCTTCGATGTATTCCACAACCACGTTGAGCTCGTCGCCCACACGACGACAATCGACGATTCTGGGCAGATGCTCAAAACGCCTGCCTACCCGCTGAGCGGCAAACAGACGCTCGTATGCCCCGCCGATTTGAGCCGAAGCATCGATACGTTTACGGACAAAGGGGCCGAGCGAACCACCGTCGGTTCCTTCAAAGTACACGAGCTCGGTTGTTTCAACGGACGAGCGCTTAAGTACACGCTCCACGCGATAGCTGTCGTCGCGATCGAGCGACGCCAGATGCTCGGCAAGCGCTGCGGTCAGCTCGTCATCGGAATATGTTGGGGTCTGAGTATCCATAGCCTCCATCATAGCGCAGGGCGCAGACACCCCATGGCATCTGCGCCCCGTTCGTTTGCATCGTTGTTCGGCAGCTCCGCCGGCTCAGATATCAGCCGCTAACTCACCGTCTCCTCGCCAAAGCGATACAGCTCCTCGTTGACCTTTTGGAGGCTGCACCCGCGATCGATGCAAAAGATGATAATCGCATCACGGCGATCCTTGCAGTTGAGGACGCTCACCCCGGCAGCCGTCAGCGCACGGTTGGTCTCTTTGAGCGTCAGCGCCATCGCAAAGGCAATCTGCAGCACCTTATTGCGACTCGGGTGACGCGCACCAGTAAAGATCTGATAGCCAAAGGTCTCATTGAGATCGGCCATACGAACCACGCGAGAGCGCTCCAAGCCCTTTTCCTGCAGCAGCTGCTTCAGGTAGTCCGAAAGCGACGGGGCGGCAAAGTCGTGCTCCCTGATATAGCCATCGATGTTCGGTGCATCGAGAAGCTCATTGAGCAACTCCTCAGTCAGCTTTTTATCGGGCATACGACTTCACCTCCCCCAGTGCATGCAACATGCTAGAAACCGCTTACGTCCGAACGCTCCCAGCTAGCAACCTGGTCGGGAGACACCGTACCCAGCGCCTCGAACTTCCAGGAACCGCCCGCCTTCAGATGATTGGTGTTTGCAAGAGCCGTTCCAACCTGGTTGCCATCGGCATCATACAGAACATACTCAATCTGAATGTAGCTCTTTTCCTTGTCCGTGTTATTGGTCAGCGTGCCCGTGATCTTATAGGCAAACTGATTGGAGGTGTCTTCAGCCTCGTCAGCAATGGTATACGGTTCTTGCGGTTCTTTTTGCTCCTCAGCCTGCTGTGTCGCCTCGGCAGGTTTTGCCGAATCGCTCGCAGACGAATCGGTTGAATTGCCACCCATAGAGCCCACGGCACCGACGATAACCAGCACCACGATGACGCCTAGGACAATCTTGCCGATCGGCTTCTTTCCCTCTTTTGCCATTATTCATCCTTCCTACGATCCGGCTACCGTGCCGGCACACAGCACATCGTAGGAAGGATTGAACTTGAATTCATTAGCTGAGAGCTAAGGTTGCGGTAAACGGCCAATGCAGTTGTCCAAGCGCCGAGCAAACGCACTTTGCGCGACCGTCTGCCAGTGGTGATCAACCCACCGTGACGGATTCCCCGGTAAAGGCACTGATCATCAACAGGACAAAGAAAACAAGGTAGCTGACACTCAGCAGGTACGCAATGATTAGAAAGATGACCCAGCCGACATTGGTTTTACCGTCGGCACGGCGTCGTTCGCGATTGCGGCAGAGCCAAATCGTCACGCCGATGGCAGTGATAAACAGTACGAGTGCCGCCGCAGCCAGCCCAGCAAGCGCAAACATCACGCCAATGCTCACAGCAATAACCGGGAGCAGCAGCAAGCCGCACCCACACCCACCAGGACTATACACGGCAGACTGTCGGCGTCGCTCCATCGTCACTCCAAGCCAAGCAATCGTTTGTAGACATCGAGGCCCTTGAGTAGGATTTCCTCGTCAAAGAGCATGCTATCGGTATGCAGGGCGCTTGTGGCATAGGCGGGGCAGCCATCCGAATCACTCGGGTTGTCTTGGTCCTCTGGCATACCCGTGCCCAGCAGGAAAAATACGCCCGGCAGATGGCGTTGATAGAACGCGAAATCCTCGGCAATCAGCAGCGGCTCGTCCACGAGCTGTAACTCGGGCAGAGCAGGCGCGACTCGATCAAACAACTCGGGATCGTTGTCGACCGGCGGATAGCCCTCGGCAAAGTCGAGATCGTACGTGCAGCCCGTTGCAGTGCATGCCTCATCGAGCACGCGGCGCACGCCCTCTCGCGCACGGTCGAACATATCGTCCGTAAACACGCGCAGACTGCCGGCCACGTGGGCCTCCCCCGCCACCGCGTTGCAAACCGTACCGGCCCGCAGCAGACCAAACTTACCGATACAGGGCTCGTCGGCGCCCAACTCGTCCATCAGCTCGCGCTCGGCAACCAAAAACTTCGCTGCCGCCAATGCGGCATCGTGCGACTCCTCGACCGGTACGCCATAGGTCTTGGCGATATGGATGCTCATCCCGTGAATGTGCACATGCGTCTCGCTCGAACGCGCTAGCAATGGACCGGGACAGCTCGCCAGCGTGCCGGCGGGAAGGTCGGGCCACACGTGAAAGCCAAAGATACGGTCGGCACCATAGCGCTCGAACACACCGCTCTCGCATACCGTCTTGGCACCACCGGTCGTCTCCTCGGCAGGCTGGAACGCAAAGAGCACGTTACGCTTAATGACACCCGGCCGCTCGCGAATCGCACGGTCGACATACGTCGCTGCGGCAAGCGCCATGGCCATGTGCCCATCGTGCCCGCAAGCGTGCATCTTGCCGGGATGAGACGAGGCGAAAGCCGCGCCCGTCGCCTCCACAATGGGCAGCGCATCCATGTCGGTGCGAATCGCCGTGGCATGCGCGGCACCAACGCCAGCGTCGAAGAAAGCGCAGACGCAGCTGGGACACGGATGGGCCACCTCGCAGGCGAGCGGCGCCAACACACCCTCGATATAGGCGATCGTCTGCGGAAGATCGAAGTCGAGCTCCGGGATCCTGTGCAAGTCGCGCCGATAGCGGCGGAGTTCTTGGAGCTCGGTCATAGAGGTTCCTTTCATGGGTGCGCGTCGGTTGCCATCCATTGTGCCGCAAGATTGCTACACCCTTATTTCCAGCATATCCTTGCATTTTTTAAACGTTATATACGAATACTCTTGTTTGGTAAAGTGCAACGTGGTAGGGTCGTTACCACTTGATAGAGGCGCGGGCACGAAGAGCCGCGGGCAAGCCGGCAGGCTTTGACCCCGCGGGGAGGCGAAACCCGCCGAACTGGATTTTTCGGGCACGAACAACCTGGTGGGCCTGCGGGAAACACCCGCAGGACTGTCTGCAGCAATGCGGGAGCGCTATCCGGACATTGGGTCCACGCTATGCGGATTCGATGCGCAGATGGCGCCGTCTGGATAGCGAGGTTTACGGGACATGGCATTGACCCCCAACGAAGCGTATGCGGCCAAACAGCCGTTTGTGGACAAGGAGACACTCGAGCATATCGTCGAGCAGTTCCCCACGCCGTTTCATCTATACGACGAGGCGGGCATCCGCCGCAACATGCAAGAAGTGCGCGACGCCTTTGCATGGAACCCGGGCTTTAAGGAATACTTTGCCGTCAAGGCCAACCCCAACCCGGCGCTCATCTCCATTCTCAACGAATACGGCTGCGGCTGCGATTGCTCGAGCTATACCGAGCTCATGATTGCCCGCTCGCTGGGCATCACGGGACACGACATCATGTTCTCGTCTAACGACACGCCAGCTGCCGACTTTGAGCTCGCCGACAAGCTGGGCGCCATCGTCAACTTTGACGACATCAGCCACATCGAGTTCTTTGAGCGCGTCGCAGGGCCCATTCCCAAGACGGTCAGCTGCCGCTTTAATCCGGGCGGCCTGTTCCAGCTCTCCAACGGCATCATGGACAACCCGGGCGACTCCAAATATGGCATGACCACCGAGCAGCTCTTCGAGGCCTTCCGCATGCTCAAGGCCAAGGGCGCTGAGGACTTTGGCATCCACGCATTCCTTGCCAGCAACACCGTCACCAACGACTACTACCCCAAGCTTGCGCGCATCCTCTTTGAGCTTGCAGTGCGCCTGGAGCGCGAGACCGGCGCACACGTCGCCTTCATCAATCTATCCGGCGGCGTCGGCATCCCCTACCTGCCCGAGCAGCAGGCCAACGACATTCACGCCATCGGCGAGGGAGTGCACGCGGCATACGACAAGATCCTGGTTCCCGCCGGCATGGGCGATGTGGCCATCCGCACCGAGATGGGCCGCTTTATGATGGGCCCCTACGGCTGCCTGGTCACCAAGGCCATCCACGAGAAGCAAATCTACAAGGACTATATTGGTGTCGACGCAAGCGCCGTCGATCTGATCCGCCCTGCCATGTATGGTGCCTACCACCACATTACGGTGATGGGCCAGCCGGGTGGCTCCGACAAGACCGCGGCGCCTGTCACAAACACGTACGACATTACGGGCAATCTGTGCGAGAACAACGACAAGTTCGCCATCGATCGTGAGCTGCCGCATATCGACATGGGCGACCTGCTTGTGATCCACGATACCGGCGCGCATGGCTACTCCATGGGCTACAACTACAACGGACGCCTGCGCTCCGCCGAGGTGCTGCTGCGCCCCGACGGCTCGGCCGACCTCATCCGCCGCGCCGAGCGCCCGGGCGATTACTTTGCCACGCTCGACGTGCTGCCGTACGGCCGAGAGTTACTGGCCAAGTCGCGCGCCGATGCCGCCCGCCGTCGCGCCCAGGACGAGCGCCTGGCCGTCGCTGCCCAATGGAACAAACGCATCCAGATCGCGGAAGCGAAGGAGAAGAACATGGATATCCGCAACCTCGAGGGTTCGATCGTCGCCCTTGTCACGCCGTTTAAAAACGACGGCAGCGTCGACTTTGATGCACTCGAGCGCCTTATCGATTTCCACCTGCAAAATGGCACTGACGCCATCCTCACCCTGGGCACCACCGGAGAGAGTGCCACGATGACCGATGACGAGGACAACTCCGTCGTCGCCGCCGTGGTCAAGCATGTTGCAGGACGCGTCCCCGTCATCGCCGGCTCGGGCTCCAACTCCACGCAGACCATGCTCACCAAGTCGCTCACCTACCAGGGCCTGGGCGCTGACGGCCTGCTGCTCATTACCCCCTACTACAACAAGTCCAACGAGGAGGGCATCTACCAGCACTTTAAGACCGTTGCCGATGCCGTAGATATCCCCTGCATCCTGTACAACATCCCCGGCCGCTGCGGCTGTGGCATCAGCGAGCGCAACGTAGAGCGCTTGGCCGCGCACCCCAACATCATGGGTATTAAAGAAGCCTCGGGCAACGTCGCCTACGCGGCCAAGATCGCCCACCTGCTGTCCGATGACTTCCGCATGTACTCGGGCGAGGACGCCCTCACCGTGCCGCTCATGAGCCTGGGCGCCTCGGGCACCATCAGTGTGTGGGCCGATGTTCAGCCGCAGCTCGTGCACGACATGTGCCGCGCCTATCTGGACGGCGACGTAGCGCGCGCCCGCGATATCCAGATTGCCGGCCAGCCGCTCATCAATGCCCTCTTTAGCGAGGTCAACCCCATCCCCGTTAAGGAAGCGCTCGCCCAGATGGGTATGATCGAGGCAAACTACCGCATGCCGCTGTGCCCCATGGCCAACGACACGCGAGCCGCACTTACCGATGCTCTGAAGGGAGCTGGTCTGCTTGATTAAGACCGCCATTATGGGAACGGGCCGCATGGGCTCGCTCATCCGCACTACCGCCGAGGGCATTGTCAACACCGCTGGAGAGCCCGTTTTTGACATCGTCGCCCAGATCGGCTTCGACTTGTCCGAGCTCGAGAGCGCACCGGCGGCCGACGTCATTATCGACTTCTCGAACGTCGTGACCTTCGATGCCGTCGTCGCCTATGTCGAGCGCACGGGCGCAGCGTTGGTCTCGGGCACCACGGGCTACACACCCGAGCAGATGGATCGCCTGCGCGAGCTGGGTCAGAACGCCCGCGTCATGCACTCCGGCAATTACTCCATCGGTATCGCAGCCCTGCGTCATCTGGTAGCACAGGCCACACGCAAGCTGCCCGGCTTTGACTGCGAGATTGTCGAGACGCACCACAACCAAAAGGTCGACGCCCCCAGCGGCACCGCCAAGCTGCTACTCGACGCTGTAGTCGAGGCCGAGCCTGAGGCTGGCTATCATCCTGTCTACGGTCGCGAGGGCATGTGCGGCGCTCGCGATCCCAAGGAAATCGGCATGCACTCGCTGCGCGGCGGCACCGTCGCCGGCGTGCACGAGGTAAGCTTTTTCGGCCAGGACGAGGAAGTCACGCTTAGCCATCGCGCCACGAGCCGCCAGATCTTTGTCAACGGCGCTCTGGCCGCCGCTCAAAAGCTCGTCGTCCGCGACCCCGGCTTCTACACCTTCGACCAGGTCATGTTCGCCTAACCAGCTATCTACCGTACCCACGCAAAGGAGAGACAGCATATGAGTAACGCAGCCGAGATGGATGCCCAGGAGATTATCAATTACATCGCCACCGCGCCCAAAAAGACGCCCGTCAAGCTGTATGTGCGCGAGAAGCCCGGCATGAAGGTTGCCTGGGGCGATGCGCACGTCTACGGCGGCCGTCGTGGCAAAACTGTCTTTGGCGACTGGGATGAGCTAAAGGCCATCCTCGATGCCAATGCCGACTCCATCGACTACTACGACGTCGAGAATGACTGCCGCAACTCCGCCGTACCCATGCTCGACCTTAAGGGCATCAATGCCCGCATCGAGCCGGGCGCGATCATCCGCGACCGCGTCGAGATCGGCGACCGCGCCGTCATCATGATGGGTGCCATTATCAACATCGGCTCCGTCATTGGCGAAGGCTCCATGATCGACATGGGCGCCGTGCTGGGCGGCCGCGCCACCGTGGGCAAGAACTGCCACATCGGCGCCGGCACCGTGCTGGCAGGCGTTGTGGAGCCCGCCAGCGCCACGCCCGTCATCATCGAGGACGATGTCATGATCGGCGCCAACGCCGTGGTCCTGGAGGGCGTGCACGTAGGCAAGGGCGCCGTCGTTGCCGCCGGCGCCGTGTGCGTCGAGGACGTCCCCGCCGGTGCCGTCGTGGCCGGTGTTCCCGCTCGCGTCATCAAGATGCGCGACGAGAAAACCGACAGCAAGACCGGCTTGGAAGAGGGTTTACGTCAACTGTAGGGTTACGCGGTTTTACCAAACCGCGTAACTAGCCGACGCTGCAAACGCCCCAGAGCGGCAATCTGACGTTCAGTCGTCGGGCATGACCAAAAGGTCAATGCCCTCCTCTTTCACGTCACCTTGCTCGCCCTGGGTCGTTTTCGCTGACTTATGCTCAGCCTGTGGGGCAATTCAGCCCTAAACAAGAAGGCCGAGGCCCCAAAGAGCTTCGGCCTTTGCTTTCTCGCTGTAGGCGTAACGCAACTTATCGATTCTCGATGCTGCCGATGTTTTTGAGCTCGATGGAGATGAGGCCGTTGGGCTCGTTGACGAACTCGATGTACTCGGAGTTCGAACCCATCTCGGCCGGGAAGCTGATCTCGATACCCGTGTCGGTACGGATCTTATGATTGCGCACCGCCGCGCGTTCGACCTGCTTGCGCTCCACGGGCACACGCTCAGGCACCTTCTCCTCGGTCAGTGCCGCGCGCACGCTCTCCTTGATAACCGGTTCGTCCTCAAAGACCTCATCGACGATATCCCAAGGCGGCAGCTCCTCGTCATCCTCGACCTTCTCGGCCACAGCGGCCTTAACCTTGGCGAGCGCCACGGCCGTGTTGGCGCCGTGCTCCTCGGCGACTTCCTCGACCACGCGCGTCACGGTGTCGATGACTTCCTTGCCCGATACGCCCGTGTCGCACTGCAGCAGGCCATCGGGGATAAGCATACGGTCCTCGCCGGCAATCTTGCGCTTCTTGTCCACGTAGCCGATCTCCATGGTACTCGCGCGTACGATGGCATAGCTCGGCACCTTTTGCGAGGGGTTCGGCAGAATGGCGTAGTGGCGCGCGATGTCGTTGCGCACCTCCCCCTCCTCGCGGCCCACTTCGTGCATAAAAGCCTGCTTGGAGCCCAGCAGCATCACGGCAAACCAGCGGGCATCCTCATCGTCGTCAAAATCGGCCACGAGCACGTCGGTGGACTCGGCTTTCTCGGCTTTGGTGAGCTCGGAGGAGATAAACTCCGCAATCTGCTGCGACAGGTCCACGAACTCGCGCTCGCCAAAGAAATAACCCTTGAGCTCGCCGCCAAACGCAGAGTTCTCGGCAAACGTGGCGCGTTTATTGTCGGCCGAGGTACGTGCGCGGCGCAGATGCGTGGTCACGAAGTTGCGCACGGTACGACTCTCGATATCGAGCTCGCGCTGGCTCATAACGTTGACGGCAGAGTCAAAGTCCAGGATATGCAGAATCGCGTGATTGATTTTCATATACGGCATTCCGTTCTAGATCGAATTGAGCACGAATCAGTATAGCGGTCAAGCCCGCCCCAGGCGCATCGAAGATTGGTGCATCGGGGACAGGTTGCTTTGCACCAATGGCTAGCGCAGGAGCTCGGACTGCCAAGCCTCGAGCTGTTCTGCCAGACTCTTACCGGCAGCGGACATGTCGATCTGGGGTCGTTTGGGCAGCAGCGCGCATTTAAGGATTGCCACGATGGTCTGCGAGACAAAACGTCGCGTATCCTTGTCAAAGCCTTGCGCAGCCTGGAGCATCACGGGCAGGCTCTCGCGCAGATTTCCAACGATATCCGCAAACCGCTCAGCACCCGTAGCCTCAAACACGGAGAACAATGCATCTACAAAACGCTCGCGCTCGTTAGGCGACACTGCAAGCAGCATCTCGCGAATGGAGCCATCAACGTATCGAGCACCGGCGGACAGGCGCTCACAGTACACGAAGTCGCGACCATCAACCACCCAGCTAAAGGGATTGTGCTGCAGCAGGCTGAACTCGGCGCTCTCAACGATGGCATAGTCCTCCTGTGTCTCGAACATCATGCCAAAGATCGACGACCGAGGTAGCGTCTTGTCGATTCGACCGGAAAGATCGGCAAAGGCGTTGCCGTTCAGAAACTCCTCGACGAAGCCCGGACCATCATGGGAATACACCCGTTCGATTCGCTCACGGGCGACGTCGGAGCACATCGCCGCACCGTACACCGCAAGGTTTCCACCCTTGGAATGACCTCCGCACAAAAGCGGCCCGTCAATCGCATCCGCCGCCTCGTCCACATAACGCGCCGCGGATTCCTGGGCCGGCACAGGACACCGGAATGCCATGTTAAAGTCCTCTTTCCAGCCCACAATCGTACTGTCGGTCCCCCGAAAGGAAAGATAACTAAACCCCGCCGGAAACCGGAACGCCATGGCTGCAAACTGCTCTGTCGCCACCACATCGCTCACGGCACGATAGCCGCAAACGCGTACGCCACGGTAGCGAGGGCTTGCCGCCACGGCCTCCAACAAGGCCCTGCTCCCCTCTGGATCCCACAGGTCGCCAATCATGTCCCGGTAGCACTCGGCACGAAGCAGCTCGCGTACGTCTAGGCCCTGCCAGTTCGTCAGCTCCGCCATATCACCCGGCAAACGCAAATAGGACAACCACGCAAAGACCAGGCTATCCACCGCGCAGAACGGCCGTTCCTCAAACGGGTCAAACACCGTCTGGGCATAGGTCAAAAAATTAGGCGAATCCGACATGGCGCTCCCATCAACTATGGCGCATTGGGGTCAGGTTACTTTGCACCAAAAAGGCGCCCGGACCGTGTGGACCGGACGCCTTTCATTGTAGCCTGTTGCCCAAAAGAGCTGGATTTAGCAGGAGAAGTCGACGCTGTCGATGATGTCCTTGAGGGCCTTGGCGGAGGCGGTAAGCTCATGCTGCTCGTCATCGTTCAGCGGCACGGGGACGCGGCAGACAACGCCGTCGCGGCCAACGACGGTCGGCATGGAGATGGCAAGATCGGACAGGCCATACTCGCCCACCATGAGCGAGGAGACGGGCAGAACGGTCTGCTCGTCACGCATGACGGCGGTGCAAATGCGCTTAACGGCCATGGCGACGCCGTAGTAGGTAGCGTGCTTCTTCTCGATGATGGTGTAGGCGGAGTTCTTGACGTCCTCGGCGATGCGCTTCTCGGCAGCCTCATGCTCCAGATGACCGTGAAGCTCGCAGAAGGTGTTCAGCGGAACGCCGGCAACCTGGGCGCTGGACCAAGCGACGAACTCGGAGTCGCCGTGCTCACCCATGACATAGGCCTGGACATCGCGCGGGTCGACCTCAACGTGGGCACCAAGCATCTGCTGCAGACGGCCGGTGTCGAGCACGGTACCGGAACCGATGACGTGGCCCTCGGGCAGGCCGGACATCTTGATGGCGGCGTAGGTCAGAACATCGACCGGGTTGGAGACGATGAGCAGAATGCCGTCGAAGCCGGACTTCTTAATCTCGGGGATAATGGACTTAAAGATGCTGACGTTCTTGTTGACCAGGTCCAGGCGAGTCTCACCGGGCTTCTGGGCAGCACCAGCGGTGACGACGATCATGGCGGCGTCGGCGACATCGGAATAATCGCCGGCGTAGATCTTCATCGGCTCGGCAAACGTCATGCCGTGCGCGATATCCAGGGCCTCACCCTCGGCGCGGTTCTTGTCCACGTCGATGAGGACCATCTCGGAGAACAGACCACTCTGCATCAGCGCGAACGCCGAAGACGAACCGACGAAACCGCAGCCGACAATAGCGACCTTCTTCTCGTTAACCATTAGAAACTCCCATCTCTCTCCACAAGCAAGCCGCCCGGGAACGACCCGAGCGGCTTGCCGTAATCCCAATACATCCAATCGGGACTTTGATTATGCTCCTATTCGCAGCCAAAAATCGACCGTTTACCGAAATTGTTTGCAGAAATCGTAAAATAACTGCACGAAATCGGTTTCGAGCTATTGACGAGCCGAAATACCTTTCTAATACAGGCCCGCCTCGCGAATGGCCTCGACAGCCAAAGCAATCTGGTCGGGCGGCAAGACCAGCGCCATGCGCACGTGCCCCTCGCCCGAAGGACCAAAGCTCGCGCCCGGCGTCACCACAACGCCGGCCTTCTCCATGAGCTCCTCGCAAAACGCCATGGAATCGGTGCGACCACCGGGAAGCTTGGCCCACACAAACATAGAGCCATGCGCGTTGGGACGCTCCCAGCCCAGGCCCTCAAGACCGTCGCACAGGGCATCGCGGCGCTCCTGGTACTTCAGACGCTGCGCCTCGACCTCATCGCGCGGACCGTTCAGGCAGGCGATAGCAGCCTTCTGGATCGGGAAGAACATACCAAAGTCGATCTGGCCGCGCAGCTTGGCAAAGGCAGAGACCACGTCCTCGCGGCCGACCAAAAAGCCGATACGCGCACCGGTAACGTTAAACGACTTGGAAAGCGAGAAGAACTCCACGCCCACCTCAAGCGCACCAGGATACTGCAAGAAGCTTCCGCCCGGCTCGCCGTCGAACACGATGTCGGAGTACGCGTTGTCATGGACGATGAGCAGGTCGTGCTCGCGGGCGAAAGCGATGATCTCCTCGTAGACCTCGGGCGTGCCCACCGAGCCGACCGGGTTGGCGGGCAACGACACGATCATATACTTGGCACGATCGGCCACCTCGGGATCGATGCCCGCCACATAGGGCAGGTAATTATGCTCGGCGACCAACGGATAGTACTCGAGCTTGGCATCGGCAATCTTGGCGCCCGCCTCAAAGACCGGGTAACACGGATCGGGAACCAAAATGGTGTCACCCGGATCGAGCAGGGCCAGGCCCAAATGGCCCACGCCCTCCTGCGTGCCGTTGCACGACTGCACCATAGACGGCGTAATGCCCGAAACGCCAAAGCGGCGCTCATAGTAATCGCACACGGCTTGCTTGAGTTCGGGCAGGTCGCGCAGGGCATACTTCCACATCTCGGGGTCCTGGGCCGCTTGCGTGAGCGCCTCGACCACGTGGTCGTACGGCTTAAAGTCGGGCGTGCCCACGCTCATGTTGTAAATGGTCTTGCCCTGAGCCTTCAGCGCAAGCAGTTTGTTGTTGAGCGAGGCGAAGACCTCCGCGCCAAAGCGGTCGAGACGCTGCGATGCCTGCATGGTGCCACCTTTCGATATGAAAAACGCGGCGCTCCGACAAGAGCGCCGCGCGATACGGGCCATCAGATTGCAAAAGTGTAACGCTTGCACCCGCTGTTTTGGTTCAATTTGGCAACCTTAGTCCATCGGATTGAGCGCGTCAATCTGGGCGAGCCACAGGCGCGAGCTGGCGTCACTCGGCATGCGCCAATCGCCGCGCGGGCTGAGCGTGACCGAGCCCACCTTGGGGCCATCGGGCAGGCAGCTGCGCTTAAACTGCTGGGCAAAGAAGCGACGGTAGAACGTGCGTAGCCACGTGTGAATGGTCTTGACGTCGTAGACGCCCTCGAAGCTCTTGAGCGCCATGCGGTAGATCTTGCCCGGCTCAAAGCCAAAACGCAGCAGGTAGTAGAGGAAGTAGTCGTGCAGCTCGTACGGGCCCACCAGGTCCTCAGTCTTCTGCGCAATCTCGCCGTCGCCCGTGGGCGGCAGGAGCTCGGGGGACACCGGCGTATCGAGGATATCGAGCAAGACCTCGGCAATACGCCCGCCAAAGACATCGGCCGCATAGCGCACCAGATGGCGCACAAGCGTCTTGGGCACGCTCGCGTTGACGGCGTACATGCTCATGTGGTCGCCGTTATAGGTAGCCCAACCGAGCGCCAGCTCCGACAGGTCGCCCGTGCCGATGACAAAACCGCCAGCCTGGTTGGCCAGATCCATCAGAATCTGCGTGCGCTCGCGGGCCTGGCTGTTCTCGTAGGTCACGTCCTGCACGGCCGGATCGTGCTCAATGTCCTTGAAGTGCTGCTCCACGGCCGCGTGGATCGAAACCTCGCGGAAGCTCACGCCAAGGTCGCGAGCGAGCGACTCGGCATTCGACTTGGTGCGATGCGTCGTGCCAAAGCCGGGCATGGACACGGCCGTGATACCGGTGCGCGGCAGCCCCAGTGCATCGAAGGCGCGCACGGTCACAAGCAGTGCCAGCGTGGAGTCCAGGCCGCCCGAAAGACCGATGACTGCAGCCTTGGTGCCCGTATGGGCCAGACGGGTCTTGAGGCCGGCGGTCTGCAGGTCGAGGATGGTCTCGCAACGCTCGGCCAGGTCACCATGGTCGGCCGGCACAAAGGGCGCGCGGGGGAAGACACGGTCGATGCCGAGTGCATCGCGCAGGACAGGTTCGTCTGTCAGCACGCCCTCAAAAGAGAACTCAACGGTCGTGGCCTCCGGCGCATCGTCCGCGCGCGTCCACGTCGTCGAGCGACGGCGCTCGGCAACCAGGCGGTCAAGGTCAACGTCGGCGATGGCCATATCACAGGTAAGCAGTTTGGTCGCGGCGAGCTTGGAGCCGTTTTCGTAGACGAGGTTCTCGCCCGCAAAGACCATGTCGGTCGTGGACTCGCCCTCACTCGCATCCGCGTAGGCATAGGCACAGTACAGGCGCGCGCTCTGGTTGGATATGAGGCTGCGGCGGTAGTCAGCCTTACCGATGATTTCGTCCGAAGCCGACGAGTTGAGAATCACCGTCGCACCGGCAAGCGCCATCTCGGTCGAAGGGGGCGCCGGCACCCACAGGTCCTCACAGACCTCAACGCCCAGCACCAGGTCCTCGGC
The DNA here is from genome assembly GCA_027687465.1 of Coriobacteriaceae bacterium AF08-21. Lineage (GTDB taxonomy): Bacteria > Actinomycetota > Coriobacteriia > Coriobacteriales > Coriobacteriaceae > Collinsella. The sequence goes on from JAQCQR010000004.1 coordinate 41,216, forward strand.
GCCCTCATCACAGCAGCGGTAGACAAGCCCCGAACCCAGCGGAACCGGACCCTGACCGGCAAACTCGACCCATACAGGATCTGCGGGCGCCGGAGCAAACCAGCGGCGCTCGTAGAACTCGCCATAGTTGGGCAGATGCTTCTTGGCCGTGAGGCCCAAAAGCTCGCCCGCGCAGCACACGGCGGCGCAGTTGTAGATGTTTTCTGCCACCGCAACGGGCAAGCCAACGGTAAAGACGATCGGCAGGTCACGCGTCTCGTCGAGGATGCGCACAAGCGCCGCCTCACAGGCATGCAGCAGCGTGCGGTTATGGAACAGGTCGGCCGCGGTATAGCCGGTTAGGTTAAGCTCGGGCAACACCAGCGCGCGAACGCCACGCCCGGCAGCATCGCGAACAGCCGCCAGCGCAACCTCGGCATTGCCCTCGACATCGGCCACGCGAATCTGCGGCGACGCCGCCGCCACACGCAAAAAGCCATCAGACTGAGAAAGGTGAAGATTCATAAGAATGCTCCCGTGCGTAGACGCTATTCAACACTATTAGCAAGCCCTATTGTAGTTCAACCGCCGGGTGTAGCCGCATCCCACCAACTTGGTGAGCAATTGATGAGTTGATGGTATCTGTTAAATGTCACGTACGATTCACATCTGGTGGGTACCCTGATGGCTACACGAAACGAAGCAGATTTACACCGGGAGGACCCCGTATGACAACCAAGTACACTGACGCGCCGCGCACGCGCGTCATGACACCGGCCGCGCTCAACAACGGCGTTCACGAAAACCATTCCATCGGACAGACCATGGCCATCGCGCCCAAAAAGGGCCTGTTCGACGACATTTCCATTCCCCAAATCATCGCCGGCGCCGCAGCTGCCGCCACGAGCGTCGCACTTGCTTCCAAAATCGGCATCGCTGGTTCAGTAATTGGTGCCGCTGTGAGCTCAGTCATCACTGTTGTGTCCTCGCAGGTCTATCGCCACTTTATCTCCGCCAGCGCCGAAGCAATCAAAGGCACGCATGCCGCTGTCGACTACCCTGCCGGCGTCTACGAGCCCGTTGAATTTAATGCCGAGGAGCACCTGGGCGGAGCCGCGACCACGCAGGAGATGCGCCAGATTGCGGGGCGCGCGACCACGGCGCGCGTCGCCCCCAACAGCCTGCGCGCCAAGGCGGCGGCAGAGCGCAGCCAGACGCAAAAGAAGGTCATCATCTTCTCGATCGCCATCGCCATCGTCGCGGTCATCGCCTGCGCCGGTGCCATCCTTATCACCACTGCCGGTGAGGGTCTGGGCGAGCGTCCCGAGCCAATCCTGTCGTCGCGCACGACCGAGAGCGATGCAAATGGCAACACCCAGTCGCAGGATCAGCAGGCACAGACGGACGACACGCAAGACAGCTCTGCCTCTGCCAATTCGTCCTCGAACACCCAAAACCAATCGCAGGGCACCGATTCCTCTACGGCCAACAGTAGCTCGCCGTCCGGCACGACCAACTCAAGCCAAACGGCTGACGGTTCGCAGTCGAGCACGGGCGACCAGGCGAATGGCAATACACCGAGTACGGGATCTACCGACAACAGCAACACCAACAGCTCGAGCGGAACCGCGTCCGGCACGGCATCTGACAGCTCGAGCCAAGGCACGACATCGGGCAACTAAGCACGTTTGCCTCTCATAGATAACCGACCTGCATAACGGGCGCGAATCGACAGCGGTTCGCGCCCGTTTGCCTTGGGCGCCGCCATGGCGAACGCTATGCGATGGTAAGATGCTTTACATGTGTAAAGAGGAGATTTGCCATGAGCAAGACAATAGTTAGGCCCACGCTTTCGCTGGGCAACCACATCTATCTGTATCGCCTGCTACGCGATGCGATTGGATGCGGCAAGCAAACGTTTATGACGCAGGTCGAAGAGGCTCTCGCCGTTGGCGACATGACTGCTTATGACCTGGGCTTCGAGTCCACGCGCGAGTTGCTCGAGGAACTCGACGACTGCATTAAGCTGACTGTCTTTAAGGGCGGTCGCCTGTATGCCACGGTCATCGCCAACGAGGCATGGGATGCTGCACTTGCCAAGGGCGAGGACAAGCCCAAGGCTGCCAAGGGAGCCAAGCAGTCCTATAAAAAGAAAAAGCGCGGCGAGAAGGACCTCAAGGCTGTACGCCCCAAGCACGTTAAGCGTCCCGAACCAGAAGCCGCGGTTGAAGCTGTGCCGGAGCCCGAGCCCGAGACAGAGATCGAAGTCGCTATTGAGGTGGCAGCAGAAGCCGAAACCGAAATCGCCGCCATGACCGATCCCGAAGTCATGTCAGAACAGGAAGCCGCTGCGGAGCTCAACGAGGCTCCCAAGTCGACAACCGAAGAAACCGCTGACCAATCCGAGACGCCTTCGTTCCAAAACAGTGATGTCTTTAGCGACGAGGCCGAGGACGATCAGCCCGCCGATCAAGACGCTACCGAGTCGACGCCGAAGCCCGAGACGCCGCAGCCCGCCATCTCGCTCACGGTCGTCTATGACCCCGAGAACGCCAACGCCGGCATCACCACTATGGCATCCACGCCCATCGAAGCAAAGTCGAGCGTCGAGAATGAGAGCGCGATGCAGGTTGAGTTTGAAACTGCAGCTGTAGACGCGCCCGTCACCGTGAAGCCCGCAGATTCCGCAGTTAAGCCGGAACCGGTGCCTGAGCCCGCACCCGTCATCGAATCCGTGCCCACCTCTACTTGCGACCAAGTTCCCGCACCGGCACCGGCTTCGGTACCCGCAGCGGCCCCAACCCCCGCACCCGCAGCGCCCGCCATCCCTGAGGACTTCCCCGTCGATTTCGCAACCGAGGTCTTCTGCCCCGGCCCGCTTCTGCACCAGTTGTCGACCTATCTCCCCTACGGCGCCGACACGCTCGGCATTGTCGGCGAGTACTACTGGATCGCCCGCGAGCGCGGTACCATCGAGGCCGCGCGAAACCGCGCAAACTTCCCCCTGTGCTACACGCAGGCCGGCGAGCGCCGCGAGGTTACCGTGCGCATCCGCCGCAACACCACCGGCGGTCTCGGAGCCGCCTGGGCCATCGATAAGGTCGAAGCCCCGGTCGAGTAAAAAACGGCCTCGGATAGCCAATTGACCATCCGAGGCCGTTTGAATTCAGGCCTTTTAGTTGTCATCGGTGCATATAGACACCAGAGAAGCAAGCTCATCCTCAAGTTGCGGAGCAAAGTATCTAAAAGAAACCTGCGCTCCAGTCGGTATCGACTCAATCATATTCGCAGCATTATCTGAAACTCGGTACGATGCAGTTTCACCTGTCTTCAAATCCTCTATTGAGCAGACAGCGTCTTCAGCATCAATCGACCTAAGCACGCCTTTTCCTTGTAACATCACATCGGCATGCCCGCCAGCTATTTCTAATGAACCTGAGTCTGTCGCAGTCACTTCTCCGGAACCTCCGCGCGATATCTCTTCCTTTGTTGAACAGCCCACCAATGAAGCCATCAGCACCAAAGACAGAGCTAGACGAATCGCCCTACTTCGAAAAAGTCGTTCCATAAGTCCACGCATAATAGCTCTGATCATACTTCAGGAAGGATAAAGATGAATTCCAGCCGTCCGCTATGCCAATCATCTGCCTTGTCTCTCCAGTTTTCTTACCAGTAAGTGTGGCGTAAGCCTCCGCTGTTACAGAATGGGCTGATCCGTTGTACAAACTCGCATGTAAAACATTCGGTCTATTAGAGTTAATCTCATTTTGAATGCTCGCGATAGCCGGAGAGGAGACAGTGCGGGCGATAAGAGTACTTCCTCTGCTTGCGCAGTAATTTGTAAACCCCGTTGCACAGGTTGATATCGGCGTTCCACCCAAAACAACGCCGGGAACAGTCTGTTCTTCATCGGAAAGAGCATGGGTATTGGTGTAATTCCATATCTGCATATATTGCGAAGGGTCGCTATATAAATTGGCAATGCCATACAGTTCCGCAACGTTCGAAAAAGCTGTCACCATACAAGCATAGTGGGCGGTAAGCCTCTTAATCTCGCTTTCATCATATGACATAAACTGAGAAATGGAACGAAATCCAGATACTGTGTAATCCTGCATTTGAGTTGCGTAAATTACAACATCGTTCCAGCTTGAAGGTTTATTCGATAAAACGACAGGCCGTCCTTCTATGGAAACAGCCGGGATTGTTCTTCCGCAATTTGTTGTTATTGAACCGTCCAAAGATTGCACGCCGAATTCGAATGGATTGATCATTACGACTGGGTTATTGAACGAATAAGACTCGACACCAAGATCTCCTCCCCGATCCATAGGGCTGACTAAGCCGTCTCCAAAACGATATCCCGTAAGTATTTCATCATCTGAAGCATCTAAAACCAAATAGCCCGCGGCTCTATTGGATGTCACAACCGGAACAATGTAACCAAGCGGGGACCCATCAACATCTACAAAAGGAATAGGGTCAGAAGGCGTATACGAATAGCCGAGGAGTCCCTTTATATATTTATCGGCAAGCTCTTGCGCAATTTCAGAAGTAAATTGTATCTGCTCACCATCAATATTGCCCGTCGAAGCAAAAACCTCTTTCGGACGTGCGGCTAAGGCGACAATTGAAGACGCGACAAGTTGCAGAAAACGACGACGCGAAAGCATATGTTCTTCTTTCTAGAGAAGCGACTTATAAGGTACTCCTATTCTATAATCTTTTTTTAACGTTACAGCACTGGTTATATTTCAATTCGATTTGCTTATGTCCTTGCAACCCAATGCGTCTTTACGTTTTAAACGGAATTAGAAAATCACTCATAGCAAAAACGGGCTTTAATCCCAAAGAGATGACTTTGATTATGAATCAAACCAGCAGCCAGGGCATAGCTGCAGTGCAATCGCTACAAGAAAGGCCGCCCTTGGTGGCGGCCTTTCTACTTGCTACTAGTCGCGCGTCAGCTTGCGGTGAATACGATGCGGCTGGGCTGCGTCCTCGCCCAAGCGCTCGATGCGGTTGGCTTGATAGGCCTCAAAGTTGCCCTCGAACCAATACCAGTTGCCCGGATTCTCGTCGGTGCCCTCCCACGCCAGAATGTGCGTGGCGACGCGGTCCAGGAACATACGGTCGTGGCTAATGACCACCGAGCAGCCCGGGAACTCGAGCAGCGCCGCCTCGAGCGAGGACAGCGTCTCGACGTCGAGGTCGTTCGTGGGCTCGTCGAGGAGCAGCAGGTTGCCGCCCTGCTTGAGCGTAAGCGCCAAGTTCAGACGGTTGCGCTCGCCACCGGAGAGTACGCCAGCGCGCTTCTGCTGGTCCTGGCCCTTAAAGCCAAAGCTCGCCACATAAGCACGGCTCGGAACCTCGGTCTCGCCGACCATCATGTGGTCCAGGCCGTCCGAGACGACCTCCCACAAGTTCTTATCGGGGTCGATGCCGGAACGGTTCTGGTCGACATAGGAGATCTTGACGGTCTCACCCACCTCAAGTTCGCCCGAAGTCAGCGGCTCCAGACCCACAATCGTCTTGAACAGCGTGGTCTTGCCCACACCATTGGGGCCGATGACGCCCACGATGCCGTTGCGCGGCAGGGTAAACGAAAGGTCGTCGATGAGCACGCGGCCATCGAACTCCTTGTGCAGATGATGGGCCTCGAGCACCTTGTTGCCCAGACGCGGGCCCACAGGGATGCGGATGTCGGTCCAGTCGAGCTTCTGGCTTGCGCGGGCCTCGGCCTCCATCTCCTCGTAGCGAGCCAGACGGGCCTTGTTCTTGGCCTGGCGAGCCTTGGGCGAGCTGCGTACCCACTCGAGCTCGGCCTCCATGCGCTTGGCGAGCTTGGCGTCACGGTTGCCCTGGGCCTCGATACGCGCGGCCTTGGTCTCCAGATACGTGGAGTAGTTGCCCTTGTAGGGATAAAGGTGACCGCGGTCGACCTCGCAGATCCACTCGGCAACGTTATCCAAGAAGTAGCGATCGTGTGTGACGGCAAGCACCGCGCCCTGGTAGTTGTGCAGGAAGTGCTCGAGCCACAGGATCGACTCGGCGTCCAGGTGGTTCGTGGGCTCGTCGAGCAGCAGCAGATCGGGAGCCTCGAGCAGCAGCTTGCACAGGGCCACGCGGCGACGCTCGCCGCCAGAGAGCACGTTAACCGGCATGTCGGAATCGGGCAGCTGCAGGGCGTCCATGGCCTGGCCGAGCTTGGAATCGATATCCCAGCCGTCGGCGGCATCGATCTCGTCCTGGAGCTTGCCCATCTCGACCATGAGGGCGTCCATGTCGCAGTCCGGGTCGCACATCTCCTCGCCGATCTTATTGAAGCGATCGACCTTGGCGATCATATCGCCAAACGCCATGCGCACGTTCTCGATAACGGTCTTGTCGTCGTCGAGCGGCGGCTCCTGCTGCAGGATGCCCACGGTGTAGCCGGGGGTGAGCTTGGCATCGCCGTTGGAGACCTCCTCGATGCCGGCCATGATCTTGAGCAGGGTCGACTTGCCCATGCCGTTGGGACCCACGACGCCGATCTTGGCACCGGGGTAGAAGCTCAGGGTCACGTCGTCAAGGATTACCTTGTCGCCATGGGCCTTGCGAGCCTGATACATCTGGTAGATAAACTCCGCCATATGTCTGTTCTATCCTTTCTACCTGCTGTTTCCCTATTCTTGATTCGCTTTAGTGGAAACGAAATGAGGGAACGAGCTCTGAAACGTAACGAAAAAGGGGCATGGTTGCCCACACCCCCTAATACTACCTGGGAAAAGTCCCCCGGAACATACTATGAACTGCGTACGCTAGTTTTCCGCAACCTTAACGAGCGGCTCGCTGCGATTTGCGCCACAACAGATACGAGTAGACGTAGACGGCTCCAACCGAACCAAACGCCAGAACCGCAATCACCGTGGCGACGACTTCACTCGAAAGCACGCTGCCTGCCACGCCCATCACAATCAGGCCAATACCCAGCACCATAAAGCAGGCGCCGCCAAAACGCTGCGTACGGCGCCAGTTCTCGGGATCGGCAAGCCCCCAGGGTGTCTTGATACCGAGCGTATAGTTCTGCTTCACACGCGGCAAGTAGTTGCCTACGCCGATGAACAGCAAACCGACAACACCGGAAATCAGCACGTTAACCAAACCGACCGCCGGCACCACGCCCCAAACCGTAAGCTCTCCCAGCCAGCTTATGGCGCACATGAACAAGGTGAAGGCGATTACGAAGCCCTGGTAGAACTTGCCCGAGGTTCGATATGCCTCACCTTTGGGGTCGATGCGCGGCACCACGCAGAACATTGCGAGAAGCGCCAGAGGCAGCACGCCGAGCGCGGAGGCCATCCAGCTAGGACCCCAACCGTCGACGGCGCCGTTCGCGCCCCAGTGCGTGGGAATCTGCGCAGGCAAGCTCGGCATCACTATGAGGTGCGCTACGACATTGGCGACGCACAGAGCGACCAGCGCAATCCACACGCGCGACGATACCCCCGTGGGGTGAATGCCCTTGTTTTCGTTATTCATCCTTATCACCTTCCGTGTTTGTAAAGCTCATAAACCAGCCAATTAAATCCTGCATGACGGTGGTGTTTAAGCTGTATACGATGCTTTGGCCATGGCGCTCGTCGGTCACCAACCCGGCGTTTTTGAGTGTCGCCAAGTGATGGCTGAGCGACGGTTTGCTTATGTCGAAATGCTCGGCGAGCTGCCCCGCCGTGCAATTGCCCTCGCGCAGCAGTTCTAAAATGCGCCGCCGCGTTGGATCCGCCAGCGCCTTAAAACCTTCTCCCGGCATAGAACCTCCTCTCGCTATCTCTCGCTACGTGCACACTATACTCGATATTTAGATGTTTGTCTAATTATCTAATAGCAATGTTATGTATAGAACATTCGTTCGTTTTTAGATACAATGGGTCCAGAAGCAGATGGGCCAGCTCCCTCTTCCCAAGAAGGAGATGGACTATGAGTATTAACGATGTCCTGACGTTGTTGTTGCTTGTAATCGCGGCTGTGGAGCTCGGCATCCACATTGGAGGTCGAATGAAATAGCCGCCCCCGCGTAATGCGAAGACGGCCACTTCTCACGCTACAAACGTGTTTGGGAGTTGGCCAACCCGCTGCAACGGGTGCCATCTGCTTCATCTTATGCGAATCACTGCCTCATTTCAACAAGCCCCTAGGGCTCAAATGGAATCGCGATAATACCTATAATGGCGATAGCTAAAACACGATTCGCTTCCCCATCGGAGGATGTCTATGACCGAAACTGCTGCACTCGTCGAGACACGCGATACCAAGCTCGAGATCATCATGGGCCGCGAGGCACTCGACAAGCTCGCCGATGCCACGGTGCTGGTACTCGGCTGCGGAGGTGTGGGCTCCAACTGCTGCGAGGCACTCGCCCGCGGCGGCATTGGTCATTTTGTAATTCTGGACAAGGACATCATCGCGCCCAGCAATATCAATCGCCAGGCCATCGCCTTTCACAGCACCGTCGGCAAGCGCAAGGTCGATGTTATGGAAGCCATGATCCACGACATCAATCCCGCCACCACCGTCATCAAGCGAACTGAATATCTGCTGAGCGACAATATCGACGAGTTCTTTACGAGCGTTTTTGAGCAGACGGGCGGCAAGCTCGACTACGTCGTCGACGCCATCGACACCATCTCGGCCAAGCTCACCATTGCCAAATATGCTCAAGATCACGACATTCGTTTGGTTAGCTCTATGGGCGGGGCCAACAAGCTGCATCCCGAATGCTTGCGTTTTGCCGATATCTTTGACACCGTGCGCGACCCCATGAGCCGCATTATGCGCAAAGAATGTAAGAAGCGCGAAATCAAGAGCCTGCACGTGCTGTTTAGCTGTGAGGAATCGGTTAAAACCCAACCCCGCGACCCGTCCAACATCCACGAGCGTACCGAGTTGGGTACCGCCAGCTTTATGCCGCCCATCATGGGTCAGATGATCGCCGGCGAGGTTATCCGTCAGATCAGCGGGCGCGGGTGCGAGCGCGTGCGCGCCGACGGCCAGCGCTTGGACTAGCAGGATGCCCTGCGATGGAACCGCGATTCTTTGACACGCATTGTCATCTTGATTTGATGCTCAGCCCCGATGCTGCAGCCAGTGAGTCGGCGGCGTTGGGTCTGGGGCTCTTTGACTGCGGGGTCGACCCACGCGACTTCGCGGCAGCAAAAAAGCGGGCCAGCCGATACCCAAACATTATCGCGGGCGCCGGCCTCCATCCCTGGTGGCTCGCCGACGGACGATGCGGTGCCGCCGAAATCAATCTGCTTTGCAAGGTCGCCGCACAAGAGCGCTTTATCGGCGAGGTCGGACTCGACTTTTCCGCGCGCTGTGCCGGAAGCGAGCCGCTACAAACACAGGCGCTCGACCAGCTCTGTAATGCACTCGTGCACTATCCTCTTGCCGGGCGCGTGATATCAATTCACGCTGTTCGTTCGGCAGGAACCGTACTGGACGCCCTTGAGTCATATGGATTACTCACCCCAAGCCCCAACTCCCCCGCCATCATCTTCCACTGGTTTAGCGGCACCTCGAACGAGTTCGACCGTGCGCGAAACGCAGGCTGCTATTTTTCCGTGAACGAGCGGATGCTCGCTACCAAGCGCGGTCGTGAATACGCCCGACAGATCCCACTCGACCGTCTGCTGCTCGAAACCGACGCTCCAGCCGAACCGCAAGCAGATGCAAGCGCGCGACAGCTCATCACATCGCTAAAAAGCGCCTCCCTGCACATCGCCGAACTTAAAAACTGCGTCGTGGAGAGCGCCGAATCGATCGTTTTGGAAAATTCGCGCTTCATATTTGACTTCCGCTGACCCCGGTGGGCAAAAAACACCAAATATGAGTACTGCTGTAAAGCTAGTAGCATTATATTGTGACAAAAGAGCGCCTTGATAATGTACAGCTGTTCATTATCAAGGCGTTTTAGCATGGCTAAAGCCATATTTAACAGGTTATAATCGCCCCCAGGCGCTCAACCAGGACCTTAAAAGCATAATTTCCCTGTTACTAAATTAGTGACAGTACTCATATTTGGCATTTTTTGTCCACGAACCCCTAAAGAGCCTCCAACAGACCCCCTAAGAAAGCTCAAGCAGCTCGGGCAGCTGGTCGATAATCTTGTCCGCGGCGTCCTGGCTAAAGCCGAAGCGCTCCTCGCGCTTGGCAATGACCGTCAGGCCGGCTCGCTTGCCGGCAGTGATGCCAGGCACCGAATCCTCAACGCAGCAGCAGCGATTCGCGGGCAGCCCCAGCAGGTCCAGCGCATGCAGGTAGATGTCGGGCTCGGGCTTGCTCTCCTTAAACTGCTCGCCGCTCACCACATACTCAAAGGCATCCGACAGCCCACACGCGTTGAGCACTTCCTCGATGCTATCCATGGGAGACGAGCTGGCAAGCGCCACGCGAACGCCACGGCGCGGCAGCTCTCGAATCGTATCCACGGCGCCTGGGTTAATCAAAGCCTGATAGTCGCGCGGACGCTTATGCGCCCACTCGTCCCAACGGGCCAACGCTTCCTCGCCAGTGAAATGCCCCTTACCGGCGCGCTCAAACCAATCGACCAGCATATGCAGGAAGAACTGATGCGAGGTACCGACTTGCCCATTCAACTCCTCTTGAGTCAGGTTAAGCCCAAGCTCCTTGGCAAACGCGGCAGTCTCGCCCAGGTAGTAATACTCGGTATCGACAATAACGCCGTCCATGTCAAAGATAACGGCATCGAACGGAAATGCGGACACGGCACCCTCCCTAACAAAAGGGCGCCTGTAAGCAGGCGCCCGAACCATACATTATCGGCGATTCTAGCCCAGCAGCTTATCCAGCGCCACTGCAATACCGTCTTCGTTGTTATCGGCGGTTACCATCTGGGCAACTGCCTTAACCTCATCGACGGCGTTGCCCATGGCAACACCGGTGCCGGCCCACTCAATCATGGACTTGTCGTTCTGGCCGTCGCCAAACGAGACGACCTCGCTGGCATCGATACCGAGCTTGGGCAGGGCACCCTCGAGCGCACGGGCTTTGTCGATACCGGGCGCCGTGTACTCAAAGTACCAGTCGGCCGTAAACATGCCCGAAAGCGTCTGGGTAAAGGGCGCATACATCTCCTCGTAATGCGCCTGCAGGTAGGTCGGATCACCCGCCGTCAGCAGCTTGTCCACGGGATAAGTGTCCACGACCTCATGCAAGCTCTCGACCTCGCGAATCTTAAGATCGCACGCATCGCGCTCATACTTGACGATATTCTTCTGCGAACCGTCCGGCAGTGTGATCATGCAATGGTACGAGTCCTCGACGTGCAAATCGCGACCGAGCGAAATCATAGGGATCACGTCATAGTTTTGCAGATGATCAATCAGACGGTGCAGTTCGTCAGCCGGCATGGCCTGGTCAAAAAGGACCTCATCGGTCTGAGCGTCGACCACGTGCGCGCCATTAAAGGCAACTAGCAGACCGTCATGGTTTTGAAGGTCGAGCTCCTGCGCCAAGGCGTGCAACCCCCATGCGGGACGGCCCGAAGCCAAGATGAGCTTAATGCCCGACTCCTGCGCCGCGAGCAGCTTCTCGCGCGTACGCGGGCTGATGACCTTTTGGTCGTTGGTGAGCGTACCGTCGATATCCATTGCGATGGCTTTGATTGCCATATATGCCTCCCTGTCATTGAACAACCTTGCCTGAGTCATCATACAGAACACCCACGGCGGCGCTGTTTACAACGGGAAAATGTCATATTGTCCCAAACATGAACGGCGCGCCTTCGACGATTGCGATGCCCGTCGAGGCGCCTCCCGATACATTCCATCCTATCCAAATAGCAAGGGGCCCGTATCCCAACGGATACGGGCCCCTTTCAGCCATAAGCCAACTCGGCCGTAAAAACTACTTGCGATGAGCGCGATAGAACTCGATGAGCGCCTGGGTCGAAGCGTCCTGCTCGGCCTTGGCGGCGTCGTCGTGGAAGGCCGGGGTGATCTGCTTGGCAAGCTGCTTGCCCAGCTCGACGCCCCACTGGTCGTAGGAGTCGATGCCCCAGACCGTGCCCTCGACAAACGTGATGTGCTCGTACAGGGCGATGAGCTCGCCGAGTGCGAACGGGGTCAGCGTGTCGCCGAAGATCGAGGTCGTCGGACGGTTGCCCTCAAAGCAGCGGGCCGGGACGATCTGCTCGGGCGTGCCCTCGGCACGAACCTCGTCGGCCGTCTTACCAAAGGCGAGCGCCTTGGTCTGGGCCAGGAAGTTGCCCAGGAACAGCTCGTGGACGTCCTGGCCGCTGTCGGTTGCGGGGTTGGCAGTGTTGGCGAAAGCGATAAAGTCGGCCGGGACCACCACGGTGCCCTGGTGCAGCAGCTGGTAGAAGGCGTGCTGACCGTTGGTACCGGGCTCGCCCCAGAAGATCTCACCGGTATCGGAGGTCACAGCGCTGCCGTCCCAGCGGACGTGCTTGCCGTTGGACTCCATGGTGAGCTGTTGCAGGTAGGCCGGGAAGCGGTGCAGATACTGGCAGTACGGCAGCACGGCGTGGCTCTTGGAACCGAAGAAGTTGACGTACCAGACGTTGAGCAGGCCCATCAGCGCGACGGCGTTGTTCTCGAGCGGGGTGTTGCAGAAGTACTCGTCGATGGCGTGGAAGCCCTCAAGGAACTGCTGGAAGCGCTCGGGGCCGAGCACGACGATCAGCGACAGACCCACGGCGGAGTCGACGGAATAGCGGCCGCCGACCCAGTTCCAAAAACCGAAGGCGTTGGCAGGGTCGATACCGAAGGCCTCAACCTTCTCGAGTGCGGTGGAAACGGCAACGAAGTGCTTGGCCACGGCCTCGGCGTTCTGCTCATCGGAGCCGTCGATGGCACCCTGAGCCTTGAGCTGCTCGAGCATCCAAGTCTTGACCTCGCGAGCGTTGGTGAGGGTCTCGAGCGTGGTGAAGGTCTTGGAGACGATAATCACGAGCGTGGTCTCGGGATCCAGGCCCTTGAGCTTCTCGGCCTGGTCGTTGGGGTCGATGTTGGAGATATAGCGGCAGTCGATACCGGCGTCGGCGTAGGGACGCAGGGCCTCGTAGGCCATGACCGGGCCCAGATCGGAGCCACCGATGCCGATGGACACCAGATGCTCGATCTTCTTGCCGGTAACGCCCTTCCACTCACCGGAGCGCACGCGCTCGGCAAAGGCGTACATGCGGTCGAGGACCTCGTGCACGTCGGCGACGACGTCCTGGCCGTCAACGATGAGCTGCCCCTTCTCGCTTGCCGGGCGGCGCAGCGCGGTGTGCAGAACAGCGCGGTCCTCGGTGGTGTTGATGTGCTCGCCGGAGAACATGGCATCGCGGCGCTCCTCAAGCTTCACCTCGCGGGCAAGATCGCACAGCAGCTTGACGGTCTCATCGGTCACCAGGTTCTTGGACAGGTCGAAGTGCAGGTCACCGGCGTCAAAGCTCAGCTTGTTCACGCGCTCTGCATCGGCAGCGAACCAGGCCTTGAGGTCGATACCTTCGGCCTCGAGCTTCTCCTGATGAGCCTCGAGCGCCTTCCAAGCGGCGGTCGACGTAGCGTCGATAGGTGCGGCAACAGTTGCCATAAAGTCCTCCTCAACATACGGGTGCAAACCTCCATGCACCCGGATAATCAGATGCCCCTATTCTAGCGCAGGTCAAGACTATAATCAGCGAGCGTTGCCAATCGGCCCCCAAACGGCAACCAACCAAAAAGGGACAGGTTTAATTTGGCAGGTCAAACGCTTTACCAATCAAAAATAACCTATCCCTTTATGCCAAATATTAGGCCGCAGCGCAGACGCTACCGAGCAACTCACGCAGAGGAGACCCGATGCCCTCCAGCAGTTCGGGCGCGATGATGGCAAAAACGGGAACCTCGCCGGCCCCCACGACGGCAGGCACTTTGCCCTCCGAGACGATACATCCATAAGGGACAAAACCGTCTTCGCCGACATCGAGCGCCGCCATGCGACGGGCGAGCTCGCGCGCAAAGCCGGCAGTATCGGCATCGCCAATCGCCAAGACAAAGTCCACGCCTTCGTCGGTCGCCAGGGCCACGGCTTCGTCGATCAGCTCGTCTCCTCCGTCGCCTTCAACCGAGCCGCAGCGGAAAAGCACGCGCTCGAGCAGGGCGCGATCGAGCGAGCCCAGCGCCGCCGAAACGAGCTCATCACGCGTGTGCTTGTCGCCTCCCAGCACGACCAGTGCCTTGGTGCCGCCATAGTGGGCAACCAATCGCCCGCACCAGCGAGCCACATCCCCATCCGCAACCAAGCGCGTCGGCATACCAAACCCATAGTTGACCATTATCCCCACAACCCTTCCGTGCGTATAGGCGGTATCAATCGTTAGACTCATGCTACGAAGCGAGGTTTTCCGAGCTGTTTCGCGCTCTTTAGAGCTGCGTTAAAAAACCCGATGCAACCGCACGACCATACCCGCCAAAGAGGGACAGGTTTTGACGATGTCCGCGCAAGCAGGTATTATCGAACATGTATTCGATAAGAACATGTGTTTGATGGGAGGACGCGTGGGGCACGAGCGTCACACCTATATCTGCATCGACCTTAAGACGTTTTACGCCAGTGTCGAGTGCGTCGACCGCGGACTCGACCCACTCACTACGTGCCTGGTCGTTGCCGACGAATCGCGCGGGCGCACGACCATCTGCCTCGCCATCACACAGGCTATGAAGGACCTCGGGATACACAACCGCTGCCGTCTGTTCGAGATTCCCGACGGCATCGACTACATCAAGGCCGTACCGCGCATGCAGCATTACATGGAGGTGTCGGCGAAAATCTACGGCATCTATCTGGAATACGTGAGCCCGCAAGACATTCACGTCTACTCCATCGACGAATGCTTTATCAACGTGACGCCCTATCTGGACCTCTATCACACCGATGCGGAAGGGTTCGCCTGCATGTTACGCGACGAAGTCTTGGCGCGCACCGGCATCACGGCGACGGTCGGCATCGGCCCCAACCTATTCCAGGCCAAGGTAGCGCTCGACATTACCGCCAAGCACGTACCCAGCCGCATCGGCATACTCGACGACGGGACCTTTCGCAAGGAGATCTGGCCCCATCGCCCCATCACCGACATCTGGGGCATCGGCCCCGGCGTGGCGGCCCGTCTCGAGAAATACGGCGTCTACGACCTGATGGGCGTCGCCGCACTCGACGAGAACCTGCTCTACGATGAGCTCGGCGTCAATGCCGAATATCTCATCGACCACGCCTTCGGGCGCGAGCCGACAACCATCGCCGATATCCAAGCCTATCGCCCGCAAGCGACCTCGACCACCACAGGACAGGTGCTCTCGAAGGGCTATGCCTACGAGCAGGCCTACACCGTCTTGCGCGAGATGGTCGACAACGCCGTGTTGGATCTAGTCGATAAGCACGTGGTCTGCGACAGCATCTCGCTCTTTGTGGGCTACGCGAGCGAGCGCGCCGACATACGCCGGCTCAACGCCAGCGGCACGGCGCAGTATATAGACGGCTGCGGACACCTGCGCTCGAGCACCTCGGGCATCGAGCCCGCAGCGACCGATGGCCCCGAGCTCGCGCCCCGTGCTCCCAAGCCCGTCCAGCGCGATGACGAAAGGCGTCGCCTGGTGCGCGAAGCGCAGGCAATCGATGGCATCTTTGTGGGAGAGCATGGCGGCAAACCGCGTGGTGGCTATGCCGCACTCTTTGCGCACTCCAACGCCTCGCGCAAGCTGCCCGAGCGCACTAACTCGTTTAAGAAGATCATGGGCTATTTTGATGAGCTCTGGGCGCAGACTATCGATCCCAAACGACCGGTCAAGCGCATCAACCTTGGATTTGGCAACCTCATGCCCGAGGAATTCGCTACCGTCGATCTGTTCAGCGACGTCGAGGCCGACGAGCGCGAACGCGATCTGGCGCGCACCGTGTTGGCCGTGAAAGGCAAGTACGGCAAGAACGCCCTGGTCAAAGGATTGAGCTTTACCGCCGGCGCCACCGCACGCGAACGCAACGATCAGGTAGGAGGACATCGTGCCTAAACCCCAACAACAACCGATGCGACCGCCGACACCATTTGAGCGCCTGGCGGACCCCGAGGGAAGACGCCGTTCCGCCGACCCCAAACTCACCGCCAACGGCGCCGTTCGCGCCGGCCGTGCCGCACAGTTTATGCCCTTCGCCGCCCTCACGGGATACTACGAGCTCGTACGTAAGCAGGAAATCACGGTCGAGCCCAAATGCGAACTCACAGAAGAAAAAGCCCTCGAGCTTTCGAAAAAGCTCGAGGGTCTCAAACGCGGAGACCTGCTCCGCGTGACCTATTACGATACGTACGGTTATCGTAGCCGCACCGGCATCCTGGTCGAGGTACTGCCGGCATACAAGCTGCTCAAACTCAGGGATATCGCCATTAACTTCGACGACATTCAAGACATCGAGCTACGCGGCCGAGCCTAGCGGCCAGAGCGCTTGCGCAGGCCAAACGCAACGGCGAGCACGGCGACAGCGGCAATCAAAAGACCTGCGACCAGCGTTGCGGTCGAGTCACCTGTGCCAGGCAGGGACGACTTCTCGGCCTTCTTCGTGGTCTTCGAAACCGTGGTCGTGCTGCTGGTAGACCCGTTGGGCTTATCCGTGGAACCCGGATTCGACGGGTTGCTCGGGTTGGGTTTGCTCGGCTCGGTCGGATCCGGATCGGGATTGCCGGGATCCGGCGTATCGGGATCGACCGGGTTTTCGGAGTTCTCCTTGCGCTGAATCCAAACCTGGCAACCATTGAATGGGTTGGCCGTGCCAAGGCACAGGCCCTGATTGGTCACGGCAAAGGTGCGCAGACCATGGTTGTACGGATCGTTAAAACCGTTGGTCGTCAACGTCGTGAAGTTCACGCCATCGGCCGTAACATACATATCAAAGCCGCGCTCGGCGTCGCGCAAGTAATACATGCACTTGATCACGCTTTGCAGCTTCTTAAGATTCTCTTGACTCAGCAGCTTATCGAACGCATCCTGAATATCTCCGGGAAGCTCATCGCCGTAGGCGTCCTTATACTGCTGCTTAAGCTCGTCATACGCATTCAGCATGTCCTGATACTGATCCGCGAACGACTCAAAGTAGGCGATCTCGCCATCGATCTTTTGAGCATAGGCGTCGTCGCTCTCGACGTCCACGGACATCGTTGCCGCTTGATCGGCAAGGCCATCCGTGGCATCGTCCAACGCGTCACCCAGATTCTCCAGACCCTCGGCAGCCGCAGCCTTGTCGGCGTCAACGTCATCGGCATCATCGATGCCAGCGGCGTCCCCGTCCTCTTCATCCGCCAGAGTGCTCGCGCCCTCGATCGGATTATTGGGTAGGTTTTTCTCGAGCAAGATCTTAAGCAGGTTCTTGATGTACTTAACCTGAGAGTCCCACTCCTCCGGCGTCATATCGATAATGTCGCCGTTGGAGAACTGGCCGATCGGCTCCAGCAGGCTCGCCGTGTCGAACGTGCCGACATACAGCTTGCCGTCAAACTTTTGCATACGCCAGATGTACTGGTTCTCGTTACGCCCAAAGCCTGAGGTCAGGCCAGAGATGCCGCCCTCGGGGAACATCTCGGTGCGGTCGCCGACGACAAGCTCCATATTCTCGTCTTTGTCCATGCGGTACAGATTGACCGACTGCTCAAGGTTGGCATTCACAAACGAGCAGTCGACGCCGCCCATACCGCTCTTGCCATCCTCTCCACTCTTGGATTTGTTAAATAGGATACGCTCCAGAGCGATTTCCTCATCGTTATACTCGCCGATGTAGAGATAATCGTTATAGACGATCAGATTCGCCGCGCCCGAACGAGTGCGGGCAGGATCGATACCAAAGCAATACTTCGCCTTGTCATTGGCCTGATCGCCGACGATCGGCACCCAGGTATACGTTCCATCGGCATTCTTATCGCCTCGAACCATCGCAAACGACTGCATGGAGTTGTCATCCGGAGCGTTATCGGGCGTACCGGTGCAGATCGTGGCATACAGATGTCCGTTAAACGAGACCATATCCCAAATGCTGCCGCCGTAGATGCTGTCCTTATAGCTAATGGCGGGATAGCCAAACAGCGTATCGGAGTTTGCGATCTCGGTGAAACTCTCTTGGCCCTTCGAGGGGTCGGAAGAGGTCAGGATCGTCGCAACAAACTTACCGCTCGCGTCCTTGCCCACGTTGCTGATAACCAGCTGCCCATCGTGCACGCACATGCCGCGGATGCCGGTGGAAATACCCTGCTTGTACGCCGCGCCATAATCCTGCAAGCTCGAAAGACCCTGGTACACAACCTTGTACTCATCGGTCTTGGGGTCGATCTCGTAAACGGAGGGCAGGCCCGAGGCGCTATTGGCCTTCCTCACGCTGCCGCAAAAATACAGTTTGCCCTTGTAACGCACAGCGTTGCGGAAAAGCGGCTCGATATTATTCGACGACTTGGAGAGGATGAGCTTAGTCTCACCGGTCTTGGTGTTGACCTTGAGCAAGATGCCGCCGCTGTCCTTATCGGGCGTGCCGTCCTCTTTTTGCTGGCCATAAAAGAAGGTTCCGTTGAACATGGCTTCCAGCGTTGCACGCATGGTGTCGGCATCAAACGAGTCGCCCAGCGTACCCTGCATCAGCGTAAGCGTATTGCCCATCGCCGCATAGCAGGTTCCCACATAGAGCCAATCGCCATAACTGACCGCTGACCATGTGTAGCTCTGTCCGCGGTCGCCCTCATTATTGGCAGTGTTCCCCTCGGCGCCGGGAACGGCAACCTTACCGTCGCCCTGGTAGTCCACAATGCCGTCCGGCAAAGAGGTATCTACCGTGGGGTGTGAGAGCTTCTCAAAAGTGTAACCGTTTCCCGCATCATAGGAGACCGACCCCCCCCTGCTTCTTCAGCACACGCTGGAATCGGCGATGCCAACGTAGCGGCAAGCGCAAAAACCAGACCAAGTGTTTCCACTCGTCTCATAACGCAAATGCTCCCCTCGCCTCATTGCCCAGCTATACGCACGCCAAAAAACTCTGTCCACCTCGAGCAACAATACTGGGCACAGTATTAACAAACATCGTTAAGTATACAAAAAGCACATTGTATGAATGCGTAATGATCGCCAATTGGTTGCATTCGGGCTTGAAAGGCACCGAGTTTCCATTTACTACACAACTGAGGAACTATATTTAAGCAATTTATGGGGAACGCTTTCAGCCCGAACGCCAGCGAAGGGCGCCGCCGAGGCACGAGCCCCTACAGCTTTATGATGTAATAGCCCGCGTCCTTCACGGCACCCTCGAGTGCCTCGCGATCGACCGGATGCTTTGAGCGCACGCGCGCCGTGTGGTCCGCAAACGTCACCGTTGCCCACACGTCATTCAGCGCATTGAGGGCATTCTCGACGTTGTGCGCGCAGCCATCGCAACTCATACCGCCAATGAGCAGCTCATCGCAGTAGGGGTAGTGAGATTTGTCGGTATCGGCCACCGCGACCTTTTTAACCTTTTTGCCACTCGCGCCATCACTGCAGCAGCTTTTGCCGCGCGTCGATGCGGCAATGCGGCGCAGTCCAAAGAACATACCAACGGCAATTACGGCCAGCACGATGATATTCGCAGGGTTAAGCAGATCTTCCATACGCTCCCCTTTCCTTGTAGTCCACATTAGAGATACCCCCATGGGGTGGTCCCATCTTACCCCAAGCTCATGTCAGTTCAGTCAAATAGTTTCCTGTTTCTTACTTTTTTGTTGACCTAGGCTTACTTTCGTGTATAAGTTTTCCTAGGCTAACAAGTGAGGACTCGAAAGGGGCGACGTGACTCGAACCATAGACATCCCAACGTTTCAGGCAGCAGTCGTGCGCAACTGCTCCCCCACGCTCGCGGGCATCAAGCCGGCATCGCTCTTTACCTATCCCGGGGTCTATGCCCATCAGGATGGTTCGAGCGCGACCGCAGCAATCGAAGATCGCCGAGCACGTCTGCTCAACGTCATCGCCCAGTGCAATCGCGAGCTCGCCCCACTCGGCATCCACCTGAGCGTTTTGGTCTGGCGCCCCTGCGGAGCGCTCGTATACGTGTATCGACGCAAAAGCCTCGCTACTTACCTTGCGGACCCGCGCGCCAAAACGGCGCTCGCCAAAGAGGGCTACGACACCGACAATCTGCCCATGTGCTTAGCACACCTGGCATCGCGCATCACGCTCGCGAGCAATAACGCCGCAGAATGCGCATGCGGCCAAACCCGATGCGCATTGGACCACCAAGCACACTGCAACAACGACTGCACCTGCGAGTTCCCCCACGAAATTGGTTACTTTTTGGGTTATCCCTACGACGATGTCCATCAGTTCATCGTCCAACATGGCGAGAACTACAAGGTCTTTGGAGCTTGGAAGGTCTACACAGATGTCGGCCGAGCACTTGCGACCTTCGATTCCTACCGCGCTTGCACGCAACGCCTCACCTATGTCTATCAGCAGGGCTGCAGCCTGGCACAACTTGCCCAGGCGACCCGATAGAACGTACAAACCGCGGCAGCACGCCGCACAACCGAAAGGATTCAACATGAGCAAGATCGCCGTCGTCTACTGGAGCGGCACGGGCAACACCGAGGCCATGGCCAACTTCGTCTCCGAGGGCGTGATGTCAGCCGGAGCCGATGCCGAGGTCATTCCCTGCGCCGACTTCTCCGCCGACAAGGTCGCCAACTACGATGCTTTCGCTTTCGGCTGCCCCGCCATGGGCTCCGAAGAGCTTGAGTACGATGAGTTCCAGCCGATGTGGGACGAAGTCAAGGAAGTCCTCGGCGACAAGAAGGTCGTCCTTTTTGGTTCCTACTCATGGGCCGAGGGCGAATGGATGGACAGCTGGAAAGCAGACGCCGACGAGGCTGGGGTTAACGTCGTCGATTCCGTAATCTGCTACGACGCCCCCGATGACGAGGGCGAGGCAGCCTGCCGTGCCCTTGGAGCCGAACTCGCCTAGCACGCTACGGGCCCGACAAAGCCGAGTCACGACAATACGCATTCGCGTCCCAACAAAAACGGGGGCTGGATCCATATCCTGCCCCCGTTTCCCGTTATGCAAATCGCATTAACCGACTACGAGATGTTGCCCAAGAACGCCTTGGTGCGCTCGCTCTTGGGATGGTCGAAGACCTCGCTCGGCGTACCCTCTTCCACGATTACGCCGCCGTCCATAAAGACGACGCGGTCGGCGACATCGCGGGCAAAGCCCATCTCGTGCGTCACGACGATCATGGTCATGCCGTCGCGCGCCAAGTCGCGCATGACGCCCAGGACGTCGCGCACGAGCTCGGGGTCGAGCGCCGAGGTGGCCTCGTCAAAGAGCATGACGTGCGGGTTCATCGACAGGGCGCGAGCGATGGCAACGCGCTGCTGCTGGCCGCCCGAGAGCTGGCTCGGCATAAAGTCGATACGCTCGGCAAGACCGACCTTGGTCAGCTCCTCGACGGCAATCTTCTCGGCCTCTTCCTTGCTGCGCTTGAGTACCTTCTGCTGCGCGAGCATGACGTTCTTTTTGACTGAGAGGTGCGGGAACAAATTGAACTGCTGGAACACCATACCCAGATGCGTACGTACCTTGTTAAGGTCGACACCCTTGGCGCACACGTCCACGCCCTCAACGACAATCGAGCCACTCGTGGGATGCTCCAGACGGTTGATGCAGCGAAGCATCGTCGACTTGCCCGAGCCCGAGGGGCCCAAGACCACAACGACCTCACCCTTGTGCACATCCAGATCGATATCGCGCAGGACCACGTTGTCGCCAAAGGCCTTCTGGAGGTTCTTGATACTGACGACGACCTCGTTCGAGTTATTGGTTTCGCTCATGATAGGACCTCCTTACAGACCGGCGATGTGATCGGCGGGCGTCGCGACAACCTGTCCGGCGCTCTTGGCGGGACGCTTCTTCTTGGTCTCGGCCGTGCCCAAAAGCCTCGCCTCAAGACCGCTCACCAAGCGAGCGAGCGGCAGGGTGATGACCAGATAGAACAGAGCGGCAACCACGTACGGTGTAATGGAGCCCGTCGTGGCCACGATGGTACGGGCGTTCATGACGATCTCGACCACACCCACGGCGGCAAGCAGCGACGTATCCTTGTAAAGCAAGATAAACTCGCTGGTCAGCGTAGGCAAAACATTGCGGAACGTCTGCGGAATCATAACGTAGAGCAGCGTCTGGAAGGCATTCATGCCCAGAGAGCGAGCAGCCTCGTTTTGGCCCTTGGGGATTGATTGAATACCGGCACGGAAGATCTCGCACAGGTACGCAGACGAGTTCATGGCCATGACGATAACGCCCAAGACATAGTCGTCCACCTTGACGCCGGCCAACGGCAGACCGAAGAACGCGATGTAGATCTGCAGGAACGCCGGCGTACCGCGAATGATATTCACGTAGATGCCGGCGAGGCAGCGCAGGATGCGCGACTTGGAGATGCGCATGAGCGACAGGGCAAAACCGAAGGGAATTGCCAGCGGAAACGCCACGAGCACGATCGAGAGCGACATGAGGAAGCCCTTAAAGACGATCGGCAGGCTCTGGACCAAAATGACCGGGTTCAGGAACAGGCGCAGGAACATATTGGAGTTCCAGGCCTCGACCCACGGCTGCTCTTTAAGGTCGGCCAAGAAGTTATCGAAGGCCGTCACGCCCTTGATCTCCACCGACGGAATCTTGGAGATCTTCTTGGTCGACCCGTCGGCGAGCGTATAGGTGCCGCTAAAGGCCTCATCGCCGCCCTCGACGGGGAAGGTCACGCCGTAAACCTCGACACGGAAAAAGCCGCCGGCAGGCGCCGTCTCGCCAAAATCGATCTTGAGCGTCTGGCCGTCAGCCTTGCACGTGGGTTTCATGGGCGTACGATCCATGAGGTCCTCGCCCGAGAGCATCGTCAATCGCGTGTCATCGGTACCAAACGTCGTGCCGTCGACAAACGTCAAAGAAAGACCGCTCAGCTCCTCGTCGGCATCGGCCTGAACTTCCCAGGTAATGCGCGTCTCGGTGCCGCCGACCACAGCGCTGCCCGAACCGGTGTTGGGTCGGGCGGTAATCTTTGCGGTCTCAAGCGCCTGGGCGGTCGTGGGCGCATATGCCCCCGCGCACACCAGCGCGAGCGCCACGGCCATGACGCAGGCTAGCTTTTGGAGCAAGGCGGGCAGTGAAAAACGCTGCTCCTCGGCCCCTTTGTTCAGTCGAGACAAGGTGGCTCCTATCGTAGAAGTTGCCGGCAAAACGAGACGGAAACACTCTCCGTCAAGAGAAGCGCAAAGGCCCTCTCCGCAAAACGGAAAGGGCCCGCGCACAATCAAGTAGCTATTTTACTTGATGTTGTACTTAGCCATGAGGGCGTCAACGGTACCGTCATCGGTCAGGTCCTTGATGGCCTGGTTGATGTCGTCCTTGAGCTTGGTGTTGCCCTGGTTGATGGCGATGGCGTACTCCTCGCCGGTGCTGATCTGCTTGATGGTCTGGCAGGTGTTGAACTGCCCGGCGGTCAGCTGGCTGGCAACGGAGCGGTTGGTGACTACGGCGTCGCCTTTATCGGACTGCAGGGCGCTGAAGCACTCGGTGGCGTCCTTGTAGGGGACGATCTTGGCCTTGGGGAAGTTCTCCTGGGCAAAGGCCTCGGCGGTCGAGCCAGACTGGACGATGATGGTAGCGTCGGCGTTGTTGAGCTTCTCGCTGAAGTTGTCGGCCGTGATGTCGGTGTTATCGACCTTGGTCACGATAGCCTGATCGTCCATGTAGTAAGAGTCGGAGAAAGTGACTTCCTTCTCACGCTCGGGCGTGTCAGTGATAGCCGCGATAGCGACGTCGTACTTGGCGCCCGAAGCGACGCCCGGAACCAGCGTGTCGAAGTCGTTGTTGACGTACTCGACATCCAGACCCAGCTTATCGCCGATAGCCTTAATGAGTTCAAGGTCAAAGCCCTGGTAGTCGCCGTTGTCATCCTTGTACTCAAACGGCGCGTACTCGGCAGAGGTGCCGACGGTGAGCGTACCGTCCTTGACGAGCGCGTACTCCTTGGAGCCGTCGACCTTCTCGACCTTAGCGTCGTCAGAGCTGCTGGAACTGGCATCAGAACCAGAGGTGGCGTTGGACGAGCCGCAGCCCGTCAGTGCAAGAGCGAGCGCCATGGCGCCCGTGGCTGCAAATGCGCCAAGCTTCTTGAGCTTCATAATCAGTCTCCTTCCAGTGACCCCATTTGATTCAGAGGTCTGCAAAAACTGTTGGCTATTATGCACCCGCCTGGGAGAATCTGCAATTAGAAAACTGATTGAAACAAACCCATAACGTGTATGGAGCACTTCACTTTATGACAGTCATTACTGCTGCAATGACCTTAGCAGTTTGATTTCAGCCGCATAACCTGCAAGTTCGTTCGGTGTCTCCAAAATGAATGGCAAGACACGCAAGCGGCCATTCGATACAATATTCTGCATAACCTGCATACCACCGCCAAACTCTTCGCTACCCAGGTAGCCCTTACCGATGCATTCGTGGCGGTCCTTATGAGCGCCGCAGGGATTCTTGGAGTCATTGATGTGCACGGCGCGCAAGCGCTCGATACCCACCACACGATCGAACTCGTCGAGCACGCCGTCAAGATCGTGGACGATATCATAGCCGGCGTCATTTACATGGCAGGTGTCCAGGCAAACGCCCAGCTTGGTCGACAGCTCGGGGCGCTTGTCGGCAACGCCCTCGATGATGAGCGCTAGCTCCTCAAAGCTACGGCCCACCTCGGTGCCCTTGCCGGCCATGGTCTCGAGCAGCACCGTCGTCTGCTGGCCCTCAAACATCACCTGGCACAAGGTGTCGACGATCATCTGAATGCCGGCGTCGGAGCCCTGCCCCACATGCGCACCGGGATGGAAGTTGTAGTAGTTGCCGGGCAGCGCTTCCATACGCCGCAGGTCCTCTGCCATGGCCTCCAGGGCAAACTCGCGCGCCCGCTCTTTGGCCGAGCAGGGATTATAGGTATACGGGGCATGAGCCACGAGTGGGCCAAAATCATTTTGCGCCATAAGCTCGCGCAGGGCCGCCACGTCATCCATGTCAAGGTCTTTCGCCTTGCCGCCGCGCGGGTTGCGCGTAAAGAATGCAAAGGTATTGGCGCCAATGGACAGCGCCGTCTCCCCCATCGCCCGATAGCCCTTCGTCGTGGATAGGTGACACCCGATCGTCAGCATCCCCAGCTCCCCCTCATTAGTTGCGGTGAAATACGGTCTATTGGTGCCTTATTTTGGCGCAAACAGACCGTATTCCACCGCAAGATATAAAAGGGGCATCAGGGGCACGGTCCGCCGAGCCCCCCCTGAGCACCAGCACCGCAGCCTAGAGCGTCAAGCGAATCGCATCGATAATCTGCGCGCAGCGCTGCGTGGCGGCAAGAGGCATAACGGGGCTTTCAAGCTCTCCCGTCTGGACGAGCTGCGTCGCATGCTGAATTTCGCCGTAGAAATCATCGACCTCAAACGGGGCATTAATTTCGAGCATTCGTCCGTCGGAGTACTTCACATGGGCGAGCTCGGGGCGATGGAGGCGCTCGATTTCCACCGAACCCCGTTCGCAGGCAATCATTAAGCGGCTTTCATATGCTGCTTTGCCGTCGCACACCATATGAATGGGTATACCGCCGACACTCATATGGATCTCATCGGCCCAATCCACGCGGCCACCCGATACGTCACGCCAGCGAACTTCACGAGACGAAACATCGCACGCACCCGCAAGAAGATCCTCAAACCACCCGACCGCGTAGCAGCCCATGTCATATAGACAGCCACCCTGCAACGGATCGAGCAGATAACTCGAAGGCGGCTGACCATAATCGAGTTTTTGCACGCTTTCGATCGAGACGATACAGCCGAGCTCGCCCGACGCAAGCAAACCCTTCACGCGAGTACGCATCGGACAAAACCGATTTTTCATCGCCTCCATAAACGGCACACCGCACTCACGGGAAACAGAGGCGATCGCATGGGCCTCTTCTTCATTCAAAACGGCCGGCTTTTCGCACAGCACGGCCTTTCCCGCGCGCAGTGCCCGACAAGCCCAATGCGCATGCATGCCATGTGGAATAGCCAAGTAGATTGCATCGACATCGGGATCGGCAATCAACGCATCATAAGCCGCATCGCCGCTATCGTCAGCCGTGGCATAACTGTGCGCGGCATCAATCGAAAACGCCCTGCAAAACTCCTCAACATGCGAAGGGGCGCGACCGGCGGCAGCCACAAGCCGCGCCCCGTCCACCTCCTTGAGCGACGATGCAAATCGATGCGAAATGTGCCCAGCGCCCAAAACGCCCCAACGAACCTCACGCAAATCATCACATGAATCCCGATAGCCCACGACAGCCCCCTTCAGTTGCGGTGGAATAGTTCCTGTTTAAGCCCCATTCTGCCGCAAACAGGAACTATTCCACCGCAAGTTATAAAAGGGTCATGAGGAGCGCGTTTTGCCGAAGGCCTTAAGCGCCGCCGTCACGGGGCCGGGCTGAAAACGGCGGCGTACGGCGTCCAAGCGCCCGGGGATATCGATGTGCTGCGGACAATGCCGCGCGCATTTGCCGCATTTGACGCAATTGCTCACCAACTTGGGCTCGCTTGTGCGCACCGCGCTCGCCGTAAAGTACTGCGATAGACCCGTAAACCAGCTGTGCGCATAGCTTGCGTTGTAGGCGGCAAAACACCCAGGGATATTGATGCCTTTAGGGCACGGCATGCAATAGCCACATCCCGTGCAGGGCACGCGATTCGATTTTTCAAACTCCGTCAGCACGTGCGCGATGGCATCGAGCTGAGTAGCTGTCATCGAATCCGGCAGGGCCCGATCGGCCAACACCGCGTTCTCATCCACCTGCGCGGTATCGGTCATACCCGAAAGCAGCATCGTCACCTGAGGATGATTCCACACCCACGAAAGACCCCAGGCGGCAGGAGTGCGCAAATGCGGGTCACGGGCACCGTCAAGCACAGCGCGCGCCCGCGGAGGCAATTTGCCTGCCAAGCGTCCGCCCAAAAGCGGCTCCATCACAAACACCGCGAGCCCGCGCTCCGCAGCCGCCATGAGTCCCGCCGTTCCCGCTTGGTAATGCTCGCCGGCATAGTTGTACTGGATCTGGCAAAAATCCCAGTCATATGCGTCAAGCATCGTAAGGAAGTCCGCCGCGCTGCCGTGGTACGAAAAACCAATCTGGCGAATGCGCCCCGCCGCCTTTTGACGCGCGATCCAGTCCTCGATGCCCAACGCCACCACACGTTCCCACTGGGCGGGCGAGGTAATGTTGTGCATGAGGTAATAGTCGATATGTTCGGTCCGCAGGCGGCGCAGTTGCTCGTCGAAGAACCGGTCGAAATCCTCCGCGCATTTGCACGAAGCATGCGGCAGCTTGGTCGCGAGCAAAACCTGGTCGCGCAAGCCTAGGCGCTCAAGCGAAGCGCCCACACAAGCCTCGTTGCCGGGATAGAGATAGGCCGTGTCCAGGTAGTTAATCCCCTGCTCCACCGCACGGGAGATGATGGCATCGGCTGTCTTCGCATCCGGATGGCCCGGCGCACCGGGAAACCTCATACAGCCCAGGCCCAGAGCAGATATTCGGTTACCACTTTTGGAGTCAACGCGGTATTGCACGGACCCTCCCTTCGCCATCAGCGCTCGGCAAGGCGAAACACAATGGTCACGCGGCCGAAACATCGTGGAATCGCAATCGAGAACGTATCGTAACGCAGCAGAAATCGAGCTGTCACGGCACCGCATTAACATCAGCAAAAAGCCCGATGAAAGGAGTCACCCATGCCCGCGCTCGACCTTTGGAATCTCGCATCCCAGCTCAAAAGCACCGATTATCGCTGGGTCGACCTCACCCACACGCTCTCATGCGACACCCCGCACTGGTTTGGCTTTAAGCCGTTTGAGTCCACCAAGCTCTTCGACTACCTGCCCGGCACGCCCGAGGACATGCTCGCCCCCATGCGTTGCTTCCAGTATTCGGTCGCCTCGCAGTACGGCACGCATGTCGACGCACCGCGCCACTTCCATGTTGACGGCCGTTCCCTTGGAGAGATTGAACCCATCGAGTTTATGCATCCGCTCTGCGTGATCGACAAGCACGAGGAGTGCGCCGCGAATCCCGACTTTATCCTGACCATCGAGGACCTCAAAGCCTGGGAGGATGAGCACGGTCGCATTCCCGAGGACGCTTTCGTCGCCTTCCGCTCCGACTGGTCCAAGCTCGCCGACCTCGAGAACAAGGACGAGGACGGCCAGCCCCACTACCCCGGCTGGGACCTCGGCGCCATCAAGTGGCTCGTTGAAGAGCGCGACATCGGCGCCATCGGCCACGAGCCGGCTGACACCGACCCGGCGAGCGTGACCACGCGTGAGGACGCCTACCCCTACCCCGGCGAACAGTACATCCTCTCGGTCGACCGCTATCAGATCGAGGTCATGGACCATCTAGACGAGCTTCCCGCCACGGGCGCCGTCATCTTCTGCACCTTCCCCAAGGTGCGTGATGGCGTCGGATATCCCGCACGTGTCTTTGCGGTCTGCCCTGCAGCGTAGAGCCCAGGCAAACGTTTCTTTTTCATAACAGCCGCCCGCGCACCCAGCAATCACCCTGGCAGCATACAATCCATCAGGCGCCCCTTACGCGGGCGCCTTTTATATGGGGAGATGATTCACATGCAGATCAACAAGGTTGCCTTTATCGGCAAGGGCGGCGTCGGGCTGCTCTATGGCAGCATGATTGCCAAGACGCTCGGCAACGATGCCGTCGAATACATTATGGACGACGCTCGCTTTGAGCGCCATGCGAACGACGCGCTCACCGTCAACGGCAAGCCCTGCGATCTCACGTCCGTCCGCGCCAGCGAGGCGACACCCGCCGATCTGGTCATCCTGACGGTCAAGACGACGGGGCTCAACCAAGCACTCAAGACCATGGAGCGCGTCATGGGACCCAACACGCTCATCGCCTCGCTGTGCAACGGCATCACCAGCGAGCAGAAGATTGCCGAGCGCTTTGGCTGGGAGCACACCGTCCTCGGAATCTGCCAAGGCATGGACGCTGTGTTTCTCAACGGCGCGCTCACCTTTACCAATGCGGGCGAGATCCGCTTTGGTGCGGCCGCCGGCACCGACCCCGCGACCGTCACCGCTATCGACGGGCTCTACACGCGCTGCGGCATCGCCCACACCGTCGAGGACGACATCGCCCACCGCATGTGGGCAAAACTTATGCTCAACGACGGCATCAACCAGACCTGCATGGCGTACGGCGGGACCTACGGAAGCGCCACGGAGCCGGGCTCCGAGCAGCGCCGCTGCTTTGTTTCCGCCATGCGCGAAACGCTTGCGGTCGCCAACGCCGAGGGTATCGAGCTCACCGAGGCAGACCTAACGCAAATGGTGCGTCTCATAAAAGGGCTCGACCCCGCCGGCATGCCCTCGATGGCGCAGGACCGCGTCGCTCAACGCAGAACCGAGGTCGAGGAATTTGCGGGTACCATCTGCCGCCTCGCGGCCAAGCACGGCATCCAGGTGCCGCAAAACGAATGGCTCTATTCGCGCATCCGCGAAATCGAGGCCAGCTGGTAGCGCCCGGCGTGCTACAGCCTACAGCCTCAATAGCAAAGCCGCCGCAAGGGGCACTCCCCTTGCGGCGGCTTCCTTCTTCATCTATGGGCAAAACCAGCTTCACAACGGCTAGCGCCGCACCTGCGGCATCTCGTCCTCGTCATCGCGGCAAAGGGTCACGCCCGCGCTTCCCAGCAGCGCTGCTGCGATGAGCGCGCCGACCACAATAGGAGCAGCCCCGCACGAGCCCTGCATGCCTACGACAAGCGCAGCTGTAGGGCCAAGACAGCCAAGTACCAATGCGACGGCGGCGATAGCGATATCTCGAGCGTTCATGAGACCACTTCCTCCACGGGAAAGACTTTGTTTCTCATGACTTAGTGTGCCCCGCGCCCATATGCCCAACGTAGTGCCACGGTAAGGGCTCTGTTAACCCAAATACAAATATAAAACGAGCGCCTTTACGTTGCCCGAAAGCTCGATAAAGACGCCCGCCCATCATGTGCCTATTTTGCTCTGATGGCAGATTACCAACCGGTGTAGTAGTCGGTGGTTCCGGCGGCGCAGCCGGAGTCATAGACCTTGCAATCACCCTTGGAGCCCGTAAAGGTCGAGCCCTGGGCCATATCGCCCGCGGCAACAACGTAATAGCCGTCGGAATCGCGCCAGAAGCCCTCAGAATCCTGCGTCCATTCGCCCGTGCGGTGGTGATACAACACGTTGCTGCTGTAATAGGTCTCACGGCGCCCGTTGTAGTTATTGACACCCGCAGAGCGCGTCAGGCCCGATCCGTTCGCGTAGGACGCGGCAGACGCGTAGGGCGGAGTGTAACCGGCGTTGTAGTACGAAGCCTGGGCGGCCTCGGCAGCCTCCGCCTCGGCTGCGGCGGCCTCGAGCGCTTCGCGCTTGGCATTCTCAAGCGCAGTGCGCAGCTCATCGAGCTCGGTCGACTTCGCGTCGACCTCCCCCATCGTCAACAGACTACCCGCACCGTCGATACAACCCTGCAGCACAGCGCGCTCGTCATCGGTAGCATAGTCGCCATACATATTCATAATGATCTGAGCGCGCATCTCAAGGGAATCGCGCTTGGCCTCCATCGAGGCGTTCCACTCCTGCATGGAACCATAACCATCGCCGCGATAATCAACGGGCTGTACCAGCGTCGCCTCGGACGGCGTAGATCCAACCGTATCGGACAGTGTTGCCGCGTGGGCATCAGTTGCGCCGGCGCCTGCCAAAAGTGCCACGGTCAGAGCGGCGGAAAGGGCAGCGGCTTTCGGTTTTCGTGAATCGATCCTCATGTAGCTGGAAACCTCCGTAGTGCGTTTTTGCT
The DNA here is from genome assembly GCA_027687465.1 of Coriobacteriaceae bacterium AF08-21. Classification (GTDB taxonomy): domain Bacteria; phylum Actinomycetota; class Coriobacteriia; order Coriobacteriales; family Coriobacteriaceae; genus Collinsella. The sequence continues at coordinate 72,165 of JAQCQR010000004.1, forward strand.
GCATTTGAGCTGCGTGTGATTCGATCGCGCTGCATAGTACCTCGAGCAAATCGCGACCTGCGGTTTTACTCAAAAGGCGCACGTCAATTGCGTAAAACTCACATCCTCTCAACAGGAGTTTTCCACAACTCAAATGCATAAAGCATGCCAAAAACCCTGTAATAGCGCCCTTCCTATGCAAAAAAGACGCCTGCGCAACCATTGCTTGCGCAGGCGCCTTGAGCAGGCATTTATGCAGTTATACCTATCGAGTCGCAAGGGGTCCTTGCACAAGTCGCCTTACTCGTCCAGCACGGCGAAGGCCTGCTTCAGATCCCAAATGATGTCCTCGGCGTTCTCGGTACCGATGGAAAGACGGATCGTGGAGGGCGTGATGTTCTGCTCGGCGAGCTCCTCGGCAGAGAGCTGGGAGTGCGTGGTGGTAGCCGGGTGCACGACGAGCGACTTGACGTCGGCCACGTTGGCGAGCAGCGAGAACACCTGCAGATGATCGATGAACTTCCAGGCAGCCTTCTGGCCACCCTTAATCTCAAAGGTGAAGATCGAAGCGCCGCCGTTGGGGAAGTACTTCTGATAGAGCTCGTGATCGGGGTGCTCAGGCAGGCTCGGGTGGTTCACCTTGGCAACGTGGCTGTCGCCGGCAAGGAACTCAACGACCTTCTTGGTGTTCTCGACATGACGGTCAACGCGCAGCGACAGGGTCTCGGTGCCCTGGAGCAGGACCCAGGCGTTGAACGGGCTGATGCAGGCACCCTCGTCACGCAGCAGGATGGCGCGGACATAGGTTGCGAAGGCGGCGGGACCGGCAGCCTCGGCAAACGAGACGCCATGGTAGGAGGGGTTGGGCTCAGCGATCTGGGCGTACTTTCCGCTCGCCTTCCAATCGAAGTTACCGCCGTCGACGATCACACCGCCCAGCGAGGTGCCGTGGCCGCCGATGAACTTGGTTGCGGAGTGGACAACGATGTTGGCGCCATGCTCCAGCGGACGAAACAGATACGGGGTGCCGAAAGTGTTGTCGACGACAACCGGCAGACCGTGCTTCTTGGCGATCTCGGAGATGGCGTCGATGTTGGGGATGTCAGAGTTGGGGTTGCCGAGCGTCTCGAGATAGATGACCGTGGTATTGTCCTTGATGGCACCCTCAACCTCTTCCAGGTTGTGGGCATCGACAAACGTGGTCTCGACGCCAAACTGGGAGAGCGTATGCTCGAGCAGGTTGTAGGAACCGCCGTAGATGGTCTTCTGAGCCACCACGTGGTCACCAGCCTGGGCAAGAGCCTGCAGGGTATAGGTGATGGCAGCGGCACCGGAGGCGACGGCAAGACCGGCCACGCCACCCTCGAGCGCGGCGATACGGTCCTCAAAGACGCCCTGGGTGGAGTTGGTCAGACGGCCGTAGATGTTACCGGCGTCGGCAAGACCAAAGCGATCGGCGGCGTGCTGGGAGTTGCGGAACACATAGCTCGTGGTCTGGTAGATAGGCACGGCGCGGGAGTCGGATGCGGGGTCGGCGCTCTCCTGGCCAACATGAAGCTGCAGGGTATCGAAACCAAAGGTGTGCTCGGGGTTGTTGATGAACTGGCTCATGATGATCTCCTTGATCGAACGAAAGTAAATAAATAAGAGAGAAGTAAGTCGCTGTCTCCTGATCACGCCGACGGGCGCAAACAGGAGCCCGGCATTCGTCTTGGTAAGCAGTTCATATGCGGTCCTCCTTTTGACATCTCGGTTCCGTGGTCGGCTTAATTACCTACCGCCTTTGTGTGTTTTGAATAGTACGAGCATTGTTTCGCTCGGTCAATCACTTAAAAGCGCTAACCTGTTATCGGTTTTTTAGATAGCTATCGAAAGGACGGGCACCGATGACACTCCAGCAGCTTCGTTTTCTTATCGCCGTGGCAGAGTCCGGCTCAATCAACGCCGCAGCTCAGCGCCTCTATACCGCTCAGTCCAACATCTCAAACGCCGTCAAAAGCCTAGAACAAGAGCTCCATCTGGAGATCTTTACGCGCTCCAGCCGCGGCGTCACGCTCACCAACGACGGCACCGAGCTTTTGGGCTATGCGCGCCAGGTCGTAGAGCAGGCCGACATGCTCGAGGCACGCTACGAGGACGGTGGCACCCCGCAAGCCCGCCTCGCCATTTCCGCCCAGCACTACGCCTTTTCGGTCGAGGCCTTTGTCAACGTAGTCGAGCGCTGCCGCGACAGCAAGTTCGAGTTCATCATGCGCGAGACCACCACATCGCAGATCATCGATGACGTCCGTGCGTTTCGCAGCGATATCGGCATTCTGTATCTGGATGACTTTAACGCCCGCGTTCTGCAGAAGGCCTTCGCCGATGCCCGCGCAAGCTTCCATCCCCTATTCGACGCGACGGTCCACGTCTTCGTTAGCGAGCGCCACCCGCTCGCACGCCGCCCGCAGCTGTCCCTTGCCGACCTCACGCCCTATACGCGCTACAGCTTTGAGCAGGGAACCTCAAACTCCTTCTATTACGCCGAGGAACCTTTTAGCTATATCCCTTGCGACCGCAACATACGAATCTCGGACCGCGGAACACTTACCAACTTACTTATCACGTCGAACGGTTACACCCTGTCGACCGGCGTCCTCTCCAATGAAATGCAATGGGGTATGGCATCGATCCCGTTAGCAGACGCCCCAACGATGCACGTAGGCTATATCATGCACGACGAGCGCAAGCCCTCTCCCCTCTTGCAACAATACCTCGACGAGCTCAACCGCATCATCCATGCCAACCAACTGTCGGAAGACGGGGCAGAAATCATAGATTGCTAGCCCCCGGCGGGCATGGCGCTACAATGGTCACTCACATGAAACGCACTCAACGAAAGGAAGCCCGTGAAGGTCATCATCTATACCGACGGCTCGGCCCGATCAAATCCGGGACGCGGCGGCTACGGCGCCGTGCTCAAATACACCAACCCCGCCGGCAAGACCTTTACCTCCGAGCTTTCGCGCGGCTACGCCAAGACCACCAACAACCGCATGGAACTCATGGCGGTTATCGTGGCGCTCGAGGCACTCAACCGCCCCTGCGAGGTCGAAGTCCATTCCGATTCGCAATACGTCGTCAACGCCTTCAACAAGCACTGGATTGACGGATGGAAAAAACGCGGTTGGAAGACCGCCAACAAGCAGCCTGTCAAGAACCGCGATCTGTGGGAGCGCCTACTCACCGCCAAAAGCAAACACAAGGTTGAGTTCATCTGGGTTAAGGGTCACGCCGGCCATGAGCTCAACGAGCGCTGCGACGAACTTGCCACCACGGCGGCCGACGGCAGCAACCTCGATATCGACACTGGCTTTAACGAGAGCGACCTGTAACGGCGTTTTCGCACGCTATTTCCTGCCTCCTCGCGCTACACTCATCCTGTAAACCGAACGGCACGAGGGGGATACATGCTGCGTATAGCGACCATCGGCACATCCATGATCACCGACGACTTTATCCAGGTCGTCAACGCCAACGACCAAGCTGCGTTTGTGGGCACGCTCTCGCGCGATGCAGATCGCGGCGCCGCCTTTACCGCCGAGCGCGGTGGCGAGCGAAACTTTACTTCACTCGATGAGCTCGCGGCAGCCGCCGACGTCGACGCCGTCTATATCGGCAGCCCTAACGCACTTCACTACGAGCAGGCCCTTGCCTGCATCGCCGGTGGCAAGCACGTCATCGTCGAGAAGCCCTTCTGCGCCACCGAAGCGCAGGCGCTGGAAGTCTTCCGCGCTGCCGAGGCAGCAGGTGTCGTGGCCCTCGAGGCCATGCGTCCCCTCCACGACCCCGCCTTCCACGCCATCGAGGACGCCCTAGGCGAGATCGCCCCCATCCGCCGCGCCTCATTGCGCTTTGGCAAATATTCCTCGCGCTACAACGAGATTCTCGCGGGACGCGCCACCAATATCTTCGACTGCAATATGGCATCGGGTTCCCTCATGGACATTGGCGTCTACACCGTCGAGCCCATGGTCGAGATTTTCGGCATGCCCTCCGGCCTTACGAGCATGGCTACTCTGCTCGACCCCGCCACGCGACAGCTCACGCACGGCCCCATCGACGGCTGCGGTTCCATCCTCGCCAGCTACGGCGGTGGCCGTATCTCCGTCGAGCTCGCGCACTCCAAAATAACGAATGACCTGCTGCCCTCGCAGATCGAAGGCGAGCGTGGCACTATCCAGATCGACCATCTGTCCACGCCCCGCAACGTCCGCATCGACTATCGCGGCGATGTCGTACGCGGCTCGGCGACCGAGGCACCGCGCGAACAGGGCGACAACGGCCGCGTGCTCGACCTGCCCAAATCGAGCAACACTATGGAATACGAACTCACAGACTTTATCACCGCCATCGGCGGCATCGATAACGTTAAGGAAGAGATTTGGGAGACCCCGGCGGGACGTCACGAACTTGGTCACTACCGCGATGTCACGCTCGTCTCGCTGCGCATCATGGATGCCGTGCGCCAGCAGGCCGGCATAACCTTCCCGGCCGACGCAGGCAAGCAGGCATAGCGATGGGCCTCTTCGATACGCTCTTCTCCAGCGTCACCGGCGGCAGTCGAGAACCTCAAAAACCATCAAACGTCGAGCTCGAGCTGCGCCGCAGGCTTACTGTGCTCGCAAGCGACGAGGCCACTCAAGACACTCCCCTGCGCTATTTCCTGCGCTGGGCGGGGCAAGTCCAGGGCGTTGGCTTTCGCTTTACCAACACCAACCTCGCGCAGGCACGCGCGCTCACCGGCTGGGTGCGTAACATGGAAGACGGCTCAGTCGAGATGGAGATACAGGGAGCTCCGGCAAATATCCTATCTCATCTCGAAGCGCTTCATGCCTCCTACGAGCGCATGGGAACGCGTTTTCGCCTCGCAGACGCCCAGGCTCGAGCCCCACTTGCCAATGAAGACGGTTTCACGCCTCGTTATTAGTATTGTGTGCTAAATACGGTATCATTTACCTACGACCGTTAATAGAAAAGAGGCGAGGCGCATGGCGGTGCAAAGAAGGAATACCAGGCAGCGAAAGCTGGTTCTTGACGCCGTGCGCCAAAGCTATAACCATCCCACCGCCGACGAAATCTACAACGTCGTGCGCGCGCAGGATGACAAAATCAGCCGCGGTACAGTCTACCGCAATCTCAATCTCTTGGCCGACGCCGGCGAAATCCTCTCCATCAAGACGCCGGGCGGCAGCCGCTTCGATCGCACCATCGAGCCGCATGCGCATATCATCTGCACCTCGTGCAGCCGCGTCATCGACGTACCGCTCCCCTTCGATGCCCAGCTCGACGCCAAGGCGTCCGAGCAAATCGGCTGGCACGTCACGTCGCACTACACCATCTTCGAGGGTCTCTGCCCCGACTGCCGGTAGATGTTTGGGACATGCCTACTCAGCAAGTAGACGACGCAGCTCCTCTTCGACCGTGCGCACGTAGCGGACACGGTCATTGACACCGCGCATGCTGGGATTGCAGCTCTCCATCAGATAGGAATGGCCCACCACGTTGAGCATGTCGCGATCGTTTTCGTTATCGCCAAACGCCATCATTTCGTTAGGTGAGATCCCCAGCGCACAACCATAATCGGCAAGCGCGGACCCCTTGCCCGAATCAAAGCCGATAAAGTCGGTCCATTCGGTTCCCGACGTCATCACATCGACCCGGTCGCTAAAGCGACGCACAAAATACTCCAGCGCCGCCGGCTGCTCCGCCTCGGGCGTCTGGAAGGCAATCTTAATGACATCCTCGTCAATGTCTTCGGGACGGTCGACTACCGCCACATCACAATGGACCTCATAATGCAGGTGGTCAACAAACGCATCGTTGCTGCTCATGGTGTAGAGGTGTCCCTCGCACGAAAGGGTCACGTCGGCATGGGGGTACGCAACCACGGCATTCGCGATATCCATGGCCAGGCCACGCTCCATAGAACGCTTGACCACGGCACGCCCCTCGCTCATGACCAGGGCTCCGTTTTCGCATACATAGGCGAGTTCATCGGCCACCGGGGCAAACAGGTAGCGCAGGCTCGCATATTGACGGCCACTCGCCGGCATAAACACGATACCGCGACGATGCAGCTCATCGATAAGCTCAAAGGCCTCGGAACGCGGCTCGCGCTCCCCCGGGTGCAGCAGCGTGCCGTCCAAATCGCATGCAATCAGCTTGATTCCCTCAAGACCCATATGCTTCCCCCAAAGCCTCCTATCAACAGCAAGACGGACCTTGATCGGTCACCCCTCAAAGCCCGTCTTGCGCATACGCGCGCTTAGTCGCGCGTCTTTTTAACGATGGTAAAGTCCGGAGCCATGCTCACGACAACATCGGCCGCGCTCGACGCAAAGCGTCGGCCCGCATCGAGCTCGCGCGAAACGATCGAGATTCGAGCTCCCTCGACACCCCGAAGCATGCGGCCCAAAACAGGCTGCACCGGCGTATACATGCGCACGGTATGCTCGTCCGAGTCGCCCCGGAAGAGCGGCGCATGCATGTTGCCGATCTCCCAGCACGCATGCGCGAGTGCAATCGGATCCATGCGGTCGACTTCGACCAAATAGACCTCGGCGCTGCGCAGGCGCACGACAACCGCCACGGGCACCATGCCCGAACGGTCAATGGCGAGCACGTCGCCATCGGCAAGACGACCGCCGTCGGCAGTATCCAGCCGAACATCGATCGTGCGTCCCAGCTCCGTCACGCCCACAAACGCGCAGGCATCAGCCTGGTCCCAATCGAGCAGTAGCTCGTCAACTTCAAAGACACCGCCCAGCTCCCGGCGAAGTAGGAGTTCATAGGACGGATCGTTGAGATTTCCCAAGCATGTCGTCGAAACCAAGCGTTCAGGCATACTCTAGCCCTCGACCTCGACGAGCTCGATATCAAAGTTGAGATCCTTGCCGGCGAGCTCGTGGTTGGCGTCGAGCGTCACGGCCTCGGGCGTCACGTCGATGACCACGGCGGGGACGGGCATGCCGCTCGGCGTGGACAGGAAGAGCTTCATGCCCTTCTCGATCTGCTCGATGTTGGGAACCTGTTCGGCCGGGAAGGTAATAACCATCTCGGGGTTGTGCTCGCCGTAGGCATCGGCAGCGGGAATGTGCACGGTCTTCTTCTCGCCCACCTGCATGTCGACAACAGCGGCGTCGAAGCCCTTAATCATCTGACCGGCGCCGCAGGTGAACTCCAGCGGCTCGCCGCGATCGTAAGAGCTATCGAACTGCGTGCCGTCGTCGAGCGTGCCACGATAATGGGTCTTGACCTTCTTGCCCTGGTTGGACATGGTAACCTCCGTGATAAGGGCGGCGCACAACGCGGGCCGCCGTGAACATATGGCGCTAACTATACCCTAGTCATACAATTCAAAGACAGTTTGCAAAGAAACGCTGCAACCGGAGGAACCATGGCATATCCCGTATTTGACCTACACTGCGACACCGCCGACCGCATCGGCTGGGCCACGCTCGATCTCGACCTGCGCTTTACCGCCGGCACCGACGGTTATTTCCCCGGCGACGAAACGCATCCGCAAGATTTCGACCTCATCGAGGGCAACGCCTGCGCCATCTCGCTCGCAAAGATCGGCAACACGCCGTGGGCACAGTGCTTCGCCACGTTTGTCCCCGACGAGATTCCCACCGCCCACGCCGCGCGCTTCCAGGCGCAAATCATGGCGCACATGAGCGGCCAGGCGATGCTCAACCACGACCGTATGGTCAACGTGCGCAGCGCCGCAGACATTCGCCCCGCGCTCAAGGACGGCAAGGTCGCCTGCATCCACACCATCGAAAACGCCACGTTCTTTGCCGAGGACCCCGCGCTGATCGAGGTGCTCAAGAGCCTGGGCGTGCTTATGTCGTCACTCAGCTGGAACGCGCAGGGACCGCTCGCGAGCGGCCACGACACCCACGCCGGCCTCACCGCCGCCGGCATCGAGGCGCTTACGCAGATGGAGCACGCCGGCATGGTGCTCGACGTCTCCCACCTCAACGATGAGTGCTTTGACGAGGTCGCCGCCCGCGCCACGCGTCCCTTCGTCGCCAGCCACTCCAACTCCCGTGCGGTTTGCGGCGCCAAACGCAACCTTACCGACGACCAGTTCCGCGCCATTCGCGACATGGGTGGCATCGTCGGCCTCAACTACTGCAGCGAGTTCCTTTCCAACGACGCAACCGACAAGACCGCCGCAGACGTCACCTTCGACCAGCTGGCGGCGCATATCGAGCACTGGCTCGACCTGGGCGGCGAGGACGTCATCGCGCTCGGCGGCGACTGGGACGGTGCCACGGTGCCCGCTTTCCTCTCCGATGCCAGCAAGATGCCCGAGTTCCAGAACATGCTTTCCAAGCATTTTGGCAAGACCGTGATGCAAAAGCTCTGCAGCGACAACGCGCTTGCCTTCTTCGAGCGTTATTAATTTCACATCCCTTGAGCGGGCCGGCATGCCGAACGGTCGACATGCCGGCCCGTCCCCGATCTGAAGGACCGCTTTTGACGCAGCAGTTTACGATTTCCGCATCCCGACCGGATGGGACGACCATCCCCGTCGTCGTTACCAAAAAGCGCGTCAAGAACTTCAACCTACGCGTCACATCGAGCGGCGAGGTCCACGCCAGCGCACCGCTCGGCGCCAGCCGCGAGCGTATCGAAGCGTTTGTGAAGCGCAACAGCGCCTGGATTATCAGCCGACTTGCCCAGCGCGAGCAGCGTCAGGCGACGGCACGAGAGCCGCTCAGCCCCTCGTCCATCATTGCACTTTGGGGCAAGCCCATCACGGTACAGGATGCACTCGATCACAACTTTGCATCCCCCGCACCGCGACCCAAACAGGCCACCTTCGCAAGTTTTATGGGTACCGATGAATCGGACGAAGGCCCGCAGGCCAAGCGGCACGCAATCCTCGACGTCCTAACGTCCGATGAGCTCCAAGCCCACATCGACCAGCTCTACGCGTCCGAGGTCACATCGGCGCTGCGCGACATCGTGCACGCGTACGAAGTCGCAATGGGCGTCACCGTGGCCCGCATCTCCGTGCGCAGCATGAAAACGCGCTGGGGATCATGCACGCCCAAATCCGGCGCCATTCGCATCGCGCGCGAGCTCGCCGCCTACCCCGTCGAATGCCTCGACATGGTTGTCGCCCACGAGTTCGTCCACTTGCTCGAGCCAAGCCACAATCAGCGTTTTCACGCCCTGCTCGACACGTACTGTCCCAACAATAGAGCTCTGTCGCAGCGGCTCAAGCAGCCACCCCTCAACAAGCTCTAGCGTCGACTAGCGCACGCGCTCGATCTCGACGCCGCAGCTTGCCAGGGGCAGGCCAACAGGAGCCCACGGCTTATCGAGCTTTATGCGCACACCAAGCAGCGAGGGATAACGGCGCAGCAGCATCTGGGCTGTCCCCTCGGCTGCCGCCTCGATGAGCTTAAACGTGTGCTCGCGCAGATAGCCATCGACATCGTGGCACACCGAGCCGTAGTCAATCGAGGCGTCCAGGTTATCGTGCTCCCCCGCCGCGCGCAGGTCGGCATAGAGCACCAGAGAAACGATGAACTTCTGACCCAGCGCATTCTCCTCGGGATACACGCCATGGTTGGCAAAAACCTCAAGGCCGTCAATGACAATGCGATCGGCATGGCGCAGATCGTCATAGCTCACGTGAGGCACCGCCGTTGCGGTGGATATTTCGCCCCTTCCACGGCGGGCGAGCTCAGCACCTTCGGTCTTGGTTGCATTCTCGGGCAGTTTCTTGTTACTCAATGCGATCGTCTCCTTCGTTTAGAACCCCGACCGCGCAAACTAACTACACGCGAATCGACAGGTTCTTTTTATCATCGCTCCAGTTGCAAGCGTTGCGCGCGGGGCATGCAAAGCAGGCACGCGACGCTTTATCGGCTGCATAGAGCAGACGCTCAAGCGGTTGGCTGTTCACGCGCAGCTTTCGATGGCCTAAAATGGCCGTCTTAATGGCTGCGGCATCGGCCGGCTCAAACGCCACGTCATCGGGCATGCCGCCGAGAATCGCATCAGCGACGCGCTCGCTTGCAACATCATGGGATATACCCGATTCATACTGTTCATCTTTGCCGATATCGTGAAGAAGTGCCGTGGCGTAGATGACCTCGCGGTCAAATTCGAGCCGTTCCTCGAGATTCTTGATCCACATAATGCGAGCGACATCGAGCAGATGGTCAATACCATGGCGGCAAAAGATGCGCCCCGATTCCAACTGTGCAATGTTGCCCAGGTGCCGCCGGAACAGCCCGTTGGCACAAATGTAATCAATGCGAGGCATAGCGCCAAAGGGGGTCAGGCCCGAAGCCATAAAGCCGCGACGCGACGTCCCCTCATCGGTCTTCGATGCAAAGTCGTTGACGACCTTCATGGTTAACGGCCCAGCATCCTAAAGAATCGCTCCTCGAGCGCGGGATCGGTCTCAAAGACGCCGCGGCGAGCGAGCGTCACGGTCTTGGTGCCGGGCTTTTGCACGCCACGCATCGTCATGCACATATGCTCAGCTTCCATGAGCACGATCGCTCCCTGGGGAACCAGATAGTCCATGAGGGCATCGGCGACCTGCGCACACAGCTGTTCCTGCAGCTGCAGGCGGCGGGCATAGACCTCAACCGTGCGGGCGAGCTTAGACAGACCCGCCACGCGACCATTGGGGATATAGCCAATCGCGGCCTTGCCATAAAACGGCAGCAGATGGTGCTCGCACAGCGAGTAAAACGTGATGTCGCGCTCGATAACCAAATCGTTCGAAGCGACGGCAAAGGTTTTGGACAGGTGTTCCTCGGCACTCTGGTCCATGCCGCCGGCGATCTCACCATACATACGGGCAACGCGCGCCGGGGTCTCCAGCAGGCCCTCACGAGTTGGGTCCTCGCCTATGCCCTCAAGCAACAGCTTAATGGCGGCCTCGACTTTTTCCTGATCGACCATCTGGGCCTCACTTTTCCGATTTCACGTTCGTGCTATGGTACCACGCCCTCCGGCATCGACCACAAGCTACATAGTATGGGTCGAATAGACCGGATCGTCCCGCCAAAGCTCCACGGCGTCGCAAAGCGCAACGTTCTCACGCTCGGCACGGGCACGCGTGGCGTTCATATCAATCACGCGCTGATTGCTCGAACCCCTAAAGCGCAACGAGATATCATAAAGATCCTGAACAAACGGGCCATCCACCAACATGTCGAGGCAGGCAAGGATACGGTCCGTCACCTCAGTATGGTGACGACCACCCGGCATAAGCTCCTCGAGCACGTCACCGGTAAAGCACCAAATAGTCTTCCCCGACTCCACCGGGTAAGCCGCGCGCACGCGCTCAATGAAATCAACGAGCCCCGCCTGATTCTCGGGCTCCATAGGCTCGCCGCCCAGAATCGTCAGACCATCGATAAAGGGATGATCGAGGCTCTCGATAATCTTGTCCTCGACGGCACGATCGAACGGCTCACCCGCAGCAAAGTCCCACGCAACAGAGTTAAAGCAATTCTTGCACCCACGACGGCACCCGCTCACAAACAGAGAAGTACGAACGCCTTCCCCATCAGCAATGTCGAAATACTTAATGTTCGCGTAGTTCATAAGTAACCTTCCTGGGGGTCTGGAGCATATCATCCCGTCCTCAAACATTCTCGGCCTGCGGCCTGCGAAACTGCGGGCGGGACGATATGTCCCGGCCTCATGCAAAAGGCAACTCAATGAACGAAGCGAACATCGAGTATAGAGTTCGAGGTCCAATAAAAACTGGGTTGCGGCTCAACCGCCATCGCAAGTAAATCGCAGCTGCAGCTCGAATTATTTCCGCTAAGAACTTCGAGGAGTGAGCAGACCGCATGCTGCATCTCAGCTACATCAACTTGGCCGCCCCGTAGCGAGGCCCCGGACCTTTGCTCGATATGAGTTCCGAACGAACAGGAGGCGCCAGTGGCGCCTCCGTCGTGAGCCAGGACTGTCCGAAATAGCGAGTAAAGGTCCGGGGCCTCGCTACGGGGCGGTCTGGAATGACTATTAGAGATGCAGCACGCGGTCGCGGATCTCCTCGGTTCGACCCTGGTTCCAGAACTGGGTACCGATGTAGCCGCACGTACGACGAGCGACGTTCATCTTCTCCTGGTCGCGGTTGCCGCAGCTGGGGCACTCCCACACCAGCTTGCCGTCATCCTCGACAATGCGGATCTCGCCATCGTAGCCGCACACCTGGCAATAATCGCTCTTGGTGTTGAGCTCGGCGTACATGATGTTGTCGTAGATGTACTGCATCACGCGAATGACAGCCTTGAGGTTGTCCTGCATGTTGGGAACCTCGACGTAGGAAATGGCACCGCCCGGCGAAAGCTGCTGGAACATGCCCTCGAACTTGAGCTTGTCGAATGCGTCGATCTCCTCGGACACGTGGACGTGGTAGCTGTTGGTGATGTAGCCCTTGTCCGTCACGCCCGGGATGATGCCAAAACGACGCTGCAGGCACTTGGCGAACTTGTAGGTCGTCGACTCAAGCGGGGTACCGTACAGCGAGAAGTCAATATCGCTTTCGGCCTTCCACTCGGTGCACTTATCGTTCATACGCTGCATGACGGCCATGGCAAAGGGCGTGCCCTCCTTCTCGGTGTGGCTGTGGCCCGTCATGTACTTGACGCACTCATACAGGCCGGCATACCCCAGGCTGATGGTGGAATAGCCGCCCACGAGCAGCTTATCGATCGTCTCGCCCTTCTTCAGACGCGCCAGGGCACCGTACTGCCAAAGAATCGGTGCGGCATCCGAAAGCGTACCCATCAGACGCTCATGACGGCACAGCAGAGCGCGGTGGCACAACTCAAGACGCTCGTCGAAGATCTTCCAGAACTTGTCCATGTCCTGGTGCGAGCTCAGCGCGACATCGGGCAGGTTGATGGTCACAACGCCCTGGTTAAAGCGACCGTAGTACTTGGGCTTGTTCGGGTCATAGTTCAGCGCGTTGGCTACGTTGTTAAATCCGTTACCGGAGCGGTCGGGCGTCAAGAAGCTGCGGCAACCCATGCAGGTGTAGCAATCGCCGTTGCCGGTGGTCTCGCCCTTAGACAGCTTGAGCTCGCGCATCTTCTTCTCGGAGATGTAGTCGGGCACCATGCGCTTGGCGGTGCACTTGGCAGCCAGCTGGGTCAGGTAGAAGTACGGGGAATTCTCGTGAACGTTATCGTCCTCGAGTACATAGATAAGCTTGGGGAATGCCGGGGTAATCCACACACCGGCTTCGTTCTTAACGCCCTCATAGCGCTGACGAAGCGTCTCCTCCACGATCATGGCAAGGTCGTGCTTCTCCTGCGCTGAGCGAGCCTCGTTGAGATACATAAAGACCGTCACAAACGGCGCCTGGCCGTTTGTGGTCATAAGGGTCACGACCTGATACTGAATCGTCTGGACGCCGCGACGGATCTCGTCACGCAGACGGTCCTCAACGACCTCACGGACCTTTTCGGCAGATGCCGAAACACCGAGCTCCTCGAGCTCGCGGGCAACCTCGCCGCGAATCTTTTGACGGCTCACCTCAACAAAGGGGGCGAGATGGGTCAGCGAAATAGACTGGCCGCCGTACTGGGAGGAAGCAACCTGGGCGATAATCTGCGTCGCGATGTTGCAGGCAGTCGAGAAGCTGTGCGGCTTCTCGATCAGCGTGCCCGAGATAACGGTGCCGTTCTGGAGCATGTCCTCCAGGTTCACCAGGTCGCAGTTATGCATGTGCTGGGCAAAGTAGTCGGAATCGTGGAAGTGGATCAGGCCCTCATTGTGGGCATCCACGATCTCCTGGGGCAGCAGCACACGCTGAGTCAGGTCCTTGGAAATCTCGCCGGCCATATAGTCACGCTGGACGGAATTGACGGTCGGGTTCTTGTTAGAGTTCTCCTGCTTGACCTCTTCGTTATTGCACTCGATCAGCGACAAAATCTTGTCGTCGGTCGTGTTCTTCTGGCGCTTCAGACTCTGAACATAGCGATAGATGATGTAGTGGCGAGCAACCTCGTAGCAGTCGAGACGCATGATCTCGTCCTCGACCAAATCCTGGATCTCCTCGACCGAAACGGTGTGGCCCGCGTTCTCGCATGCCTCGGCGACGTTTTGTGCCGCGTAAACCACCTGGCGGTCGGTTAGACGAGAGCTCTCCTCGACCTCCAAGTTGGCGGCGCGGATGGCATTGACGATCTTATCGATGTCAAAGACAACCTCGGTGCCGCTGCGCTTGATGATCTTCATCCTCTTGCCTCTTTCGCATCGTAGCCTCATTGCGCTTCAGAGCCAAACGATGCCCGGCAGGGCCTGTCCCTGTCTTGCGGCGCCGTCGCGCAATCTGTGTTCTCGATAAACCATAAGCCTCCATGCGGACATTCCCAGAAGCCGATCAAGCGGCTCAAGGACACGTTCAAAAGAGGCAGTTAAGGTCTTCGTTCTCTGTCCGCCATCTATCATACGACAAAGAGGCATCTATATCCTGTATTCTTTTTTTAGGTCAAACACAACATATAGTGTTTCAGCAGGTCAAAGCAATTAGTCATTTTGCAAACGCATTAAAAATGAGGGGTATTTGACAAGTCGGTAAAACGTTACCAACACGGCTACCTGCATGGCAGTTATAAAACCCCCTTAGTCAAGCCGCTGACAAATCCTACCAAAACCAAGCCGCTCACGCCAAAAGAATCCAAAAGATTATGCTTGACCAACATGTTGCGGTCACGATCGGCCAGGACGTATGCAATCTGCCGGACCTCTATGGGATGCGAAGACCATCGCGTACGGACCTTGGATCAATATTTGGTGGTGTGCTTGGTGGCAAAAAAAACAAAACAGCCCAGAGGCAAGGCCTCTGGGCTGCGAACATTTGGTGGGCGTTAGAAGATTTGAACTTCTGACCTCTTCCGTGTCAGGGAAGCGCTCTCCCCC
>JAQCQR010000004.1:87114-135302 GCA_027687465.1 Coriobacteriaceae bacterium AF08-21
ACGAGGATTAATCTTACGTGATGCCTGCATCCTATGCAAGAACTTTTTTTGAAAAGTTTTGCGACGCCCTCGCCCTCGCGAACCTCGCGAAGGCATCAGCCACCACGGAAGGCGCAGGCAAACGCAAACTCGCCGCAAGAGGCCCCTACAACTCAGCGAGCATGATCCAGGCAGAGCTGTCCTGCACGAGCCTGCCGTCTGCGAGCGGTGATGAGGTGAGCAGGACCCTGCCCGCCGGCAGCTCCACGGGCGCTGCACCGAAGTTCGTCACACACGCCCAGCCGTTGTCGCGGCGATAGGCGATGACGCCGCCCTCAGCGCCCTCGGCACCATCCGCAAGGCCGGTGCGCCCGTCAAGATCGAGCCACGCGAGATCGTTGGCGCACCCGCGCAGCTTGCGCCGCAGCCAGAGGGCGTCACGATAGAGCGCAAGCATCGATGTCGGGTCCGCTTCTTCCCTATCGGCAGCGTAATCGGAAAACCATGCAGGCTGCGGCAGATGGGGCGCCGCATCGGCGTCCGCCGGTGAAAACCCAAACGATCCGCCCTGCGCGGGATCGCCCGCCGCCACCCACGGCAGGGGCACACGACAGCCGTCTCGCCCCTTCTCGCGCTTCGGTCCGTGCGTATTGGTCGCAGTGGGATCTTCGAGTGCAGCCCACGGAATGTCAGCCACCTCAAAAAGGCCGAGCTCCTCACCCTGATACACGTATGCCGAGCCCGGAAGCGCCAGCTCAAGCAAAAGGGCCGCCCGCGCGCGGCGCTCACCGAGTTCGCGGTCCTCGTCATAAGACGACCCGTCGCGTAAGAGCCAGTCGAGCGCAATCTGGTGGTAGCGCGTCGCCTTGATTTGCGGCAGGGCATAGCGCGTCGCCACGCGCGGCACGTCGTGGTTGGAGAGTACCCAGGTCGAGGCAGAATTGGATTCGATAGCCGCCTTCAAGCCCTCCTCGATTGCAGCGTGCATGTCATCATAGGTCCAAGTGGCCTTGGCAAACTCAAAGTTGAATGTCTGGCCAAGCTCGCTGGGACGCGCGTAGAGATACTGGCGCTCGGGCAGCACCCATGCCTCGGCAACGGCGCTGCGCGGCGGATTATAGCGGTCGAACACGCGGCGCCACTCGCGATAGATCTCATGGACCTCGTTGCGGTCCCACAGCGGATGGGTGCCGTCGCCAACCATGTCATCGCCCTCGGCGAGATGCCACCGGTCGAGGTCATCGCGGTCGAGATCCTTGGCGAGACCGTGCGCCACATCAATGCGAAAGCCATCGACGCCTCGATCGCTCCAAAACGCCAGGACGTCGCAAAAGAACGCGTGAACCTCGGGGCATGACCAGTCAAAGTCCGGTTGCTCGGGCGTAAACATGTGCAGATACCACTGACCGTCCGCAACACGCGTCCAGGCGAGGCCGCCAAAGTTGGCATTCCAATTGGTGGGAGGCAGCTCGCCATGCTCGCCGCGGCCATCGCGGAAGATATAACGGGCGCGCTCGGGCGATCCGGGGCCGGCGGCAAGAGCGGCTTTGAACCAAGGGTGCTGGTTGGATGAATGGTTGGGCACGATGTCGACGATGACCTTGATGCCGTGCGCATGAGCCGCAGCGATCATGTCATCGAAGTCGTCAAGCGAGCCGAGACGTGGGTCGACATCGCAGTAGTCCGCCACATCATAGCCGCCATCGACAAGAGGCGATGGGTAAAACGGGCTCAGCCAGATGGCCTCGATACCCAGCTGCTCAAGATAGTCCATCTGCTGGGTAATGCCCGCGATATCGCCCAGACCCGAACCAGTCGAATCCTTAAACGAGCGCGGGTAGATCTGATAGATCGCGGCATCGGACATCCATGGGCGCGACGAGGACTTTTCTGTAGCCATGGGATGAGTCTCCCTTGCAACGAGGTTTTGCGAGATGCCCACGATGATACGCCCAAAGCGGACATTCGCGGCAAACAACGCCACAGCCACGCCCCAAACGCTCGCTCCCTCTCGGGTTCGAGTCTCCTGGGACGAATCGATCGATCAGTGAAAAGAACGGAAGGCCCACTCCTCCGGCCACGACAGCGAGCGGGCTCCGGGTGCCCCAAGTTGCCGCGAAAGAGGAGGGAAGCGTACTTTATGTACGCGACCGACGATTGAGGGGCAAGATGGGGTGCCCGGGGCTCGCGCAGCGTCAACAAAAAACGCGGTTCGTTAGAACCGCGTAAGATAGTTGGAGCGGACAACGGGGCGTCTGCGTATCCGCTTCGCGGATCCGCACCGGCTTCGGTCGCCTGTCGGCGTCCTCGCCAGCTCGCTACAAACGCTCCGCGTTTGCTTAACGCTCGCTCCCTCTCGGGTTCGAGCCCATACGATGGGTACGAAAAAGCCCGGCTACCGTAGTAGTCGGGCTGTTGCGTTTGGAGCGGACAACGGGGCTCGAACCCGCGACCCCAACCTTGGCAAGGTTGTGCTCTACCAACTGAGCCATGTCCGCATATGTAAAACAAAACGGGCGCCGGAGCGCCCGGATGTTGCCTGGAGGCGAAGCCCGGATTCGAACCGGGGGTAAAGGCTTTGCAGGCCTCTGCCTTACCACTTGGCCACTTCGCCGAAAAAGGACCGCTTGAGACGGTCCGGAAATGCAATGGAGCGGACAACGGGGCTCGAACCCGCGACCCCAACCTTGGCAAGGTTGTGCTCTACCAACTGAGCCATGTCCGCTTGCGGGTTATTAATTTACGCGAGTTACCCAAAAGACGCAAGTACTTTTTTCAAAAAAGTTGTTCGCCACATGCTCTTGGCAGATAAACATGCCAAAACGATTTACTAGGCGCACGATTCCAACGTTCCGCTAAACAGCTTTACCATCCGAACGCGCGTACCGGCACCATCAGTACGACGGGCAACCTCCACGTTGTCGACCAACATGCGCATGAGCTTGATTCCACGCCCGCGTTCCTCAGTCGTAACCGGTTCACTCGACCCGTCGATCGAATAGCCCGCCCCACGGTCGACAACCTCAATCACGACACGATCGCCATAGGCCTGAACCGTCAGGATGCATCCGATACCACCCGCATGGTCATACGCGTTGCCCAGCGCCTCGCCCGATGCCAATGCGACGTCATAGCGCTCATCACGCCTCAGGGGAAGCGATTCGAGTAGCTCGGCAATACGATGACGATAGTATGGAAGGTTCTCGATACCCTGGCGCACCTCGACACTCTTGCTCCAGCGAGGCAATTCCCCCACCGGAATGGCAGGAATCGACTCCCGAGCGAAGCCCGCAACATGGAGGATGTCGACAAGTCGGGCAATCTCCAAAAAGCGAATGACCTCATCGGAGGCGTTAACGAGCGAAAGCAGGCCCTCTCGCCTCATGAGCTCTCTGGCGCGTGTAAGCAAAAACGCCAAACCCGTCGAGTCGATAAAGCCCACGGCCTGGCAATTGATGACAACGCGGCGCACGCCCCGGTCGATCAAATTATCCAACCGTCGGCGCAGCGCGGGCACCGAGGCGATGTCGACATCACCCGGTGGCGTCAAAACCGCTATGTCATTCCACTCATTCATACGACCATGGTTCCCCAAAAGAGCTCGCTCGATGCACACATATCTACAACCGCGTAGGTTTCACCCCTCAAGCGTCGCAGCCTACGATCGGCCCCGTAAAAACTCAAGGGAAACCAACGCGATATCATCGTCCAGCGCCGACTCGGTAAAGCGGTCAAGCTCGCTCAAGACCTTACCGCAGATTCCCGATACGCCCTCACCCGAAACAGAGAGCAAAAGATCGCGAAGGCGTTGCTCGCCAAAGAAAGCACCAGAGCGATCGCGCGCTTCGATCGTTCCGTCGGTATACATAAAGAGCATGTCACCAGGAGCGAACGTAAAGACGCCCGTCTCGTACACCATGCTCTCAAAGGCACCGATCACGCCCGATTGACACCCAAGGAGCTCCACTTCTCCCCCGCAGGTCTCGCCGCCACCAAGCGGCGTCGACGACGGCCGAATGACCATAGTGGGAGGATGTCCCGCAGAGCAATAGGTAGCGCGACCCGCCTTAAGATCGATCTTGGCGATAAACGCCGTCACAAACGTCTCGACTCTCGAAAAGCCCATGAGCATGCTATTGAGCGAGCGAGCCATGCGGGCAGGCCCCGCACCCTCCCAGGCATAGGCCGTCAGCGCCGTCTTGACGAGCGCCGACATCGACGCCGCCTCGATTCCCTTGCCGGACACATCTCCCAAAATCATAACGGCGCAATCGTCGGGAAGACGAACAAGCGTATAGAAGTCACCGCCGACCAGCGCCGAATTCGTTGCCGATAGGTACACCGAATCGGCGGCGATTCCCGGAACGTCACCAAGCGAATTTCTCATGCCGATCTGAAGCGTCTGAGCGATATGACGCTCCTCGCGCTTTTGAGACTCACCCTCATAGATCAGCTCAAAATCGTGAGCCAAATGCACCATGTAGTCGTATTCAAGGTCGTCGATTGGTTCCTGGCTGCCATCACGGAGCAGCAAGGCGCGCGTTGTCGGCCCCTTTGCGACATCAGCGTGAACGATCGCATCGTTGTTTCGCTTGTCATCCGCCTCCGAGCGATAGCGCCCCGCCTCGATACCGGAGTCGACATACAGTCCCTGACACGGCAGGCCGTGGGCTCTCAGCCATGCACCCATAGGCGTGGATTCATCCACGCGCGTTAGGCGCACGTGCTTGAGATCGTCAGCGCTCGTCCCGCCCAGCACCGACGTCTCGAACCCATCGGAAGCTGATCCCAGGCGCGCTGCCGGCGTCGTGACAGAAAAGAAGAGCGACTCCGGATCGCCCGGCAACGCTACGCGACTGCCGCCCTCAAAATCGATGACATAGGTTTCGAGGCCCGCATCATACTCCACGGGGCAAAAATGACAGTTGAGCACAGCGCAAATTTCCGACGATACCGCGCGCGAAGCGACGACGGGATCATCAAGATAGGTAAAAAGCTCATCGCGCAGCACGTTGAGCGAACGACCAAGTTCTGCCGTGCGGCGCGAACGTAAGCTCGACGCCATGCCGACCATCTGAATAGACAGGTAATCGCAGATGACCTCGAGCACGTTAAGGTCATAGGCAAGTGGCGCCTGTGGACGTTTCCAACCGACCTCCAACACACCGAGCACCTGCGTGCCGTAAAACACGGGAAGACAGATCTCACTGCGATACGGAGGCATATCCTGCACGCGCAGCAAGTGTTTGGAACGATTGTCCAAATCAATGAACATACCCGAAGCAACCCGGTCGCCCTCAAGGTCCTGCTGGATCGACAGACGACAGGCACGCGACTCACGAAGCACGTAGGTCGGAATGCCCGCGCCGTACGGCATAAATTCGGGAAGGTAGCTATCATGCAGCTCCTTGGAAACACCGCGGAGCTTAAAACCGCCGCTCTCAGAAAAATAAATCGCAGCTCCAGAGGCATCGAGCGTTCCGACGAGCTGATTCAAAACGGTATCGAGCAAGCTGGGGAGCTCATCGGAGCCCACGGTACTCATAATGACCGAAAGGGTACCCGAAAGGCGTTTATTCGCCACCCTAAGCTCCGATAGCGCACGTTTGAGCTGACGATCGTGGGAATACTGCTCTTCGATGCTGTGAAGCGCCACCAGGACGCGCGGCGCGCGGCGTCCAAAGATACGCGGAGGCGTAACGGAACCTGCGCGAACCAAGACGGGAATAAAGGACCCATCGCTCAGCTTGAGCATCAGCTCGCTCTCGCAGCCATCGGTCTCAAACGGCAGACGATGTTCGGTCGCGCGCTCAAAGGCAGACGAGTACAGAACGTCCTTGACATCACCGTTGATGACGTCAGCGCGCTCCTCGCACATCAGATCGAGCAAACGATTATTCACATGCAGGATGGTTCCGTCGAGCTCACAAATGATGACAGCATCGCTCGTGATCTCGACCAGTTGGGCAACGTCTGCCCACTCGTTGCGCTCAAGCGTTTCCATCGTGGACCTCACCGTCTATCGGTAACAAAAAAGCCTCCGAAGAGGCTTCTCAAATGCGATGGTGTCGGAGGCGGGACTTGAACCCGCATGACCAAAAAGCGGTCACTAGCACCTCAAGCTAGCGCGTCTGCCAATTCCGCCACTCCGACATGCTATGTTGTTGATTCGCAGTTCGTTTTGTTGGACCCGCGCGTTCAACGAGGAAGATAATAACCTATGATTCGAGAACTGTGCAAGCACTTTTTTCAAAAAAGTTTACGAATTTGTAAATGCGCTGGTAGACGGACCTGTTCGGGTCGGAATGAGGTTGCTTTCCAACGCGTCCTCGGGCATGCGGCATTATTTTGATTCGCGCTTCGCGCTACAAAATAATGCCGCCCCCTGCGGAATGCGTTGGAAAGCAACCTCATTCCGGCCCTAGGAGTATGTACTCCGGGCACAGTTCTCAAATATGTTCTGGGGCTGATATAAATTTAGTGGCTCGGCTTTGCCGAGCCCTTATATAAGGAGGCCGGAGCTTTTGCTCCGGCCTCACTAACTATCCCATTAGATTAAGTGAGCGATCAAGGAATCGCACCCCTCTGCAGTGGTAACACAGGGCCCGTGCTGGACTTAGTTTTCAGAACATTCCGCAGACCAGGAAACCCCCTTATCCGCAGCTCCGAAGGAGCAGGATAAGGGGGTTTCCATGGTCGAGGACGTTCTGAAAACTAAGTCCAGCACGGGCCCGAACGATAACAACCGGCTACAGGTCGATGTGCGATTCCTTGATCGGGAACGGCTCCGCGAAGTGGCAGGCGCAGCAGTGGCCCGGGGCAACTTCCTTAAACTCAGGAAGCTTCTCCGAGCAGATGCCCTGCGCGATCGGGCAGCGCGTGTGGAAACGGCAGCCGGTCGGCGGATCCAGCGGCGACGGCGGATCGCCGGCGAGGATGATGCGCTTGCGGGTCTTCTGAATATCCGGATCGGGAACCGGCACGGCAGATAGCAGCGACTGCGTGTACGGATGGTGAGGCTCGCTATAGAGCGTCTTCCAGTCCGAAACCTCGACCATCTTACCCAGATACATAACGGCAACGCGATCGGAGATGTGCTGCACGACGGACAGGTCGTGGGCAATGAAGAGATAGGCCGTACCGAACTTGTCCTGAAGTTCCTTGAGCAGGTTCAGAACCTGGGCCTGAATGGAAACATCCAGAGCGGAAACGGGCTCGTCGCAGATGATCAGCTTGGGCTTCAAAGCGAAGGCGCGGGCAATGCCGACACGCTGGCGCTGGCCGCCCGAGAACTCGTGCGGATAGCGGTTGATATGCTCGGGGTTCAGACCGACGACGTCCAGCAGCTCACGGACACGCTCAATGCGCTCCTCCTTGGTGCCCACGCCATGAATAGTCATGGGCTCGGAGACAATCTCGCCGATGGTCATACGAGGATTGAGCGAAGCATAGGGGTCCTGGAAGATGAACTGCATCTCACGACGCATGTCCTTGATCTCATGCTTGCTCATCTCGGCAACGTCTTTGCCCTGGAAGAACACCTTACCTGCCGTCGGCTTGGTCAGGCGCATGATGGTGCGGCCCGTGGTGGACTTACCGCAACCAGACTCGCCGACCAGGCCAAAGGTCTCGCCCGGATAAATCTCGAACGAAATGTCATTCACAGCAGAGACGACGCGCTTGGAAAAACGCTTGGCGAACATGCCGGACTCTGCGGGGAACTCCTTAGAAAGATGCTCGACCTTCAGCAGCGGAGTGCGCTCGTTATTGTCTGCCATTTACGCCTCGCCTCCCTTCTTGGAATCCTTGCGCGTGCGGGACGTCTCAGGGGCGTTCTTGAGGAACTCGGGGTCACCGGAATAATGGCACGCAGAATAGTGGCCGGACTCGGTGACAACGCGCTCGGGGCGCTGCTTGCGGCACTTGTCCGTCGCATAGGGGCAGCGAGGAGAGAAGACGCAGCCCTCGGGCAGGTTCATGAGCGAAGGCGGGTTGCCGTGAATCGGCGTCAGCGGCTTCTTCTCATCGATGGCCTGCTCCGGGATGGAGCGAATAAGACCCCAGGTGTAGGGATGGCGGCTCTCGTAGAAGATTTCCTCAGCAGTACCGAACTCGACGGGACGGCCGGCGTACATAACCATAATCTTATCGGCCATATCGGCGACGACGCCCAGGTCATGGGTAATCATGATAATGGCGTTGCCGTTCTTCTGCTGCATCTCCTGCATGAGCTCGATAATCTGAGCCTGAATGGTAACGTCCAGAGCCGTCGTGGGCTCGTCGGCAATCAGGATATCGGGATCGCAGGCAAGGGCCATAGCAATCATGACGCGCTGACGCATACCGCCGGAGAACTGGTGCGGATACTCATTGACGCGCTTCTCGGGCTCGGGGATACCCACGAGGTCCAAAAGCTCGGTGGCGCGCTTGAGCGCCTCCTGCTTGGAGTAGCCACGGTGCAGACGAAGGCCCTCGCCCACCTGCTTGCCGATCTTATAGACCGGGTTCAAGGAGGTCATAGGATCCTGGAAGATCATCGCGATATCGTTACCGCGAATGTGCTGCATCTCTTCCTCGGTCATCTCGAGGATAGAACGACCGCGATAGCGAACGTCGCCGCCCTCAATCTTTCCCGGAGGCATCGAGATAAGACCCATGATGGTCATGGCGGTCACGGACTTACCGGAGCCGGACTCACCGACGACACCCAAGGTCTCGCCGCGATCGAGCGTGTAGGAAACACCGTCGACAGCGCGAACAACGCCATCCTCGGTGTGGAAATACATCTTAAGGTCATCGACCTCGAGCAGATGCTGGCCCTCGGGAACCGGCTGGTCCTTCAGGTCCACATAGTTCTTGTTCTTCTTCATCCTTATGCGTCCTTCATCTTGACGTCGAGGGCGTCGCGCAGACCGTCACCCAGCAGGGTGAAGGCGAGCACCGTCGAGAGAATTGCCAGACCGGGCATGATCATCATCCAGGGAGCAGTCAGAAGATACTGCTGACCGTCCTGAATCATGGAGCCCCACGAAGGCGTGGGCGGGATAACGCCCATGCCGAGGAAGGACAGAGCGGACTCGGTCAGAATAGCGCCACCAATGTTCATGGTCGCGTAGACCACGATGGAAGCAACGGAGTTCGGGAAGATATGGCGCATAACGATACGGGCATCGGATGCACCCATAGCGCGAGCGGCGTCAACATAATCGTTCTCTTTGACCGTCAGGATCGCGGATCGGAAGACGCGCGCAATCGAGGGCCAGCCAAGAATACCGATGGCGATAAAAACGTTCTGAAGGCCACGGCCGATAACGGCAATCATGGCAACAACGAACAGCACGTACGGGAACGCAAGGAAGATGTCCGCACAGCGCATGATGATCGTATCCCAGATGCCACCATAGAAACCGGCCAGGGCGCCCATGACCAGACCGATCACCGTGGAGATGGCAGTGGCCATAATACCGACGGAAAGCGAAACGCGTGCACCGTAGATAACACGGACGAGAATGTCACGACCAAGAGAGTCGGTGCCAAACGGGTGCTCGGCACACGGAGCCAGCAGCGACGTCTCGGCCATGGTAGTCGAGTCGGAAGCCGTAGGCGAACCGAGCCAGGGCTGAGCCCACAGATCTGCGGTCAGGGCAACCAAAACGACGATGATGATCCAGCAGACACCGATAACGGCGAGCTTGTTCTTACGAAGACGCTTAAAAGCGTCGCCCCACAGCGTGCGGGACTTGGCGGGAGCAGATGCGGCCTTGGTGGCGGTAGCCTGCTCCTGAGACTGAGAATCAGTTTCCTGCATGAGACGTACCTCCCTTAGGCCTTATCCGACGGACCGCCAAGGCGGATGCGCGGGTCGAGGAATGCATAGCTAATGTCGACGAGCAGGTTAATTACCATGACGACGACAACGATGAGCGTAACGCCGCCCATAACGATGGGCCAGTCGCGCATGCTAATGGCGCGGTAGACCTCGAAGCCGATGCCGGGCCAGTTAAAGACCGTCTCGGTCAGGATGGCGCCCGAAAGCATGCCTCCGAAGTCGACACCAATATAGGTAACGACGGGGATGAGTGCATTCTTAAGCGCATGCTTGATGATGATCGCGCGATTGGAGAGACCCTTGGCCTTTGCCGTGCGGATGTAATCCTGGTTCATGACGTCGAGCAGCTGCGAACGCATGATGCGGGCAGCATAGGCGGTCGAAACCGAAGCCAGCGTGATGGTCGGAAGCACGTAGTGCATCCAATCCTGATACTGAGAGCTGGCACCGCCGGCACCCGAAATCGGCATGGAGAATGCGCCGCCGGTGGCATCCTTGAGGATGACGCCGAAGAACAGCTGCAGCAACATACCGAGCCAGAAAGCAGGGACGGCAACGAGGATCGACGTGGTGAGCGTTACCAAAATATCCCAGAAGGAATAACGCTTGACCGCCGAAATAATACCCGCACCGATACCCATGATTGCCTCGAGCACGATAGCGCACGCGGCAAGTTTGACCGTATACGGATACTTCTGGGCAAAGATTTCCGTAACCGGCAGCTTGCGCTGGTACGAATTGCCCAGATCGCCATGAAGCAGACCGTTCATGTAATACAAATAACGGTCCACGAGCGACGTTTGAACGGGATCGCCGTTCTCGTCAAGGATCGCGTTGCCGTCCTCGTCCGACTGGACCAGGTGATAGCGCACGCGAAGCTGAAGCTCTACCTCGGGGGACAGAGCCTTGTCTCCACCGATCAGCTTGATCGGATCTCCCGGCACGATATTCTGGAGGGCGAACAGAATCAGCGTGACGCCCAAAAATACCGGGATGAACTGAAGCACACGTTTAACGATGTACTTACCCATACCACTCCCCTATCTAGGGATTAACCTAAATGGGATGCCGATCGCCAGACCGGCATCCCAAAATTACCATCAGCCAGTTTACCCCAGGTTAGGGAGAACTGTATGTTTCCCATGAGGTCTACGTAAATACTTGACCCTCATGGAAGCTGCAAAACTCTTAGGCGAGCTCAGCGGTACCCAGATCAGCATGCTTCTGCGGATCAACATAGAGGTGCTTAACGCGGTCGGAGCCAGCGATGGTGTGCGTATAGAACATCACCGGGATAACCGGGCAGTCAGCGGCGACCATGGCGTCGGCCTCCTGCATCTTGGCGATGCGCTCCTCGTCATCAACCGTGGTGCGGGCCTCGTCGACCTTGGCATCGAACTCGGGGTTGCTGTAGCCGGAACGGTTGTCGCCGCCGAGGGAGTCGGAGTGGAACAGCGGATACAGGAAGTTGTCCATGATCGGGTAATCGGCAACCCAGCCCAGACGGCCGAACTGATAGTTGAAGTTCTGATACTGCTCGAGCAGGGCAGACCACTCGGGGGTATCGGAGACGGCGGTGACGCCCACCTTGGCAAGGTCGCCGATGATGGACTCCATGATCTCCTTGTGGCCACCGTCCTGGTTGTAGGACAGGGTCACATTGATGCCACGATCGCCGTTAGCGCCAGCGGGAGCAACCTTGTCGAGGTACTCATTAGCCTTGTCGACATCGTAGGCGCAGAACTCCCATGCGCCCTCCTTGTAGCCAGCAATGCCCGGAGGAATAATACCGTCGGCGGGGGTACGGGTGCCCTTGAAGATGGTCTTGCAGATGGCCTCACGGTTGATGGCCAGGGAGATGCCCCTGCGCAGATCGGCGTTGTTGAACGGCTCGGCCGTGGTGTTGCAGGTCAGATAGTAGGTGGAAGGCTCGGCACCGAGCAGCATGCGCGCACCATCACTCATGGTGTAGCCGTCCTTGGACTCGCCACGGTCCTTCTTGGCGGCATCGATCTGAGCAGGGGGGACGTCGCAGACATCGAGGTTGCCGGCCTGGAACTCCTTGTAAGCGGTCTCCATGTCCTTGATGACCGGGAAGTGGATCCTGCCGATCTTGGCCTTGTCGCCATAGTAATCGTCAAACTTCTTGAGGTTGATCTCCTGGCCATCCTCCCACTTACCGTCCATCATGAACGGGCCGTTGCCGACCGGAGCAAGGTAGAAGCTCTTGACATCAGACTCGGCGCACTCGGGAACCGGGGCCAGAGCCGGATGAGAGGCGACGAAGGGGAAGTCGGCGTAAGCGGAAGCCAGCTTGACGACGAGGGTCTCATCATCGGGGCAAGTAACACCGCTGAGCTCGGTAGCGTTACCGGCAACCAGATCGTCGTAGCCCTCGACCATG
The DNA here is from genome assembly GCA_027687465.1 of Coriobacteriaceae bacterium AF08-21. Taxonomy (GTDB): domain Bacteria; phylum Actinomycetota; class Coriobacteriia; order Coriobacteriales; family Coriobacteriaceae; genus Collinsella. Next base: position 99,327 of record JAQCQR010000004.1, read on the forward strand.
GAAAGGTGATAAGAGACCTCGGAAGGACCATACTCTTTTGCGATAGCAGACTTAGGATTGACCAGACGCTCCCAACCAAACTTGAAGGACTTGGAGGTAACGTCGTCACCGTTGTGGAACTTGGCCTTCTTGATCTTGAAGGTGAACTCGGTGGCGTCGTCGTTAGCCTCAAAGGACTCGCAAGCCAGCGGGACAATCTCGCCCTTCTCGGCGTCGTAAGAGGTCAGAGCATCGAACAGCTGGTACTCGACCTGAGTGCCCTGGTCCTCCTGGACGTTATAGGGGTCGATGCAGACCGGGTTGTTGATGTAGAAGTTCAGCGTCGAACCGGACTCAGAACCGGAAGCGTCGCCGCCCTTCTTGCCGCATGCGGCAAGAAAAGCCATGGAGCTCGCAGCGAGGGTGCCGCCAACAAAGGCGCGACGACCCATAACGGGCTGGTGGAACATAGAATCAGCCATGCCATCCTCCTTTTGAGATAGGACAAAGTGAATTCGATCGGGCAACGTCGAGACAGCTAGATCGAACCATTCAAACGCGGTCCGCCGTTATGGCTGGCTATGCAATGCGGGCCAACGTTTGCAATACAGTAGCGCATTTTATGCACAATTTGGCGCTGATTCCGGTTAACGGTCGAGAATTTCTTTAGTTAGGCGAAGTATGTGGGGATATTTTGACTCTATTACAAGTCTGTAAACAAAAAGGGCCCCGCACTTGCGGAACCCTTTTCAAGCGTATATGCGACTCGAGCTTAGTAGCCCACGATGCCCTGGGGGAAGAAGAACATGCACAGCACGACGCACACGGCAAACACGACAGCCATGATAACGGTCAGGCGGTCAAGGTTCTGCTCCATAACGCCTGTGGCAGAGCTGGAGTTATACAGCGAGCTAGCGATCATATCCGAAACGCCGGTGCCCTTACCGGAGTGCATCAGGACGAGAATCGTCAGCGCCACGGCAGAAACAGCCCAAACGACAAACAGAAGAATCTGGAACGGACCCATAGATAAGCTCCTTAATAGAACAATTCAAACTCCAGTACTGTACCACAACCCCCAACACTCCCCCACCCGCCAATTGGAGACGGGGTAGAAATGGCAGAAATACCAAAAAGGGGGTCGTCCGGTTGTGGACAACCCCCTTACTAGAAAACGGTATTTGTTTTCTATTAGACCTCGGTGGCGAGCACGCGACCCGTCATCTCGACGGAAGGCTCAATACCAGCCATGGTGAGCATAGTCGGAGCGATATCGGAAAGACGGCCGTCCTCGATACCGGTGAGCTTGGCCTTATCATCAACGATGATGAACGGCACGCGGTTGGTGGTGTGAGCCGTAAACGGATGCTTGGAACCGTCGGAAGCAACGTCAAACATGTGATCGGCGTTGCCATGGTCGGCGGTAATCAGCGCAAAGCCGCCCTTGGCGAGAATCGCCGGGACAACCTTGGACAGAGCATCGTCAACAGCCTCGACGGCCTTAACGGCGGCGTCGAAGACACCGGTGTGACCAACCATGTCGCAATTTGCGAAGTTCACGATGTAGAAATCAGCGCGATCCTCGTTGATTGCGGCGACGAGCTTCTCGGTAACCTCGGGAGCGCTCATCTCGGGCTGCAGATCGTAGGTAGCGACCTTGGGGGAAGCGACGAGCACGCGCTCCTCGCCCTCCTTGGGCTCCTCGATGCCGCCGTTGAGGAAGAACGTCACGTGGGCGTACTTCTCGGTCTCGGCGGTGTGCAGCTGCTTGAGGCCATTGGCGGCGATAACGTCGGCCAGAACGTTCTCGGGGAACGTCTTGGGGAAGGCGACCTCGACGTCAAACGTCGGATCGTACTCGGTCATCGTCACAAAGTGCGAAAGCTTGATCTGCTCGCGCTCAAAGCCGTCGAACTCCTTGTCCGTGAACACGCGGGTCATCTGACGAGCGCGGTCGGGACGGAAGTTGAAGAAGATGGCCGCGTCGCCCTCGTGGATACCCTCGTTGTGGGCAGCGAAGGGCTCGACGAACTCGTCGCCGCGCGGATCCTTCTCGTAGTAGGCCTTGATACCGGCAACGGGATCGGTATCGGCATCGGACGCGTTGACCATGACGTCGTAGGCGCGCTGGATGCGCTCCCAACGGTTGTCGCGGTCCATGGCCCAATAGCGGCCCGAAACGGTGGCAACGCGAGCGTCGCAACCGGTCTCCTCGGAGATCTTAGCCAGGAAGGCGCAGAACTCACTCATGTAGCCGGCACCGGACTGCGGGTCGACGTCACGGCCATCCATAAAGGCGTGGACGCGAACGGTCTTGACGCCATGCTGGGCAGCCATCTTGACCAGAGCCTCGACGTGGTTCATGTGAGAATGAACACCGCCAGGGCTCATAAGGCCCATGAGGTGGAGAGTCTTGCCTTCGGCCTTGACATCGTCCATGGCCTTGACGAAGACCTCGTTCTTGGCGATGGAGCCGTCCTTGATGGCATTGTTGATGCGCGAAAGCTCCTGGAACACGATGCGGCCGGCACCGATGTTGAGGTGGCCTACCTCGGAGTTGCCCATCTGACCGTCGGGAAGGCCCACGTCCTCGCCCGAAGCACCGAGCGTGGTGTGAGGATACTTCTCGTACAGGCTATCAAGGAAGGGCGTCTTGGCAGCGGCGACGGCGTTCTCGCCATCGGCCGGAGCAAGGCCGCAGCCATCCATGATGATCAGGAGTGCAGGAAGATGACGCTGTGCCATATGTCCTACTCGCCTGCCTTGACGACCATAGAGGCGAAGTCGGCAGCCTTGAGCGAAGCGCCGCCCACGAGGGCGCCGTCAACGTCGGGCTTGGCGACGAGCTCGGCAATGTTGCCGGGCTTAGCGGAACCACCGTACAGGACGCGGATACCGTCGGCGAGCTCCTCGCCAAACATCTCCTTGAGGGTCTCACGGATAGCGCCGCAGACCTCCTGGGCGTCCTCAGCGGTAGCGGTCTTTCCGGTGCCGATGGCCCAGATGGGCTCGTAGGCGACGACGACCTGCTTGGGGCAGGTGATCTCAAGACCAGCAAGGCCAGCCTTGACCTGGTTCACGACGTGCTCGACATAGGTGCCAGCCTCGCGGACCTCGAGGGACTCGCCGCAGCAGAAGACGGGAACAAGACCGGCGGCAACGAGGGCCTTGGCCTTCTTGTTCTGATCCTCGTCGGTCTCGTGGAAGTAGTCGCGACGCTCGGAGTGACCGATGATGCAGTAGGTGCAGCCAGCGGACTTGAGCATGTCGCAAGAGGACTCACCGGTGAAGGCACCCTTGGCCTCCCAGTACACGTTCTGAGCACCGAGGGCGATGGGGGCAGCCTGAATACGGTCATGAACCGTGGTGATGTCAATGGTCGGAGGGCAGACGAGCACCTCGACGCCAGCCGGAACCTCGGGCAGAGCCTGAGCCAGCTCGTCGGCGAGCTTGACGGCCTCGGCGACGTCGTTGTTCATCTTCCAGTTACCAGCGATAAGAAGGGTGCGATTAGGCATCGAGAAGCGCCTCCACTCCGGGCAGGGCCTTACCCTCGACGAGCTCCATGGAAGCGCCACCACCGGTGGAGATCCAGCTCATCTTGTCGGCCAGGTTGAACTTGTTGACAGCCGCGACAGAGTCACCACCGCCGATGATCGAGGTGCAGTCGGCCTCGGCGACGGCCTCGGCGATAGCCTGGGTGCCGTGAGCGAAGTTGTCGAACTCGAAGACGCCCATGGGGCCGTTCCAGAACACGGTCTTGGCGCCCTTGACGGCCTCGGCGTAGAGCTCCTCGGTCTTGGGGCCGATGTCCATGCCCTCACGATCGTCGGGGATAGCGTCGGAAGCGACAACCTCGGGGACAGCGTCCTCGCCAAAGTGATCGGCAACGCGGTTGTCGATGGGGAGCAGGATCTTGACGCCCTTCTCCTCGGCCTTCTTGAGCATCTCGCCGGCGCGCTCGACCCAGTCCTCTTCCTTGAGGGACTGACCGACGGTCAGACCCTGAGCCAGGAAGAAGGTGTAGGCCATGCCGCCACCGATGATCAGGGTATCAGCGGAGTCGATGAGGTGATCGAGAACGCCGATCTTGGAGGAAACCTTGGAACCGCCGACGATAGCGACGAAGGGGCGCTCGGGCTCGGCGAAGATGCCGGTCAGCGTGTCGACCTCCTTCTCGAGCAGGAAGCCGGCGACGGCAGGCAGGTAAGCGGCGGGGCCCACGACGGAACCCTGGGCGCGGTGAGCGGTGCCGAAGGCATCGAGAACGAAGACGTCACCATAGGAAGCGAGCTTCTTGGCGATCTCGGGATCGTTCTTCTTCTCACGCTTGTCAAAACGGACGTTCTCGAGAACGAGGACCTTGCCCGGCTCGACGGCGGCAACAGCCTCAGCAGCCTTCTCGCCGTAGGTGTCGGCGACAAAGGCAACATCGAGACCAGAGAGCTCAGCGAGCTTCTTGGCGACGGGCTCGAGGGACAGCTCGGGCTGGAAGCCGGTGCCATCGGGACGGCCGAGGTGGCTCATGAGGATGACGCGAGCGTTGTGCTCAACGAGGTAGTTGATGGTGGGCAGGGCAGCCTTGATGCGGGTGGTATCGCCAACGACGCCATCCTTGATAGGCACGTTGAAGTCAACGCGGACGAGAACGCGCTTGCCGTCGACATCGATGTCGCGGACGGTCTTCTTGGTAAAGGCCATGTTTGCTTCTACCTTTCGTACGTGTCTGCCTCCCATTACGGCAGACGATTTCCTATAAAAAGGGCGCGACCCTAGGGTGTAAGCCCTATGAGGCCGCGCCCTTCTTTAGACGCTCAACGAGCTATTCGCTAAAAGCTAAATTAAGCAACGAACTTCTCGAAGTACTTGATGGTGCGGACCATCTGAGAGGTGTAGGAGTTCTCGTTGTCGTACCAAGAGGTGACCTGAACGAGGGTCTGGCCGTTGCCGAGGTCAGAGCACATGGTCTGAGTGGCATCGAAGATGGAGCCGTGGGTCTCGCCGATGATGTCGGTGGAGACGATATCGTCCTCGTTGTAACCGAAGGTCTCGGAGATGGTGGAAGCGTAGGCCTTCATAGCGGCGTTGACCTCGTCGACGGTGACCTTCTTGTCAACGACAGCGTAGAGGTTGGTGATGGAGCCGGTCGGCGTCGGGACGCGCTGGGCGGCACCGATGAGCTTACCGTTGAGCTCGGGGAGAACCAGGCCGATAGCCTTGGCAGCACCGGTGGTGTTGGGGACGATGTTGACGGCGCAGGCGCGGCTACGACGCTTGTTGCCCTTGCGCTGCGGGCCGTCGAGCGGCATCTGGTCGCCGGTCCAAGCGTGAATGGTGGTCATGATGCCGGACACGATGGGAGCGAAGTCGTTCAGACCCTTGGCCATCGGGGCGAGGCAGTTGGTGGTGCAGGAAGCAGCGGAGATGATGTTGTCCTCAGCGGTCAGCGTCTCGTGGTTGACGTTGTACACGATGGTGGGCAGATCGCTGCCGGCCGGAGCGGAGATGACGACCTTCTTGGCGCCAGCGTTGATGTGGGCCTGAGCCTTAGCCTTGCTGGTGTAGAAGCCGGTGCACTCGAGAACGACGTCGACGTCGAGGTCGCCCCAAGGCAGGTTGTTGGCGTCGGCCTCCTTGTAGATCTTGATCTCCTTGCCGTCAACGGTGATGGAATCCTCGCCAGCAACGACCTCGTGATCGCGAGCGTAGTTGCCCTGCGTGGAGTCGTACTTCAGCAGGTAAGCGAGCATATCGGGAGAGGTGAGGTCGTTGATAGCGACGATCTCGGAGCCCTCATGACCGAACATCTGACGGAAAGCCAGACGACCGATGCGACCGAAGCCGTTAATAGCAACCTTTACTGCCATTGTGTCTCCTTTCGTAAGGCCCCCGCAAGCTACAGCGCCCGCCGTTGAGGCCCACAAACTAACCACTCGCCTAATATACCTTTTTTTTGACTTGAATTTCACGAGAATAGTCGAAATTGAAAATCAAATTTACGTTAAAACGTTTTAAAGAATAAAATAGCAGCTAAATCCGTATATAAGTCGATACTTTAAACTACCGGTTTGCTTCAATGAGCTTTTCAAGCCTCAAAACTCGATGGTAGAGGGCCGACTTCGACAAGGGAGGGTCAACCATCTCCCCTAAATCACGCAGCGACAGATCGGGATAGCGCTCGCGCAGGTCGCAAAAGACCGCCAAGGCATCCGGAAGCGCATCGCGAAGGCCGCGCTGCTCGAGCTCATCGATAAGCGCAAGCTGATGTTGGGCAGCACCGGCGCTTCTGGTCTGGTTGGCGAGCTCGGCGTTCACGCGACGGTTCACATCGTTCTTAACCAACTTGACCGCGCGCGCCTCCTCAATCTCGGCAACGCTGCGCTTGGCACCAATCAGCTTTAATAAATGCTCGATTTCCTCGGCGCTCTTAATGTACACGGCATATGACCCCCGCCGCGCATTAACACGAGCATGGACCCCAATCTGCCCCAACAGGTCGCAAAGCCCCTTGGCATATTGCTCGCCCTGCACCGCGATCTCCAAATGAAAATCGCCGCGTGGATCGGCCACGAAGCCGCCCGCGATGAGCGCGCCGCGGATGTAGGCAAGCCTGCAGCAGGGACGGGCAACGATGTGTCGGGGAACACCAGCGACGAGCCCTCCTCTGCGGTCTAGAATGCCCAGCAGCACCAGAGCCTTGTCCAAGTCGGGTTGATCGGGCAGGGTAATGAGATAGTTACGGACCTTATGCAAGACCGATTTACGAACGGTGAATTCCGTTTTGAGCTTAAGGATGCGATGCGTCAGCGTGATCATCGTGCGCGCGACGGCTCCCGTCTCGGTCGCGACCGTCAAACGATACCGCCCGGAGCCGGCCAACGAAAGCGTACCGCTCACACGCGTCAGGGCGGCAAGCGTCGACAAATCGCAGTATTCACATTCGGGTTCGCAGCGCGCAAACTCGTCGCGCACCTCAGCGGTAAACGACATGCAGGCCTATGCCTTCGTGTTGGCGCGCGACAGGTCGCGGTGGGAGATGCTCACGTGATACTGGGCGCCTTCCAGGTAACGGGCCGTGGCCTCGGCAATGGCGACGCTACGGTGCTGTCCGCCCGTGCAGCCGATGGCGATAGAAAGCTGCGGCTTACCCTCCGCGATATAGCCCGGCATCACCGTATCGAGCAGCTGCGTCCAGGCCTTCCAGAACTCCTGCGTCTTGGGGTGGTCCAGAACAAAATCGGAGACCTTTTTATCGAGACCGGTCATCGTGCGCATCTCGGGATCGTAAAACGGATTGGGCAGGAAGCGGACGTCGATCATAATGTCCGCCTCGACGGGCATGCCGTGCTTAAAGCCAAACGAGAACACATGGACGTCCATGAGCTGTTGGTCGGACAGCTCGGAAAATGCCATACGTAGCTTGTTGCGCAGCGCAGAGGTGCGCAGACGACTCGTGTCGATAATCATATCGGCTCGATCGCGCACGCCCTGCAGCTGAAGGCGCTCGCGCTGAATGGCATCGGCCGTAGTCTCCCCCGGCTTGGCAATGGGATGACGGCGGCGATTTTCGCTGTAGCGACGAATCAGCACCTCGTCAGAAGCCTCCAGGAACACGATGTCGCAGCTCATCTCGCGCTCTTCGAGCGCGGCGACCGCATCGAGCAACTCGTCAAACAGTCCCTGGCTACGCAAATCGCAGGTGACGGCGAGATGCCTGCCCACGCCCGTATTGATGCCGACGAGCTCGGCAAGCTGGGCGATGAGACGCGGAGGCAGGTTATCAATGCAAAAATAGCCCATGTCCTCGAACACGTGCATGGCCTGTGTGCGGCCCGATCCGGACATTCCGGTGATGATGACGATATCGGGGATGCGCTCCGAGCGCTCCGCCGCATCCATGGCATCTCCCTTTTGCATGTGCTGCCTCCCAAAAACAAGCGCGGGACCCAGCAACCCGGATCCCGCGCGGTCAATTGCCTATATTGAGTATACCGCCCCGAGCGGATACGAGGCCTGTCTTACGCCTCAAGCGCAGCCTTGAACCAACTCGTAATACTCGTGGGGTGCGTGATGGCGGTGCCGACGACAACGGCCCAGGCGCCAGCATCGATCGCAGCGCGAGCCTCCTCGGGCGTGTGCACGCGGCCCTCGCAGATGATGGGAAGACCGGGGAATTCCTCGGTCGCCTGACGCAGGAGTGGCAGGTCGGGGCCATCGGCCATGGTGCAGTCGATGGCGGCGACGCCGTGAGAAAGCGTGGTGGATACCAGGTCAAAGCCCATATCAACCGCACGGCGAATGTCCTCGATGGTGGCACAATCCGCCATCAGGAGCACACCCTCCTCGTGCAGCGGGCGGAAGGTATCCTCGACGGTCTTGCCATCGGGACGCGGACGATCGGTGGCGTCGATCGCCACGATATCGGCACCGGCAGCAACGCAGGCGCGAGCGTGACGCAGCGTCGGCGTGATGTAAACGCCCTCGTGTCCATCCTTCCACAGGCCGATGACGGGAACCTCACAGCGACCCTTAATAGCGGCAATGTCGGCAAGGCCCTGACAGCGAATGGCGGCGGCGCCGCCAAGCTCGCAAGCGCGAGACATTTGAGCCATGGTCTCGGGCGTACGAAGCGGCTCGCCCATATACGCCTGAACGCTCACGACGAGCTTGCCCTTCAAGGATTGAATCAAAGGATCGACGGTCATAAGGCTGCAACCTTTCTCAGAACAGCCTCCCGAGGCGTGCTGTCTCGGGAGGCTCCTACAGCAGATACGTTTACTTCAACGAGGCAAGAAGATGCTCAGCGGCACCGATGAGCGGAGCATCGCCCTCCAGAGAACCGATGAGGATCGGCGTGTCCTGAAGCGGATCGAGCGCCTGGCTGGCATAGCCCTCGTGCACCGAATCCTTCCACGTCTGCGAACGCCAATCGGGACCTTGGTGAATCACGCCGCCCGAAAGCACGATGACCTCAGGGTCCAGGATGTTAGCGAGCGAGCCCAAGCTGGCGCCCAGCGCAAAGCCGGCGTCATGGATGACCTCGGTCGCCTTTGCGTCGCCAGCACGACACAGGTCGTTCACGTCGCGACCGACCGAAGGACGGCTGGGGTCAACTCGACCGAAGCGTTCGTCGTACATACGGCCAATCGAGGTGCCCGAAGCAACAGACTCAAGATGGCCGGAACGCCCGCAGGCGCAGGGAATGCCGGCGGCAGCCGAGCACTCGATGTGGCCCATATGACCGGCAGCACCATGGAAGCCCTGCATCACGCGGCCGTTCTCGACATATGCGCCACCGATGCCCGTACCGATTCCCAGGCACAAGACGGAGAACTTGCCCTTGCCGACGCCCCAGTGGGCCTCGCCCAGAGCATGAGCCTGCACGTCGCCCACAACGGCAACGGGAAGACCAAGGTCCTCGCGCAGACGCGGCCCCAACTGAACGCCGGACCAGCCGGGCATGATCTCATTGGCATAAGCAATGGCGCCCGTCTTGGGATCGACGACGCCTGCGGCACCGATACCGACACCGAGAACCTCGACATCGGGATTCGCCTCAAGAGCGGCCTTGATAGACGCCTCGATACGCTGGAAGACGGCCTCGCCGCCCTCCTGGGCCTCGGTAGGAACCTCGGCCTCAAAAACGGGATGGGGCACACTACCGTCAGCCGGGTACTCCATGATGGCAGTCGCAATTTTAGTTCCGCCGATATCGACAGAGCAGACGTACTTGTTCTCCATGTCGCTCTCCTTCGGAGATAAAAACAACTACAGGAAATGCGCCGTCAGGCTAGCCGTCACAGCGCAGTAAAGGTTTTCCAGGTGCCCAAGATCGCCGAGAAACCGTGTGGCCATTGACCTAATGGGTCATGGCCACACGGTTGAGGTGCGAGGTCGGGTGCCTGGGAAGCTTTACAGGAGACCGTTGTCCTGAAGGACCTTCCTAATCGCCTCGACGTTCTCGCCGGTCATGGCCTTCACCGGGCGCGGCATGGTCGGGCTGTCGAAGATGCCCATGAGGTTCATAGCGGTCTTGAAGGCGCCGACGCCACCGGCATAGCCCTGGACGCCCGAGGTGACGTCCCAGATGTGCGAAATCTCATTGAGGCGATCCTGCTCGGCCTTGACGGTAGCCCAGTCGCCGGCCTGAGCGGCCTTCCACTGGCGCACGTAGCCCTCGGGCTCAACGTTGGCAAGGCCCGGGACAGAACCGTCGGCGCCACCGAGGTAAGCGCCGTCGACAACAACCTCGTGACCGGTGAGGATGCTCATCGGATGGCCGTTCTTCTCGTTCTCCTGAACGAGATAGCGGAACGAGATGTCATCACCCGAGGAATCCTTGACGCCAGCAAGGACGCCCTCGGCGCCGAGCTTGGCAAGGAGCTTCCAGGGGAGCTTGGTGTGAACGCAGACGGGAATGTCATAGGCAAAGATGGGCAGGTCGAGCTCCTCGTGCAGGATGCGGAAGTGCTCCTCGACCTCGGTCATGCCCTGCAGGGCATAGAACGGGCAGGTGGCGACAAGCGCATCGGCGCCCAGCTCCTGAGCGACCTTACCGTGCTCGATCATGCGCTCGGTCTCGGTATCGATGATGCCGACCAGGACGGGCACGCGGTGGTCGACGATACGAACGGCCTCGGCGATGATCTGGCGACGACGCTCATCGGTGGAGAAAACGACCTCGCCCGAAGAGCCCAGGAAGAACAGGCCATCGACGCCGGCATCGATCATGCGGTTGATGCTGCGCTCAAAGGAGGCAACGTCGAGCTGGTGGTCTTCGGTATCGGGAACAACGACGGGAGGGATAACGCCGGTGAATTTCTGAGTTGCCACAAGAATCTCCTTAGTTGTCTGGCGGGCGGCCCTATGCCACCCACTCTTGTTGGCAGTGTCCAGGCCGTCTAGGCCAAAGAACACGGGTAGAACGTTTGGTTAAAAAAGTCGATGACTTCGTTTTCGAACGCGTTGATGCGCTCATGAGCGTATTTGGCATAGATGATATGCCTCCGGTCACACTCAAGACCGTTGAATACGGCAAACTGGCCCTTGGGATCACTCACGGCATCCATGAGCGATGTGCCCATGAGCACCGATCCACGCACCCGAGACGACAACGCCTCGAGGCCACCGGGAATTGGATTGGCAACCGCCGTGCAGGCGAGGCCCCGCTCGTCCAGAGCAGAAACCGCCAGCGCGACTCCGCCGCCAAGGCCCTCGCCCCATGCAAAGATGCGGTCGGGGTCCACGCCATCAAGATTGCGCCCCACCTTCGCCATCGCGCAACCCCAACGGACGCGCTTGACAAAAGCAGGAGAGGCAATCCCCTGCTGCAGCTCGCTGGATCCAATCGCCTCATCGTCCAGCGCAAGCACGGCATATCCCATGGCCGCAAACCTCGTCATGTGATGCCATCCCCGCACGGGTCGGTCGATGTCGTGAAACATCAGACATAGCGGCACAAGCTCGGATGCTCGGGAGCGACCGGCAGGCTCGATCAAACGTGCGTGGACCACATCGCCACCAAGCTCAAAGGAAACCTCGGAGTAGCGGGCATACGGATTGGCGAAATCGATCGCCGTAATACTCGGCCCGCAAACCTCAAGGTCCGAAGCGGCTATCTCTAATTCGGAAACATCCGCAGAAGCATCACCGCGCCAATCCCGGAAATCAGCGAGCCTTGACGAGACCGTTCCGGGAATCCCCACAAGGTCGGAGACAATCAGCTCATTGACATTGCTCTCGCACTTAGACATGAGCCTCCCCTCCCTTGCAGAAAAACGGAATGATCAGATCGTCAAAATCCTGAATCTCCTCGTGGCCAAAGCCTTCAAAGAACTCATGACGCTTTTCACAGGTCAGGTTGTTATAGACCGCAAACTGCGTCGCTGGCGGACAGACGGTATCGGCTGTGCCGGTGCCAAACAGCACGGGGCATTTGACCATAGGAGCAAAGTTCTTGGAATCGAAGTACGCCAGCTTGGCATAGGCTTCGTCGATACGAGTCGAGTCCTCGTCAAACCAGCGAGACCAATAGCGCAGGCCCTCGTAGGCAATGTCGTCGGCATCCAAATCCCAGACCAGGCGGAAATCCGACAGGAAGGGATAGAGGATGGTGGCGCGATTGATAAGCTCGCTGTTAAGTGCACAGGTCGCAATGCCCAAACCGCCGCCCTGCGACGCGCCGTTCACAAACACACGGGCAAGATCGATGCCCTCGAGCTCGCGAACGATGCGGCACAGGATGCGAATATCTTGGTGCAAGCGGACATAGTAGAGGTTGGCCGGATCGCCGTCGATACCGGCGACGATATGGCCCGCGACCGTTGTGCCCTCAAATCCACCAATGTCCTCGGAGGGACCTCCTTGGCCGGGGCAGTCGAGGGCGATGAGTGCCATGCCCATGCCCGCAAACGACGCCTGCTCAAACCAGCTGCGGCTTGCACCCGGATACCCATGGAACTGAAGTACCAATGGCACGGGCTCGTCCGAGACGGGTTTAAGGTACTTGGCATGCAGGCGAGCGCCACACATGCCGGTATACCAGAGGTCGAAAAGCTGGCAGGTCACGGCATCGGTGACCGATGCCGTCTCGATCGCATAGTCAAGCCCGACGGCGTCGGCCTCGGTCATGCGGTCCTTCCAAAAGAGATCGAAATCTGATGGACGGGGCATGGCGCCCCGATACCCACCAAATTGCTGTTGTAGCTCCTGAGCACTTGGCATGGCTCGTGAACCCAACCTTTCGAAATCGCAACGGAGGTGCGCCCGGCAAGGGAACCGGGCGCACGGGAGGGAAAGCGAGGCTACTCGCCGAGCTTGGGATGCAGCAGCGACGGCGCAGCACCGAGCAGCATCTTGGTGTAGGGGTCCTGAGGGTGCTGGAAGACCTGCTTGGCCTCGCCCTGCTCGACGATCTTGCCGCCATTCATAACGATGATGTCGTCAGAGATATAGCGGACCGTCTGGATGTCATGGCTGATGAACACCATGGCCAGGCCGAGCTCCTTCTTAAGGTCGGTCAGCAGGTTCAGAATCTGCGCGCGGACCGAAACGTCCAGAGCCGAGGTGGGCTCGTCGGCGATGATGGCATCGGGGTTCAACGACAGGGCACGGGCAATTGCGACGCGCTGGCGCTGGCCGCCCGAAAGCTGGCCGGGAAGAACCTCGGCGGCGGAGCTGGGCAGACCGGTGAGCTCCAGGAGCTCCTTGACGCGCTTCTCCTGCTCGGCCTCGGTACCCAGGTTGTGGACGCGCATGGGGTCGAGCAGCTGCTCGCGAACGACCATGCGGGGATTGAGCGCCGTAGCCGGATTCTGGAACACGACCGAGATGACACGGCCCATGTGGCGACGGTCCTCGGCGGTACGCTTGGTTACGTCCTTGCCCTTAAAGTAGACCTTGCCGCTCGTGGGGGCCTGCAGGCCGCACATGACGTTGGCGGTGGTGGACTTACCGCAACCGGACTCGCCGACGATGCCGATCGTCTGACCGGGCATGAGCCTAATCGTTACACCCTGGACGGCGTGAACCAGGTTGGGGTGCAGAATCGAGCCGGTACGGGTCCTAAAGGTGACGTGAACGTCATCAAGGAAGATGATCGGCTCGACGCCGTTGACTGCGGTCTCGCTCATCTACATCACCTCCGCGTGAGGGGTCAAACCATTTGCCTTGAGCACCTCGTCGGGGAGCTCGGAATAGAAGTGCTCGGTGCCGGGCACGCGCTTGAAGACCGGACGGGTGTCCAGGCCAATGCGCGGATGGCTCGAGCGGGGCGCGAAGCGATCGCCCTTGGGGAAATCGCGCGGGCTCGGAACGGCGCCGGGCACCTGGTGCAGACGGCCCGAACCGCTCTCGATGGACAGAACGGAGCCCAGAAGACCGCGGGTGTACTCGTGGATCGGGTTAGTGAGCAGCTCCTTGGTGGGCGCCTGCTCGATAACCTGACCGGCGTACATAACCGTGATGTTATGGGCGACCTCGGCGACCAGCGCCAAGTCATGCGAGACGAAGATCATGGCAAAGCCGAGCTTGGCCTGAAGGTCGTTGAGCAGCTTGATGACCTGCTTCTGGACGGTAACGTCCAGAGCGGTCGTGGGCTCGTCGCAGATGACCAGCTTGGGGTCGCGGGTAAGGGCCATAGCGATCAGGACACGCTGACGCTGGCCACCGGAAAGCTCATGCGGGTAGCTCTCGAGCGTACGCTTGGGGTCGAGGCCCACGAGCTCCAGGAGTTCCTCGGCGCTGCGGGTGCCGCCGCGCTTGGTGAGCTGCTTCATCTGGGCAGAGATGAGCATGGAGGGGTTGAGCGAGGACAGGGCGTCCTGATAGACCATAGCGATATCGGTACCGCGCAGGCCGAACCACTCCTTCTTGCTCATCTTGAGCAGGTCGCGGCCCTCCCAGAGGACCTCGCCGGAAAGGTGCTCGTCATCGTCGGTCAGGCCCATGATGGCCAGCGTGGTGATGGACTTACCGCAACCGGACTCGCCCACCAGGCCCATGGTCTGACCAGGACGGACGTCAAAGTTGACATGGTCGACGACGTTGATATCGCCGTGATGCTCAAACTGAATGCAGAAGTCACGGACCGAGAGAATCGGTTCGACAGACTCGTCGGGCACATGGCGATCGTCACGCTTGAGCTCGACATCGCGCAGGGCGCCAAGGCGAGCGGAGAGGGACTGGGCCTGCTCCTTGTAGGCGCGAACGGGGTCGGAGACCAGCAGGTCGGCCTCGCGACGCTTGGAGGAATCGGTCGGATCCAGGGCGGCGGAGGGAGCAGCGGCCATGGCGTCGGTAATGCCCTCGGAGAGGATGTTGAGCGCCAGGCAGGTGATCATGATGGCCAGGCCCGGGAACAGCGCCTGCCACCAACGGCCGGCGAGCACGCCGCCGCGGGCGTCGGCGAGGATGTTGCCCCAGGTAGCGGTGGGCTCCTGGATACCAGCGCCGATGAAGGTCAGCGAGGCCTCGAAGATGATGGCGTCGGCGACCAGGGTAACGGTGAAGACCATGATCGGGGCGATGCAGTTACGCAGAACATGCTTGATCAAAATCCACGGAGCCTTGGCGCCGGAAACGATGACCGCGCGGACATAGTCCTCGCCGTACTCGGACACGATGTTGGCGCGCACGATACGGGCAATCTGCGGAGTGTACATAAAGCCGATGGCGAAGATGATCGACGGCACGGAGTTGCCCAGGATGGAGACGAAGACGGCCGCGAGGGCGATGCCCGGGATGGACATGATGATGTCCAGGATACGCATGATCGTCTCGGAAACGGCCTTACGCGAAACCGCCGCAAGGGCGCCCACGACCGAGCCGCAGACCAGAGCCATGGCAGTGGCGCCAAAGCCGATAATCAGCGAGTAACGACCACCGTAGAGCATGCGCGACAGAATGTCGCGACCCTTATCGTCGGTACCGAAGATAAATCCGTTGCCGGGAGCCTGGCGAGCCGTAAAAATCTCGACCGGGCTATAGGGGGCAAGAAGGGGCGCCAGAATCGCAGTCAGGGCGACCAGCACCAACACGACGGCGGCAATCTTAGAAGACAGCGTCATCTTCTTCCAGCCACCGAGCTTGAGCCCCTTGGAGGCAGCCTTCTCGAGCTGCTCGGTTTGCTTCTCTCGAATCTTTACCATAATCTACACCGTCCTGATGCGCGGGTTGATGAGCAGGTAGAGCATGTCAACCACGATGTTGATGATGATGAAGGCAAGAGCAACGACGATAACGACGCCCTGAACCAGGTTCGCCTCGTTGCCCTGAACGCCCTGCAGAATCGCGGTGCCCATGCCGGGGAGGTTGAAGATAACCTCGATGACGACGGCGCCGCCCATGAGGTAACCGATCTTAAGACCGAGGGTGGTAACCGGGGTGATCAGCGCATTGCGAAGAACGTTGATGCCGACGACGACCTTCTCGGGAACGCCGGCGCCGCGAGCCATACGGACATAATCCTTATCGAGCTCCTCGACCATGGCGGTACGCACGATACGAGTCATCTGGCCCGTCAGTGGAAATGCCAAGGCGATAGCGGGCATGATCATACGTCCCAGATAGCCAGCCGGATTCGTGGTGAAGTGAGGCAGAGCACCCGATGCCGGAAGCACCTTAAGGTAGGAAGAGAACAGCAGGATCAACAGAACGGCAAGCCAGAACGACGGGGTTGCCAAGCCGGCGATGGAAAAGACGCGGATCACTTGGTCCGGCCATTTGTCGCGATACAGTGCCGCGATGACGCCGAGTAAAAACGAAACGACCGCACCGATGGCAAGGCCGATGAAGGTCAGCTGCATCGTGACGGGCAGGGCCGTGGAGATGCGCTTGGCAACGGAGTTGCGAGCAGCACCATAGGTGCCCATGTCACCATGGATCAAATCGCCCATATAGCGCACGTAGCGCACGGGCCAGGGGTCGTCCAGACCATACTTCTCATGGTACTCGGCAACCGCCTCGGGCGAGGCACCGTCACCCAACGCCGTGTAGGCGGGGTCGGTCTTGGAGAACGACATAAGGAAGAACACCAGGACGGTGACGCCCAATGCCATGATCGGCAGCGCCACAAGACGCCTTCCAATCAAACGTAGCAAGTTGTTCACGTTCTCTCCCCTTTCTTTTGTCGGTAGGACCAACTGGTATATGAGTACGGATACTCATTACAAGACCCGAGCGACATTGTTGCCGCCCGGGTCTTTGTTTCAACTATGAGGATACGGTCCCAACGACCGACATCCTGCATACAGACTCAAGCGAGTCTTACGCCTTGACGGTCGCAACGCCCCTGAAGGACATGCTCGTCGTGCCGATGCCCTTGAAGCCATCGAGAGCCTCGCCGTTGGGCGCAGTGGACGGATCGTCCCAGGAAGCGGAGACGGTCTTGACGTGGACAACGGGGTACAGAACGGCGTTGTCGGCAATGATGTCGAAGCACTCGTTCCACTTCTTCTGCTGCTCGTCGCCCTCGGCGGCAAGAGCCTCGTCCATGAGACTGTGGAGCTTCTGCCACTCAGCGGACTCCTTCCACGGGCAACGGGTCTGCATCCAGACGTTGTCGCCGTACCACCAGTTGAGCAGCAGGTCGGGGTCGGCGCCGAAGCAGGAAGGATCGCCAGGGGCAAGGAGGATATCGTAGGCCTCGCCGCCGTCGATGGCAGCGTAGGTGGCCGGCGAGGTATCGGTCTGGATGGTCACATCGAAGCCGAGAGCGTCGAGGTCGTTCTTGACCTGGGCGGCCATGCCCTTAATCTGCTCGTTGTCGGTGGTGCGCAGGGTGATGGCACCCGGGGTGATGCCAGACTCCTCGATGAGCTTCTTAGCCTTCTTGGCGTCGGTCTTGTACACCGTGGAAGCCTCATGATAGTTGGTGAAGCTCTTGGGCAGGTAGCAGCTGGCAGCGGTGGCAAGGCCGGCGAAGGTGTTGCTGACCATCTTCTCGGTGTCGAGCGCATACATGACAGCCTGACGGACCTTGACGTTGTTCCAAGGCTCCTTGGCGACGTTGAACATGATGAAGCGGGTGCCGAAACCCTGAACGTTATCGATCTTGCAGCCGGCGCTCTCGAGCTGGTCGACGGCGTCAGCGGTAACGAGCTCCATAACGAGCGTGGAGCCCTCCTGCTGAGCGGTAACGCGAGCGGTGGGGTCGGTCAGGATGCTGTACTGGATCTTCTTATCCTCGGCAGCATACTCACCGTTGTACTCGGGGTTGGGAACCAGGGTGATCTCGGTATCGGAGATAGAGTCGTACATCCAGGGGCCGGAGCCGATCGGCTGCTTGGCGCGATCCTCCTCGGTCTGGGTGGCCGGGGTAACGCGGACGATGGCCAGACGATCCTTGAGCAGGGAGAAGTTGGGGACCTTGGTCTTGACCGTCACGGTGCTGGCGTCCTTGGCCTCGATGGACTCGAAGGGCTGGAAGAACGGAGCATAGGTAGCGGAAGCGGCGCAAGCGGTGTAGGAGGCAACGACATCGTCAGCGGTGACCTCGGTGCCATCGGAAAACTTGGCGCCCTTGCGGATGGTGACCTCGAAAGTGGTGTCGTCCACAGACTTGGGATCGTCGGTGGCGAGCTCGTTGAAGGTGCTGTAGTCGTGGTAATCGATGCCGTAGAGGCCCTCGACGACGTGCCAGTTAGCACCCAGGCCCACAGCGGAGCCGGTGCTGGCGGGATCGAAGCTGGACGGAGCGTAAGCGGAACCAGCGGTGATCACGCCGCCGCCACGGTTGGCGGAATCGGTGGAACCGGAAGCGGAACCCTCGTCGCTAGAGCTGCCACCGCAGCCGGTGAGACCAAGCCCTGCGACAGCAGCGACGCTGCCGGTGAGGCCGAGGAACGAACGCCTGGACATACCCTTGTTGATGATGGCCATGTCTTCTCCTATCAATAGAGAATCTTACCCGGAAGCACCTAGACGTGCCCCCGCGCAACTTGCGGACGATATATACCTTACCTACCGACGAACCCAACTGAGGTGCCGCGCTCGGCGACCGATACATACATACGCTTGAACGGTATTTGCTACCGTTCACCGAATTCATTGACAAACGATTCGCCAGACAGTATGTATCGACGAGGTGAGATATCAGTCTTCGTCAACCCGCAGGATAGCAGGGTTGTTCACCATGGCTAGTCAAACGTTTTAGCGTTAATTAAACCCGAAATCGGCTGGTAATCGCCGTGAAATAAATGATTGAAAATCACGCAATCATGTATATCAGTTGTTTAGAGGCGTGTTTAGTTTTCGGATTGCTTTGCCGCCGCCTCGGCGCGCTCGGCATTCCATGCAACGAGCGCCTCGTGAACCGCTTTGGCGACATCGGCAGGAATGCCTCGAACTTCCGCGATCTCTTGCTCGCTCGCCGCGCGCAAACGCTTCATCGAGCCAAAATGGCGCATAAGGGCACGTTTTCTGGTGGGTCCCACGCCTGGAACGTCATCGAGTACCGAAACCGTCATGGCTTTATCGCGCAATTCGCGATGGAACGTGATGGCAAAACGGTGCGATTCATCGCGCACCTGTTTAATTAGATAGAGCGACGCGGACCCGGTCGGCAGCACGACGGGAGTCTCGTCCCAAGGCACGAAAACCTCCTCATCGGCCTTTGCCAAGCCACAAACTGGTATATCGAGCCCAAGAGCCTCAAGTTGCTTGATCGCAGCGGTCAATTGCGGCTTACCGCCATCGACAACGAGCAAATCGGGGCGCGAGCCAAAGCGCTCGTCGGCCATGCGCTCGGGAGCATAACGTCGTCCCAAAACCTCGGACATCGACACGAAGTCGTTTGCCTCGTCCAATTCGGCCTGAATTTTAAAACGACGATACTGACTCTTGTCGGCGCGCCCGTTGGTAAACACCACCATCGAGGCGACCGTAAAGGTGCCATGCAGTGTAGAGATATCGAAGCACTCGATACGCAACGGCGGCGATGGCAGCGCCAACGCACTTTCGAGCTCCAGGAGCGCTTGATTGGTGCGGTCGTCAGCGTACCCCGTTCGCATCATGTAGCGCATGAGGGCATGGCGCGCATTTTTGGATGCCATATCGAGCAGGCGGTGCTTTTCGCCACGCTGCGGCCTATGGAGATGGCAGGAACGCTCACGCTTGCCCGCAAGCCACTCCCCCAGCGCTTCCGCATCCTCAAGCTCGACGGAAAGGTTGACCTCAGCTGGAATATCAGCCGTCTCGTCGTAATAGCGCTTAAGAAAGCCCGACTGGAGCTCTTCCTCGTCAACATCAAGACCCTTGTCGAGAATGAACTCGCAGGTGCGAACTGTTCGGCCCTCGCGAACGACGAAGACGCAAGCGGCGGAGATGGTCTCCTCGCGATAGAAACCGATGACATCTATATCGACACTGGAGGGAAAAACGACTTGCTGACGATCGTCCAGACCCCTGATGACCTCCAAACGACGTTTGACGCGTGCCGCGCGCTCAAAGTCGAGCGCCTCAGCGGCATCCGTCATCTCGGAGGTCAGCTCATCGACGACATCCTTGCGATGGCCCGACAAAAAGCGCTCGACACGCTTGACGTTCTTGGCATAGTCTGCCGGGGAAATCACGCCGACACACGCACCCGGGCCGCGCCCGACATGGTAGTCAAAGCAGGGGCGCCCGTTTTGCGCGCAAATCATATTGACGATGTCTTCCTCGCCCTTGTGGGACTCGACGATACGGCGACAACGACGCCACTCCGCACAGGATGCGGAGCAGATGGGGATAACCTTGCGCAGCGTATCTATCGTCTCACGTGCCGCGCGGCTATCGGTATAAGGTCCAAAATAGCGCGTTCCCGGCTTATGACGCTCACGCGTGTATTTGATAGCGGGATACAGGTCGCCCTTTGTAATGGCGATAAAGGGGTAGCTCTTGTCATCCTTGAGGTCGACGTTAAAGTACGGATGGTACTGACCAATCAAATTGCGCTCGAGCACCAACGCCTCGTGCTCGGTCTCCACCACGATATAGTCAAAGCTCGCCACCAGCTGCATCATCAGCGGGATCTTCTGGCGCTCGTCCTGCAGCGTCACGTACTGACGCATACGGGCGCGCAGGTTTTTCGCCTTGCCCACGTAGATGACATCGCCCTTGGCGTCTTTCCAAAGGTAGCAGCCGGGCTGCGTGGGAACGCGCGAAACCTGCTCGGCAAGCGTTGGAATGTTGTCGTGACCGGCCACGCGCACCTACTTGCGACGAATCAGCGCCGAGACCTCGGGCATCTTAAGGACGACGGCAAGGCCAAAGGTAACAGCAAGCGAGACGACACCCGCAACGCAAACGTAGCCAAGAGTAATCAGAATCGAGCCGCCAAGTGCCCCGACAAAGTGCTCAAGCGCCCACATGACGCCGGCGCCTGCGGCAGCACCCAGGCCACCGAGCAAAAGGCCAAAGAAACCGCCATGCAGGATAGATTTAACCTGAAGACCACGCAGACGACGACGCAGCCACCACAGCGAGCAACCGACCAAGATCACGTAGTCGACGACATACGAAAGCGCGATTGCCGGCATACCGAAGCCCAGTACAACGCCAAACAGCAGAACCGAGCCGGCCTGGCCGATGGCGGAATACAGGCAATAGCGGCTATAGGGCTTCATGTCGAGCAAGGCAGAGAAGCTCTTCTGCATCAGCACGACCACGCCGTAGAGCGGCAGCGAGAACGCCAGGTAGACAAGGAACTCGGACACCAGCGCCACGCCGGACTCATCGAACTTGCCAGCGCAGTAGATCATGTTGAGCGGACGCGCGAAGACAATCAGGTACAGCGCGAACGGAACCAGGAAGAACAGCATCTGGGCGACGCCACGCGAAATGCCCGTGCGAACGCTGTCGTAATCCTTCTCCTGTGCGTCGTGAGAGAGCTCGGTATAGAGCGCCGTCGAAAGCGAGGCGGCAATCAGCGCGTAGGGCAGCGTGTACCACAGGCGCGCATAGGCGATGACGGAAGGACCAGTCTCGGGCTGGACCACCAGCGCAGCAGCGTTGGTGATAGAAGTCGAGACAAACATGCACACCGTGGCGAGCAGCGTCGGGATACCGAGCGCAATCGTCTGGCGCAGTGCGGGGTCCTTAAAGTCGATATGGATATGGGGATGCACGCCGTGCTTGCCAAGCGCGGGGATCTGACAAGCCATCTGAACAAAGACACCGAGGGTCGTACCGGCCGCAATCAAGATGATGCCGGCACGTTCGCCAAACTGTGCGGACACGGGCGCAAAGCCCATAAAGCTCGCAATGACGATCACATTGTTGAGGACCGGGGCAAACGTCGACCAGAAGTAGTCGCGGTGTGCGTTGAGAACGCCCGAGAACACCGAGCCCAAACCATAAAACAGAATCTGGATGGCGAAGAAACGGAACATGAACGCAGCGGTATCCATGCTGCCGCCGTCACCCGAAAGGAACGATTGCGTCCAAATAAAGCCCGGAGCGAACACGGTCCCCAGCAACGAAATGCCACCCAGCACCAATAGCAGAATACCGAGCAGGTTGCCCACGTACTCGTTCGAGGCCTCGCGACCCTGCTCACGCCTCACGCCCATGTACACGGGCAAAAACGCCGTCACGAGCATGCCGCCCATCACGAGTTCGTAGAGCATATTGGGCAGGTTGTTGGCGACCTGATAGGAGGACGAGAGCAGCGACATGCCGATAGCGGCCGCCATTGCCCATGTGCGGATAAAGCCGGTGACGCGAGACACGATGGTCAGGATGGTCATAAGCCCGGCGGAACGACCAACCGTGGAGTAGTCCGACGAGCCCATGTCGTCAGTGTCGTCTCGCGACGAAGAAGCTTCGGATGAGGGTGTCTGAGGCGCAGATTCTTTTGCAAAATGAGCTCCGCACTTCAATTCTTCCTGCGGCATCGCTCAGTCCTCTCTCGTAATCGGGGCGACCGTCGCCCCGCAAAATGCAATTAAATCATCGGGTGCAAGCTCAAGCTGATAACCACGCTTGCCTCCCGAAATAAAAATGGTATCCCAAAGGACACATGTCTCATCAATGAGCGTCCGGTAGCGTTTTTTCATACCGACCGGACTGCAGCCGCCGCGAACGTAGCCAGTCGCCGCAAGCAAATCCTTCACATGCATCATGGCCAAGGACTTCTCCCCCGCGGCACGCGCGGCGGACTTTAGATCGAGCTCGTCGGCAACAGGGATGCAGCACACGACGTGGTCGTTGGACGGCGTCACGCAGACCAAGGTCTTAAATCCTTGTCCGGGCTCCTCGCCAAGCTGCTCCGAAATCGCGACCCCCAGGCCCGCCGACTCATCACCATCGTCTTCGTACGTATGTAGAACATAGGAAATGCCGGCGCTTTCCAGCTCGCGCATCGCATTGGTTTTTGGCGTCTTTACAGCCTTTGCCATGGCATATCCTTTCCCTCGCATTCGGACGCAAGGATTAAGTATATGTCCAATTCGGCTGCATACGTCACTTCGACACAGCAAGCGCCATCGAATCACAAGGAGTCGATGGCGCCCATAAACTGAATCGCCTATTTATTGAGCATCAAGTTGAGCCTGACGCTCCCGGTCACGCCTGAGCAACGGCGCCAAAAACTTGCCCGTATAACTCTGCGGACAGTCCGCAACCTGCTCCGGTGTGCCCGAAACCACGACGGTTCCGCCGCCGTTACCGCCCTCGGGGCCCATATCGATCAGGCGGTCGGCAACCTTGATGACATCAAGGTTGTGTTCAATCACCAGCACCGTGTTGCCCGCATCGACCAAGCGCTGCAGCACATCGAGCAGCTGGCGGACGTCCTCAAAATGAAGGCCGGTCGTCGGCTCATCCAAAATATAGAACGTCTTGCCCGTCTGGCGTCGATGAAGCTCCTTGGCGAGCTTCACACGCTGCGCCTCGCCGCCCGAGAGCGTCGTAGCGGGCTGGCCCAGGCTCACGTAGCCCAAGCCTACATCGTACAGCGTCTGGAGCTTGCGCTTAATCTGCGGGATATTCCCAAAGAAGGCCAGTGCCTCGGTGACGCTCATGTCGAGCACGTCCGAGATGGTCTTACCACGGTAGGTGACCTCAAGCGTCTCGCGGTTATAGCGTTTGCCGCCGCAGACCTCACAGGGGACATAGATATCGGGAAGGAAGTGCATCTCGATCTTAATTTGTCCGTCGCCCTTGCATGCTTCGCAGCGACCGCCGCTCACGTTAAAGGAGAAACGTCCCGGCGAGTAGCCGCGCGCCTTCGACTCCGGCGTACTCGCAAACAGCGCGCGAAGATCATCCCACAGGCCAATGTACGTAGCAGGGTTGGAACGCGGCGTGCGGCCAATCGGCGACTGGTCGATATCGATAACCTTATCGATACACTCGATGCCCTCGATTTTCTTATACGGACCCACAGGGCGCGTCGAACGGTGAATGGCATTCGTAAGGGCAGGTGCGATAGTGTCGGTAACCAGGGAGCTCTTACCCGATCCCGACACGCCGGTAACGACCGTAAGCGTACCAAACTCGATCTTGGCGGTAACGTTTTTGAGGTTGTTGGCGCGGGCGCCCGTGATCTTAAGGCAGCCGCGACCGGGCTTGCGGCGCTCATCGGGAACCCGGATCATTCGTTTGCCGGTCAGATAAGCGCCCGTCATCGACTCGGGACACGCCATGATATCGGCAGGCGTTCCCGCCGCGACTACGTGTCCGCCGTTCACGCCCGCGCCGGGGCCCATGTCGATCACATAGTCGGCAGCACGAATCGTATCCTCATCATGCTCGACGACGATGACGGTATTGCCGATATCGCGTAGGCGCTCAAGCGTCTTGATCAGGCGCTCGTTATCGCGCTGATGGAGGCCAATCGATGGCTCGTCCAAAATGTACAGGACACCCATGAGGCCGGCGCCGATCTGCGTTGCCAGGCGAATGCGCTGGGCCTCGCCTCCGGAAAGCGTCGCCGAGGCACGGTCGAGGGTCAGATAGTCGAGTCCGACATCGACCAGAAAGCGCAGGCGCTCCAGGATTTCCTTAACGATGCGCCCGCCGATAAATTGTTGGCGCTCGGTAAGCCCCAAGCCCTCAAAAAACTCGAGCGACTCGCGGCACGATAGACAACAGACCTCGTAAATGGACTTACCGCCTACGGTAACAGCGAGCATCTCGGGGCGCAAACGAGCGCCGTGGCAGCTCGAGCACGGCTCCTCGCGGATGTACTTCTCCAAGCGCGCCTTGGTGTTCTCATTCGTCGTCTCGGTATAGCGCTCGTACAGGATATTGCGCACACCCGAGAACTTGGTGTCCCACTGGCTGCGGCGCCCATCGAGCTTTTGATAGTCGACCGAAATCTTCTGGTCGCCCATGCCGTCTAAAAACGCACGACACACCCGCGGAGGCAGATCCTCCCACGGCGTATCGACGCTCACCTTAAAGTGTTTGCAGACCGCAGCGAAAATCTGCGGATAGTAGTTAGAGTTGCCAAACAGGCTGCCAAAGACCCCGTCGGCGATCGACTTCGAGGGGTCTTCGATTAGGGCCTCGGCATCGACCGTCTTCTTAAAGCCCAGGCCATCGCACTCGGGGCACGCGCCATAGGGCGCGTTGAACGAGAAATCACGCGGCTGCAGGTCATCGATGGAGTGTCCATGCTCCGGGCACGCTAACGCCAGCGAATACTCCAGCAACTCGCCTTCGGTCCCCTCGGGAGCGTCGCGGTCGGGCAGCAAGTATACGTTCACATTGCCGTGCGCCAGCGCAGTCGCCTGTTCAACGGACTCGGCAATACGGCCCAGCGAGTTCTCGCGAATCACGATGCGGTCGACCACGACCTCGATATCGTGCTTGAATTTCTTATCCAAATCGATAGGGTCATCAAGCGAGCGAACCTCGCCGTCGACACGCACGCGGCTAAAGCCCTCGGCGCGAAGGTCCTCAAACAGCTTGGTGTACTCGCCTTTTCGCCCGCGCACCACCGGTGCCAGCACAAACGCGCGGCGGCCCTCCCCCGCCGCCAGGACCTTATCGGCGACCTGGTCGGTCGTCTGGCGCTCAATGACGCGGCCGCATTCGGGACAGTGCGGGGTGCCCACACGGGCGAACAGCAGACGCAGATAGTCATAAATCTCGGTTACGGTGCCAACCGTCGAGCGAGGGTTTTTAGATGTCGTCTTTTGGTCGATCGACACCGCCGGCGAAAGGCCGTCGATTGAATCCAAGTCGGGTTTGTCCATCTGGCCCAAGAACTGGCGCGCATAACTCGAAAGGCTCTCGACGTATCGACGCTGGCCCTCGGCATAGATAGTGTCGAATGCCAGCGAACTCTTGCCCGAGCCAGAAAGACCGGTAATGACCACGAGTTGGTCACGCGGAATGGAAACATCGATATCACGGAGGTTGTGCTCACGAGCGCCGCGAATAACGATAGAGGAATCAGACATGGAAGCTCCTTGCCTCCTATTGCATCGAATCATACTGCCGATGAGTTTAGCGCACTCGACGCGCACAGATGTTCGTAATACAAGATTCGCAGACCTTTAGCTTTGCGTATCGGGCGCTTTGTTTCTCGAAATGCCGTGGAAAGGTTACAGTAATCTAATACTGAACTTAATTTGCTGTACCAGAGGAACGTCCATGACCGAAGATATCCCCCTTGAAATCACTTCGAGCGACATGGCCAATCTGCCCATATTCATCGCCGTCCTTATCGTGGCCGCCGTCGTCGTGCGCGTGTATTTTTCAATCAAACGCAACGAAAAGCCACCCATTGCCCGCGTCTTTTGGTGCGCGACGCTCCTCATCCCGCTCGGCGTGGTAGCTGCATGGATTACGAATCAATCGCTCGTAAATGAGGGCAGCTCCCTATGGGTCCTTTCTTATTCGGCGCTCGGTGCTGCCGCCGTCATGCTTCTTGTCGAGCCCTTGGTTTCGGGACTTATCGACCAAACCGACCTTGCGACGGGAACGGTTGCCTGTATTTGCCGCGACATCCTTGTCATCGCCGCTGTTTCAGCGCTCTCGTTCGTTTCAATCGAAATTGCCTGCAACGAAACGTTCTATCGCATTCCCGCCAACTCATTCGGGTTTTCCGTCGGGTTGCTCGCGACGGTTCTGCTCTCCCTTTATTTGCTGGGACAGCGTCATGGAGGCGTCATGGTCCTCGTGCCCGTCGTCTGTTGCGTCCTTGGCATTGCCGAGCACTTCGTCATAACGTTTAAAGGCGAAGCCATCCTGCCAAGCGATATCTTGGCCCTTGGCACCGCAATGGAAGTGAGCGAGGGATACGAGTTTACCTTTACCGCCGGAATCGTAACCTCTCTCGCCCTGCTGGAGATTTCCCTGGGGCTTCTTTCGCTCATCCGACCGCGAAAGCTCCGTACGCCCACCCATGTCTTCCCCGCTATCGCCGCTAACCTCTGTGCTTTTCTGCTAGTGACCGTTGTGGGGCTCTCAGGCTTTTCCAACATCGACTTGGAGCAGGCGCTGGATTTTGGATTTGACCGTTGGCAGCCCATCACCACGTATGCGTCTCAGGGTTTTATCACTTCGTTCACCGAAATGGTCAACGAGTTGCCCATTGAGAAGCCCGAAGACTATACGCCCGATGAGGCGCAGAGCATCGAGCAGGAGCTCGCCGCCGTCTACGACAGCACATATGGCTCGAGCGAACAGCGCGCGGCGGCCGTTGCCCAGTTCAATGAAATCAAGCCGACGATTGTTGCCATCATGAACGAGAGTTTTAGCGACCTTTCGTGCTTTGAGCAGCTCCAGGCGGCCGGGTACTCCGGCCCCGCATTCTACAACTCGCTTCCCGACACACTTGTTCGCGGCACCATGCTCGCTTCGGTCGCCGGTGGCGGAACGGCGAACTCCGAATTCGAATTTTTGACCGGAGCGACAACGGCCTTTGTCGGATTAGGCAAGATCCCCTATCAGCTGTATCAGATGAATGGCGTAAACAGCCTGGCAAAGGACCTTAAAGAGCTTGGGTATACCACTACCGCTATGCACCCGCAAAACCCCGTCAACTACCATCGAGATAAAATCTATCAGCAGCTGGGCTTTGGAGACTTTCTTTCAATCGGCGATTTCGAAGGTGCGCCCTATTACCATGCCGGCGTATGCGACTACGCCACCTACGACAAGATACTCGACCTGCTTAGAACCGACGAAGCGCCGCAGTTCATCTTTGACGTCACGATGCAAAATCACGGCGGCTACGACTATGGCACCGTTCCCGCCGAAGAGCTGACAAACTATTGGGTCGAGGGAGCCAGCGAAGGCGCCAACAGCGCGCTCAACACCTATCTCACCTGCATCAACGCATCCGACCGGGACCTCGAGTACTTTATCAACGAGCTCCGCAACATCGGCAGACCGGTTGTTCTTGTCTTTTTTGGCGACCATCAGCCGAGCGCCGCAACGACTCTCAACGACGAGCTGTACCCTCAGGAAGATACGGCAAGCCACGCTTTCCGTATCTATCAGTCGACATATCTCGTCTGGGCTAACTATGAGATCGCCGGCAATACCGAGCTCAACGTCTACGACACCGTCGGGGCAAACGAGATTGCAGCCATTACCCTTAATAAGATCGGCGCCCCGCTCACCAATTACCAAAAGGCCCTGCTTGCGACAAGGTCAGATGTGCCCACCATCAATGTCGCCGGCTATCTCGGTGCCGACGGGCTGCGCTACGACTTGGAATCGGAAGACAGCCCCTACGCCTCGACGATCGACAAGCTGCAGCGCATGCAATACCTCAAGTTCGCCAGCAAAGTTCAGTAAGCCCGCCCATTCGCTTGGGCCCATCGTATTGCAAGCACGCTCGGCCCAAACGCATCGCAAATGACTCCCGCTCGCAAACGAGGGTACAATGACGCTCGTGTCACATCGCGGGGCCCCGGCCCCAGCATATACAAAGGAGTCATACATGGGTTGCGAACACGCACAGGCCGCCGGCGGACAAACGTCGCCGTCGCAATTTGAGGAGAACACGCTGTCCGAGGTCAAGCGCGTCATCGCCGTGCTTTCCGGCAAGGGCGGTGTCGGCAAGTCATTTGTCACCGGTGCCATCGCCACCGAGCTTGCCCGTCACGGCCACAAGGTCGGCGTCCTCGATGCCGACATCACCGGTCCCTCTATCCCCAAGATGTTCGGTATGAGTGGACGCCACGTCCATGCCCTTGGCAACCTTATGCTGCCCGAAATCTCCGAGCACGGCGTCAAGGTCATGAGCTCCAACCTGCTGCTCCAAAACGAGACCGACCCCGTCCTTTGGCGCGGTCCGGTCATCGCAGGCGCCATTAGGCAGTTCTGGAGCGAGACCTCGTGGGGCCCCATCGACTACCTGCTGGTCGACATGCCTCCGGGAACAGGCGACGTCGCGCTCACCGTCTTCCAGTCGCTGCCCGTCGACGGCATCGTCATCGTCACGAGCCCGCAGGATCTGGTCTCGATGATCGTCGCCAAGGCGGTCAACATGGCCGAGAAGATGAACGTCCCCATTCTGGGCATTGTCGAGAACATGAGCTATATTGAGTGCCCCGACTGCGGCAAGAAGATCGAGGTCTTTGGCAAGAGCAAGCTCCCCGAGGTCGCAGAGCGCTATAACCTCGACATCTTGGGGCAGCTTCCCATTAATCCGGCACTCGCCGAGGCCTGCGATAAGGGCGAGGTCGAGACCGCGCTGCCCGATGGCATGTTGCCCAAGGCAGTCTCTGCCGTCGAGGCTATTACCCCGCACGAGACCGACGAGGCCTAAGTGAACGCGAGCGCCTTCTATGACGTCCTGGTAATCGGCGGCGGGGCTTCAGGCCTCGCCGCCGCCATTACGGCCGCACGCGTTGGCAAAAGCGTCTGCATCGTTGAGCGCGATGTCGCCTGCGGCCTTAAGCTCCTTGCGACCGGTAACGGCCGCTGCAACCTCTCCAACGAATCGATCGATCCTCAGCGGTATAACCACCCAGCATTCGTCACATCCGTCATGGGCCCCCAGCCCGAACAAGAGCTTATGGGTTTCTTCTCCTCGCTGGGTATCATGACAACCTCCGAGGAAGGCCGGCTGTACCCGCGCTCCCTTCGCGCCGAATCGGTGCGCGACGCGCTTCTCAACGTTTGCGACCGCCTAGGTATCACCTTAATCTGCGGAGCCTACGTTGCCTCGGCGCACAAAGCTTCCGAAGGCTGGGCACTCCAAATAGACCGTCCAGCGCGGGCGCTCAAGGCAAAAAAGCACGACGACCGAAAATCGGAGCTCCGCTCGCTTCGGAAAGCGCTCGCTGATGTCCCTCGCAAGAACGTGGCCCTGCAGGCACATGCCGTAATTATCGCCACGGGCGGCAACCCCACCGGTATCGCCGATACGTTTCGCCTCCCCCTCACTTCGCTGCGCCCCATCCTCTGCCCCGTATCGGCAACGGTCTTTGGCGATCGGGCGGCGCTCAAGACGTTGGATGGCCTGCGCGTCCGCGCCCGCTTGACGCTCGCCCGCAATCATAATGAGCTCTGGCACGAAGACGGTGAAGTGCTGTTTCGAACCTTCGGTATCTCGGGCGTCGCTGTCTTCAACCTCTCTCGTCGTATCCAGCACGGCGATACGATCCTGCTCGACGTTTTCCCCGACCTCTCCAAAGACGAGTTGCTCGATACGCTCAACCGGCGCGTTGAGCTGCTCGGCGGCTTTTCGCCCCGCGATCCCCGTTGGCTCGACGGCATGCTCGCCCCGCAACTCTCCCGCGTCGTCTGCACAGCGTTCGAGCAGTGCCATCCAGGCTCCAACGATGTCATCCACCTGGTCTCGATCCTCAAGCACTTTAAGTTGCTCGTCAAGGGAACAGCCGAGGAGCGCTCAGCGCAGGTCACGCGTGGTGGCGTATCTGTCGAGAGCATCTCAACACCCAGCCTACGCGCGCGCAGCGTTGTCGACGCCCCGCTTTACGTCTGCGGTGAAGCGCTCGACATCGACGCCGATTGCGGAGGCTTTAACCTTGCGTGGGCCTGGATCTCGGGCATTCGCGCTGCAAGCAGCCTGTAGCCGCGCAGTCTATAATCAAAAACGCATTCGGGCCGTCTGGGATACCGGACGGCCTCTTTCTTGCCTCTAAGGAGACCTCGATGATCGAAATCACCCAAGTCAACGCGTCGCTCGATGAAGCCGACGATGAAAATGCCTGTCTCATTGTTGGCAAGCGAGTCGCCAAGCGCGTCCTACGTTGCAAGGACTCCGAGATCAAGTCCATCGAGCTCCACCGCAAGTCAATCGACGCTCGCAAAAAACGAGACGTCCATTTTATCCTGAGCTTTCGTGTTGAGCTGACTAGTCCCCACCTCGAGCGAGAAGCGGTCGACAGCGTTGCCGAGCGTGACCGCTCGCGCGTACGCGCGATAGAAGACGATGAGCCTTCATTCCCCTCCCCCGCCTCCGACGTACCTCAAGAACGCCCTGTCGTTGTCGGCGCCGGATGCGCCGGCCTTTTCGCTGCGCTTACGCTCGCCGAAGCAGGTCTTAAGCCCTTGCTCATCGAGCGCGGCGACCCGGCATTTCGCCGCTCGCAGGCGATCGACCTCTTTCTAAAGGAGCGCATCCTCGACCCCGAGAGCAATATCCAGTTTGGCCTGGGCGGCGCGGGGACCTTCTCGGACGGCAAGCTCAATACGGGAACCAAAAATCCCGCCCATCGCCTTATCCTCGAAACCTTCGTCGAGGCGGGTGCGCCCCGCGATATTCTGTGGGATGCCAAGCCGCACATTGGCTCCGACATCCTTCCCACGGTCGTCACCGCTATATCCCAGCGCATCGAGCAGCTCGGAGGTGTCGTCCGTTATCGAACGAAGCTCGTCGACATTCGCATCGACGCGTCTGGCGCCATCACCGGTATTGATGTCCAATCGTCCCAAGACACCGCTTGCGAGCCAATCGAGACAAAGCACCTCATCCTCGCCTGCGGGCATTCTGCTCGCGATATTTTTGAGCTCCTTAAGGACCACAACGTGGTCCTCGCACAAAAGACCTTTGCCATGGGCGTTCGCATCGAGCATCCGCAGCGCGACATCGACCGAGCCCAATTCGGAGCCTCGGCGGGACATCCTGCCCTCGGAGCAGCCCCCTACAAGCTCGTCGCCCATCTTCCCAACGGCCGCAGCGTGTTCTCGTTTTGCATGTGTCCCGGCGGGCAGGTTGTCGCCGCCTCTTCCGAGCAGGGCCACTTGTGCGTCAACGGCGCCAGTCTCAATGCCCGCGACGGACGCAACGCAAATGCCGCCCTGCTCGTTAACGTCACGCCTGAGGACCTTCCCAACGATGACCCACTCGCCGGCATCGAGCTCCAGCGCGCCTGCGAGGCGGCCGCCTACCGCCTGGGCGGTTCCAACTGGAACGCACCGGCACAGCTCGTCGGAGATTTCCTCGCAGGACGCGCCAGCAAGGCGCCCGGAAAGGTAAAGCCCACCTATCCGCTCGGTGTGACCTGGACGGCAATTGACGAAGCCCTGCCGCAGCATATCGTCGAGTCGCTCCGCCTGGGACTTCCCCTACTTGGAAAAAAGCTACGAGGCTACGACCGCTCCGATGCTGTCCTTACCGGCGTGGAGACTCGCTCGAGCTCACCGGTCACCGTCACCCGAGACCGAACATGCCATGCCGTGTCGACCCCGGGCCTCTACCCTTGCGGTGAGGGAGCTGGATATGCCGGCGGCATCATGAGCGCCGCCACCGACGGCATCCGTTGTGCCGAAGCCCTGATCGCAGACCTCTAACGCACGAATTCCAGCGCGCAAAAGACGCATGCCCCGAGCTCCGCAGGGAACTCGGGGCATGTTCGCTATTTCTTAAACCGTGCACCCTGGCGTTTTCTGCCCGATGCGAACGTGGAACCCTTGCGAGCCTGCGAACGTAAGCGCTCGATCGTCTCGTCCTCAGACGCACCCTCGAGCATCGCCCGAATCTGAACGACGGCATCGCGCAGGCGCGCCGCCTCCTCAAAGTCCATGGCGGCAGAAGCGTTACGCATATCCTCTTCCATGGTTTCGACGATCCGCACGAGCTCGTCATGCGGCAGTTCTTCCAACTGCTCCGCAAGTGTCTGCTCGGGCGCCACCGTTTCCGGCACGCCACCCTCGCCCGACTCATCGGGCGTATAGAATGCGCCATGGCCAAGAGAGTCGCCCTTCGAGCGTCCCTTGGAACCCACGGTTTTTTCGGCCTCGGCAATAAAACTTGAGATGTCGTTGATGGCCTTGCGCACCGTCTTGGGCACAATGCCATGCTCTTCGTTATATGCCATCTGAATCTCGCGACGGCGCTGCGTCTCCTCGATGGCCTCTTTCATCGAATCGGTCACAACGTCAGCATACATGATGACTTCGCCATCGGCGTTACGGGCCGCGCGGCCAATCGTCTGAATCAGCGAACGGCGGTTGCGCAAGAAGCCTTCCTTATCGGCATCGAGAATTGCCACCAGTGAGACCTCGGGAAGATCCAAGCCCTCGCGAAGCAGGTTGATGCCAACGAGAACATCGATCTTGCCCTCGCGCAGCGTTCGCAGGATCTCGACACGGTCCATTGTCGCCGTATCAGAATGCATGTAATTGACCTTAATGCCCGCATCAAGCAGATGGTCGGTCAGGTCCTCGGCCATGCGCTTGGTCAACGTGGTCACCAGCACGCGCTCCTTGCGGGCAACGCGCTCGCGAATCTCGTCCTCAAGATCGTCAATCTGACCGCGAACCGGACGCACATCGATCTTGGGATCGAGCAGGCCGGTCGGACGAATAATCTGCTCAACATCGTTCTGGCTCACCCGCAGCTCGTAGTCGCCCGGCGTGGCCGAAACGTAGATGAACTGGGGGATCCTTGCCTCAAACTCATCGAAACGAAGCGGGCGGTTATCGAGTGCCGAAGGAAGGCGAAAACCGTGTTCCACCAGCGTCACCTTACGCGAGCGGTCACCTTCGTGCATGCCGCGAATCTGCGGCACCGTCACATGGCTCTCATCGATGATGCAGAGCATGTCCTTAGGGAAGTAATCGATCAGGGTAAACGGCGGCTCGCCCGGTTTTCGACCGTCCAGATGACGCGAGTAGTTCTCGATACCGTTACAAAAACCCATGGTCTCGAGCATCTCGAGATCATAGTCGGTGCGCTGCTGCAGACGCTGTGCCTCGAGCAACTTGTCGGTCGCCTTGAGCTCGGCCACACGCTTCTCGCACTCTTCACTGATTGATTTCAGAGCCGCCTTGACCTTCGGCTTCTCGGTCACGTAGTGCGATGCCGGCCATACGGGGATGGCCTCGTACTCACGAAGCATCTCACCGGTAACCTCATCGATCTCGGCAATAAGCTCAACCTCGTCGCCAAAGAACTCAAACCGCAACGGATGCTCGGCATAAGGCGGATACACGTCGACAACATCGCCGCGCACGCGGAACGTGCCGCGCGCTAGGTCATAGTCATTGCGATCATATTGAATGTCGATAAGTGCATGGATAAAGTCATCGCGCTCGAGCGGCACCTTCTTGTCGACGTTTGGAGCCAGACCCGCATAGTCCTCAGGAGAGCCAATGCCATAGATACACGAGACCGATGCGACAACGATCACATCGCGTCGAGAGAGCAGTGACGCGGTCGCCTGATGGCGCAGCATCTCGACCTCTTCGTTAATCGAGGAGTCTTTCTCGATATATGTATCGCTTTGCGGCACATACGCCTCGGGCTGATAGTAGTCGTAGTACGAGACAAAGTAGACCACAGCGTTGTTGGGAAAGAACTCTTTGAGCTCGCTCGCAAGCTGAGCGGCGAGCGTTTTATTGGGAGCCATGACCAGCGTCGGCTTCCCCAGGGCCTCAATAGTCTTAGCCATCGTGAAGGTCTTGCCCGAACCAGTCACGCCCAGCAAAACCTGATAGCGATCTCCGTCCCTCACACCCTGCACAAGCGACTCAATGGCCTTAGGCTGAGAACCTGCAGGCTCATAGGGAGACACGACCTCAAACGGCACCTCAGAGCCCTCAACGCCAAAACGTTTGAGCTCTCCTCCAACACGCTCAACTTCAAATTCCGCCATGGATACTCCTAACTCATATATCTGCAGTATACGCAGGCGGCAGGCATAGTCCTATACGAACCGATCGGGATAGAGGGTCTTGTAGCGAACCCAGGCATTATTGACACGAATCAGATACGCCTGCGTCTCGGGAAAGGTGATTGCATTATGAAGCGACGTGCTCTGCTGCGCCCATCCGTCGACATTGCCCATGCCGGCGTTATAGGCGGCAATGGCGCTGTCAGTCGACCCGTTAAAATACGTTAGAAGATACGAAAGATACGCACAGCCAAACTCGATGTTCGTAGCGGGATCGTTAAGGTTGTCGGCGGAATACTCGCTACCATCGACAAGACCCTTGGCAATCATATCCTGGGCAGTCTCGGGCATCAGCTGCATCAATCCCCGAGCGCCTTGATTCGACTCAGCCTCGGGATCCCAATTCGATTCCGACTTTATGACAGCACACACCAGATATGGATCAAGATTGTGCGAAATGCTCGATTGCTTTACATACGCCTCGTAGTCAATTGGATACAAAGGCTTAAAGAAGGCGGCAGGAGCATACGAGTAGACGAGCGAAATAAAGCCGAAGACGAGCACAACGGCAAGTGGCGCAACGCGATACCACGTAAAGAAACGTGTCTTAGGCATCGGCCTCCTCCTTATCCGTTACATCCCCGAAGCCATGGCGCACAAGCCATGCGTCCAGTTGTTCAAAGAGCGAATTATCGCCTCCCGCATTATCGATTACCGTCGTAGCGAGATTGCAAAGCGAAGCCTCATCAGGTTGGCATGCAGAGCGAGCATCAAAATCAGAGGACTCCATACCACGATGAATGGCACGCTCGCGACGAACTGCCAAAGGAGCACTGATAACCAGAATTTCATCAGCCAGGCCAAAAGCATCCTCAAAACCAGTCGGGGCAGAAACCTCGACAACCGCAAAGGGATAACGGGGGGACGAAACCGTACAACAAACCGGATCGAGAATCCTAAGCGAAAGCTGTTCAATGAGAACGGGGTGCACAAGGCCATTGAGCCGTGCGACCGAATCAGGAGAAGCGAAAGCTCGAGAAGCGAGGATGCTGCGGCGAATGCCGCCCTCCTCATCCAAAATATCCCAGCCAAATTCTTCCGCGAGGGCATTGACGATATCGGAGCCTGGCACATACAGCGATTTGGCAAGCTCGTCCAGATCGATAAGCATGGCGCCATGAGATTCGAGATAGCGGCAGGCAGTCGACTTACCCGAAGCAATATTGCCCAAGACAAAAACGGTAAACATCAAGTCCTCCCTAACGCCAATGGGAGTTATTATCGCGCAAATACAAAAGAAGGACTCAAAATACAGCCAAACAGTAAGACAAGCTAAAAGAAGGCGAGTTCTTGTATTACAGCTCTTTATAAAACGCAAAAAAGGGGGAGGCCGCGAGGCCTCCCCCTTCTTCAAGTCTTGCGACGGCTCGGTGCCGTCCACCGGTCAGCGGCGCCCTGGCCTCCCACG
>JAQCQR010000040.1:0-1669 GCA_027687465.1 Coriobacteriaceae bacterium AF08-21
TTTTGGACGGAGAGTTCGATCCTGGCTCAGGATGAACGCTGGCGGCGCGCCTAACACATGCAAGTCGAACGGCACCCCTCTCCGGAGGGAAGCGAGTGGCGAACGGCTGAGTAACACGTGGAGAACCTGCCCCCTCCCCCGGGATAGCCGCCCGAAAGGACGGGTAATACCGGATACCCCGGGGTGCCGCATGGCACCCCGGCTAAAGCCCCGACGGGAGGGGATGGCTCCGCGGCCCATCAGGTAGACGGCGGGGTGACGGCCCACCGTGCCGACAACGGGTAGCCGGGTTGAGAGACCGACCGGCCAGATTGGGACTGAGACACGGCCCAGACTCCTACGGGAGGCAGCAGTGGGGAATCTTGCGCAATGGGGGGAACCCTGACGCAGCGACGCCGCGTGCGGGACGGAGGCCTTCGGGTCGTAAACCGCTTTCAGCAGGGAAGAGTCAAGACTGTACCTGCAGAAGAAGCCCCGGCTAACTACGTGCCAGCAGCCGCGGTAATACGTAGGGGGCGAGCGTTATCCGGATTCATTGGGCGTAAAGCGCGCGTAGGCGGCCCGGCAGGCCGGGGGTCGAAGCGGGGGGCTCAACCCCCCGAAGCCCCCGGAACCTCCGCGGCTTGGGTCCGGTAGGGGAGGGTGGAACACCCGGTGTAGCGGTGGAATGCGCAGATATCGGGTGGAACACCGGTGGCGAAGGCGGCCCTCTGGGCCGAGACCGACGCTGAGGCGCGAAAGCTGGGGGAGCGAACAGGATTAGATACCCTGGTAGTCCCAGCCGTAAACGATGGACGCTAGGTGTGGGGGGACGATCCCCCCGTGCCGCAGCCAACGCATTAAGCGTCCCGCCTGGGGAGTACGGCCGCAAGGCTAAAACTCAAAGGAATTGACGGGGGCCCGCACAAGCAGCGGAGCATGTGGCTTAATTCGAAGCAACGCGAAGAACCTTACCAGGGCTTGACATATGGGTGAAGCGGGGGAGACCCCGTGGCCGAGAGGAGCCCATACAGGTGGTGCATGGCTGTCGTCAGCTCGTGTCGTGAGATGTTGGGTTAAGTCCCGCAACGAGCGCAACCCCCGCCGCGTGTTGCCATCGGGTGATGCCGGGAACCCACGCGGGACCGCCGCCGTCAAGGCGGAGGAGGGCGGGGACGACGTCAAGTCATCATGCCCCTTATGCCCTGGGCTGCACACGTGCTACAATGGCCGGTACAGAGGGATGCCACCCCGCGAGGGGGAGCGGATCCCGGAAAGCCGGCCCCAGTTCGGATTGGGGGCTGCAACCCGCCCCCATGAAGTCGGAGTTGCTAGTAATCGCGGATCAGCATGCCGCGGTGAATGCGTTCCCGGGCCTTGTACACACCGCCCGTCACACCACCCGAGTCGTCTGCACCCGAAGTCGCCGGCCCAACCGAGAGGGGGGAGGCGCCGAAGGTGTGGAGGGTGAGGGGGGTGAAGTCGTAACAAGGTAGCCGTACCGGAAGGTGCGGCTGGATCACCTCCTTTCTAGGGAGATACGTTCTTAGAGAGAAAACACTTTAACTCGAATAGAGGGCAGGAGCCCGTCCGGTAGATGTCCGCCAGGATAAGTCCCCGCAGCACCCGGTCCCCGGGGTCGCACCCGCGTACCTTGAGAGCCGCATAGCGATAGGAGAGAGATGGAAGA
>JAQCQR010000040.1:1679-4891 GCA_027687465.1 Coriobacteriaceae bacterium AF08-21
GGGAGCCGATGAAGGACGCGGCAAGCTGCGATAATCCCCGGCGAGGAGCACACATCCTTCGACCCGGGGGTCTCCGAATGGGCGAACCCATCCGTAGAGGTACGGATATCCCGACCCTGAACACATAGGGGCCGGGAGGACAACCCGGGGAACTGAAACATCTAAGTACCCGGAGGAGAGGAAATCAATCTCGAGACTCCCCGAGTAGCGGCGAGCGAAAGGGGACCGATGGCCAAACCGTCGAGCGGGCATACCCGGCAGGGGTTCCGCCGGCGGGGTTGCAGGGCCGCGCATCCGGGGGCTGCCGCCCCCGGGCGCAGGTCCGGCTGGGGAGCGGAACGGCATGGGAGGGCCGGCCGCAGCGGGTGACAGCCCCGTACGCGAACCCAGACCGGACGGCGCGACGCGGTCCCTGAGTAGGGCCGGGCACGTGAAACCCGGTCCGAACCTGGGTGGACCACCATCCAAGCCTGAGTACTACCCTGTGACCGATAGCGCACCAGTACCGTGAGGGAAAGGTGAAAAGCACCCCGGGAGGGGAGTGAAACAGTACCTGAAACCGTGCGCCCACGAGCAGTCGGAGCACCTATATGGTGTGACGGCGTGCCTTTTGTAGAATGAGCCAGCGAGTCGCTGGCGCGGGGCGAGGTTAACCGAAAGGGAGCCGGAGCGAAAGCGAGCCTTAACAGGGCGACTTGAGTCCCGCGCCGCGGACGCGAAGCCGGGTGAGCTATCCGTGGGCAGGCTGAAGCGGGGGTAAGACCCCGTGGAGGGCCGAACGCACGTCGGTTGAAAACGGCGGCGATGACCTGCGGATAGGGGTGAAAGGCCAATCAAACCCGGAGATATCTCGTTCTCCCCGAAATAGCTTTAGGGCTAGCGTCGCGCGTTCACCGCCGGAGGTAGAGCACCGGATGGACGAGGGGGCTTCGCCGCCTACCGAATCCAACCGAACTCCGAATGCCGGCGGCCCAGAGCGCGGCAGTCAGAGCATGTGGGCTAAGCTGTGTGCTCGAGAGGGAAACAGCCCGGACCGCCCGCTAAGGTCCCCAAGTTCCAGCCGAGTGGCAAAGGATGTGCGTCCGCCCAGACAACCAGGATGTTGGCTTAGAAGCAGCCATGCATTCAAAGAGTGCGTAACAGCTCACTGGTCGAGTGGACATGCGCCGACAATACACGGGGCTAAGCTGGACACCGAAGCGGCGGGATTTTATTTCATAGAATCGGTAGGGGAGCTTCCCATGGGCGGCGAAGCCGCCGGGCGACCGGCGGTGGAGCGCATGGGAGTGAGAATGCTGGCATGAGTAGCGAGAGACGAGAGAGTAACTCGTCCGCCGTGAACCCGAGGTTTCCTGGGCAAGGCTAATCCTCCCAGGGTCAGTCGGGGGCTAAGGCGAGGCCGGAAGGCGTAGCCGACGCGCAGCAGGCAGACATTCCTGCACCGCGCACGCGGCGCTACGACCGACGGGGCGACGGATGGGGGTGGCTCGGCGGGGTTCTGGACGTCCCCGTGATGGAGCGCGGCCCGCGGACCAGGGAAATCCGGTCCGCACGAGGGCGAGGCTCCGGACGAAGCGATCAAGCGAAGCGAGTGAGCCCGAGGTCCCTAGAAAAACCCCTAGGCAGGCGCGTGCGCGCCCGTACCGCAAACCGACACAGGTGGGTGGGTAGAACATACCGAGGCGATCGGGTCAACCATGGTCAAGGAACTCGGCACAATGGCCCCGTAACTTCGGGAGAAGGGGTGCCCGCGCGTACGTGAACCGGCTTGCCCGGGGAGCGGAGGCGGGCCGCAGTGGAGAGGCCCAAGCGACTGTTTACCAAAAACACAGGACTCTGCAGAAGCCGCAAGGCGACGTATAGGGTCTGACGCCTGCCCGGTGCCGGAAGGTCACGCGGAGGAGTTAGCAGCGAAGCCCCGAAGCCAAGCCCCGGTAAACGGCGGCCGTAACTATAACGGTCCTAAGGTAGCGAAATTCCTTGTCGGGTAAGTTCCGACCTGCACGAAAGGCGCAACGACTTGGGCGCTGTCTCGACCATGGACCCGGTGAAATTGCACTGGTCGTGAAGATGCGACTTACCCGCGGAAGGACGGAAAGACCCCGTGAACCTTCACTGCAGCTTGGCATTGGCCGCTGGTCCCGCGTGTAGAGGATAGGCAGGAGGC
This sequence comes from Coriobacteriaceae bacterium AF08-21, assembly GCA_027687465.1. Lineage (GTDB taxonomy): Bacteria > Actinomycetota > Coriobacteriia > Coriobacteriales > Coriobacteriaceae > Collinsella. The sequence continues at coordinate 3,847 of JAQCQR010000040.1, forward strand.
ATCGATCCGGAGGCGCCAGCCCCCGGGGAGCCGCCCTTGGAATACTGCCCTCGCGCGACCGGCGTCCTAACCCGAGGCCGTCAACCGGCTCGGGGACCGTGCCAGGCGGGCAGTTTGACTGGGGCGGTCGCCTCCTAAAGGGTAACGGAGGCGCGCGAAGGTCCGCTCGGGACGGTCGGCAACCGTCCTTTTGAATGCAAGAGTACAAGCGGGCTTGACTGCGAGGCCCACAAGCCGAGCAGGTGCGAAAGCAGGCTCTAGTGATCCGGCGGCCCCGAGTGGGTGGGCCGTCGCTCAACGGATAAAAGGTACTCCGGGGATAACAGGCTGATCTTGCCCAAGAGTCCACATCGACGGCAAGGTTTGGCACCTCGATGTCGGCTCATCGCATCCTGGGGCTGGAGCAGGTCCCAAGGGTACGGCTGTTCGCCGTTTAAAGCGGTACGCGAGCTGGGTTCAGAACGTCGTGAGACAGTTCGGTCCCTATCCTCCGTGGGCGCAGGAGAATCGATGGAGGCTGCCCCCAGTACGAGAGGACCGGGGTGGACGCACCTCCGGTGAACCGGTTGTCGACCAACGGCACGGCCGGGTAGCCGCGTGCGGCGCGGATAACCGCTGAAGGCATCTAAGCGGGAAGCCGTTCCAGGGATTAGTTCTCCTTCCGGTAAGGGCCCAGGTAGACTACCTGGTCGATAGACGGCAGGTGCAAGGCTGGCGACAGCCTCAGCCGAGCCGCACTAATCGCCCGAGCTCTTCCGGAACCGCACCTCGCGGCCCGCGGGACTGAGCGCTCATGCGCGGTCCGGGCACGAGGATGCCCCCGAGTCAGTTCCCTTTCCTATACGCCATGCGGCCCCCAGGGCACGTGTATGCGATACCGGACACCGTAACGGTGGGCGCCGCCCACCGGTCAGCGGCCAGAGCATGGGGGGCACGCCCGGTCCCGTTCCGAACCCGGAAGCTAAGCCCCATCGCGCCGAGAGTACTGCGGGGCCAGCCCGTGGGAGGCCAGGGCGCCGCTGACCGGTGGACGGCACCGAGCCGT
>JAQCQR010000041.1 GCA_027687465.1 Coriobacteriaceae bacterium AF08-21
CGCCGGCTCGGCGGGCTACGGCCGCGCCGTCCAGGCCGTCCAGGTCGAGGTCCTGCCCAAGGGCGACCCCGCCCCGGGCGACACTAGCTGTCCTTTTAAGAACCGTAGCGATGAACCCGCTTCGATTTCCGTTCGCTCGCATACATCGAATATTGGCTGGATGTCTCCCGTAGTGGGCGGATCTGTTGTTGGGACAACTGGTAGGGCCCTTCCCATGGAAGCGCTCGAGGCCCAGCTTGACTGGTATGGCCATTCCGGCGCCATTGAACTTCGAGGTCATGTGTCGAATATTGGATGGCAACAGTGGTCTGTGGGACGTTGCGGTACGACCGGCAAGTCGCAACGTCTTGAGGCCGTCCAGATTCGCTTGACCGGTGAGGCGGCCGAGAAATATGACATCTGGTATTGCGCTCATGTGTCAGGCATAGGCTGGCTCGATTGGGCCTGCAATGGTGCTGCCGCCGGTTCTGCCGGTAAGGGCAGGGCTATCGAAGCCGTCAAAGTGGTTCTCGTGGAGAAAGGCGGAGCGGCGCCCGGCTCTTCGGCCAAGGTCTTTATCGGCGATCCAGATGTTGTTACGGTTTCCGGATCGGCCATTTCTGGGGAGAGTCTTGGTTCCTCTTCCGGTCAAAAGGCCACGATCGGAGGCAATGGCACTAATCTGCTGAACTCTATTGCCCTGAGCGTTGCCGGTCAAACTGATAACGGGTCTATTTCTTATTCCGTTATGGATGGGTATTCAGGCTGGGGCGCCTCGTCAACGGATGGCGGTGCTGCCAAAGCAGTATCAGGAGCTCCTGTTAAAGCGATTAAGTTGTCGCTGAGCGGCCAGCTCGCTGCTAATTACGACATTTGGTATCGAGCATGCGATTCCGGTAATGGTTGGACGGGCTGGACGTCAAATGGTCAGGCATGTGGCGTTTCTGGTGGTTCTTCCGGTTTGTGCGGCATTGAAATTGCACTTGTAAGTAAGGGTCAGTCTTCGCCTGGCTCCACTGCCAATGCGTTTATCGAAACGCCTGGAATCGGTCTTGTTTCTCAGGCGCACGTTGCTTCTGCGGGCTGGTTGGCTCCTGTTGGCAACGGTGAAACCGCCGGCCAGACGGGCAAGTCCCGCTCCCTGCAGGCGCTGTATGTTGCAACTCAGGGTATCGATGCCTCCGTCGAAGTGTCGGCACATGTTGCGAATATCGGCTGGCAGCCATACGTTTCGGGTGCCGACTATGCTGGCACTGTTGGCAGGGGTCTCGCAATTCAGGCGGTTAAATTAAGACTGACCGGCAACGACGCCTCAAAATACGATATCTACTACCGTATTCATGCGGCGGATTATGGTTGGCTTGGTTGGGCTAAAAACGATGCCGCAGCTGGCACCGTTGGGTTGTCTAAGCAGGCTGAAGCAATTCAAGTTAAGTTGGTTGCTAAAGGTTCATCCGATGCTCCCGCTCAGGATCATGCTGCGTTGATTCAGCTCCCTGGTTTTTCGGCTAAGGCGAACTGTTCCGGTCTTGGTTGGAAAGCGGCCGTTGGCAGCGGCGAGATCGCTGGTACCGTTGGACAGAGCCGCGCCATGGAAGCCATGCAGCTGTCGCTCTCCGATAGTTCCATGAGCGGCGGTATTTCGTATTCCGCTCATGTATCTAATATCGGTTGGCAATCTGCTGTTTCAGATGGGGCTACATCGGGAACCGTTGGCCAAGGACAGCAAATCCAGGCCGTCAAGATTAACTTGACTGGCGAGGTTTCTAATTACTTTGATGTCTGGTATCGCGTTCATGTGTCAAATTATGGTTGGCTTGGCTGGACCAAAAATGGATCACCGGCGGGTACCACGAAGCTTGGCATTCCTGTTCAGGCCTTACAGGTAAAGATTGTCCCCAAGGGCGCTTCCGCACCGGGCTCTACGTTTGATTCGTATTTTGAGACCTATCGATATATGGGATATCAGACCCCCGGCTCTTATCCAAAGGTTAATTGCAACAGCGTGCAGCTTCCTTCGTATTGCACCGGATACTTTACGTACGTCACGCCTTCCCGTATTCCTTATAACGCTTCGCGCCAGGACTGCATTAATGCATTTATCCAGCGTGCTCGTGAATATATTGGAACTCGTTATATCGAGCCTTGGTCTTCTTGGCCGGGAGATGCGGTTGATTGTTCAGGCTTGGTACTGCAATGTCTGTATGCGACTGGCATGGATATGGGTTGGTATAACCCCTATAACCATCGTTGGTTGCCCGAGCAAACCTATAACTCCATGAATTGGTATCGCAACAACACATTTATGCCGGTTAGCACCTCTGCCATGCAGAGGGGAGATGTGGTCTACTACCAGGGTCATATTGGAATCTATATCGGAAACGGTCGAATTATCGATTCGTGGCCGGGAATTGGAGTCACCGAGCGCTCGGTCTATGCTCCTGGTCGTGTAATCGGCGCCGCAAGGCCTTTTGCATAGAGCCATTTGAGGCGTTCCGTAACGGGAGCGCCTCTTTTTTGTCTGAATGCTACTGTTGCGTCTTAAGCCTTAAATGCTTGTTTAGAAGTGCGGTAATATAACTTGGTGTCTTCGAAAGTAGTCAATATCTCGGGGGATATATATGAATCGTCTCAAAGCGTCTGCGGCTTTGATTTGCACGCTTTTAATAGCTTGGTCGCAAATCATTCAGCCTTACTGTGCATACGCGTTGTCTGCCCAATCCGTCGCTTCTTCACAGTCGTTGCAGCAATCATCGAATGACTGCGGATTTCAAGGTGAAAGCTCTCAGGATGGGCAGGGCGACGCCTTGGGTTCTCAGGGTGTAACCGAGTGGTATGGTGACGATGCGGACGCTGCTCGTTCGGATGGGGACTCAGGCTCAGTTTCTGATGATCAGTCTGGAATCGGGACAGATGAGTCGGACGTTGACGATTCTGCTGGCGAGGTCTCGGCGGATGATTCCATACAGGCGGATTCTCCTGAAGCTGACTCTTTGGAGCCGTATTCCTGGCGTTATGAGAACGGCTTGCTTATTGATGCTGTCTCCGATGGCATCGATGCACAGTCTTTGGCTGACGAAGCTTTGCCCAATGGTGCCTTTGCGCGTGGTATCGATGTCAGCAACTTTCAGGGGACGATTGACTGGAATCAGGTTAAAGCCGCTGGAATAGAATTTGCTATTCTTAAGGTCGGCCCTGTTTACGGCAAACCCGATTCAACGTTTGAACGAAACGCTACCGAATGCGAACGTCTCGGGATTCCTTACGGTGTCTACTATTACTCCTATGCTCGTTCTGTAGCGGACGCAAATAAAGAAGCCGATCGAACGCTTGCCTGGCTCGGTGGCCATCATCCGTCGCTTCCCGTTTATTACGATCTTGAGGATAACTATATCTTGCAGGATCCGAATTTCAGCAAAGATAAGCTCGCTCAGATTGCGCAGACCTTTTGTAACCGTATGGAGGCCGTTGGCTTTAAATCTGGCATTTATGCAAACCTTAACTGGTTTAACAACTATCTGAACTCTCCGTCGCTGAGCGGTTATGACCATTGGGTCGCTCAGTACAATTGGCGTTGTGACTATGCCGGTAGCTACAGTTTCTGGCAGTACTCAAGCAGCGGTAATGTTCCGGGCGTTAACGGACGCTGCGACATGAACTACTGCTTTAATGGGTCTTTTCTCAACGTTGATGACGGTAAGATGCATATCCAATATGAAGCACATGTTTCTAATATAGGCTGGATGAGCAGTAAAAGAGATGGATCAACTGCGGGCACAACGGGACAGTCGAAGGCCGTGGAAGATCTTAAAGTCAGTATTCTGAATCCCGTGGAAGATGGTTCTGTCCAGATCGACGCCCATGTCTCGGGCATCGGCTGGCAGGGATGGGA
>JAQCQR010000042.1 GCA_027687465.1 Coriobacteriaceae bacterium AF08-21
AGCTTGGATACGCCTAGGCGCGGTCCAAGAAATCGTCCGCACCCCCAAGTGGGAGATTATCCACTCTCGTCTATTAAGTGTCCGAAAATCCGCGCTCGTTTCGATTCCGCCTACATTTGTAGGAACAGTTCGTGGAGGCGGGTGTCTTCGTCGAGTTCGGGGTGGAAGGTTACGCCGAGCTGATTGTCTTGGCGGGCAGCGACGATGCGGCCATCGACTTCGGCCAGGGCCTTGGCGTCGCCGTGGACCTCGACGATGCGGGGCGCGCGGATAAACGTCAGCGGCGCTTCGCCGTCGATGCCGGCTACTTGCCCCTTGGTTCGAAAGCTGCCGAGCTGCCTGCCGTAGGCATTGCGCTCGACAAGTACATCCATGGTTGCCAAACGCGGCGTGCCTTTATCGTCATGGGCGGCAAGGTCGTGAGCCAGTAGAATCAAGCCGGCGCAGGTGCCCAGGACGGGCATGCCTTCAGCGATACGGGCGCGAAGCTCCTCGAGCATGTCCAGCTCATCAAGCAGCTTCCCTTGAACGGTGGACTCGCCGCCGGGAAGTACCAGACGGTCAAAGTCCCGCATCAAATCAGCCGCCTGCCTCAGCTCAATACAACGTGCGCCCAGCTCGGATAGTCTTGTCTCGTGCTCGGCAAAAGCGCCTTGGACCGCCAGCACGGCGACCGTCTGGCCTGCATAATCGCTCATGTGCGATCCTTTCTGCTGGACTAGCGTCCGCGCTCCTCCATGATGATCTCGATCTCGTCAGCGTTGATACCGACCATGGCCTCGCCCAGGTCCTCAGAAAGCTCGGCAATGAGCTTGGCGTCGGTGAAGTTTGCCACAGCCTTAACGATGGCGGCGGCGCGTTTGGCGGGGTTGCCGCTCTTAAAGATGCCCGAGCCGACAAAGACGCCCTCGGCACCCAGCTGCATCATCAGCGCGGCGTCCGCGGGGGTTGCTACACCGCCGGCGGCAAAGTTCACCACGGGAAGCTTGCCCGTGGCATGGACCTCGCGCACAAGCTCGACTGGAACTTGCAGTTGCTTAGCTGCCTCAAAGAGCTCGTCATCGCGCAGAGCAGCAACGTCGCGGATTTGCTTTTGGATCTTGCGCATGTGGCGCACGGCTTGGACGACGTCGCCCGTGCCCGGCTCGCCCTTGGTGCGAATCATTGTGGCGCCCTCGGCAACACGGCGCAACGCTTCGCCCAGATCGCGGGCACCGCAGACAAACGGGACGTCAAACTGGGTCTTATCGATGTGGTAGACATCGTCGGCGGGGGAGAGAACCTCGGACTCATCGATGTAGTCGATCTCGATGGCCTGAAGGACCTGCGCCTCGACGATGTGACCGATGCGGCACTTGGCCATGACGGGGATGGAGACGGCCTCTTGAATGCCCTTGATCATCTTGGGGTCACTCATGCGCGACACGCCGCCGGCGGCGCGGATGTCGGCCGGGATGCGCTCGAGAGCCATGACGGCGCAGGCGCCTGCCTCCTCGGCGATACGTGCCTGCTCGGGCGTGGTGACGTCCATGATGACGCCGCCCTTGAGCATCTGCGCGAGCTCGCGATTGAGTTTGACGCGATCGGCCTTGCTGGTCTGTTCTGCCATTGTTGCTCCCTTGGTTGGCATGTGCATTGCTTGACGGAACATCCTATCGGGGAGCTGGGTATGGCGAAATACTCAGTTTTCGAGATAATAACAAGACCAGACTAATACCAGATTGAATGATTCGATAAGGTCAGGTGATAGGCTCGTGCTTGACTACAATTTGGAAAAACGCGGCGAAGCATCGCTCTATGAGTATGTTTACCAGCAAATTCGAGATGATATCGTAGCTGGACGCATTGCGGCGGGGGAACATCTGCCGTCTAAGCGAGCCTTTGCCAGTCATCTGGGAATTAGTGTCATTACAATCGAAAATGCATATAGCCAGTTGCTTGCCGAGGGCTATATTTGCTCAAAGCCGCGCCGTGGTTACTACGCGTGCGAGCTTCCCGATGCACCGGTTTTGGCTTCGGCTGCGGAGGGCATCGACCGAGATGACGCCTCCGTGGGCCCCAGCGCGCATGATGTCAACGGACAAGTCGAGCGATTCGACGCACTTTCTCCTTCCGCCTTGGAGGCGGCGCGGCTTTGGCAAAGCGCGCTACGGGCGACGCTGACATCCGAAGATGAACGTGAAATCTTTTCGACCGCGCCGGCACAGGGCACCGCTCGGCTACGACGCGCTATCGCTCACCATTTGCGTGGGACAAGGGGCATGAATGTCGACCCCGACAACATCGTTATCGGTGCGGGCGCCCAGTTGCTCGATACCATGTTGGTTCAGTTGCTTGGAGCCGACAAGGTGTATGCCGTTGAGGATCCGGGCTATCTGCGCCTGACGCGCATCTATCAGGCCATGGGTTGCGAAGTGCGGCATATCCCGTTGGACGGTGAGGGCGTGGACTTGAGCGCTCTGCAGAAAACTGGGGCGGATGTCCTTCACCTGATGCCGTCTCACCAATATCCGACCGGCCTTGTGACGAGCATTGCGCGTCGCTATGCCCTGCTGAGCTGGGCCGCCGAGCAGCCGGACCGGTATCTCATCGAAGATGACTTTGATTGTGAGTTTCGCCTTGCCGGCAAGCCGATTCCCGCGCTCGCGTCGATCGATGCCGCCCAATCGGTCATCTACACCAACACGTTTTCGAAGAGCCTTTCATCGGCGTTACGTTTGGCGTACATGGTGCTGCCCGATGAACTAATGGAGAGGTTTAAACGCAACCTTGGTTTCTACGCCTCGTCGGTAAGTTCTGTTGACCAGGTCGCTTTAGCGCGCTTGCTGGAATCGGGTGATTACGAGCGGCATGTGAACCGCGTGCGCGTGCGTGCTCGCGAGGCACGCGATGGCCTGGCAGCGCTTGTACGGAAAGCGTTTCCGGCAGGGGAGGTCTCGATCGAGCATGCAGACGCGGGCCTTTACTGTATCGTGGTTGCGGAGCGTGGAATGGGCGGAAGCACTTTTGCACGGGCCCTCACGCGCTCGAGCATCCCTTGTATCGATATCGGTGACTGTTTTTGGTGTGCCGATGGCGCATCTGTCCCTGAAAACTCAACTCAAATTCTTGTTCAGTATGACGATCTGAGTCCAAAAGTACTAACTACCTTGGAATTGCAGCTAATGGGGGGCACTCTGCAACCTAAGTGAGTAGACTTTTAGCACTTTGGCGACCAGGCAGTTTTGTAACAAGCTATCTACCTGCGGTTTTGAAAAGTAGGATGACCGGCCTGCTCGGGATGTTCAAAAAAAGTCTACTCACTTGCCGCGCAAAGCTCCTGCATGAGAAAAAAATGGGGTTTTCAACAGGGCTTCGTCCAGCTCTTGGCAAGCTTTTGGCCAGTTGGGGAGGGCTGTTGAAAACTTGGCAGTCCGTTCGGCGCCATTTTTGGTGCGTTCGCGCCAATGCGTGACTGACTGGGTTGAAATTCGTGATTTCCTGTGCCTATGAAAGATCTACTTGGTGGCGCGCGCAGACGTGGTGTAAGAGCGTCCCGAGGTCCGTCG
>JAQCQR010000043.1 GCA_027687465.1 Coriobacteriaceae bacterium AF08-21
CGGCCCGCGCTGCATGAGCATGCCCTTCTGGCGCGAGGACCTCTAAGGTTTTTAAAGACCCGTACAGGTCTTAATACAAACATCTAGCTTCCATTAGATGTCTCCCATTGGGGCGGTGCGGGTATTCGCACCGCCCCAATCTTGTATGAGGAACGTCAGCACGATTGGATGACTGCTTTTGTAAGGAACTTAGTCATGGATATCAAGACAATCGGCGTTGAGGAATGGCTCAACGTTTGGGAGAAGAGTGCTACCTGGGATATCGCCCAGTCGACGATTTCCTCGCTGACCATGGGCGAGCTTCGCGCGCTTGACGAGCAGGACGGCGCCACGTTTTACGAGCGCCTGGACCGCGAGAAGATGAACTACGGCTGGATCGAGGGTTCGCCCGACTTTAAGGCCGAGGTCGCCAAACTGTATCGCCGCGAGGTCAATCCCGACCACATCCTGCAGACCAACGGCTGCACGGGTGCGAACTTCAACGCCATCATGGCCGTGGTCGAGCCCGGCGACCATGTGATTGCCGAGTGGCCTACCTATGCGCCGCTCTACGAGATTCCGCGCACGCTGGGCGCCGAGGTTGAGTACTGGGAGCTTCGCGAGGAGCTCGGCTGGAAGCCCGATATCGAACAGCTCAAGCGCCTCGTTCACCCCAATACCAAGCTCATCTGTATCAATAACGCATCGAACCCCATCGGTACGGTGCTTGATGCCGATACGCTCGGTCAGATTGCCGAGATTGCCCGTTCGGTGGGCGCCTACGTGCTGTGCGACGAGGTGTATCTGCCGCTCGAGAACACCGAGTCCTTTATGTCGATGGCCGACGTGTACGAGAAGGCCATTGTCACCAACTCGGTGTCCAAGACCTATTCGACGCCCGCGGCTCGCGTGGGCTGGGTCGTGGCCGACGAAGAGGTCTCCAACCGCATCCGCACCTATCGTGACTACACCATGATCTGCGGCGGCGTGTTCAACGACGCCCTGGCGACCTACGTGCTCGAGCACAAGGATAAGATCCTTGAGCGCAACCGTAAGATCGTGTTTGGCAACCGTGATATCGCTCAGGCATGGATCGATGCGCAGAGCCGCGTCTCTTGGACGGCGCCGCAGGGCGTATCCACCTCGTTTATCCAGCTGGATATTCCCGAGAACGATGAGGAGTTCTGCAAGCGCCTGCTGGCCGAGAGGGGAGTGCTGCTGGTTCCCGGCAGCCGCTTTGAGCTTCCCTGCGGCGCGCGTCTGGGCTACTGCGCGAGCGAAGACGTTCTTCGCGAGGGCCTGAGGCTTCTGGGCGAGGCGCTGGCGGAGTTTGATCGCTAGGATTCCGACGGCTCTCAAACCCACTCAAATCTGTCTACGATTATCGATAACAGACCCGTTTCCCATGAGGGGAGCGGGTCTGTTTTTCTATACCGAGAAGTCAAGTTGTTACAAATGAGGCCGTAAGGCGAGCCGGTGTTCGTTGGGCCTTATACTGAACTTCCGGTGAACGGTACCAAGCGTCTGGTAAACGGTAATATCCATACCAGAAATGAATAGGACAAACTTTTTTCTGAATAAAAATGAAAATGGTTGAGACGCGGCATGAATCGTTAATTCTATTCATAGCTTTATTAGAAATATGCAATTTGAGGGTGGTTTAATAAAGTTAAGTTCCATTTGCTATTTGTTTTGAAAAAGCATTTAGGCACGTAAATAAACTTTATTAAATCAAAGTGTGCCATGCGTGAAGTATATGTGTATGCCGTTCACCCCCTATAAAAAACCGTTCGGGGGCAAGGTGGAAGTATGGGCTGATTTTGGATATAAATATGTCGTCAGCAATAACGCCTCACACGGAGGGGCGCTAACGAATCGGCCCTGACAAGGGCCCGAAAGAAAGGTAGGAGGCCATGACGAAAGGTCTGCACGTGCCTTCCGAGATCGGCAAGCTCAGGAAGGTCTGCCTGCACCGTCCCGGCGACGAGCTCCTCAACCTGCCGCCCGACGAGCTCGAGCGACTCCTGTTCGACGACGTCCCGTTCCTGGAGGTCGCGCAGCAGGAGCACGACACCTTCGCCCAGATCCTGAGGGACCAGGGCGTGGAGGTGCTCTACCTCGAGAACCTCGTCGCAGAGGTGTTCGACCAGGTCCCCGGCGCCCGCGCCGAGTTCACCGACCAGTACATCGCCGAGGCAGGCATCCGCGGCCAGCACATGCCGCAGATCGTCCGCGAGAAGCTGGACTCCATCGAGGACAACCTCGAGTTCGTCAAGAAGACCATGGCCGGCATGACCAAGGCCGAGATCGACATGCCCCTCACGGCGTCCACGACCCTCGACTCCCTGGTCAACTCCGAGTCCGAGTCCGACCTGATCATCGACCCGATGCCCAACCTCTACTTCACCCGCGACCCGTTCGCGGTCGTCGGCGAGGGCGTCAACCTCAACCGCATGTACTCGGTCACCCGCAACCGCGAGACCCTGTACGGCAAGTACGTCTTCAAGTACCACCCCGACTACAAGGACGTCTCCCTGTACTTCCGCCGCGACTGCCAGTTCCACACCGAGGGCGGCGACGTGCTGAACATCAACGAGAAGACCCTCGCCGTCGGCATCTCCCAGCGCACCCAGGCGGCCGCCATCGACGTCATGGCCCAGAACATCTTCTGGAACTCCGACTCCAAGGTCGAGCGCATCCTGGCCTTCGACATCCCGGTCTCCCGCGCCTTCATGCACCTCGACACGGTCTTCACCCAGATCGACGTCGATAAGTTCACGATCCACCCCGCCATCATGGGCACCCTGCGCGTCTACGAGCTGACCGCCGGCAAGAACCCGGGCGACGTGAACATCCGCCTGATCGAGGACACCCTCGAGCACGTCCTGGAGGACGCCACCGGCGTCGACCAGGTCAAGCTGATCCCCTGCGGCGGCGGCGACCCGATCGCGGCCTCCCGCGAGCAGTGGAACGACGGCTCCAACACCCTGTGCGTCGAGCCCGGCAAGACCTGCGTCTACGCCCGCAACACCGTCACCAACGACGTGCTGTACAAGGAGGGCCTGGACCTTCTCGTCGTGCCCTCCGCCGAGCTCTCCCGCGGCCGTGGCGGCCCGCGCTGCATGAGCATGCCCTTCTGGCGCGAGGACCTCTAAG
>JAQCQR010000044.1:0-432 GCA_027687465.1 Coriobacteriaceae bacterium AF08-21
TGGTGCCGGCGGTGCCGCCGTTGCCGACGGCGGCCTGCCAGCCGACGTTGGAGACGTGGGCCTCGACGGATATGGCATCGGCGCCGAGGGGCTCGCCGGTCGACGCGTCGGACAGGACGAGGCGCAGCGCCTCGAGGGGGAGCCCCCTGCCGGTCGTGCCGGCGACCCCGCCGCCGGCGACGGCGCCCATCCAGCCGATATTGGAGACGTGGGCCGAGTACGAGAGCGAGACGGGCGCGGCCTCCTCGGCCCGGGCGGACTCCGCCTGGCCCCCGTCGGCCTGCGGGGCCTCGGGCTGGGCGGCATCGGCCAGGGCGGCGGACTCCCCACCGGACCCCGCGTCGGCGGCCTGCGCCTCGCCGGGGAGCGGCTGCGCGTCCCCCGCCGCGGCGGGGGCGGCGTAGGCCGCGGGCCCGCACAGGGCCAGGGCGG
>JAQCQR010000044.1:442-3024 GCA_027687465.1 Coriobacteriaceae bacterium AF08-21
CCTAATCTAGCAACGGTTTAGAGTCTACTAGATTGGGGGGATGCGAGCCAAGCCGATAAAGGTATTTAACCAGCGACTATCTGATCAGGCAGACGCGCTGATTGATCTCGGCCGGATTCGAATAATTGTAGATAGACGAAATCTGATTGGCAGGCGATGAGGAATGCCACATCTTGTTGTCGTAAGGGTTGTCGCCCCAGAAAAACCCGATATGGCAATCGACGCTGGGAGCAGTCTTAAAGAATATGATGTCGCCCTTTCTTGCCAAACCGCTATTCAGCAAATCCTGCACCCTGTTGAACTCATAAACCTTTGAGCCGGAATCAATCGCATAACCGTAAAAACGCCAGGCATTGATATAGCTGCCGTCACCGGGGCCTCCGGCCCAAGGAGAATGGTTATTATTTGCGGCTACCGCTGCAAGGTTGCCGCCGCATTTCGACCATGCGTGGGCGACAAAACCGGTGCAGTTCATACCGGAGTATCCATCCCAGCGCCTCTCACCGTTGGGGTAGGTACAGGTAGGAATAGAGAATCCAGTGGAATAAGGGGTCCCAAGGTAATAGCCATTATATTGATGCTGAGTAAGCCAGTTGACGAGCTTAATACGCGAAACACCAATCACTTTCTCGTCGGCAACGTCCCTGTACGCGCCCTCCGTGGGACCCGGCGCCGCCGAGCCCTTCGCGACGATGCGGACCTGGAGCGCCTCGACGCGGTAGCCGATGCCGGTCGTGCCGGCGCGGGCGCCGTCGCTGGCCCAGCCGAGCCAGCCGTAGCCCTGCACGTAGGCGCGGTACCACACGTCGTAGTACTCGGAGAGGCCGCCGGTCAGGCGCATCTTGACGCACTCGACCGCCCTGCCCTGCCCGGTGGTGCCGGCCGCGGCGCCGCCAGAGACCTCGTCCTGCCAGCCGATGCCGGAGACGTGGGCGCTGTAGGACAGGCCGCCGGAGACCGGCGAGGAGACCTCGGCCGAGATCGCCTCCACGGCGCGGGCCTGGCCGGTGGTGCCGGCGGTGCCGCCGTTGCCGACGGCGGCCTGCCAGCCGACGCCCGAGACGTGGGCCCTGAGGCTGAGCGAGGGGACGGAGAGCTCGGCGGGGGCGCCCGACGATGGGGCGTCGCCGCCCTTCTCGACGAGGACGACCTGGAGCGCCTCGGCCTGGACACCGAGGCCCTCGGTGCCCGCGGCCTCGCCGTCCTTGGCCCAGCCGAGCCAGCCGTAGCCCGCCGCGTGGACGCGGTACCAGACGTCATAGGAATCAGAGACGGGGCCGGAGAGGGACACCCTCACGGCCTGGACGGCGCGGCCCTGCCCCACCGTGCCGGCGTAGGAGGGGGCGGAGGCGGCGTCCTGCCAGCCGATGCCGGCCACATGGGCCGCGACGGAGACGGAGCTCCCCTCGCCCGCCCCCTCGAGGGAGGCGCGCACCGCCTGGAGCGCGAGGCCCCTGCCGGTCGTGCCGACGTCCTCGCCGCCGCCCACCGCCTGCAGCCAGCCGCGCTCCGCGACATGGCCCTGCAGGACGAGCGCCGGGCCGGAGGCGGCGCCGGAGACGAAGGCCCCCTCGGTCGGGCCGGGGGCGGCGCCGCCCTTCGCGACGAGGGCGACCTGGACTGCGGTGAGGCCCGAGGCGCCCGACTCGACGCCGGAGGGCTCGCCGGAGCTCGCCCAGCCGGTCCAGCCGCGCGCGGAGTCGCAGGAACGGTACCAGACGTCGTAGCGCTCGGCGAGGCCGCCGGACAGCTCGAAGCGGACGGCCTTGAGCTGGAACCCGCCGCCCGTGGCGACGAGCTGCGCCCCGTCGGAGCTGGACTCCCCCTGCCAGCCGGAGCCGAGCAGGAGGCCGCGGTAGCCGACCGACCCGTCGGACTCGAGGTTGTCGACAACGGCGGCGACGGAGCCCAGCACGGGCCCCTTCTCGGAGCCGAGCGTCAGGACCCCGCCGGAGAACGACGAGCCCGCCGGCGAGCCGGAGACGGAGAGGGCCGAGCCGGACAGGCGCTCGCCGGCGCCGCGGAAGGCACCGCCGACCGGGCCCGGCGCGGCGCCGCCCTTGGGGACGAGCACGACCTGGACGGCCTGGACGGCCTTCGACAGGCCCACCGTGCCCGCGGACGCGCCGTCCTTGGCCCAGCCGAGCCAGCCGTAGTCGGAGCAGTGCACGCGGTACCAGACATCGTAGGACGAGGCGGCCTCGCCGGAGAGCCTGAACTGGAGCGCCTCGACCGCCAGGGAGCGCCCGGTGGTGCCGGCGGCGCCCGAGGTCCAGCCCTGCCAGCCGACGTTCGAGACGTGGGCCCTCACCTCGAGGGAGGAGGAGCCGTGCCCGTACCAGGACACGGAGCCCGAGAGGGCCTCGAGGGCGCGGCCCTGCCCGGTGGTGCCGGCCGCGACGCCGTCCGAGACGGCGCCCTGCCAGCCGATGCCGGCGACGTGGGCGCGGTAGGAGACCGAGGGGGGCTCGGAGGACCTGTCGACGAAGGGCGTGGACGTGTCGCCCGGGGCGGGGTCGCCCTTGGGCAGGACCGCGACCTGGACGGCCTGGACGGCGCGGCCGTAGCCCGCCGAGCCGGCG
>JAQCQR010000045.1 GCA_027687465.1 Coriobacteriaceae bacterium AF08-21
AGCTGCTTGGTGAGCACCAGGCGGCCGAGCATGGCGAAGCCCATGGCAGGCAGGATGTTGGCGGCAACGCCAAAGCCGGCAAGGACAAAGTCGGGGATAAAGTCAAGCACGCCCTGGATAGCGTCAGCACCCAGATAGAACGACAGCGAGCACAACAGGAACGCCATGATGATACCGGTGGAACCGATCAGGAAGTGCATCGCATAGACGCCCTTAAGGTTGCCCTGGCCGGAGAAGACATCGGCGCGGTCAACCAGGATCGGCAGGGCGGCGTTGAGGATGTTCTTGATGGCAAGGCACAGCGTGGCGATGGGCATGGCAAGCGCGATGGCTGCCTCGGTGCTCTGGCCCAGCTGGATAGCGAAGGCGCAGGCGAGCACGCCGCCGATCGTCTCATCAGGCGGCACGTAGGCGCCGATGGAGATCGAGCCCATGAACAGCAGCTCCAGACTCGCACCGATCGCGAGGCCGGACTGCAGGTCCCCCAGCACCAGGCCCACGAGCGGGCACAGGACGATGGGGCGGAACGCATAGAGCGTACCGAGCTGGAAGTCGAACTTACCAAATGCGGCGATAAGTCCGATGAGGATTGCTTGGGTAAGCATGCATCCCCCTTTCCTAATAGGACACTACGAAGAGCTCAGACTCTTCGAATTTAAACGCCTAAAGCACGCTGGCGCAGTCAACCTTAGGGTCATCGGCCAGGGGTCGAATCTCGACCTCAACGCCGCGATCCAGCATCTCGCGCACATCGGCTTCCTCGGCCGCGGTCAGGAAGATCTGACGAGAGACCTGACGAGCGTCGGGACGCTTCTCGTCCTTGGGCTTGGTGTTGCCCAGGTTGACCGACTTAATCTGTGGGCAGCCCTCAACAAGCTGCTTTGCCTCGGCGATGGTGGCGACGCAGATGATCATCTTGTACTTGTCGGTCACGCCCGAGTTGATAGCTTCGATTGCATGCTCCATATCTTTGATGACGAGCTTGCAGCCGGCAGGCTTGCCCATCTTGAGCGTCGTCTTCCACACCGGGTCGTTAGCGACCTTATCGCCCACGCAGAAGATGCAGTTGGAGCCAAGGCCCTGAACCCAGGAAACTGCGACCTGGCCATGAAGCAGGCGATGGTCAACGCGAAGTAGCTGAATCATAATGTGACCCCCCAAAGGTCTTGTGCCGTCATACGGCGTGTCAGTAGGTGCTGCGGATTAGAACTCTTCCTCCTCCTCGTCATCGACCAAAAGATCGTTGACAAACTTCACGCGCGTATCGTCCGCAGCGACGATGGCGCGAATCGTCTCCTCAACCGGCGCCGACTCGTCAGAGAACAGCAGCTGGATGAGCAGAGGAAGGTTCATGTTGGTAACGAGGTACGTGCGGGGACGCGTCTGGACGATCTTGGTGAACTCGTTGTTAACGCTACCGCCAAAGAGGTCGGTGCAGACAACGACATCATCGTCGGCAGACATGCCTGCCAGCAGTTTTTGGGCCTCCTCGGCCACGTCCATGCGGCCATCGACGAACATCGAAAGATCGTGGACGTTGTCGCGAGCGCCCGAGAGCAGCTCGACGCTCTCCTTGATGCCGGTGGCGAAGTGCGCATGGCTGGCGATGATGTACTGTCTCATTCTGTGTTCCTCTCAATAGCCCGGCACGTTCCCGCACCCGTTTTCTTTAGTAGTCGAACTGATGATAGTAGCGACGATACTTGAGGTTGTGCTTGGTGACCGTCTCGTAGTAGCGAGCCAGGCGGTCGGTCACGAGCACCGTCAGGATCCACGGGGAGACGATGACGCGGAACTCGTCGTCAAGGCCGGGGATCGCGAACTCGGCGGTGTCGATGATGTTGATGTCGGTGTCGCCGGTCACGCCGCGGGTCAGGAACGCGCGGACGCGCTCGTCGAGCTTGCGGTTCTCGTCCTCGCCCATGAACAGGAAGACCGGGACGCCGGGCTCCACGAGCTCGAGGGTGCCGTGGAAGAAGTCGGCCGAGGTGATGTAGCGGGTGCGCTTCCACTGCATCTCCTCGAGGATGCACATCGAGAAGAGGATGGTCTCGCCCCACAGGGCGCCGGAGCCGATGAACATGGTGTAGGGGGCCAGGGCGTACTTCTTGGCGAGCTCCTCGGCGCGCGGCTCGAAGC
>JAQCQR010000046.1 GCA_027687465.1 Coriobacteriaceae bacterium AF08-21
CCGGGCCGCGCGGCAAGGAGATATATTGCCAGACCGGAGGGGCGCCGTGGGCGGGAATCTGGGCGTACACGTTTCCTACACATTTTGTGATTCTCAGCTGTGTTTGCCGGTAATAAAGAGGGGACCTCGTTTCCGAGATCCCCTCCTCCGTCTAATTGTGGAAATAGGCTTTCAAAGCCTTAGGCCAACAACTTGCGACCAGACTCCTCAATCGCGTCAAGTGCGGCATCAGCCTCGGCGGCATCCGCGCCCTTAGCGAAGATGTACAGCTTAATCTTGGGTTCAGTGCCGGAAGGACGAACAATACCCTTGTTGCCGCCCTCAAGATCGAACTCAATGACGTTAGCCTTCGGCAGGCCGTTCACGCAGGTGTTGTAATCCACGACAGCCTCAATCTTGGAACCGGCGAGCTCCGCGGGCGGGTTCTCGCGCAGACCAGCCATGATGCAGGCCATCTTTGCCGCACCCTCAGCGCCCGGATAGCTCAGCGAAATCGTCTTGTTGTGATAGTAGCCATACTTCTCGTACAGCTCGTGCATCGCATCTGCAAGGTTCTTGCCCTGGAGCTTGTAATACTGCGCCATCTGGCAAATCAGAAGAGAAGTGCTCACGGCGTCCTTGTCGCGCACGTGGTCACCGGCCAGATAACCGTAGCTCTCCTCAAAACCGAAGATAAAGCGATCGACCTCGCCAGCATCGGAAAGAGAAGTAATGATGTCGCCGATGTACTTGAAGCCCGTCAGGCAGCGGCGGAGCTCAAAACCGTACTCGTCGGCCAGAGCGTCAACCATGGCGGAAGAAACGATAGTAGTGACAGCAACCTTCTTAGTGAGGTCCTCACCGCGAGCAGCGCGGGTCTTGCAGATATAGTCAAGCAGCAGAACGCCCATCTCATTGCCGGTCAGCAGCAGATAGTCATCGCCATTCTTAACGGCAACGCCAACGCGATCGGCGTCAGGATCGGTTGCAAGCAGCAGATCGGGGTGAACCTGCTCGCACAGGTCAATGCCCTTCTGCATGGCCTGACGAATCTCGGGGTTAGGATACGGGCAGGTCGGGAAATCGCCGTTAGGCTCCTTCTGCTCGGGAACAACCGTGACATCAGTGATGCCAGCGCGCTCGAGCACCGTCGTGACGGGAATGAGGCCAGTGCCGTTGAGCGGAGTGTAGACGAGCTTAAGCGGAGCGCCAGCGATCTCCTCGGCAGAAAGGTTAGTCACGCCGCGGGCGAGAACGGCGTCGTAATAACGCTCGAGGCACGAGTCATCGATCCATTTGACCAGACCCTGCTCAAGAGCCTCATCGAAGTCCATGGACTTCACGCCGGTGAACGTATCGGTCTCGGCGATGGCCTTAGAAATTGCATCGGCGGCCTCGCTGGTGATCTGGCAGCCGTCGGGGCCATAGGCCTTATAGCCGTTATAAGGCGCCGGATTATGACTAGCGGTCATGCAAATGCCACCGGAGCACTTAAGGTCGCGGACGGCCCAGGAGAGCGTCGGCACAGGAGAAATCTTGGGATACACGAGGGCAGTCACGCCGTTTGCTGCAAGAATGGCAGCCGTCGTCTTGACGAACAGCTCACCTTTATTGCGGCTATCGCGAGCGATGGCGACCGTCGGATGCTCGAAGGTCGCATTGAGGTAGTCAGCGAATCCCTGGGTCGCACGACCGACCGTATAGATATTCATACGGTTAGTGCCCGCACCGATAGTGCCGCGAAGGCCGGCAGTACCGAAGGCGAGATCCTGGAAGAAGGCGTCGGTGATGGCGTCCTCATCACCCTGCTCCTTCATCGTGTTAAGCTCAGCGAGGAGCTCCTCGTCCTTGACATTGGCAATCCAAGTATCAAGCAGCTCATGAACATCTGCCATGTGAGTCCTTCCGTCACAATCAATAAAACGACCCGTGTAAAACAGGACAAGCGCAGCAGTGCGCTAAAGCAAATATTAGTCCATTGAGAACAGAGAACCGACCACAGAACGGTGAACGTCTATATTCAGCGGTGGATGATTAAATTGATTTAATTGCATAAGTATTGTTGCCCGTAAACGCAAAAAAGGGGGGAGGCCGCGAGGCCTCCCCCTTCTCCATCTCGGATGACGGCTC
>JAQCQR010000047.1 GCA_027687465.1 Coriobacteriaceae bacterium AF08-21
CGACGGACCTCGGGACGCTCTTACACCACGTCTGC
The DNA here is from genome assembly GCA_027687465.1 of Coriobacteriaceae bacterium AF08-21. Taxonomy (GTDB): domain Bacteria; phylum Actinomycetota; class Coriobacteriia; order Coriobacteriales; family Coriobacteriaceae; genus Collinsella. Next base: position 36 of record JAQCQR010000047.1, read on the forward strand.
GCGCGCCACCGTGCTTTTGAAGAGCTTTCAAGTCTTTTGTCTGATCTGTCAGACGAAACTCCGGACCAGGATGCATTCGTCGAACATCTCGCCGAATTAGGTCCCCGCGTTGCTTCAAATGTTCACTCTCTATGTGAGACTGTAGACAAAAGTCAAATTGACGTTGATTTTGAATGGCGAGAGCCCTTTAAGGAGCGGAAAACAATCAGCGTGAGCCACTCCTTTGCGAAATTTGCTGCTTCTGTAATTCAGGATGCTCAGGTTAATGTTGAGCAGATTCATATTGAGGGTGTTTTGCTAACAGTCACTACATCGGAAAAAGATCATCTTCGAATTAGAGAGGATGCCGGCGAGGGACTATCAAAGGAAACCGTTCTTCCGATTGGAGATATTCCGCCTGAGCAGCTTTACGGCCTTCAGCCTGGCGACAAGGTTGCGGTTGATGCCGAGAAACAACTGTACACGCGCGCTGGAGGAAGAACACGTCAAAAGTTTGTAGGCGTTGGGATAAGTAAAATTAATCAATTGGAGTAAATTATGACGATGGTCGAAGAAATCGGCCATCGTCATTTTTATTTGCTGGAAATACTGCGGAGCCAATCACGATGAGTGTCGAATCGATTATTTCTCTGTTTGGGCGGAAGAAAAAGCTAAATACCGGTAAGAAGATTTCACTTGCTCCAAGAAGACTTTCATTTGACGAAGTCTCCCCTTATTACTTGGATATTAATATGGTTTTTGCTAAAGAAGCTAACACCAATATTGCTATATCGGGACCATATGGTTGTGGCAAATCCAGCTTCATGAAATCCATTGACCAACTTGATGGTGCTTCAGGCCACAAATTTCTATATGTTTCTGTTCCTTCGTTTGTTAAGGCAAAAGCAAACAATTACAAAACTGCCGAGTCTCTAAAAAAGAAGTTAGAGAAAGGAATACTGGATCAGATTGCAATCGGCTCTTCATATTCAAACAGTTCGCATGCCGGAATATCGTCGGTGTGTCAATCAGGAATAATGCGCAGCTTCTTTGTCGCTTCTTTTACAGTGCTATTTGGCGTATTGTTACTTTCTTTATTGAATGAAGATGTTGGCAAGCTGATATGCAAATCTTTAAATATCAATTTTGCTCAACAATTTATCTTGTTAACAATTCTTAGTTGTCTCGCTTTATCCCGAATACTATTCTACGGAGGTTTTAGGCGCTATATAAAAAGTTTTTCTTTCATGTCAGAATATTCTATTGAACTAGTGCCACGAGATAAGTCCGGAATCCAATCATTTTCGGACTCTTTGCTTTATTTGATCTCACATTCAAAATACGATTGCTTTGTTTTCGAGGATATTGACAGGTTTGACACCCTATCTTTAGAAGTTTTGGAACAGCTCAGGACCGTCAATAAAATAGCCAATGACTACAACAAACTGCGATTTCCAAATCGGATCTCCCCAAACAAGTTGGATTCAGCTGAAATCATTAATATTCTCAGGCGTAAAATCGGATCAAACTATCCCATTCGCTTCTTCTATTTAGTAAAAGATGACCTATTTTCCGCTGACGACAGAGTTAAATTTTTTGATTATGTTATCCCGATTTTGCCTATTGCGGACTCATTTAATTCTGGTGAGCTTATTACCTGCAAATTTGAAGAAGCAACTATTAGAGTTTCAATAGATTTAATTAATGCAGTCTCAAGTTCATTTGATTCCGCCAGACTGGTATTTGATTTAGTTAACGAGCTGTTGCTATATGGCGCCTTGCTCTCAATTAATTTAAAAACGTACAATCCAACAAACGATTTCCTGTTTGCCGCAGTTGTATATAAAATTCTTTTCCCCAGAGACTTCGCTTTGTTTCAATCTTCAAAGGGGCTGCTCCATAGCTTGATGAATTCCTCGGCTTATTTAGATGCTAATTATCATTCTGCATTTAGTAAAGCCTGGACGAACGTCTTATATTCAGAGCCTTGATTCTCATTTTCATTGCAACAGCCTCAGGACTCAGCGCAAC
>JAQCQR010000048.1 GCA_027687465.1 Coriobacteriaceae bacterium AF08-21
TGGGCATCGTCGGCGCGTTCTTCGGCGTGCTGGCGTAAGGGCCCGGCTGCATAGATTTCGTTGCAACCTGGAAAGGGGATGGAGCGGGCCTATGCCCTCCATCCCCTTTTTGTATAGAAGGAGTTCGTATGTTCGCGAAGGATCGCGAAGAAATGCGCCTGACGCCGGCAGAGGTCAGGCTGATTCTTATTGAGTCCCTGCAGTGGTGCGCCAACAACGCGGTCTACTTTTTGGGGCTTATCGGTGCGGCCACGTATGATCTGGCTGGCACGGCCTTTTTGGTTGCCGCCATTACGCTCGTGCGCAATCTTATGACGTCGGTGGGCAATATGGTGTCGGGCTCGGTCATCGATCGCTTTGGACCGCGTCGGACGTCGTTTGTGACGTGCGTGATTACGGCGGTGCTTTCGCTTGGCGTGGGGTTGGCGCCGTTGTCTGTCCCCGGGCTTGTGTTTGCCGCGTGTGTCTTGGGACTTGCGGGCGGTTTTATCAACACCTGCACGCATGCGTTTCCGGGATACCTAGAGTCGACCACCGAGGGCCGTACCCGCGTGAACGGTCTCATGGTGTTTTACAGCAATATCGCCTATACCGCTGGCCCGCTGCTCGGTGGTGCCATCGTGAGCTGTTTTGCCACGCAATCGGTCTATCTGCTCATGGCGGGCATGATGGGTGCGGCGGCCGTGCTCTCCTTGGGCTGCCACGAGTGTGTTGTTCCCGCAAAAGGGGAGAAGCCGAAGGGCGGTATTCTGGGCGGCATGGCCGAGGGTGCGCGACTTACGTTTCGCGACCACGACCTGCGCCTCATCTTTATCTCGGGCTTTTTGGGTTTCTTTGCGTTTGGCGCGTTCGATTCGCTGGAGTCGTTGTTCTACCGTGATGTGCTCAACGTGGATATCGTCTGGCTGGGCTGGCTGTCCTCGGTCGTGGGCCTCACTTCCTCGGTGGGCGCGTTCATCCTGACCAAGCTTTCTGCTCGCCATGTCAACCTACGATTGTTACTCGGCGCGCTCATGGCCGTGGGCATTGGGTCCATGGTGTACGTGGGCACCGATATGCTGGGGGTCGCGATTATCGGTCAGGCGATTAACGGTCTGGCCTGGGGGTTCCTGGAGCCGCTGCAGATGATCTTGATTCAGGAGCGCGCAGACATCAAATACCTGGGGCGCATTACCGGCTTTGTGCGTTTTGGCCTGATGAGCGCCGGCGTGGTGCCGCTGCTGGCGGCTCCGTTTTTGGCGGAGGCTTTGGGCGTCCAGACGGTATTGTTTGGGGCATCGACCATTATTGCGCTGGTAGGAACGCTGTTCTTTGTCACACAAGGGAGACGCCAGGGGCGTTAGCTATACATCAAATTCTAATTTAATACCACTCACCAGAGAATTTCGACCGTTCACCGAGGATTGGGGCAGATTGAAAAGTGGTATTAAAAACACGTTAGGTGTATGTCTATAATTGGTATCGAAAAGAAACGCGATGTATAGATTCGCGTGCAAGACAGAAAGGAAAAGCAATGAAGGAAACCGAGAAGATCGAGATCATGCACTTTAGCCAGGAGGGCTACGTCGAGGACGGCAAGAACGTCTACGAGGCCGGCAAGAAGATGACCGCGCTCGCCGACAAGGTCGCCGACGAGGGCTACGACGCCGTGTTCCTGATGGGCGTCGGCGGCACCTGGGACGAGCTCATGCAGCTCGAGTACCTCATGAACAAGTTCGGCGACCGCGACCTCGAGGTCTACCTGATCCACGCCGCCGAGTGGAACGTCTCCGGCCACAAGCGCATGACCGAGAAGTCCGTCGTGCTCACCGCCTCCGAGTCCGGCACCACCCCCGAGGTCCTCGAGGCCGTCAAGAAGATGAAGGAAAAGGGCATTCGTGTCTACGCCATGACCAAGCCCGAGGGTCTCATCGGCCAGGCTGTCGGCGCCGAGAATTGCGTCAAGATGGCTTCCGATCATGGTAACGGTGGCTGCGAGATGGGCTACTACCTCGCCGACTGCTTCGGCCTGCGCCTGCTCAACCGCC
>JAQCQR010000049.1 GCA_027687465.1 Coriobacteriaceae bacterium AF08-21
AGCTGCTTGGTGAGCACCAGGCGGCCGAGCATGGCGAAGCCCATGGCCGGCAGGATGTTGGCGGCAACGCCGCAACCGTCGATGATGAAGGGCGGGATGAAGTCGAGCAGACCCTGAATGGCGTCGGAACCCAGATAGAAGGCGCCGCCGCACAGCAGGAAGTACTCAACGCAACCCCAAATTCCAATTCCCCAATGAACGGCGTAGATGCCTTTGAGATTTCCCTTGAGGGCGAACTTGTCTGCCATATCGACAAACACAGGGAACAAAGCATTGGTAATGTTGCCGATCGTCAACGAAAGGACGGCGATGGGCATGGCGAGCGCGATGGCCGTCTCGGTACCCTGACCGAGCTGAATGGCAAACGCGCAGGCGAGCACGCCGCCGACGGTTTCGTTGGGCGGTACGTAGGCGCCGATGGAGATCGAGCCCATGAACAGCAGCTCCAGGCTGGCACCAACGGCAAGGCCGGTCTGCAAGTCCCCCAGCACCAGGCCCACGAGCGGGCACAGGACGATGGGGCGGAACGCGTAGAGGGTGCCGAGCTGGTAGTCGAGACATCCAAACGCTCCGACTAAGCCGACGAGGATTGCTTGGACAAGCATAATTCCTCCCAATAAGGAATCTCGAACCGTCGCCACTCCCGTCGCGCGCGTTGTTGATATCAATTCCAGGAGTTCGATTACACGGCTCGAAGCGTACCTGGTGTGCTGCTAACACCCATGCCAGGTACAAATGATTTGATACCAATTATAGGTATGCAGGTCCTTACTATTTAATACCACTCGCTCAGCGGGGTGTTTTTTACCGTAAACGGCAAACGTATCCCATCAGGCATGTTCCTTGTTTCGATGGCGGACAAGCGCCACCAGAAAGCCATCGCCAAAGGCATCGGATGCCAAGTTGGCCACAATCACCAAAACGATAATCGACGCACCCAAAAACTCGTTCCAGCGAAAGACCTCGCCAAAGAGGAGCGCCGACCAGCAGGGAGCGAGCACGACCTCGCTCATGCAGACCAAGTTGGCCGCAAACGCGTTGGTGCGCGCAATCCCCTTAGCATACAGCACGCTCGCAAGGCCGCTGCAAAAAAGGCCATGCACCAGCATGAGCCCCCACTCAAATGGTCTCACGGAGTCTAGGGCGCCGGCAAAATAGACGATCGGCAGCATCGAGATACCGCAGGAGATGAGCGAGGACACCATGGGCGACGCATCGGGGCGAGAGTTCAAAAAGAAACACAGCCCAAAGGTGGCGCCCGAAATGACGGCAAGCAGGTTGCCGAGCATGCCCTCGACACTCAAATCACCTAAAAAGAAAAGACCCATACCCGTAAAAGCAACCACCACGGAGGCAATCTTCGCAGGCGAGGGCAACGTGTGTGTTGCGAGCGATTGATATACGATAACGAAAATCATCGAGGTGTACTGCAAAACGATTGCGTTGCCGACCGTCGTGAGCTGGTTGGCAAAGTTAAACGTGGTGCCTGTCACGAAGTTACAGACGGCCACAAGGACAATAAGACGGCTGACGCGGAGGACAGGCCTGCCGACGAGCAGGATAAAGAGCGCCATAAATATTGCCGTGACGGCACCGATCAAAAGAGCTGACTGCGAATTGGCGTGAACGAGGATGCCGATAAAGCTCCACAAGAGCGCCGTGCCAAATAGATACATCGCCCCGCTCACGCCATTATCGGGTGGATTGTCAGATCGAATCACGAAGCACCTCCAGCTAGCTTTCGGTAATAAAAAACGGCGACCGCAACGGGTCGCCGTTTCCCTTGGGGGCAGATAATAGGCCGGGCCCTTACGCCAGCACGCCGAAGAACGCGCCGACGATGCCCA